>JBBIMH010000017.1:0-70231 GCA_037444505.1 Nitrospirota bacterium | reverse complement strand
CACGCAGGCCGCATGAGCGCGGATGTCGTCCTCTCCGTGAGCCGGCCGTCCTGGTGTATGCCCGACTCATGGGCGAATGCATTCGCCCCCACGATCGCCTTGTTGGGTTGGACAGGTATGCCCGTGATCTTCGTAACGAGCCTGCTCGTGCGGATTATCTCCTCGGTGGTGATGTTCGTGTCCGCATCGTAGAAGTCCCTTCTGGTCTTCAGGGCCATAACCACTTCTTCCATGGAGCAGTTGCCCGCGCGCTCGCCGATGCCGTTCACTGTGCATTCCACCTGTCCCGCGCCGTTCCTGACCGCGGCAAGCGCATTCGCGACGGCAAGCCCGAGGTCATTATGGCAGTGGACGGAGATGACCGCCTTGTCTATGTTCCTCACATTCTCTTTTATGCCCCTGATGAGGGTGCCGAACTCTTCAGGCATCGCATAGCCCACTGTATCGGGGATATTCACCGTGGAGGCGCCCGCCTCTATTACGGCCTCGAGCACCTCGAAGAGATAAGCGTGGTCGCTCCTCGTTGCATCCATAGGAGAGAACTCTACGTCATCCACATAGGAGCGTGCGTGGCCCACCATCTCCACAGCGCGCCTGAGAGCCTCGTCGCGCGTAAGCTTGAATTGATGCTTGAGGTGTATGTCCGATGTGGATATGAAGGTATGTATGCGCCTTTTCGGCGCGTCTTTGAGCGCCTCCCATGCGCGGTCTATGTCTTCCTTCTTCGCGCGGGCGAGGCTGCATATTACGGGGCCCTCCACCTCGGAGCCGATCCTCTTTATGGCCTCGAAGTCTCCCGGAGAGCTTATGGCAAACCCGGCCTCTATGACGTCCACGCCGAGTTTGGCAAGCTGTCTTGCGAGGGTTATCTTCTCCTCGACATTCATGCTCGCGCCGGGCGACTGCTCGCCGTCTCTGAGTGTCGTATCGAATATCTTTATAATCCTTGTCATAAAACAGTTCTCCATCGCGTCATTACAACGATGCAACCGCCCTCTGTCTTCTCACCAGTCCGTATATCGCCTCTATGATGCCCGCCGCTACATAAGACATGGAGACGAAAAAAAGCACTAGCGCGGGATGGTAGGCGACAATGGCAAGAAACGCCGATATCAGCACGAGTATCCCGAACGGCCTGCGCTCCTTGAGATTAGCCTCCTTCAGGCTGTGATATGTTATATTGCTCACCATGAGCGCCGCCAAGACGAAGGTCATGGCAAGCACCCAGTAATCGTCATTCACCACCGAGGCGAGCCTCGGAAGCCCTATGGATTCGAGTATGCCTATGATATCATCGTATGCGAGCACCGATGTCGAAATGGCCATGGCGGACGCAGGCGTAGGCAGCCCTGTAAAGTGCTTCTTCTCGGTGCTGCCCATCTGAATGTTGAACCTCGCAAGCCTTAGCGCCGCGCAGGCTACGAGAAAGAAGGCGCCCAGCCATCCCACGCGGCCGAACGAAGACAGCGTCCATGTATAGACGAGCACGGCTGGCGCGACGCCGAAAGATATGACGTCCGACAGAGAGTCTATCTCTATGCCAAATCTCGTCGTGGTGTGTGTGATCCTCGCCACCCAGCCGTCGAGGACATCGAATATCGTCGCCGCCATGATTGTCCATGCCGCGAGCTCATACTGGGATTCGAGCGACGCAATGATGGAATAGAACCCCAGAAACATGCTCGACAGGGTCAGGAGGTTCGGCAGTATGTATATGCCCTTTTTCACCTTTCAACACACTCCTCTCGAAAGCGGCGGCGATGGATCGGCATCGTTTATTTCAGCACACCGATGATGTCCCTCGCGCCCTTCACCCTGTCTCCGACCTTGACCTTGAGCTCCGCATCCTTAGGCAGAAATATGTCCACGCGGGAGCCGAATCTGATGAGGCCGTATCTTTCGCCTGTCTTGAGCTCGTCCCCGGGCCTCGCATAGCAGACGATGCGCCTCGCAATCAGCCCTGCGATCTGCTTCACGAGGATCTTCCTGCCGCCGTTCTCAATCACCATCGCGGTCTGCTCGTTGTCGGTCGATGCCTTGTCCATGGATGCCACGAGAAACCTGCCTGGATTGTACTTTACTGTCTCCACCCTCCCGCCGTACGGGACACGGTTCACATGGACATTGAATATGGACAAGAATATGCTCACCTGCTTTGCAGGCTGTTTGAGATACTCCGGTTCATATACGTCTTTTACCACTATCACCCTACCGTCGGCGGGAGAGACCACTATATCTTCTCCCGTGGGCACGCGCCTGTCCGGGTCGCGGAAAAAAAACAGGACGAAGAGTGTCGCTATCAGCGTCAGCGTGCCTACGTTCTTCCATCCGATAACATACAGTACCGCCGTCAGGACGGCAAGCGGAACGACGAACGGCCAGCCTTCCGCCGCAACCGGTATCCCGTAGTTTTTCATCATGATATGTTTTTCACCGTGCGTTTTATCTCAGTTCTTGCTCTTGTCCACAAGCTTGCCCTTCTGGAGCCAGGGCATCATCTTCCTGAGCCTCTCACCTACTTCTTCTATGGGATGCGACTGCCCCTTCTTAGTAAGCGCATTGAACACAGGTTTGTTCGCCTGGTTCTCGAGCATCCACTCCTTCGCGAACTGACCTGACTGTATCTCACGAAGGATCTTCTTCATCTCCTTCTTGGTCTCTTCGGTTATGATCCTCGGGCCGCGCGTGAGGTCCCCATACTGTGCGGTATTGCTGATAGAATAGCGCATATTCGATATGCCGCCCTCGTATATGAGGTCCACTATGAGCTTGAGTTCATGCAGGCATTCGAAATACGCCATCTCAGGAGAATATCCGGCCTCTACGAGGGTCTCATATCCGGCCGTTATCAGTGCAGTGGTCCCGCCGCATAGCACCGCCTGCTCGCCGAAGAGGTCCGTCTCGGTCTCTTCCCTGAACGTCGTCTCTATGATCCCCGCCCTGCCGCCGCCTATGGCTGATGCATAGGCGAGTGCGAGCTGCTTGGTATTTCCGGACGGATCCTGGTGGACGGCGATGAGCATGGGGACGCCCTCGCCCTTCACATACTGGGAGCGGACGAGATGGCCCGGACTCTTCGGCGCCACCATGAAGACATTCACATCCTCGCGCGGCACGATCTGGCCGAAGTGGATATTGAATCCGTGTGCGAAGGCCAAGTATGCCCCTTTTTTGATATTCGGCTCTATATCCTTCTTGTACATGCCGCCCTGGAGCTCGTCCGGCACGAGTATCATTATGACATCCGCGGTCCTGGCGGCCTCGGAAGGCTCCACAACATTAAGGCCTGCATTCACCGCCTTGTCCCACGACTTGCCGCCCTTTCTCAGGCCGACCATGATATCCATGCCGCTGTCCTTCAGGTTGTTGGAATGGGCGAAGCCCTGGCTGCCGTATCCTATGACGGCTATCTTTTTCCCTTTCAGTATTGACTGGTCTGCATCCTTGTCATAGTAGACTTTCATCGCATCTCCTTTCGCTTATAGTCGTATTGTCAATAACTAACCACAGGGCCCACGAAGAAGGACCTGAATGAATGTGGTTTCATTTCTTATTCATGAAACTTTTGACACTACCACTCTCTATTGGAGTCTTTTATTTATCTCTTGATCGGCAAACACCTGGTCTATGGCCGAAGAGAGCGCCTCGGTCAGCATGTCCTCTACGGTGCTGAATGAAAATACTATGTCCTGCCGCTCGAGCCTGCTGTTGAGATTCAGCGTGCGTATGAGTTTCTTCTGCTTGGCATCGGCCGCCATGAGCCTGATTTGGACATCCGCCTTGTACGAGACGCTCAGGGGCCTTGACTCCGCATAAACGTCCATTGCCTTTACCTCTCCCCATATGAACAGATCGGCGATGTCAGGTATGTTTTCGAGAGAGAGATCCCATTGAAGCGCTTCCTTCACTTCGATGCCGCGGGCGCTCAGTGCCTGTTTCATGACACTGCTCACCATATCCGCAGCACTGCCTCCCACGACCAGCTCGTTCTCGACTCCTGCGCTCGGAAGAATCCGCTTTCCAATGAGCGAGGGAGCAACGCCCCTCTGGTCATTAAAGACACCGACTGCAACGGACAGCCCGGGCCTGACCGAGCCCATTCCCTGCGGCCGCTCATATCTTAGAGCGCCTATAAGCACAGGTCCCGATGTAGCGCATGCAGACAGGCCGAAAGACAGTATCAGCATGGACATGACACGATACAGCCCGGCCATACGGATCCTCCTGTTGTTGCGGCGCGATTCCATCAGGCCTACTCCCGAGTAATGGCGACCTTTCCTGTTCTCACTATCTCCTTTATGCCTATCGGCTTCAGGAGCTCTATGAAGGCCTCTATCTTCTTCTCGTCGCCTGTCACCTGGAAGGTATAGCTCTTCTGGGAAGAATCGACTACACGGGCGCGGAATATATCTGCGATCCTCAGGGCCTCCGCCCTGTGCTCGGCAGGCGCATTTATCTTTATGAGGCACATCTCCCGCTCCACATATTCCTTGTCCGCGAGATCCGTCACCCTGATGACATCAATCAGCTTGTTGAGCTGCTTTATTATCTGCTCGAGTATGCGTTCGTCTCCGGTAGTGACAATGGTCATCTGAGAAATGGTGGGGTCGAGCGTAGGGCCTACGGATATGGTTTCGATATTGAACCCCCTGCCGCTGAACAGGCCGGACACCCTAGACAGCACGCCGAATTTATTCTCCACCAGCACGGATATGATATGTTTCATGGCATCATCCCTTTAATTTAATAACGATAAAACTCTTTCCGTGTTCATAATCAAGCCGCTTCTATTTCACCGCCTTGAGCTTCTTCTCTTCTTTCTTCTTTTCCTCGCCGAATATCATCTCGTTGATGGCCGCGCCTGCAGGGACCATCGGGAACACCTTTTCGTATCTGTCGATGACGAAGTCCATGAATACGGTCTTCTTCGCCTTGAGGCCCTCCATCAGCACCGCCACGACCTCGGACGGCTTCTCTGCACGGAGCCCGATCGCGCCGTAGGCCTCCGCCACCTTCACGAAATCAGGCGTGCTGCCCAAGTCGGAAGAAGAATATCTCTCCGAGTAGAACAGCTCCTGCCACTGCCTCACCATCCCCAGGTAGCGGTTGTTCATTATCACGACCTTGACAGGTATGTTGTTCTCAACAGAGGTTGCGAGCTCCTGTATGTTCATCTGGATGCTGCCGTCACCGGAGATGCTGAACACGGTCTTTTCTGGATGTGCCACCTTTGCGCCTATGGCTGCCGGGAATCCATAACCCATCGTGCCGAGCCCGCCGGATGAGAGGAAGGTGCGCGGCCTGTCTATCTTGAAGAACTGCGCAGCCCACATCTGGTGCTGGCCAACGTCGGTCACGATGATTGCATCCCCTCCAGTGAGCTCGTACATCTTCTCTATTACGAATTGAGGCTTGATGACCTCATCCGAATATTCATAGTGCATCGGCCTCTCTTGCTTCCAAGCCTCGATCTGCTTGAGCCAGTTCTTGCGGATCGCGTCCCATGGCTCCTTGCTGTGCCTGAGTTCCTTGTTGAGGTCGCTCATCACGCTCCTGACATCTCCGACTATAGGGATATCAACGCGCACGTTCTTGCGGATCGAGGTCGGATCGATATCGATATGTATTATCTTGGCATCCGGAGCAAATGCCTCCACCCTGCCCGTGACCCTGTCGTCGAACCGTGCGCCGATCGCGATGATCAGATCCGAATTATGTATGGCCATGTTGGCATAGTATGTGCCGTGCATTCCGAGCATGCCGAGAGACAAGGGGTGCGTCCCTGGAAATCCACCTATGCCCATCAATGTATGGGTAACAGGGATATGCGTCAGCTCTGCAAACTCCCTTATCTCATCCGCGGCACCAGAGCTTATTACACCGCCGCCGATGTATGCAACAGGCTTCTTCGCCTTTGTAATAGCTTCCACAGCCTGTTTTATCTGCCACTTGTTGCCGTAGAGAGAGGGCTTATAGCTCCTTATCTCCACCTTATCCGGCCAATGGAATTCCGCCTTCCCCGTCACCACATCTCTCGGCAGATCCACAAGTACAGGCCCAGGCCTTCCGCTCATTGCTATATAAAACGCTTCACGGATCGTCCTTGCGAGGTCTTTCACATCCTTCACAAGATAGTTGTACTTCGTGCAGGGCCTCGTAATGCCTACTATGTCCGCCTCCTGGAACGCATCATTGCCTATGAGGGCAGTCGGCACCTGGCCCGTGAACACCACGAGAGGTATGGAGTCCATGAATGCAGTCGCGATGCCGGTCACAGTGTTCGTAGCACCTGGTCCGGATGTGACCAAGGCGACACCCGGCTTTCCAGTCGAGCGTGCATATCCGTCAGCCATATGCACGCCGCCCTGCTCGTGCCGGGGCAGTATCACCCTGATGTCCTTTTGATCATACAGTACATCGAATATCTTGAGCACCACGCCGCCTGGATAGGCGAAGATAGTGTCCACCTTCTCACGCTTGAGACACTCGAGAAATATTTCCGCACCTGTCAATTGTTTGTTGGACATAATCGCATCCGTATTAGAGTTGATTTATTTCAACACAGCGCCTGTGTTCGCTGATGTCACTGCCTTGGTATATCTTCCGAGCCAGCCGGACTTTATCTTCGGCTCCTTGGGCCTCCATGAAGAAAGCCGTTTCTTTATCTCGGCATCCGAAAGCCTGAGCTCGAGCTTTCTATTCGGTATATCGAGAAGTATCCTGTCTCCGTCCTGCACCACCGCGATCGCCCCTCCCTCCGCAGCTTCGGGCGAGATATGGCCTATGCATGGACCGCGCGTTCCGCCGGAGAACCTGCCGTCGGTCAAAAGCGCCACGGAATCTCCCAGCCCCATGCCTGATATGGCGGAGGTGGGCGAGAGCATCTCTCTCATGCCGGGCCCGCCTTTAGGGCCTTCATAACGTATGACGACCACATGACCGGGTCTTATCCTTCCCGCCATGATAGCCTTCATCGCGTCCTCTTCCGAATCGAATACCACCGCCTCTCCCTCGAAGCGCATCATCTTCTCTCCGACAGCGGTCTGCTTGACGACAGAGCCGTCCGGTGCAAGGTTTCCTCTGAGGACCGCTATCCCGCCTTCGGCATGGTACGGTCTGTCTATCGGTCTGATTACGTCTTCGTCGATGACGTCCGCAGCCCTTGCAATATCCAGAATAGACCTGCCGCTCACACTATGCGAATCATGGAGGTTGGAGACCAGACGGCGCATCACACCGGGAATTCCTCCTGCTGCATCGAGGTCCTCCAGATAGTGCGGTCCGCCTGGGAGCATGTTGCACAAATGCGGCGTCCTCCGGCTGATCGCGTCGAATGTATCGAGAGAAATGTCCACCCCTGCCTCGTGCGCCACAGCCGGTATGTGGAGCGCTGTATTCGTTGAGCCGCCGAGCGCCATGTCGATCATGATTGCATTCTCGAATGCGGCTTTGGTCATTATCTTGCGCGGGGTGAGGCCCTCTTTCACGAGCTCCACCGCCCTCCTGCCCGCCTCGAATGCAAGCCTCCGCTTCTCAGAAGATACGGCAAGGGATGTTGCAGTGCCCGGAAGGCTCATGCCCAGCGCCTCTGTGACGCAGGCCATGGTATTGGCTGTGAACATGCCCTGGCAAGAGCCCGGACCCGGACACGCGCACTCTTCGAGCATAGAAAGGTCGTCCTCGGACATCTCACCCTTTTTCACCTTCCCCACGGCCTCGAACGCGCTGATGAGATTAACTCTGGCCCCGCGAAAACGTCCGGCGTACATCGGCCCTGCGGTCACGACGATAGACGGGATATCAAGCCTGGCCGCCGCCATGAGCATGCCGGGTGTGATCTTGTCGCAATTCGTGAGCAGCACAAGGCCGTCGAAGGCATGGGCCGTCGCTATGGACTCGACGATATCCGCAATAAGCTCCCTTGACGGAAGAGAATAGTGCATGCCTTTGTGTCCCATTGCAATGCCGTCACATATACCGGGCAGGCCGAAGAAGAGCGGCCATCCGCCGGCCGCATGGACACCCTTCTCGATAAACCTCTCCAGGTCGCGCATGCTGATATGGCCCGGAATCAGATCCGTAAAGCTCGTAGCAACGCCTATCATGGGCATGCCGAGTCCTGCCCTGGGGATGCCTGTGGCATGAAGCAGCGCCCTGTGCGGCGCGCGTTCGACGCCCTTCTTGATCCTGTCGCTGTTCATAATAGCTCCGATCATCAGATGACGGCTTAAAATTTCATTATTTTTAACATAGATAAACAGATAGAGTCAATAAAAAAAAGCCCCCTCTGCCACCCAACACAGAGGGGGTTCCACCGATTTTCATCCCATATAAACGCGAAAGGCGAGGTGTTTTCCTCGCCGCTCAAAGTCTCAGGCGTTTCCTGCTCTGTGGCGCCTGAGTATCTCCATCATACGGTCCTTTGCAAGCAGTTTGAGCTTTTGAAGCCTCTTCCGCTCGATCTCTTCCTCAGGGGTGAGATATACGTGGGAATCCATGCTTCTCAACCTGTTCTCCAGCTCGCTGTGCTCTTCCTCCCACTTCCTGAACTCCGGATTCTCCACCCTGAGCCGCTCCAAAACCGCTTCTTCACGTACATCCTGGACATTCATATTGCAGCCCTCCTTAATATTAACCGGATTCGTCCGGACAGGACCATTATGAATGCTGAGATAACTGTAGCATACTGCCCCGAAAAAGGCAAGTGCATAGTTTCAGGCAGGTGTGCGTTTCACAACGGCGCCGAACGCCTCTCCGCTGAGCGACATGACTACAGCATCTTCCGGAGGCATGCTGTAGTATCCCCGCCTGAGCCCTATCCCCGCGAAGCCGAGAGAGGCGTACAACATCCGGGCCGCCTCATTGGATGCCCTGACCTCGAGAAAGGCGCGCCGGGCACCGAGGCGGTATGCCTGCCTCAGGGCGGCATGCACCAGCTTCGTTCCGATGCCCTTTCTTCTATGGCTCGGCGCTACGGCGAGGTTCAATATATGCATCTCGTCTGCAACCACCCAGAAAACTATATAGCCGACGACTGTGCGGCCTTTACCCTCCTGCCCTGCCTTCGCATATGCAGCAAGCGATGTGGAGACCACCGAACGCTTGGGCTCGTTCTCGAACATCTTCCTCGTCCAGGGCTGACTGAATGACGCCTGCTCTATCGCCAGCACTTGTTCGAGGTCTTCGGGCCTCAGCCTGTCTATGACGAACTCTGCCTCTTCTCCCATACTACTTCTGCCTCCGGCCTTCGGACATACATAGGCACGAGATCATCAGGGGATGTCGTCCGTCCCTCGGAGATCATATTGAGCCCGATATCGGCCACACTCGCGGCAGAAGGCAGGCAGTGGCTGATGGGTGCAAAATTCGCCCTCGTGCCGAAGACGCTTTCTATTTCCGGACGAAATACTACAGACGCCTCACCGGTGAATACAACAGGCCCTGTCATCATCCTGGACAGCTCGACTATGGAGATTGCCCTTTCATCCATTGTCTGAACGAGGGTGGTGCCTTCGAACCTGTAGAGAGCTGCATACACCTCTTTTTTCTTTGCGTCCTGCAACGGACAGATTGGATACGAAGAATAATACAAGTTCCACGCGAGGGCCTTGAGCGTAGGCACCGCAGCGACAGGCAGGTCGGTCGCGAAGGCCAGGCCCTTGACAGTAGCGATACCGACGCGCAGTCCTGTAAAAGAACCGGGGCCGATGGATATGGCAAACCCCTCTATGTCCTTGAGCGACATCCTCGCATCCTTCAGCACACGATCCACCGTGGCCATGAGCCTCTCGGAATGGGTTATGTCTATGGAGAGCGTATATTGGCAGATAAGCCTATCTCGGCTTATGATCGCCACACTGCCGGTCTTTGTAGATGTCTCTATACCCAATATGGCCATAGCTGCTTAATCTCGAAAAGGGCTGACTATCCTTTGCTAATCGTCTAATGACTTCTTATCGACCCTTGGTAAGATTAACCTAAAATCCCACTGATGTCAAAAAGAATAGAATCTGAAATCATATGCCGCAGGCCGATATGATATACTCATTTCCAGTATGAAGACCCGATTTGTCTTGATGACAGCGCTTGCCATATCCCTGCTCGCACCAGGTGAGCCGGGCCTTTTTGCAGAGCAGACCGCCCGCAAAAGACCCATCCGCTTCACACTCGATTATACGACCGTCTACAGCGGGCTGAGAACGATTCTACCGGTCGAGCAAAAGGGTATGCCCAAGATAGGCATCGCCCTCGCAGGAGGAGGCGCAAGGGCCGCTGCATCCGTCGGGGTGCTCAAGGTCCTGCATAGGGAGGGCGTGACGCCGTCCGTCATAACAGGCACAAGCATGGGCGCTCTCATCGGCGGTCTATATGCAGCAGGATATTCGCCGGATGAGATCGAGCAGATACTCATTTCGAATGACTGGAACGACATGTTCCGCGATTCGCCCGGCCGCGCATTCCAAACGCAAGAGCAGAAACAGTCCGCAGGCAGGCATCTGCTCGAGTTCAACATCAGAGGCGGCAGGTTCACCCCCCCTACCGGCCTCTCTGCCGGCCAGAAACTTGCAAATCTGCTCCAGATAAAGACCCTTGCGGCCTCGTTCGAGGCGCGCCAGGACTTCGACAGGCTGCCTATACCTTTTAGGGCGATAGCAACGAATCTCGAAACAGGCGAGCCTGAGGCCATCGGTAAAGGGCTACTCCAGGATGCAATGCGGGCGAGCGCTGCCATCCCTTTCATCTTCCAGCCGGTGGAGATACATAACAGGCTCTATGTGGACGGAGGGATGACCAAGAACCTCCCTGTCGATGTAGCAAGGGATATGGGCGCTGAAATAGTCATTGCCATAGATCCCTCGGCCAGACCTTTCAAAAGAGACAGGCTCAAGACGCTCTTCGACGTCATGGATCAGTCGGTAACGCTAAATACTCAGAAAGAGACCCTGCGCCAGGCAGCAATGGCGGACATAGTCATTTCCCCGGATACATCCGCATATTCCTTCGCCGACTTTCCGCAGATAAAAGAGATAATACTCATAGGAGAAAAGGCGGCAGAGGCCGCAGTCCGGAAGATAAAGGAGATGGTCGGACGAAAGGCCGGAAAGACCGACAAAGAGAGATACATGATCGAGGATATTGTGATAGCCGGGAACAAGGTCGTGCCGGAAGAATTCATCAGGCGGATAATCGATGCATCCATAACAGGCCGAGAGGTCTCGGCTGGAGAGATCGAACGCGGTCTTGCCGAGCTGTTCAGACTCGGTTTTTTTTGGGATATTTCCCTCGAACTCGAGGGGCCGGTCAACAGACACACTGGGATCCTGAGGGTAACGGAAAACCCTGTGCTCACTGGAATCGAAATCACTGGCAATGACCTCATTCCCTCTTCAGACATCTTGACGGAAATCGGGCAGCAAACAGGCAGGCCGTTGAATGCCGCAAGGCTGATCGAAGGACTCGGAAGGCTCGTAGAAAAGTGGCGGAGGAAGGGTTACCCCCTCGTCCACGTAGACAGGGCTGAGATCAAAGACGGCCTCTTGCATATATCCTTGTTCGAGGGCAGGGTGGAGGCCATAGGCATCAGGGGCCAAAAGAAGACCAGGCTTTCTCTGATCAGGCGCGAGATAGAAACCGCAATCGGTCAACCGCTGAACATAAATACCCTGAGCGCAGACATACAGCGCCTGTACGCGCTAGGATACTTCGAATCGTTGAACGTGGGGCTGTCGGAGAGTAGAGATAACGGTGTCTTGCTCACCATCAACATTAAGGAGAAGCCGAAAGGCACGGTCAGGCTCGGCATGAGATTCGACCTCGAGGACTCATTCACAGGGCTTACGGATATAGTAATAGACAATATCACAGGCCGCGGAATAAAACTATACCTGAACACCCGATATGGAAATTATACCGACATCGCCCTGGGCTATCACTCGCCTGTATTTCTCCGCTCACCCCTTGTCCACAGCATTGAAGGTTTCTACAACAGAAGAAATTACTTTATCTACGAAGACGAAGAAAAGACTGCGGAAGCGGAGGTCGCACGCATAGGCCTTCATGTCTCTTTAGGACTCCAGTGGTTGCGGTTCGGGGATACATATATCAGATACAGGTATGAATCGGACCGAACAACCACTGTCTTCGGAGGTCTTCCAAAAGAAGACCGACATATAGGCAGTTGGGCCGTCCTCTCCACGATAGACACCCTCGACAGCCATCCGTTCGCACACAAAGGTTTTCTGTTCAAGGGCTCGTACGAAACAGCGGCGGAGGGTTATGGAAGCGATATAAACTATAGAAAGACGGAGCTCATGGGGCAGGCGAATATACCGCTTGCAGCCCGCCACACAGCGGTCATCGAAGCCGCAGGAGGACTCGGTAGCGGCGCAATCCCTTTCTTTGAAAAATTCGGTCTGGGAGGAGTTGACTATCTGATTTCTTATCCCCTCTTGGGCTACAAACGTCGCGAATTCCTGGGCTCCAACATGCTCGCCTTCACGGCTGCGTATAGATGGAAGGCCGCCGAATATCAGCTAAAGTTCTTGAGAGCAGTCTATCTACAGTTAACTGCCCAAGCCGCCAATGTCTGGAATGCCAGAGACGAGATGTCCGCCAAAGACCTGAAGAAAGGCGGCGGCATCGGCGTCCATGCAGACACGCTCATAGGCCCGGTGAGGCTCGACTTGGGCCTTGCCGAGTCCGGCAGATTCCAGGTCTATTTTTCGGTCGGCTTTGATTTTTAGCAGGACGCCGAAAAATACCGGAAGGCGGCAGCCCCTGAAGAGGCAGAGATAAGGCCTGCTCAACAGACGCAAACAGATATGAGGCGCAAACGACAGCAAGGAACGAGACAGAGGGTTTACTTCCGCAACTCACGGGTTTATAATATCAGATAATGTTCAGAGAAAAAGGCATCCTGCTCTATCTGTTTTTGGTCCTCACCGCGGTTCTCACAGGAGGGTCAGTCGGTTTCTTTCTTTTTTCGGTCTGGGATCTGCCCGAGGTACAGGCGCTGGAAGAATACAGGCCCAGCGTCACCTCTCGGGTCTATTCCGATTCAGGCAGGCTCCTTGCGGAGTTCTATGTGGAGAACCGCACCCCTGTAAGGCTCGAGGATGTTCCGGAGAGGTTTATTCAAGCTCTCATCGCGACGGAAGACGCAAGGTTCTATCAACACAAAGGCTTGGACATCCGGGGCATCGCCCGGGCATTGTACAGAAACATCAGGGCCGGCAGGGTGGTGGAGGGAGGCAGCACCCTGACACAGCAGCTTTCTAAAGTCCTCTTCCTCACGCCGGAGAGGAGCATACACAGAAAACTGAAGGAAATGGCCCTCGCCCTAAGAATAGAGCAGCGATACACGAAGAAGGAAATACTCTCGCTCTATCTCAACCAGATATACTTCGGGAGCGGTGCCTACGGCATAGAGTCCGCTGCAAGGACGTACTTCAGAAAGGCGGCAAAGGAGCTTACCCTCGGAGAATGCGCGCTACTCGCAGGTCTGCCCCGCTCTCCGAAGAGATACTCACCCTTCAAAGAGCCCGAGAACGCGCTGGGCAGGCGTGCATATGTCTTGAACAGGATGGTCGCGCTGAACATGATCAGCCGACAAGAGGCGGAGGAGGCGAAGAAGGAGCCCCTGCCCTCTGAGCCGGATGTCGTAGCACGTGAAGCCGCGCCGTACTTCGTGGAGTATATACGCCAGAAGGTGGAGGAGAAGTTCGGATCCGGCATACTCTATGCCGGAGGGATAAACATCTACACAAGCATAAACGAAGAGCTCCAGTCATATGCAGAGGCCGCTGTAAGAGCCGGGCTTTCCAAGATAGAGGCGCGGCGCGGAAAGAAGCTCAAGGACCTCCCCCCCCTACAGGCCGCACTGGTTGCGATAGAGCCCGGCACCGGACATATCAGGGCGATGGTAGGGGGAAGGGACTTCAGCCTGAGCCAATTCAACCGCGCATGGCAGGCATACCGCCAGCCGGGCTCGGCCTTCAAGCCCATTATATTCGCGGCTGCAATAGAGCGCGGGATCGGCCCATCTGACATGTTAGACGACTCGCCTGTGACATTCAAAATAGACCGTAATAACACATGGACGCCGCGGAACTTCACCAATACATATCAGGAAAAGGTGACGCTCAGAAGGGCTCTTGAGCAGTCTCTGAATGTGCCGACGGTTCGGCTGCTCGAAAAAGTGGGCGTTGATAAAGCCGTAGAATACGCCGAAAGGCTCGGCATCAGAAGCCGTCTGCAACCATATCTACCCCTCGCCCTCGGCACTGCCGACTTGACACTGCTCGAGATCACGTCTGCCTATGCGGTCTTCGCAAATCAAGGCTCGAGGATAGACCCTGCCGCCATACTCACGATCACGGATAGCAGCGGACGCATTCTATATACGAATGCCTCGACTCCACAGATAGTAACGAGCCAGGAGACCGCTTTCCTTATCACATACCTGCTGAAAGGAGTCGTAGAGCGCGGCACAGGCTGGAAGGCGAGAGAGCTCGGAAGGCCTGTGGCCGGAAAGACGGGCACCACGAATGATTACAGGGACGCCTGGTTTATCGGTTACGTCCCCTCTCTCGTAGCAGGCGTATGGGTGGGATATGACGACAACAGGAGCATCGGGCCGCGCGAGACAGGTGCGCGCGCAGCCCTTCCCATATGGCTCGAGTTCATGAAAAAGGCTCTAAAGGACACGGAGCCGGAGGATTTCTCGCCGCCGGAGGGCATTATATTCAAGCAAATAGACCCCAGGACAGGCCTCTTGGCGACCGAGAACTGCAGCCGGAGTATCCGAGAGGCGTACATCCCCGGCACTGAGCCGCGCAGATATTGCGAAGAGGAGGGCGCACCTCCATATGCGCCGGAGATCAAGGATGAATCCCCAGAGTAGCATTGACAATGCCGCGCTAATTTGATAACCTTCTCCTATGAGCCATAGCATTGCGAAAAACGATTTCAAGCCGTCGCCGCTGCTCAAAAAGCTGGTTCCTCACGCCCTTTTCTCACGCCTCACCATCGCAAAAAAGATGCTGCTCGGGTATGCAGTACTCGTCGTGCTCACGATAATGGTCGTTGTACATGCGCTCGTAAACCTCCAGAGGCTGAACAGGCTGAATGAAGACATCATCACGATAGACATCACAGTCCGGGAGGCCTCCGACAAGATGCTCGATGCAATCCTCGCCCAGGACACCTATGAGAAGAGATATTTGATACTTAATAGCAAGGACATGCGCGCACTGTTCAGGAAGAGAGGAGATGAATTCCGTTCGTGGATCGAATCGCTCAAAAAACTTCCGGAGACATCAGACCTCCCTCTCGATGAGATAGAGGGGCTTCACAAGAAATACATGGAGACCTTCGCCCGCGAGGTGAGGCTCGTGCAGGAGGGAAACTCGGACCAGGCTAGAGAGATATCCAATGGAGCGCTCAAAAAGATCATGGACCACCTCACTGACAGAATAAGGACTATGGCGTTAAATGCGAAGAAATCACAGGAAAAAAAGATGCAGCTCATTGGAAGCATCGGCCCGCGTGCATTCATGACAACGGTCATGCTCTTCGTCGTCAGCATCGTCGTGGGTGCGGTTGCGGGTCTTGTCATCACACATCATATCGCGTCGTCCATTCACAAGCTCAAGGTCGCCACAGAGCGCATCGCAGAAGGGAAATTCGACTACGACCCTGAGATAAGAGCCAGCGACGAAATAGGCGGTCTCGCGCATGCATTCCTCGCCATGGGCAGGCGTCTCAAGCAGCTCGAGGAGATGTACCTCGATGCAAGCCCGCTCACCAGACTGCCCGGCGGAATAGCAATCGAAAATGTCCTTAAGAAGAGGCTTGCAGCGGACCAGTTAATGGCGTTCTGCGTAGTCGACCTCGACAATTTCAAGGCGTTTAACGACAGATACGGATATGCGCACGGAAGCGAGGTGATAAAGGAGACCGCCAGAATCATCGAGGAAGCGGTTAAGGCGAAGGGAGGGCCTGACGACTTCATCGGTCATGTGGGCGGAGACGACTTCGTCATCATCACCACACCGGACAGAATGCGCGACGTATGCAATGAAATCATAGCGAAGTTCGACGAGCGCATACCGCAGTTCTACTCCCCCGAGGACAGACAGCGGGGCTATATACGGGGAAAGACGAGGCAGGGCGTACCCATGAATTTCCCCTTGATGACGATATCCATCGCCATCGTCACCAACGAGAGGCGCAAATTGAAGGATCCCCTCGAGGCTTCCGAGATAGCAACAGAGCTCAAGGACTATGCAAAGACGATCCCCAAGAGCGTATTCGTCGTTGACCAAAGAAGAAGCGTTTAAGATAGCACAGGCATAGGAGGATGGAGCGAATGAAATCAGCAGCCGAGCGGCATGGTGTCATGCATGGGTAAGAGAAGAGACTGAGAGACTGGAGCAGGAAGCCTGGAAGGGATAGAATGCACAGAACACGGAAAAACGGATGAGCACAGATTAAACCTAAATCATTTTATCAGCGAAAGGTAAGTCATAATATGTCATTTATCTTATCAGACTCAGTGGTCGGCCTGAAGAATGCAATGTCTAAGGCTGTTGTTTCCATACTATTTGCAGTGACCATCCTCGGCACAGGCTGCGCATCTCTGACACATCCTGTCAGCGAGCTCACGGCCGCAGACAAACTCGCATCTGAAAAGAAATACACCGAGGCAGTATCAGCCTACATGGCTATTATCAAAAACAATTCCGATCCGGATATTTCCGCAGAGGCGAGGTTCCGGCTCGCCTATACCCTCGTCGCCTACGACAACCCCCAGGCCGACTACCCCAAGGCATTGCAGGAATTCGAAGAATTCCTAAGACTGTATCCGACCCACGAAAAGGCGGAAGAGGCGAAAACATGGCGCCAGGCACTCAAAACGATAGAACGCCTCAGCAAAAATATAGAAGAGCTCAATCGACTCGACATCAGGCACGAGGAGAAGAGGAAGAGGAGGTGAGATCAGAATATCGTAGCCAAATCTATCTCAAAGCCTGAAAGCAGCTTCGAACGGATTACTCCGGTTTCACGTGCTGCGCCGAACAGCCTGAATTCCCGCCCCGGATTTTCATAGATATCAACTGCCTTTTCAATCGGATCAACGATCCAGTATTCCCTCACCCCGAAGCCTTCATACACATGCATCTTCTGCCGCAAATCATAATAGGCGGTTGCAGGAGAGAGTATTTCTACTACCAGATCGGGAGCGCCCTCTATCTTTTTTTCACCTATTATACCTGCCCTCTCCTTTGAAATGAATATTATATCCGGCTGATAGGTTTCAGTCTCTGAAAGATAGACATCTATAGGAGCGTACAGAATTTCTCCCAGGCCCTTTGCCTCAATAAACGTTACGAGCGCATATCCGATCTTCCTTAAAATCCTCTGATGATAAGGCGTCGGTGCGGGCGTCATGACGAGTTCTCCTCCAATCAGCTGGTACGGGGCGCCCTCTGGAAGTTTTTCATAATCAGCATAGGTATATCGCCTGCCACCAGCAGTCGCTGTCGCCCCCATGAAAATCACCTCCCTCATATCACACTCAAATTATATCAAAATCCAAGTTTATCGCAACTGAATATTGAAAGTCGGGTATAACTATGCAATTGATTTCAAGCCATTTTAACGCGGCATCTCCACAGACCATGAGAGTCGTGCCCCCGGCCCGGTCCAAGAAAAGTGCACCGAAATTTCATAAATAGGCCTGTAACATACAATTAAGAAAGCAATGTAAGGATTATTACTATATCCTCACTGCCCGGGTCAGTGCCTCCACTGATAAGCCCTGGAATATAGACCCCCCTGAAACATGAACCAAACAGAGCCTGAAACGCCTCGACATCAGGCATGAGGAGAAGAGGGGGTAGGACTGACTGATGATTGATTCTGTTGAACTACTTCCATAAATATATCTTCGAGAGACTTGCGCATGGTATCGATCGAAGCGATCGAAGCCTTTCGTGCCTTAATAATATCCATGACATCCATGACCTTATCCCTTGTGACACGGAGGGAGAGCGCATTTCCATCGACCGAGACATGGACGCCCAGTTGCTCTAAATATTCCTTTCCTCCACCATCCAATCCGCTTACCCTGACCAGGAATCCATCCTCGGCTCTCAGCAGCTCCGAGACATTGCCTACCTTTTTAAGCTCACCTTTGACCAGGATTCCGACGCGGTCGCATAGGTTCTCAATATCTGAAAGCACATGCGAGCTGAAGAAAATCGTTTTGCCTTCGGCCTTGAGCTTTCTAATAAGATCAACGAAATCCTTCCTGCCTATAGGATCGAGCCCGCTCATGGGCTCATCCAGGATCAAGACATCGGGGTCACCCATAAGCGCATAGGCCAGACCGGCCCGCTGCTGCATGCCCTTTGAAAACTTCCTTATCCTCAAATTCCGCGCCCGCTCCATGTCGAGCAGAACGAGTAGATGATCTATCCTTGTTTTTATAAGCGCCTTACTTAAACCCGCCGTTTCACCCCCGAACCGCAGTAATTCCTCTAATGTAAGATAATCGTAAAACATTGGCATCTCAGGCAAGAAACCTATTCTTCTCCTCGCTTCAGGCAGAGAGCAATCATCACCAAATATCCAAGCCTTACCGCTTGTAGGGAATATCAGATTGACAAGAATTTTTATTGTCGTAGTTTTGCCCGCTCCGTTCGGCCCGAGAAAGCCGAACACCTCGCCTTGTTCGATGCTTAAGTCCAAAGCAGACAGGGCGGTAAATGTGTGCCCCGCCAGTTTATAAATCTTTGTCAACTTCTCAATCCTTAATACATGCATTGTCAGTCTTTCCTTGTTCTTTTAGACAAAATACCTATGTAATATGCACGCTACCTAAAATCACTCGTGCTTTTGACATTTCCTTCTTTATCTATGTAATATTGTCCGCCATAAGGATCATGCGGCCGGCTCTTTAATAAACCTGCTTTAATAAGCATATCAATATTAGCTGGTTTCCTCGAATATTTATTTTTATACACCTCAATTGCTTTCTCTATCACCAAAACCCCTTCCATTGCCTTAATTCTTTTCCTGTAAATTTTCTTTACACCTTCATCTGCCTCATGCGCCTCTGCATCCTTTAAAAGCAAAATCCCTACCTCTGTCCGTCCGGAACGATAATAAAGCCGCGACGCCAATGTAGTAAGCACCAGAGTAGGAGAGCCAGGCCTTTCAATGGCAACTTTCATGTACTCCGCACCGCGCAGAGTGTCGTTCATAAAATAAAAATAGTTATATGCAATAAAAAAAGGGAACACCCATTCTTTGTTCCTATACTGCATACCACGCTTCAATAAGATATTTGCACGGTCATACATCTTTGTTTCCCATGTTAAAATGGATTGCCCGAGGTAGTATGGATCCACATTATAAGGATTAAGAAAAGATGACGCGTTCAGCAAGGAATAAAGTTGCTCGCCTTCTTGCATTTCTAATCGAAACGTTTTCTTGCCCCCTATAAATGTAATCGCATCAAAAAAAAGGATGTCGCTCACCAAATTTTTGAATTCCAGTGCAAATATATCGACGACCTCAACATCCGGAACAGCAGTTGTGCTCTCTGTAGTCATCTTAGATTTGGAGAATTTTTCCACCGGATTGATAAGCAGAATGTATGTTATTAGCACAATGATATTCAGAAATAACTTCATATCAAGTCCCGTCTGTTAAAGATCACTACTGTTACAAACAGCATTACAGAAATATAAAGCAAACCATATAGTGCAACAAATATAAGATTGAGACTGTTCACAGACAAGCCATAGGCTGCTTGAGCCTTCAGATCAAAAGCTGATAGATTTGGAAATAAATAAAAAGCTGAATTGACTAAGAGTTTAAAACCAATGCCCCAATTAGCACCCGAAAGAGTTTCGAGATAACTCTTCACCTTTATGGCAGATGCGCCGGCAATATAGACTCCAATAGTTACTGCAAGAGGGAATATGGTACTAGTGGAAAAAGATGAAAACAAAAAAGCTACAGCCACAATAATCAACAATTTTAGGTATAAAAAAATTGCATTCAACCAATATACATACCAATTCGGTGCATCACCTAAAGTAATAAACATCCAGAGGGTAGCATAATATGATAGGATACCAAAAAAAGACATCAATATGATGGCTAAAAGAAGAATTAATGCTATCCCCAAGAATCTACCTATAACGTATTGGCTTCGAGAAACCGACTTGGTAATTACGCTGTAGATAACCTTTTTATCTACATCCCGCGCTATAAGTCCGCTGCCGACGAAAGTAGCTATAATAAGACCTGTGAAAGACTGAGTAGAAAGAATAAAATCGAGCGCCACCTGTTTGCCCTGTCGGGGAGACATTGATGCAAAATATGGAGTTAATAATAAAACGATAACTACTGTAAAAAAAAGCAGATAATAGATTTTTTCTATTCTACTCCCTTTAATGGTTATATGTGCGATAGATAAGATGTTTTTTTTATTATCAAGTGCGTTCATAGGGTTGCAAGCTTTCATCATTTCGATTCATATTTCCGTTCAGTCCGCCACACCAGTGGCCATATCAACCAAAAATATTTATATCATAGTGAATGTTAGCTAAATAAAAATTTATACATCACATGCCTTTCGGTGTGCTGACCCTATCTGCGCCCGCCCCATGCTATATCTCTGTCTGAAAGTACTATTTTCTCAACAGCCCATTCAAGAAGACAGGCCAGCTCTTCAACCGGCCTGTCTTCTTCATTATTGAAAGGACCATCAAATTACTTCATATTTACCTGGCTACCCAGTTAGGATTAGCTGCATCACCATTGCACGCGACACTTCCAAAATCGTTTACACCATTTGTGGGGACCGGAATTGTAACGGGGGTAGTAGCATTCTGGATAGGAGCGCCAAGAAATGCGGATGTTTCGTTTGTGCATACAAACATCGCTGTAGTATCAGAATCCATTCCGTATGCCTGCGTGCCCAGTGTATGCTTTGTTACCATAGTATATGCATTCGCCGTAATAACATTAGTATTTGAACCAATTGAAGATTGAATAGCATTTACACGCGCTAAGATGCCCACGCTGCTTCCAACACCGGTAGGAATGCCTCTGACAGCATTGGCTTCCGTCAAATCATTAGTTGTAAGCATAGCACCCGGTATTGCCGTCGTGGCGCCGCCAAGTGGTCCAAGTAGTGGAGCGCCATCAACTACTCCTGTTCCGCTAAGTCCGGAGCCTGGTAAAGTACCTGACTCGGTAATTCCATAACTGGAAAAATCCTGGCCCATAGCGGCCTGTGAGACACCTGTGTTTCTTAGATCTGACTGTGCTGATGCATTATATGCCTTCACCCGATACGCTGAGAACTGCGGGATGGCGATGGCTGCGAGGATCGCGATGATGGCGATCACGATGAGCAGTTCGATGAGTGTGAAACCTTTTTTGTTTTTGATCTTCTTAAACATTTTATCCTCCCATAAAAATTATCAAATTTTCCGCCACGGTTTATTTTTGTATAGTGAACCCGTCTTGAACCCTATCCATGGCGTGTTTGACCCAGGGCTTCTTATGGGTTGTCTCACCTCCTTCCATGCCCCGGGCTTTTCGTCTGTCTATTATGCAGATTGCATGCCAGAAAAAAAGTATTTAATTTAGAATAGTTATATTAGAGATAGTGTCGAAATGGGCCGATTACGTCAGGCCATGGTGACAAATTTTGTCAATAGCGGGAATACAGGCATTAAGAACCCGGCATCGCAACTCGAAGGCAGGGGTCGCGCAGGCGGCTCAGCTATTGTCCATGAAAGGCACAACCGGATGTTGACTATGAAGGTAAATCCTTTATAATTGAGCCTAATACTGAGCGAGGCGTTGCATCAGACAAGCTCAGTACATGGAATTTGACATGTCGTGATACCGGGTATTGTCAAACGTTTCATGAAATAAAGAGATAAAACCACTGACAGCACAGAGGAATTTCAATAAAATGCCGGTGTCCTCATGAGGTTAAATACATGACAAAAACATACGGAGTCGGTGATGAAAGGTAGCAGATGGGTAATGAGGACACAGAGGGGTTTTGCTCCTTCATTCATGTCCTTCTTTGAGGGCTTTGTGGTTTGTTATTGACGATACTGATACTGTTGCAGGAGGTTTATGTCTAAGGTATATTTCTCTTCCGCACGCACGCTTCGATGGGACTATCGGTACAGCATGCCTGGAAAGCTGGAGCGCCTTCTCGAAATGCTCGAGCTCGGCAGGAGGTTTTCGAAGGAGGACTGGGTCGCTGTCAAGACTCACTGGGGCTCGCACGGCGCGTTCAGGATCATTCCTTCTGTCTTCATCCGGAAGGTCGTCGAGGCTGTTAAGAAGACGGGGGCAAAGCCGTTCGTTACCGATACAGTCCGCATACTGGGCCTCGATTATCTCGAGGTAGCGAACCAGAACGGCCTGAACCATCTCTCTATAGGCGCGCCTGTTGTACTCGCAGACGGCCTGTACGGAAAGGACAGCATCATAGTCGAGTCTGGCCCCATAATGGGCGGAATAGCTGTCGCCTCCGCCATCCATGACGCACCTGCTATGGTCGTCTGCACCCATACGAAAGGCCATATAAACGCGGGCTATGCCGGCGCCATCAAGAACCTTGCAATGGGATGCGTGAGCTCCAGGCACAGGGAATTCGGATGGCAGAAGGGCCGCGGCGGAATGCACTGTCATGGAGAGATGTCCTTGAGATGGGATGCGGAGCGCTGCATATTCTGCGGCCAGTGCGAGAATGTCTGCCCCCTCGGCTCCATAGAGCTCAGGGAAGGGGTATTCTCCTATGATGAAGAGCTGTGCTGGCACTGCGGGAGATGCAGCAGGGTCTGCCAGGAAGGTGCACTCGTGCTTCCTCAGGACGATGAGCTGTTCCAGAAGAGCCTTGCAGAGGCGGCAAAGGCTGTGCTCTCTACATTCGAACGGGGGAAGGTGGTCTATATAAACTTCCTCATGGAAATACAGCCTGAATGCGACTGCATGCCAGTAGCGGACGTGCCCGTGCTTCAGGACCAGGGCATCATGGTCTCGGACGACCTTGTCGCAATCGAGCAGGCCTCGCTCGACATGCTAAAGAAGGCCGCTCCCCTCGGTCAGTCAGCCCTGGATGGACACGATGCCAAGCCTGGCGATGATGTGCTCTTCAAGCTCAATCCGAGACCGATGCATATACAGATAGAGGAGGCGGAGCGGCTCGGCCTCGGCACAAGACAGTATGAGCTTATCACGGTGGAACCGTGACCTATCCCCGCGGCTCTCGATTTTTTATGGAGGCATCCATGCCCAAGCGTACAAAGATAATTGCGACGATAGGCCCGAACTCGAGCAAGCCCTCGGTCATATCTAAAATGATTAAGGCGGGCATTGACGCCGCCAGGCTCAACTTTTCGCACGGAGAGTATAGAGAGCACGAAAAGCGGATCAAGCGGATCAGACAGGCGTCTAAATCCGCAGGAAGGCATATTGCAATCATCCAGGACCTCCAGGGGCCCAAGATAAGGGTAGGGATGATAGAAAACGATTCAGTGCTCCTGAGGGTTGGAGACAAGGTCACGATAACATCGAGAGACGTTCTTGGGACATCCTCTCTCATCCCGGTCACATATTCATTCATCGTCAGGGACTTGAAAAAAGGAGATAGGGTGCTTCTGGACGACGGGAAGATAGAGTTGAAAATAGTAAAAAAGACCGCGGACGGCATGATCGCTCGGACGATCCGCGGAGGCGTGTTGAAAAGCAGAAAAGGTGTGAACCTGCCGGGTGCGAGGCTCTCCATCCCTGCCCTGACCGACAAAGACAAACAAGACGTCCTCTTCGGGCTCGAACACGGCATCGACTACATCGCCCTCTCTTTTGTGAGAACTGCACGGGATATTCTGAACCTGAAGAAATACATAGGCAATTTCGACGTCCAGGTCCCTGTGATAGCGAAGATAGAAAAGCCGGAGGCCATAGACAATCTCGATGAAATCATCCATGCCGCCGACGGGGTGATGGTCGCACGCGGAGATCTTGGAGTGGAGATGTCCGCAGAGAAGGTCCCGCTACTCCAGAAAAGGATCATCGAGGCGTGCAACAAGGCCGAGAAACCCGTAATTACAGCCACGCAGATGCTCGAGAGCATGATAGAAAACCCCCAGCCCACACGCGCAGAGGCATCGGATGTCGCGAATGCAATACTCGACGGGACCGACTGCGTGATGCTCTCCGGAGAGACCGCCGTCGGAAAGTATCCGGTGCAGGCGGTGGAATTCATGGCTCGAATAGCGGAAGAGGCCGAGGCCGCAATAAGGCCGCGCGAGTCCGACGCGCATATCGCAGGCCTGGGAGAAAGCGTGGCGCATGCAGCCTGCCGCGCGGCTGAGGAGCAGGGCGCAAAGGCCATCGTGGCCTTCACTCAGTCCGGTGCGACAGCGCTCCTCGTCTCGAAACACAGGCCCTCCGTGCCGGTGATCGCTGCAACCCCGTCAGAGGTTGTAGCAAGAAAGGTCTCTCTCTACTGGGGAGTTGCGCCGCTGATATTGAGGACCAAACACACAACAGACGACATGATCAAGGCGGTGGAGGCCGCAATGCTCGCCAGGCGCCTTGTGAGAAAGGGCGACATCATAGTAATAACAGCAGGCGTTCCGGTAGGCGTTCCTGGAAGCACGAACATGTTGAAGCTCCATCGTGTGGGCGAAGGCAGGTCTCTCGAAGCGAAATAGGAAGTAATCCGAATAATTCAGCAGGATCTAAAGGATCCGAAGATTATCCCTTTACGCATGCCAATGGTTTTACCTTCGCGACCTTGCGGGCGAGGCGCGCCTGGTGCGTGGCCTCCACGACTTCTGTCACGTCCTTGTATGCCTCCGGCGCCTCTTCGGCGATGCCGGAGTATGAATGCCCTCTGACTATTATCCCCTGCTCTGCAAGGGCCTTTATGACTTCCCTGCCGTGCAGCCTTTTCTTGGCCTGTGTACGCGACATGGCGCGGCCTGCGCCGTGGCAGGCGGAGCCGAAGGCCTGCCTCATGCCTTCTTCCGTCCCGATCAAAATATATGACGCAGTGCCCATGGTCCCGCCAATAAGGACAGGCTGCCCGATATTGCGGTATTCCATGGGAAGTTCCATCCTGCCCGGGCCCCAGGCCCGTGTGGAGCCTTTGCGATGTACATAGAGGCGCTTCTTCTTTCCATCGATAGTATGCGTCTCGACCTTACATGTATTGTGGCTGATGTCATAGAGCATCTTTATCCGCGCCTCTGGATAGACATCCAGGAAGACCTCGCGCACGAGATGCGTGATGACCTGGCGGTTGGCAAGCGCACAGTTTATGCCCGCGCTCATGGCGCCGAAATATCTCCTGCCCTCTTCTGAATCTATGGGTGCGGATGCAAGCTCTCTGTCTCGTATAGGAAGATTGTACCTCTGGGCCGCATCTGCGAGTGCCCTTATGTAGTCGGTGCCGATCTGGTGGCCGAGCCCGCGGGAGCCGCAGTGGATAGATATCACTACATCTTCTTTCTTGAGCCCCATGGCCTGCGCAGCCTGTTCATCGTATATCTCCGCCACTACCTGGACCTCAAGATAGTGGTTGCCCGAGCCGAGCGTGCCTGTCTCCCTGTACTGTCTTTTCTTTGCGGTTTCGGAGACTGCCGATGGATCCGCACCCTCCACCCTTCCGTGCTCCTCTATATACTCCAGGTCTTCTTCGACACCGTAGCCATTCTGCACTGCCCACGCAGCGCCTCCCAAAAGCATCTCGTCTATCTGGGATGGTGTGAGCCGGATCAAACCTTCTGAGCCGACGCCCGCCGGTACCCTGCGGAAGAGTTCATCAACGAGCTTCGCCAGATTCGGCATTATCTCTTCCCTCGTCATGCCCGTCTTCATCGTCCGCACTCCGCATGATATGTCGAACCCGACTCCGCCCATGGAAATGATGCCGCCTTCTTTGGGATCGAAGGCCGCAACGCCTCCGATAGGGAAACCGTAGCCCCAATGGGCATCCGGCATTGCTAGAGAGGCTGTCTGTATGCCTGGGAGCATGGCCACATTCATAACCTGTTCGCGCACCTTTTCGTCCATATCCGAGACGAGCCTCTCGCTTGCGAATATCCTGCCAGGCACGCGCATCTCTCCCGTTTTAGGGATCTCCCATACATAGTCGTTTATCTTATTCAGCGATTTCAGGTCCATAGGCGACTCCTCAGGATAGGGTCGAACGTCTCGTCCTCTGGACATGTCAAACTATGCCGCGTCCTTCCTTTGCATCGACATGGCCGGCCCTATTCATATTACACATCTACAACGCACTGCGCAACATACCCACCGTCTATCCTCTCCACCTTGAGCATATGGAGCGTAGCGGCCTTCACCTCTACGACAGCTCCGTGCCGCTTTCTGTCGAGCGGCTCCCCCATCGCCCTACCCTGGAGTCTGCCGCCGTATATCTTCACCTCGAATTCGGAAAATACCATCCGCTCTATGTCGGACAGTGCAAGGAGCGCATTCAGCCACTCTATGAGCAGCAGGTCAGTGTCCGGTGCAGCAACAGTGACGGTCCGCTCCACCACCGGCCTGATGCTGGAAATATCGAACATCACAGAATACATCGCACGGGCGGCATTCGAAAAGGCCTCCTCTATCGTTTCCCCGAATCCGCGGATGCCTATATCCGCCTCGTGCTCGAATGTCTCGTACTGTATATCCACTCTTTGGTACCCCTAAGCCCTATGCAGTCATATGTCGTGCAGAAGATTAACAGGACGGACTCGCTGCTATCGCGAATGATTCAATTGTTTGATCACTTGAGCCGGGAGAGGATGATCATCATCCGCGCTGAATCTTCGGCTTCGAACATCCTGATGATCTCCTCGTTATAGGCTATCCCCACACGCCCGGGATCGATGTACTGCAATAGGGACATTTACCATCTTTGATGATATTCTGCTCCACGAAAAAACCTGTTCTCCTGACAAGGACCTTGCGGCACGAAGGGCATGACGTGTCCTCGCCCTCCCCGGGGATATTGCCTTCATATACATATTTGAGTCCTGCCTCAAAGCCGATCTCCCTTGCCCTGCTCAAGGTGTCGAGCGGAGTCCTCGGCCTGTCCGTGAGTCTGTAGGTGGGATGAAAGCGTGTGACATGCCAGGGCACGTCGTCTCCCAAAGACCTTACGAACCCCGCAATCGCCTTGAGCTCATCGTCGGAATCATTGAGCCCTGGGATGACGAGAGTCGTGATCTCTATCCATATGCCGAGCTCCTTGTAAAGCCTGATGGAGTCGAGCACAGGCTCAAGCCTGGCACCGCAGACCCGTCGGTAGAAGTCCTCCGTAAACCCCTTTAGGTCTATGTTCGCCGCATGGAGATAAGGCCTCATCTCCTTCAAGGCCTCCGGCGTAATATAACCGTTGGTCACGAAGACGTTCTTGAGACCGCCCTCCGAAGCCAGCCTGGCCGTGTCATATGCAAGCTCGAAGTATATCGTCGGCTCTGTATATGTATATGAGATGCTTGCGCACCGCGCAGCCTTCGCAGCTGCGACTATCTGGCCGGGCGACACTGCCTCTCCAACGATAGTTCCGCCTGTGTCGCGCGGAAGCTGTGAGATGTCTGCATTCTGGCAGTGCAGACACCTGAAGTTGCAGCCGGGTGTTGCAATCGAATACGAGAGGCTTGACGGAAAAAAATGAAAGAGCGGCTTTTTCTCTATAGGGTCTATGTTTCTCGCAATGAGCTTGTCGTAAACGAGGGTATATAGCACGCCGTCACGGTTCTCGCGGACGCCGCATAACCCTCTCCTGCCGTCCTGGATGAGGCATCTGTGGCTGCAGAGACCGCACCTGACCTTCTTTCCCGCTTCCAACCGCTGGAACATCGCCGTCTTCATGGCAGCACCGTCTTTTCACGCGGTCTTGAGCCCCTTCTCCACCCGCGTCTTGTGTTCTACTGCTTCTGCCTGTATCTTCGTCTTGCACGCAGTGCAGATTATGTCCTGCGCAGGCCTTCCGCAGATGAGACAGTTCTTTCCCATCCCCGGCCGCAGACCCTCGGCCTTGAATATGAGCTCCAAGAACTGGCTCTCGGAGACATGGCCGTCCATATGTATATTCGTTCCGAAGATAGTCTTCGGAAGGGTCTTTATCGAGTAGTTTTTGATGAGCTCCGGAAAATCGCTCGCTATCACTATTTTGGTGAAGACCATGTCGCTCTCGAGCGCAAGGCCTATGGCGGTCTCCGCTACTGGTTTGCACATAGGGCAGTCCGTGTCGACGAATACCTGGATGTGCACATCGTTTGAGAGCAGCTTCAGCGTCTCGCGTATCCTCTCCGGAAACCAGACCTTTCCCTGCGATACCGCAACGATGGTATCGAGCATCACGCCGAGGAACACATCCTCGACGGTACCTGAGAATACGACGTACCTCCCGTCCCCGCCCTGAATAACAATGGAAGGGACCGATCCTATTCCGTACAACTCCACCTTGTCGCGGTCCATCGTGAGATCATAATGTTCGAATGCGATTTTCGACGAATGTGCCCTTATCTCACGCACAAGTTCGAGCATCACGGGGCAACCATCGCAGCCCAACTCCTTTGTAAAGGCCGCGAGCCTCACCGGACGCCTGAGCCCGGCGACGGAAGTCTTTATCATTTCCAAGTATTCGGCTCTGATCATTTCATAACTCCTAAACAGATGAATTAGCGACCCAAGAAAAGAGCGCTTCAGAGGCAGTGCAACCCCCTTTTTGATTATATCATTTCATGTCTGTATTGAATACAAAAAACTTGAATTGATCCCTATTAATGATATAATGAGCAGGATGGATGCGATACAGAAACCCAAAAGGAGGACTTGCCTATGAAGGTCCCGACGTATTTTTTTATCTCGGTGTTAGTGGCTTTGCCGTTCGTTTTATATGCAGGCAGCGTAGGCGGCGGGGACATCCAGTTCAAGCCCAAGAATGCAGGCCCCGTTCTGTTCAGCCATGAGAAACATGTGAATGAAAAAGGGCTCAAGTGCACCGGATGCCATTATCAACTCTTTCCAATGGCCAAGAACTCTTACAAGATGGACATGTCCAAGATATCGAAAGGCGAATTCTGCGGTAAATGCCACAACGGCGAAAAGGCATTCGATGTAAAGGATACAACCCAGTGCGCGAAATGTCACAAATAGGGAGAATATCATGAAACGCTCTATAGTTCTGCTCATTGCCATCCTGACGGCCGCCAGTGTATATGCCTCGGATGGCGACATACAATTCAACCCTCCCAATATGGATCCTGTCTTTTTCAGTCACGATTTCCATACCAAGGCAAGGGGGGTGAGATGCGGAGCCTGCCATTTCCACGTGTTCGAAAAGGTCGGCAGCAGTTACCAGATGAAGCGCGAGAAGCTCACAAAGATGGACTTCTGCACGTATTGTCACAACGGGATGAAGGCATTCGACGCGCAGAACACCAAAAACTGCGCGCGCTGCCACAAGAGAAAATAATATCTATAGCGCAGAGATAAGGTAATGTCGAAAGTTTCATGAAAAAAGAGAGTAAACCACAGAGCCCACCGAGGAACCGCATCAAATCAATAAAATGCTCTGTGTGCGGCTTGTTTTTGACGATATACCCATAAACGAAGGATGTTCGTATGAAGATGAGACTCATCGTCGTCCTTCTTTTTATCTGTCCTGTGCTCGTCTTTGCAAAGATAGGCGGTGGAGACATCAAGTACAAGCCGAAGAACGCCAGCCCTGTCATCTTCCGGCACGAATACCATGTCAATCTCAAGGGCCAGAAGTGCACCAACTGCCACTTCCACCTCTTCCAGACCGCTGCAAAATCGTATAAGATGAACATGCAAGCCCTTACCAAAGGGGATTTCTGCGGCAAGTGCCATAACGGGAAGGAGGCCTTCGATCTGAAATTGCGGGAAAACTGCTCGAAGTGCCATCAGGAATAGAATGCGCGGGGGCAAAGGACAGAAATCGGCGGGCGTATGATCTCCCGGATGCGCCGCTGAACACTACTACTGGTCTTTTATCCTGTACTTCTTGAGCTTGTATCTGAGCACGCGCTCGCTGATGCCGAGCCTCTCTGCGGCCCGGGTCTGGACACCGCCCGTCTCTTTGAGCGCCTCGAGTATGAGCCTGCGCTCTATGGTCTCCAGCGTCTTGTTGAGGTTGCCTTCCGATGACCTAAAATCCATCGAGACATCTCTTGCAGGCACCCGCATATGAATGGGCAGGTCAGAGACGGAGATGGTCCCTCCCTTCGAAAGCACGACTGCCCTTTCTATTATATTCTCGAGTTCCCTGACATTTCCGGGGTAGTCGTAGCGCATGAGCATGTCCCTGGCCTCAAGCGTCAGGCCCGATATCTTTTTGCTGTTCTCTTCACCGTATTTCTTTATGAAATAGTCGATGAGCGCCGGTATGTCTTCTTTCCTTTCGCGTAGCGGCGGGATGACCACGGACACTACATTGAGACGATAGTACAGATCATCCCTGAATTTTCCTTCCTTCATCGCCTTTTCGAGGTCCCTGTTCGTCGCCGCTATGACGCGCACGTCCACCCTTATAGTATGGTTTCCGCCCAGCCTTTCGAATTCCTTCTCCTGCAATACGCGCAGAAGTTTCACCTGCATGCCTAAGGTGAGATCACCGATCTCGTCGAGTAATATGGTCCCTTTGTCCGCCGCCTCGAATCTCCCTATCCGCCGAAAGGCCGCGCCGGTAAAGGCGCCTTTTTCATGGCCGAAGAGCTCGCTCTCGAGCAAGGTCTCCGGCAATGCGGCGCAGTTCACCTTTATGAGCGGATAGCCTGCCCTGGGGCTGTGATAATGAACGGCCTTTGCTATAAGCTCCTTTCCTGTTCCGCTCTCCCCACGCAAAAGCACGGTGGCGTTGCTGCCCGCCACCCTGCCCACAACGTTCAAGACGTCCTCCATTGCTCGGCTCGCGCTCACTATCTCTTCGAACTTGTATCTGTCCTTGAGCTGCTCCTTAAGAAGCCGGTTCTCGCTTATGAGATTTCTGCGCTCGGTAATGCGCTCTATAAGCAGCGCCACCTGCTCGGGATCCACGGGTTTCGGGAGATAATCATACGCCCCTGCCTTTATGGCCTTCACAGCAGTCTCTATGGTCCCGTAGGCGGTCATGATGATCACCGCCATATCCGGATTTATCCTCCGCGCATCCTCAGAAGTACGCAGGGCATCCACTCCCGGAATATTGCAGTCCGTAAGAAAGACATCGAATCGCTCCCGGCGTATCGCCGCAACCGCCTCCTCCACAGAGCCTACACCCACTACCTCGTGGCCCTTTGCTTCAAGGTATCCGCCGATTCTCTGGCGCTCCCCTGCCTCGTCGTCCATTATCAATACACGCGCCTGCTCCATATCTATCCGCCCCCGAACAATGACCTCGCGCTCAGCCCCTCGTCATCCTATGGTACAAAGCGAGGACGATGCCCTCGCGAAGCCCCCAGTCGCTCACCTTCATCTTGTCATATCCGTATCTCTGCATTATCTCATGGACGACAAGCCCGCCGGCAAGTATTATATCCTCTCTCCCGGGCTCGAGACCTTTGATACCGCGTCTGTCCGCCAGGGTCATGCGACCGAGCTCTGACACCATATGGCCTATCGCCTCCCGCGTGAGTATATAGTTGTTTATCCTGTCCGGCTCATAGCATGCAAGCCCCTGGTCCATTGCCGCGAGGGTGGTTACGGTGCCTGCCGTGCCGATGAGGCTACCGGGCGGACGAGAGCCGACCAAGCTGTCAAATGATGCGAGCCCCTCTCGTACGAAGTTTCTCAGTGCGTTCAGCTCATCATCTCCCGGCGGGTCATGCCGAATGTACGCCTCTGTGAGATATACTGCACCGAGCTGGAGGCTCTTTGCGCGTGGAGGCCCATGCCCGCTCGCAATGATGATCTCGGTGCTCCCCCCTCCTATGTCTATGACCATGGAGTCTTCGATGCCGCCGAGCGAGGCTGATACGCCGAGAATGGTGAGCCGGGCCTCTTCCTCTCCGTCTACGACATTTATCTCGATGCCTGTCACCTCCTTCACCCTGGCCGTGAAACCCGCTGCATTGGAGGCCCTGCGCAAGGCGCTCGTTCCGACGGCATAGACGGCTTCAGATCCGAAATCTCTTATCATCCCCCCGAACTCAGCGAGCACTTTAATGGAGCGGTCTTCCGCGTCGGATGAAAGCGCACCGTTCTTCTCGAGGTCCTGGCCGAGTCGGGTCGTACGTCTGTCTGAATAAAGTTGGCGGATACAGCTCTCCTGTACTTCCGAAATGAGCAGGCGGATGGTATTGGTTCCGATATCTATGCCCGCAAGTATCATTCCAGGAGCATTTCCCTGAGCCTGGGCACATAGTCGTTGATGCGGGCTGCGAGCGACTTCGCAATTGCGGCAATCACCCTCACACCTGTGCGCGGGTCGAGATCCATGAGTGCCTGAAAGTCCTTGCGCGTCAGGATCAAAAGCTCTGCCGGAGATTCCGTCCTCGCATTTACCTGCCTCGGCTCTTCCCTTATGAGAGCGAACTCGCCGAAGTAATCGCCCGGACCGAGCAAGAGCAGCCCCTTTTCGCGGCCGTCCGGCCCTGTCATGCTGATCCTCACACTGCCGCTCTTTATTATATACAAGGCCTCTGCAGGCGTCTTCTCCGTGAAGATGGTCACATTGGGCTTCACGAGCCTTTCCTGAAACAGCCCTATACAAAGCTCGAGCTCTTCATTAGAGCTCTCTCTGAAAAGGGCTGTGCTTTTGAGAACCTGTAGGTTATCCATTTTTGACACTCTCATTGCGCAGTCAGAGAGACATGCGGACGGGATTTTTTGAATTCGGATGATTATATGATGCCAAAATTTATTTGTCAATGGACATCGCGTCCGCACCGCTTTCCGGCTGCACCATTATAGTTCTGCGCTCGGTCAGCGTGACGCTGCCAGGTCTCGCGCCTTTAGGCTTCTTCACATGAACTGCCTTTGTATATGTAACAGGGACCTTCGTGGAATTCCTACCCTTGCTGTAGTACGCGGCTATGGATGCGGCCTTGAGGATTACCTCTTCAGGGACATCCACCCTCTTGATGTTTTTGATGAGCACATGAGAGCCCGGCATGCCCTCTGCATGCAGCCATATGTCATCCGGCATGGCGATTTTCGTGCATATATGGTCATTGCCTGCCGCGCTCTTGCCTACAAGCATCTCCCAGCCTTTGAAGTTTATCCTTTTTACGCCTGGCAGGCGATCTTTCTTTTCCTGCCGGGTCTGCTCTTTCCCGCTATCCGGGCATACGGCCCGAGTCAGGACAGACCTGTCGACAATGCGCTCCAGCGCATTCGCGTCTCTTGCCTTCTCTATCTCTCTCAAGAGAGACCTGAGTCCTTCCTCCTCCTGCCTTGCAATATCGAGTCTCGCGATGATAACATCACGACCCGCCTTCGCCTTTTTGTATTTCTTGAAATAAAGCCCTGCATTCGACGCCGGCGAGAGGCTCGGGTCGAGAGGTGCAACGATATTTCTTCCTGATTCATCTATGAATTCGAATCTCTCTGCACCAGGCGCCACATCTTTGATATGCGCGAGGAGCATCTCACCCATGCGCCTGTACTCTTCCGCCTTATGAGACTGTTCGAGGTCTGAGGAGATCGCCCGTATTTTCCTCTCTGCCTTGGCGATCAGTCTTTTGGCATGGGCTATGACACGCCTGCGCATCGCAGAAAACTTTTGTTCGTCGAGCAGCCTATTGTAGTGTTGCTCCGCCCTCCTGTTGGCAGAGATATCCGTCCCCTGACCTGCAGGCGCAAGAGCAAAACACCTTATTGTTCGGCTCGTCTCGGTCTTATCTGGATCCGGCTCTGCTCCCGTCGTCTTCTCAGGCGGTTCGTACAAGAATCCAGGGGCGAGTATCCTCTTGCTGGAGCCTGAGATTCCGGATGAGTAATATACAGAAATTATCTTGGATGACGAATCGAGCAGCAGCATGTTCGCCCTCGAACCGAAAAGCTCGAAGACGAGACAATAATCAGCATCCATTCCAGAGAACATTATCTCCACCAGTCTGTCCACTCCAAGGAGGGAGATGCGCTCTATCCGCGAGGCCGATATCCTGCTCTTGAGATATTGCGCAAAGGCGGACATCTTCCCTGCGGAAGGAGGCCTGTTCGATACGAGATGCATCCTCGGCAGGGAGCGGTCAGGCGACATCAGCAACACGAGGTCGAGCCGCTGCTTTCTGAGGGAAAGATATAACGCGCGGTCCGTGCCCTCATATATGCGCTCGACTATGCTGCCTGGAAGCAGGGCGGAAAGCTCCCCTACTACCTGTTTCAATAGATTCATGTCCATGCATCTTCTCCACAACCGTGTTGATGGGGTCGCAAAAGAACAATCACGCGTTGCAAGCCAATATAAGCGAATTTCCAACAGACTCGACGCAACATCGGTCATCGTTATCCATCGTACGCTGGTGGGTCATGAATCGTAATACCTCAAGGCATCTCCAATATCTTATGTATCTGTGGAATGACCCTTACATCCTTGAGATGCCTGAGCCCCGACTCCTGCATACTGAGCAGTCTTTGGGGTGAAGGCGCAAGCCTGCCTGATGCAGGCTGAATTATGAGAGGGACGGAATCGTCTATCTCGGAGATGAGCCTTATACAGCGATCAATGTCCGAGTCGAGAGTGTCTGCTGTAACAACCGCCTTCACGAATACATCTCTGCCGATGGATGCCTCAAGAAACCGCTCGTGTTCCTTCCAGAACGGTCTCAGGCCTGTTGCAGAGGGCAGCTTGAAATCCATGCTTACTGTGTCGATGAACTCCCTTACCTCGCTCATCGCCTGATGATGTATGCCGCTCGTCTCGAGATATATTTGGAGATCAGGTCTGATACGGGACAGCCATGAAACGAGAAAGTCCTTCTGGAGAAGCGGCTCCCCGCCTGTTAGACTGAGCCAGGGCCTGCCGGGGCCTGCCGGACTCAATCCCCTGCAGCAGCGGTACAGGTCATCATCGGAAACAGGATTCTGTATTTCATAGTACTCTAAAGAGCTGATGTACTTCTGCACACGGCATATGATGTTCGAGCGATGTGCAGCAGGCGTGTCGCAATACCTGCACCTTATGTCGCAACCTGAAAACCGCACGAACACATGCCTTGTCCCGACATATGGACCTTCACCCTGAACAGACGAGAATATCTCCTCGATATAGGCGGCGGGCATGAGGCCATAATAGACTTTTGGAAAGACGCGGTCAAGGGGCAATGGGCCTAAAGAAGTAGCTCATGGTGAAAGATTGTGCATCATGCTGCAACAAATAAAAATGTGTATATACAAAAAATTTTTTTCAGATTTTTCTTGACAAAGCCGTCTTGATTCGATAACCTATAAGCAATTAGTAGGAGGAGCCATGTTACGCAGTAATTTCCTTGTTTTTCCGATAGTTGGCATGCTCATTGGGTTTATGCCGGTGCCTGCTTTTGGCCAGGCCGCTGCCCAGCAACACACCATTAATGTCGGCATACCATCAGAATTCGCGCCGCCCAAAGAAGACCTTGCGGACATCGAGGAGGTCATAGAGGATTCTGAGGATGAGAGACCGTATCACATCCCTGTAATACTCAATGACAGTGTAGAAAGCCATCTCGAATATTTCAAGACCAGGGGAAGAGACTTGTTCCAGCGCTGGCTAGAAAGATCCGCAAGATACATCCCCATGATGAAGCAGATATTCAAAGAGAAGAACCTGCCTGAAGACCTCGTCTATGTAGCGATGATAGAAAGCGGATTCAATCCATATGCAGTTTCGTGGGCGAAAGCGGTCGGTCCCTGGCAGTTCATGCCTGCTACGGGAGCGAAGTACGGTCTAAAGATAAACTGGTGGATAGATGAGCGCAAGGACCCTATTAAGTCCACGTATGCAGCGGCGGAGCACCTGAAGGACCTGCATAATCTCTTCGGCTCATGGCCTCTCGCGCTGGCGTCGTACAATGCAGGGGCCGGAAAGGTCCAGAGGGCCGTGCTCAGAACAAGGTCTGAAGACTTCTGGGATTTGAAGGCCTCCCGTTACATCCGGAGAGAGACAAAGAACTATGTCCCGAAGTACATGGCAGCAACCATAATAGCGAAGAACCCGGCGGCATACGGCTTCACGGTCCCAGAGGTCGAGCCTTTCGAGTATGACGAAGTAGAGATAGCAGAGACCATTGACCTGAGGCTCATAGCCCGCTGCGCTGAAACGAGCTACGAAAAGATCAAGGAGCTGAACCCTGAACTCAAGCGCTGGATCATCCCGCCGGACATATCGAGCTATACGCTCAGGATCCCGAAGGGCTCTAAGGAGAAATTCCTCGAGAACTTCGCGGCGATTCCGCCCGAGCAGAAGATAAAATGGGAGCGCTATGAAGTAATGCGTGGAGACACGCTCGCCAAAGTGGCGGCGAAGTTCGGCTCGACCCGTGAGGCCATACGCGAGGTGAACGGCCTCGGCAGGGTCAAGCTCTCTCCGGGCAAGCACCTGCTTATTCCAGTTGGCATAGCCGGATCTTCTCCTGACAAAAATATGATAGCGCCGGAAACAGGCAGGAAGGAAATGATACTCTACAGGGTCAAACGGGGCGAGACGCTCTGGAAGATAGCCAGAGACCACAATGTGAGCGTAACAGATATCCGTGAATGGAACAAGGGCATCGGTAACACGCTCCGGCAAGGGCAGAAGATAAGACTGCTGGTAAATATAGATCAGATTTGAGCGCTCTCTCCGATGCCTCCAGGTGGTTTATTTTTTTTCAGGCGCGTGCTGTTCCTGTTTCTGCACTGGAGGCGGCAGTTTAGTCATGGCCTCGAATGCCCACTGCGTACCAGGCAGCTTTTCAGACACCACCCTATACATCTTCTGCGATTTTTCTGCATCCCCTGTCTTTTCATAAAGCCTCGCCAGCTCTATCGTGGCAAGCCCTGCGCCTAAGAGCCTGTCCGCCTGCTCGAAGGCCTTGATCGCACCAGCGGTATTGCCCTTGGAGGCATATAGATACCCCATGCGCTGATATGCGAGGCCTGCTATAAACCTCTTTGACGAATGCCTGCTCACGAGAGCCTGATATTCGGAGAGCGCCTCGTCAATTCTTTCCATGGCGGCGAGGCTCGCTGCTGCATAGTATTCGGCGATCGCCCCGCTCGTGGTGCCGGAGTAGGACTTTGCTATGTCCCTGAACAACTCGAGGGATTTGGAATAGTCAGCCGGGATGCCCGTCGTGGGACTGTAATATTCGAGCGCTTGAGACAGCAGAGCCGAGGCCTTCGAGTCCCTTGCCGTGTGTACAAACGCATACGATGCCGCAATGAGCGCGCCCAAGACCACGGCAACAGCAGCCGGAACCACCTTGCTCCTCCGGGCCTGTATATACTCCGCCGCTTTCTCATAAAGCCCCTTGATCCTTGTCTCTGCAGGTCTTGCGGATGCAAGCCCCTTTTTCTTGATAGCATACATATCCCGACCCTCCCACGTGTTTATGGCCAGCCGAGCCGCCTCTTTGCAGTCTCGGCCAGGACTCTGGAATTCTTGAGCACCTCTTCCGCCGCAGCCTCGCTCAGACCCGCTCCCAAAAGTATATCGCGACCGAATTCATCTGTAATCAGATCTCCGGGCTCATGGCTGTCCGTATCGAGCACGAGTCTCGCACCCGTATCAGCAGTGATTTTCGCCACATGTCCGTTGGAGAGGCTGTGGCCCTTGCGCGACGTTATCTCCAAATAGACACCATTTGCACGCGCCAGCTCGGCCTCTTCCTTCGTAATAAGGCCTGGATGCGCAAGAATATCGACACCCGCCTCTATCGCTGCACGGTTCGTACCTGGATGCACTGGCTCGACGAGCGTCTCACCATGCGCCACCACAATGGCTGCTCCAAGGGCGCGGCCGCGCTCTACGAGTTCTCCGAACATATCCGGAGGTATGTGCGTCAGCTCTATACCGGGTATGGCGAATATCTTCCATCGCCTGGTCAGCTCCCTGCATGCAGCAGAGACCCGAGGGATGATGAAATCTATATTGGACGCATCCGCATGGTCCGTGATTGCTATTACCTCATAGCCCTTCATGGCCGCCCTGCGGACGAGCTCAGACGGCACGAGGACGCCGTCGCTAAATATGGAATGAGTATGGAGGTCTATCATGGATCTCCTTTTATCGGTATCGACGGATTCGCAAGAAGCCGGAATCTACTACAGGACTCATGAGGCCCCTGCGAAAGCCAATTGGGATTTCAATGCATCGGCCCCGAGTACTACGTGACGAATCCCGGCTTTTACAAATCAATCGACACTATAATCGATATAACCTTCACCTGCCCCTACAGTCGCCTCCTGTCCTTGCCCTGATGGATCTCATGCTGCCTCATGTACTGCTCGAGGTCGTGCAGAAAGCGGCTGCGCGTCCTGTCCCACACAGGTGCTATAAGGATATCCGAAGGCGCGGAGGCGAACAGCCTCTGAATCACAATGTCCGGAGAGAGCCGCTTAAGAAACTCAGATACGAGCGCAATATATCCCTCATAGTCCAGCGTCTGGAACGGACTTTCAGCGTATATCTCGGCAAGCCGCGTGCCTCTTATGACCTGGAGCTGATGTATCTTCAAGAATTCCACGGGCAGGCCGGATATCTCGTCCGCCATAGCGAGCATCTCTTCCCGCGTCTCTGTCGGGAAACCGAGGATGATATGCGCACCTATCTTTATGCCCCTCCCCGTCGTGAACCTGATGGCGTTCTTGAAGCACGCGTAGTCATGTCCCCTATTCACGAACTCGAGGGTCTTGTCGTATATGGACTGCAGGCCGTATTCGACGAGGATGAAATATTTCTCAGCAATAGATGCGAGCAGCTCTATTTTTTCCTCGTCAACGCAGTCAGGCCGAGTGCCTATGGCAAGCCCTATCACACCCGGATGCTCCAGGGCCTCGTTGTAGATGCGCTCGAGCTCATCAACAGGCGCGTATGTGTTTGTATACGGCTGGAAATAGACGAGGAACTTCTCCGCTCCATAGCGCGTCCTGAGATACGGTATGCCCCTGGCCACCTGCTCCTTTACCGACAGCCTCCTGTCGCATGCCGCAGGCCTGAAGCTTGCATTATTGCAATATATACAGCCGCCCGTGGAAATGCTTCCATCCCTGTTAGGGCATGTGAAACCCGCATCCACGTTCACCTTGTAGACAGGCATGCCGAAGAGGGACTTCATGTACGGCCCGAAGGCATTGTAAGGCCTCTGGACGGCGTTTCTTGTGATTACGGACACGCTCATGACATATAAACCGAAGATAAGCATTGCGGCAGTCTTGCCGCGCAAGCTGTACTATACCAGACTCCAGAGAAAAAATCCAGAAGCAGTGCTGTTGAGGCAGCATTGATGAGGGGCATATAGAAATACAGGGCCGGAAGGACCGGCCCTGACAATGGACATCAAAGCTCGGCGTATTCCCTGACCGCCTCCACAACCATGAGGAGGCCGCCTATGACGGTCACTATCAGAAACACCTGCGGCGCACGAAACCCCTTGGAAAGTATGAGCTGGGAGATCGCGGCAACGGTCAGAGAAGCGGACAATACAATCTCAGCGATGAGAAGCCTTTCGGGCTGCAGGCCCTTTATGTCGAAGGTCCTGAAAGCCAGAAGCGCAAGTCCCATGAAGAAAAAGGCCAGAGAACCCTCTCGTACAGCAGTGGCGCCTGTGAGTATGAGCAGTATCCCGATGGTGCGGAGGATTCCTGTAATACGTACCACCTTCTTTTCCGACATCGATATCACCCCCTTCCTGTTTTAGCGTATCGTCGAGAATCGACCGGCGATGAATATAGCAAGAACGCGGCCGTTGGTCAACAAAAAGACGGTTATATTTTTTAGGCGGGCGGGTTGCTTAGCCGATGCCGAATATACTTTGACTTTGAAAATCCCGTCCGGTCTGATATAATAGGCTTTGATATGATAAAAGAGATCAGGCTCCATGGCAGTGCCAACAACAGCCTTGACTACTGCGTCACGGTCACCGGCGCCGATATCAGCAGCCGGTACTTCTACGAGTCCCTTCCAGAAGGCGACAGGTTCTTCTCAGGGGGCAATGAATTCATCATCATGCCGCACGGCGTGAAGTTCATGGGCACCGGCGGCAGCCTCTGCGAATATATGTTCGGCGTGGACCTTCCCCTGAAAGACCTCCTGAGAAAGGACGTCTCGAACAGACTCGTGATGTTCGGCGCATACTACGACGACTCCGACAATATCACATTCACGAACAATACAGCCGGAGAGGAGACATTCGAAGGGGTGTTCTTCACCGGGCATGCCGTGACCAACTGCTATTTCTTCGTGCACACCGCACAAAAGGGCGAAATAAAGGACATCCAGAAGGAGGTCCTCAAAAACGTCGGCAAACAGCTCAAGAGGACGGATGCCGTTGGCGCAGCTGACGACAGCAGGCTCTGCAGAGAGATATTCGACAGCATCGGAGATACCAAGGCCTTGGTCTTCCTGTTCCGGCTGATAAACAGGAAAACCGAAGAGTATTTCAATGCTTTCAAGAGCCTGTACAGCGAGCGCAAAGCACTGAGGGACGAAGACGCAGCCATGCTGGACGAACTTGCGAAAAGACATTCCATACCACCCTACCAGCAGGAGCGGATCAAAATAGACGGAATGTACAAGCTCCCCGAGAACAAGAAGGTCGTGGACGAATATAAGGACATTCTCATCGGCGTATCTGAAAAGGGTGAGGTGAGCCCCTCGGAGCTCGCCAAGCTGTCCCGCCTCAGGACATTGAGCCTGAGGCTCAACATCCCGCATACCCTGTTCGACACCCTCGACGAACTGCTCCTCAAGGACATGCACATCGTGGAGCTCGAGGAGCCGGACTATATAAGAGACACAAGGGCGATTTGCGAGGGGTTCTTCCTGAGGACGGACAAGCTCAGGGGCCATATCGCCGACGAGGACCTCGTCAAGCTGCTCAAGGCCAAGCAGAAGTCGACCGAGCTGAGGGACCCTGCGTTCGAGAGCATCCTGCTCGACACGGTACGCGCCTGCGACGAGCATGCAAGAGACACGAACGAAATGGCCGTGCTCGAGGCCATGAGCTATGTGCTCACTTTTTTAGACAGATACGACAGCGCAGGCACGATGATAAATAACCTCGCCTTCATGGAGAACTCCACCCTGACCGAGGACAATATCAGAAGCCTTTCCGGAAACAGGGAGGTGTTCGACACAGTCAGGCCGAATCTCTTCAGGGAGCTGTTCTACGACCCACTGCGCGAAAACAGATACTTGACCCGATACGGAAGGAAGAAGGTGGACACCCTCTTCGCCGGGCTCGAGCGAATAAAATCGGGCGACGCCACCTACAAGGAAGTGGCTGCGGACCTTGCGAAGATAAACGAGGTCGAGAAGTTATACGCAGCGATCCATCGCTATGTAAAGGAGCGGTTCAAGAGCATCTACATAGAGCTGAACTCCAAGGAGGATCAGGAGATATTCATCCAGGACCTCACCCGCGAGCTCCAATCCAGGGGCCTTGTGCAGGGCCCCATACCCCATGCAGTATTCGAAGAGATCATCCTCGATATCAGGAAGGAGGCCTTCTATCTAAACAACCTTCTGCCGCACATCATCGTGTCCCGCGACAGCCGAGTGCGCGAGGATTTTCTTGCGAACAGCGGGCTCGACAGGTTCTATGTGGAAGAGCTGGAGCGCGAATACTTCGACATGAACAGGATTGACTCGGACATCCTCGAGGAACTCAGGAAGTAGAATGTTCAAGTTCAGGATACTCGATAGATATATCCTCAGAGAGCTAGTCGTACCGTTTTTGCTCTCGTTGGCCACCCTCACCCTCGTATTCTTCATACAGAAGATGTTCAGGCTCGCAGAGCTAGTGGTGTCCAAGGGCGCCACTCTCTATTCGACGCTCAAGCTCTTTCTATATATCATGCCCGGCTTCCTCATCATCACCATCCCTATGGCGACGCTTATCGCATCGGTTTCCGCATTCGGGAGGTTGTCATCCGATGCGGAGGTCATAGCGATGAAGGCCTCGAGGATAAGCCTATACTCCATGCTCAGGCCCGTGGTCGTATTCTCGCTGTTCACGTTTCTGCTCACGGCGGTCATATCGCTCGTAATACTTCCCGATGCCAACCGCGCCACGAAAGAGCACCTGTTCGCCATGGTCAGGTCACGCGCCCTGGTGGGCATAGAAGAAGGCGTGTTTACCAACACCTTCGACGGCATCGTCATATACGTGGACAGGATAAAGTCTCTCGATAATATGGAAGGCATCTTCATATCCGACGAACGCGTGAAATCTTCGCCGCTCGTTATCACCGCGAAACGCGGAAGGCTCATCGCAGATCCGGGTGCATTGAGCGTGACTCTTTCCATGGAAGAGGGCGACATACACGCCCAGGCGAAGGACGGAGATTCATACAGCCTGTCGCACTTCGACAGGGGCAGACTGTATCTCGATATCAGCAAGGCCTTGCTGCTTAATGGTACGATTGATAAAGACTATAAAGAGACGGATACGCTGAGACTGATGCGTGACGCAAGAAGGCTCAAGAAAGAAGGGCGGCCTTCAATCCAAATTGAAGGAGAACTCCAGACAAGGCTCTCCGTGCCGTTCGCCTGCTTGCTGTTCGGTGTCATGGGTGCACCGCTCGGGATACGGCGCAGCCGAACAGCGAAGTCCGTAGGGATAACGATCTCCCTCGGAGTGTTTCTGGCATACTATGTACTGCTCGGGGCGGGAAAGAGCCTCGCAGAGGCGGGCACCCTCTCTCCGGCCGCCGCCTACTGGATACCTAATGCCATCATGACGGTCGCCGCAATTGCGACGGTGTTCATCAGGGGTCATGAAATAGACATGGGCATCATGCGCAGCGTCATCGAGTTCTTCCGCGGCATGAGAAATAGAGGCAGGCTGCCTTCATAAGGAGGCTCTTCAAGTGACCATTCTCGGCAGGTATATATTCAGGGAGTTCATCCGGCTCTTCCTCGCCGCACTCATAGGCATCTTGAGCGTGTATCTGTGCGTGGATTTTCTCCAGAAGGCGGACGACTTCATAAGGCACGGCGCCCACTTCGGACAGACAGCAAGGTATTTCCTCTACAGCCTGCCGGCCATTGCAACGCCCTCGATACCCATAGCCGCTCTCGTGGCGACGCTTATCTCCCTCGGCAATCTCTCGCGCCACAATGAGATTATCGCAATGAGGGCAGGCGGCGCGAGCCTGGGGAGGATTATCGCGCCCGTCATTATCGGTGGGATATTGATATCCGCTCTGGGATTCATAAACAACGAGCTGATAATGCCGGAATACGCCGCAAGGGCGTTGTATATCCGCAAGGTGGAAGTGGAAAAAAAGAAGCAGGTGGTGGTCTTCAGGCAGCAGAAGCTCTGGCTGCGCGAACCCGACAACAGCATAGCGAACATAGACATCGTCTCTCCGAACAGGAACGAGATGTACGGCATCAATATATACAAGCTGAACCCTGACTTTTCTGTGAGGGAGAGGATAACAGCAGGCAGGCTGATCTGGGAGGATGGAGCATGGCGTCTCAAAGAGAGTAGGAAGTTCAGCCTGGTCGGAGACATCGTTACAGTCCGCAGCGCGGAAAACGAGATATACAATGTCGTGGAGAGCCCGGAAAGCCTCGGTATGGTCGTAAGAAGTTCCGAAGAGATGAGCTTTGGAGAGCTCTGGGAGTATATCCGCAGGCTCAGGGCGAGCGGTTACAATACCGCAAGGTATGATGTGGACCTGCACGGCAAGATTTCATTCCCCCTCTCGAGTCTCCTCATGATACTGATTGCGACCCCCTTGTCTCTCCAACGCATTCGGAGCGGCGGCGCCGGCTGGGGCATCGCCATGGCCGTGCTCATTGCATTCGCATACTGGGCCTTGATGAGCATAGGTGCTGCCATGGGACGCTCAGGCGCGATCCCGGCCATGCCTGCCGCATGGCTTGCAAACGCCGTATTCGCGATCGCATCAGGATACGTGTTGTTCAGACTGCACAGGGAGAGGTAGCCGTTGTAATGATAAGGAGGATATTGAGGACATCCGCCGGTCTCGCCCTCCTGCCTTTTTGCATAGGTTTCACCATAAGACTCGCGGAGACCGTTGCAACAGTCTCATACCGCGACGCTGCGCCGTATTATTTTCTTTTGGGATGCTCCGCCTATGCGGTCATACACCTCATGTTCCGGAGGCCTATCCTCACCTATGTATTCGGGCATGAGCTCACCCATGCCCTATTCGCCATGCTGTTCGGCGGCTCTGTCAAGTCGTTCCATGCGAGCGAGCGGGGCGGCAGGGTAGTGATTACGAAATCCAATTTCGTAATCACCCTCGCCCCGTACTTCTTCCCTATATATACGTTCATCGCCCTTGCGCTTTACGCCGCAGCGAAGACGGCGGAGGTCAAGGATGCGGACGGCTGGCTCACAGCTATTTCCGGCTCTACCTATGCTTTTCATGTAATACTCACGTTCTCTTTTCTGAGGGCGGATCAGGACGACATAAAGGAGCTCGGCGCGGTCTTTTCCTACCCGCTGATTTACCTGTTCAATGTGCTCTTCTTCGGCCTCATCATGAGCATACTGCTCGCACGTAACATGAGCTTCCTCCTTTTCCTGAGAGATGGTATAATGGATTCAATCTCCGTCTCAGTGTCGCTGTTCTACAAGGCATACTCATTACTGGTAAGATAATGTTGAAGGTTGGGCTTACAGGCGGCATCGCAAGCGGAAAGAGCCTCGTGGCGAGGGTCTTCAAGGCCCTTGGTGCGCATGTAATAGACGCGGACAAGATTGTACACGAACTCCTCTCCCCGGGCGAAGAGGCGTGGAAAGAAGTATTGGGCCACTTCGGAGAGGGTATCCTGCTGCCGGACCGCTCAATAGACCGCAGAAAACTCGGGGGGATAATCTTCAATGATCGACAGGCGAGACAATGGCTCAATGGTTGTCTGCATCCGAAGGTATTTGAAGTCTATACCATACAGGTGCACCGCATACTCGAGAGATACCCTGAGGCGATCATCGTCTTCGATGCAGCACTGCTAATAGAGACCGGTTTTCACAGAAAGATGGACAAGACCGTGGTGGTGTATGCGGAACCGGAGCAGCAGATAGAACGGCTCGTTTTGCGGGACGGGCTCACGAGAGAGAAGGCCATAAGGAGAATAGAGAGCCAGATGCCTCTTTCTGAGAAGAGGATGCATGCGGACTATGTAATAGAAAATACCGGCACGCGAGAGCAGACAGAGCAGTATGCCCGGCATGTATATGAAAAGATAGTGCAGGAGGCGCTCAAGGAGAGATGAACGGAGCCGGCTTGAAGATCCTGCCTATGCGTCGCTCGCACATCCGGGCCTGCGAAAAGATTGCAGAGGAATCCGAACCATGGCTCAGCCTGGGAGAGGGGGTCGACTTTTCGCAAGCGATATCGCGCTCGAGATGCGGCGGGTTGGAATGCCGCGTCTGCGTCATCGGGGGGAGAACCGTGGGGTTCGCGCTGTTTACCGCCGAACCGGTATTCGCGCGCGGCGGTTATCTCCGCGCCATAGCCGTAGCGCCGGATGTGCGCGGCATGGGCATCGGGAGGAAGCTCCTCGCGTTCGTCGAAAAGTCTGTCGGGAAAAAGGCAGGCAATATCTACCTCTGCGTATCGTCCTTCAACCGCATGGCTCAAGCCTTCTACAAAAAGGCAGGCTACAGAAAGGTCGGCAGCCTCCCGGGGCTCATCATACCGGATGCATCCGAATATATATTCTGGAAGCGGCTGAAGTGACCGCCTGATACTATTTGTCCGGCTCATCACGTTTTTTGGTGCAGGCCTGCAGGATGTGCCGGAATGACTTTTAGAGCGATACCTTAGGCAGAGACCTGCATAACAGACACAGCGCTGATTCATGAGGCCGAAGGTTTTATATTCACAATACACAGATATGATATTTATCTCATTCTAAAAGTCATGAAGGCATACCCTGTTAGGCTCTATCTGAAATTGTCATTTGCATTATTATACGCGATGAGCCATTTGTCCTTTGCCAAATCCCATCTTTTTTAGTATAATCCATCCATTATGAAAGGCCTCAAGGATATCGCCCTGTTCAAGAACCTCTCGGAGGAAGAGATAAAGGAGCTCTCGGCCTATCTGACGTCCTCCTCTTACAAAAAAAGGGAACATATCTTCTCCGAAGGAGACCCGCCGGACTGGTTTTACATAGTTTCTACAGGCAAGGTCAAGATCACAAGGCTTTCGAACGAAGGCAAGGAGGTGATCCTCGAGATCATCTCTCCAGGGGACATATTCGGCGGAGTGGCGGTGCTCAAGAACTTCCCCTACCCCGCGAATGCGGTGGCGATGGAAGACACAGAGGTGCTCAAGATATCGAGGAAGAATCTCATGCGCGTCGTAGACCGCTTCCCCAACCTCATGTACTGCATAGCGCTGCAGCTCGGCGACCGCATGAAGAGCTCATACGAGTCCCTGAAGAACATCGCCCTGGAACGGGTCGAGGCGCGTATCGCCGCGCTTCTTTTGAAGCTGGCCGGCAAGGTTGGCGTCGAGACGAATGAAGGCCTGCTCATAGACATGCGCCTCACGAAACAGGACGTGGCCGATATGGTGGGCACCACCGTCGAGACCTCCATCCGAACATTCAGCAAGTTCAAGAAACAGGGCCTGCTCTCCGACTCCGACGGAAAGATCGTCATAAAGGACAGAGAGGGGCTGGCCTCTCTTTCGTCATAGGCGGCGGACGGCAGACAGCCCGACCGACTGCCCGCCGTCCTTCTGCATGTTATTCGCTCAATGCGCCTCTTCCATCTTAGATAGGAGTGTCATCAGCATATTATAGAAAAACAGGAACACGGACAATGCCTCTACCGCGCCGAATAGGACCATAAGCACCCTGTAGATGCCCGCGGGCGAATATATATTCAGGGTATAGAAAAAGAGCATGCCAACGAGTCCTATATTTGCCAGGCCGAACTGCAGCTGGCCCAGTTGTATACTGTAGAGCGGCCTTCCCATGAACCTGGGCAGTATATGGTAGCCGACCCCGTAGATCATCATCGAGACCCAGCCCAGCATGTTGAGGTGGGAATGCACGAACTTGAGCGGTAGCAGCGTCTCGCTCGAAAGCATCAGCACTCCCACGACCGTGGCGATACCGAGATACACGATACTCATCACGATGAACCCCTTCACGAACCTATCCATGGATACACCTCCTGTAGAATGTTGATGCGATTATAAGACATACTCACTCCGAATGCTATGACCCCGCTCATATGCGCCGCCGGGAAGGCATTATGATATGTATCATAGCACGGGTCTTTAAATTCTAGTAGACTTAGGCTAACAAACCCAATGAGGAGGTCAGCCATGATAGCGGAGAAAAAGAAGGTGACGAAGGATTCTATAATCGGACAGGTCATCAAGGACAACCCGAAGGCCAAGGAGGTCATCCAGAAATACTTCGGCAACGGCTGCTTTACATGCCCCGGCATCAACATGGAGTCCATATCTTTCGGCTCGATGATGCACAATATCGATCCGAACAAGATTGTGGACGAGATAAATGCACTGGAGGAGTAAAATGGAGATAAAATGCTTCGTCTGCGGCGCAGACGACAAAAACAGGGTATATATGCCCTGCTACCACGAGGGCAGGGAAAAGATAGTTTGCGTCCGCTGCCTCCCGATGCTCATACACGGCAGCCACTGATATGAAGGATGTCGGCCATGGATGCCGATCCCCCTCGAGAGATAATATAGAACATATCCCCCGGTTGACCAGACGGCCGACATCCTTCGCCTTTTAGTCAGACAGCCCATAAAAATATGGAACGCACAGCCTGATCGTGGTACATTACGGCCATGAAGAGGGAGCTTGCCGTTGTCCTGTTGAGCGGCGGTATGGACAGTTGCGTCACCGCCGCCATTGCAAATGATAAATACGAACTCGCGCTTCTGCATGTCAATTACGGCCAAAGGACCGAAGACAGGGAGCTGCGCTCATTCAATGATATTGCGGATTTATACGGGGTCCGGAGGCGCCTCGTCCTGAGCCTCCGCTATCTGAAGCAGATAGGCGGTTCCGCCCTGACCGATGAAACCATCCCCGTACCGGAGCCGAGAGCCCAAAACCACGAACTGCGGACTCATTCAGTCCCTGTTACATATGTCCCTTTCCGAAACGCCCACCTGCTGGCTGTCGCGACCTCCTGGGCGGAGGTCATCGGAGCGACGAAGATATTCATAGGCGCTGTAGAAGAAGACAGCTCAGGCTATCCAGACTGCAGAGAGGTCTTCTATCATGCCTTCAATAAGGCGATCGAGACCGGAACGAAGCCCGAGACGCGGATAGAAATCGTCACCCCGCTCATACATCTTAAGAAATCCGAGATTGTGAAAAAAGGCATGGAACTCCATGCCCCCTTCCACCTCACATGGAGCTGCTATCGTAACAGCGAGAGAGCCTGCGGCAGATGCGAGAGCTGCCTGCTCAGGCTTAAGGGCTTCAGAGAGGCCGGCGTGAAGGATCCGATACCATACGAGCCTGGGACGTCCGATACCTGAGCTGTCATCCGTCCAGAAAACTCGTCGCGAGCATGGCGACGGCCAGCAGGATGATCACAACCACGGTGATCCAGGTGATTATATTCATCCGCCTCGAATTCACATATTCCCCCATCAACTCCTTGTCGTTCACGAGCCTCAGCATTATGACGAGGACCGCGGGCAGCAGTACGCCGTTGACGGTCTGGGACAGGAACATAATCTTGATGAGCGGAGCGCCCGGGATTGTGATGACACCGGCGCCGATTACGATGAAAAGGGTGTAGATGCCCAGAAATTGGGGGGCCTCGCGGAATGTCCTGTTGATGCCTGACTCCCAACCGAAGGCCTCGGCAAGACCGTATGCAGTGGCGAGCGGAAGTACGAGCGCGGCGAGAAACGAGGCGTTCAGGAGGCCTATGGCAAAGAGTTGAGAAGCGAATTCGCCGGCGAGCGGCCTCAGGGCCTGGGCGGCCTCTTCAGCGGTATGCACCTCTATCCCGGCCGGGTGCAGAGTCGTCCCCGTGGCAAGTATGATGAAAAATGCGATGAAACCCGTCATGAAAGAGCCTGCGTAGACATCCATCCTTGTATATTTGTACTCCTCCACGCGGACGCCCTTGTCCACTATCGCCGATTGGAGGTAGAACTGCATGTACGGGGTGATGGTGGTGCCCACCATGGTTATAAACAGGAGTATGTACCCGCCATCCATACGGATCCTCGGCATGACGATCTGTCTGGCCACCTCCAGCCACGGCGGGTTCGCGAGGAAGCCTGATACGACATATGTAAGATAGACCATGCTGATGGCGATAAGGAAGCGCTCCACCTGTTTGAAATTGCCCTTTACCACTACGAACCAGACAATGATGGCGACCACCGGCATGGATATGTATCTATGTACGCCGAACAGTTCGAGCGCCGCAGCGATACCCGCGAACTCCGCGATCGTCACGGTGAGATTGGCGAATATGAAGAGCGACATCACAAGCAGGGTGACCCTCACCCCGAACCGCTCCCGCACGAGGTCTCCGAAGCCCTTGCCTGTAACCACGCCCATACGTGCGGACATCTCCTGCACCACCGCCAGGGCCACGGTGTTCAGGATGAGCGCCCACAACAGTCCGTATCCCTCCCGAGCGCCTACAATGGAATAGGTGGCGATGCCGCCTGCGTCATTGCCGGCGTTTCCGGCGATAAGCCCCGGCCCCATGACCGCCAAGAACGTGAGAAACCGTCTCCGCTCTATGAAAGACCTTATCCGCTCCAGCACCGCCAAAGCTACAACCTCCTGCGCTTCTTGCGTGATGCAGGCGGCATGAGGAAGTCCACTACGTCGTCCACCGTGACAATACCCCGCAGCACATTGTTCTCGTCCACCACCGGCGCCGCCAAGAGATTGTACTTCGATATGAATTCGGCCACATCATCCTTATCGGCATCGAGCGGAATGGTCTTCACGGGCGTCTTCATGATGTCCTTCAGCATATCCGGCGGCCGAGCGAGTATGAGATTCTTGAGCGAGAGTACGCCCACAGGCCTTTCATTATCGTCAACGACATAGAGATAGTATATGGTCTCCACGTCAGGCGCCTCGAGCCTCAGCTCCTTTATGGCGTCCTCGACCGTGATGTCCGGCGGAAATGCGAGGTACTCGGTGGTCATGAGCCCTCCTGCCGTGTCTTCCTCGTGTTCGAGTAGCTCCTGTACGTCTTCAGCCTCTTCCTTTTCCATGAGCTTTATCAGCTCATCCGCCTTCTCCTTCGGCAGATCTCCGAGTACGTCCGCCGCCTCGTCCGGGGGCATCTGCTCCAGGATGTCCGAGGCGCGTTCCCTTGTCATGTCGTCTATGATGTCCGCCTGTACGCTCGGCTCGAGTTCGTGCAGCGCCTCAGCCGCGGTCTCCACATCGAGGCTGCCGAACAGGGCGGCCCTCTCCTTAGAAGAGACCTCGCTTATAATCTCGGCGAGATCCGCCGGGTGCATCTGCGACACCTTCTGCCTCGAAACAGTGAGTGTAAGACGTGCGACCTTGGGCTCCACCGCCTGGAGATAGTGCCATCCGATGAGCTTATGCGGCAGTTTCATCCTGAACAGAGAGAAGAGCCTCTCGCCCTGCGCCTCGAGGCCGAGCCGCCTCAGTATCCCCCTGAGCCCTATATCCGCCGCAACCAGGCAGAGGCTTCCCTTCACGTCCGCAAGCCTCAGGTCGTTGACACGGACAAGCTTAGCGCCGTCGATGTCCACTATCTGTTTGTCGAGCATGTCCCTGAATATCATTATGTAGGAGGCGGACGGAGAAGAAGGTACGAGATTATGCCGCAATGCGTTTATGGAGATGACTCTTCGATTGAAGAGGTTTACAGACTCCCAGGGTATTGTATAGATGTTCCTTCCAGAGGCGATGACAAGGCCGCTTATCGCAGGATACGGCTCTCCCATAGAGACGGTGATGTCCCTGAGCCTGCCTATAACCTCGCCCGTCTGGTCGAGCACAGGCTTCCTATATACCTCGCTCACGAACAGTTCACTGGCGAAAAAAGGCATCCCGCACCCCGCAAAAAACGGCTAGAACAAGGCCAACTTATACCTTCATGGCGCACATGTCAAGGAAAAAGCCTTTCTGCATGCAACGGCACATTCGAAGATCGTTTCACACACTTATTCCGTGCAATTCTATGAATCGAACGAATCCTCATCCGGTTATACAATGCAGCTTCTATAAGACCTTAAAATAGCAATATTAAAAAAATTAAAATGTAAGCAGGGGCTTTTTCTGATATAGTGCTGTGTATCGAATCGCCGGACACGGGCTCAAATCGTGAGCTGTCAGAACAGACCAAGGAGAGATATATGGCTGCGCAGACCGTCAAGGAGATAAAAAAAGGGCTGTATCTCATGATGCACAAGGTGGAGCAGATGCTCGAGCTGTCAGAGGAGGCATTCGCCAAAAACATGACGAAGCAGCTCGACCAGGCAATGGACCTCAGCCGCGAGATACACGCCAAGGAAGACGAGCTGACCGCTGCACTTGCTAAATTGGCCGCCTCCGATCCCGAGGCCCGCTCGCTCCTTTCGATCCCGGCACTCGTGGAAAAGGCCGCCACGAGCATCGAGAGGATAGCGGACAACACGAGGACCAAGATAAAAGAGGCCCTTCTATTCAGCGACAAGGCCAATCAGGAAACGTCTCAGATGATAGCAAAGGCCAAGGACATGCTCAAGAAGGCGGGGGAGGCCCTTGTCACCGGAACGCCAGCATTGGTCGCAGCAGCCTCGCAGGAAGGCGACTCTGTAATCCGCATGACCAATGAATTTGCAACAGCCCATGAAGACAGGCTCGTCACTGGCGAGTGCTCTCCGAAGTCTTCTTCCACATATCTGTGCATCCTCTATGCATTCGAAGACCTGGCTGCATATACAAAAGACGCCCTAAGAAAGATTTCCGCGAAATAACCGCCGGTACTTCTGACGGGTCGCTGCATAAAATGCCATCGACGTCACCACTCATCGGCCTTGCGCTCTCAGGCGGAGTCGTGCGCGGCATAGCGCATATCGGCGTACTCGAGGTCATGGAGGAAGAAGGCATACCCATAGACGCAATCGCCGGCACGAGTGCCGGCAGCATGGTCGGCGCACTGTATGCAGCTGGCCTGTCCCTCTCGGAGATCAAGCGCATCGCCCTCAAGTCCAGATGGAAGGATGTATTCAAGCTCACCATACCCAAGATGGGGATCATCTCGAGCGAAGGCATCTATAAATTCATGGATGAGCACCTTCCCGTGAAGAAGTTTTCTTCCATGCCCATACCGTTCGCAGCGGTCGCAACAGATCTGAAGACAGGCGAAAAGGTGAGCATAATGTCCGGCTCCATTGCGAAGGCCGTCCAGGCGAGCTGCAGCCTGCCGGTGATATTCACGCCCACCAAAATCGGCAGAAAGCTCCTCGTGGACGGCGGGGTCTCGAGCCAGATACCTGTGCGGACGGTCAGGGAAGAGCTCGGTGCCTCTATAGTCGTAGCAGTCGATGTAAACTACAGGGCCGTGGAGTACGACGACTTCGACAATATCTTCAAGGTCGCGGCTCACCTCTCCGCGCTGTATGCATCAAGAAATGCACGCGAAGAGGCGAAGCTCGCCGATGAAGTGATCCGCGTCGATGCAAAGGGAATCGCCGTCTATGACCTGTCCAAGGCGAAAGAGCTCATAAGACGCGGCAGGAAGGCAGCTACGACCGCAATCCCGGAGATCAAGGCGCTGATAGAGCGCGCCTCTCCCACTTCGCAGAAGTGATCTTCCATACCCCCTCCTCCTTCTTGAAACCCACCTCGAAACCGTATATACCCATTGCCTCCGGCAGGATGTCCGAGGGAGACTGGATGTCCTTCGCACCTGAAAGAACCGCCTCGAAGGTCGCAACGGCGGAATCGCCGGTGGAGCTGATCTCCAGCCCTGTTATATACACTGATATGCGCTGATGACGATAAAAATACATGAGCAGAAGCCCTTTAATTCCGTCATAGTCATATCCTTGCGGGTCGCGGTAGCCGCGCGAGATGTATTTGAGCGTCTGCGCGATCTTCTTGTCCTCGACCGACTTTTCTATCTTTCTGATTTCATCCCTTATCCTGTCCTCATCAGTCGTTCGGCTGCAAGACAAGTGATATACGGACAGTATAAGCAGGCATGTCCAGAGAAACACAGGTCTGAATCGTCTCATATAGGCTCCTTTGAAATAGCGTGCGATGCTTGATGATCCCAGCGTATTCGTAAAAAGCCTTTTGACCGTAGGATAGAGAAAAATAGGCTCATCACGTTTTTTGATGCAGCCCGGCAGGGTGTGCCGGAATGCCTTTTAGAGCGACACCTTAGACGGCAATCAGCATAACAGACACAACGCTGATCCATGAGGCCGAGGGTTATATATTCACAATATACAAATATAATATTCATCGCGTTATAAAAGTCATGAAGACATGCCCTGCCGGGCCTTATCTGAAATTATGATTTTCACCATTTATATGCAATGAGCCTAAAAAAATACTGTCTTTTGAAGGGTTACCTTTTTCCATTGCGCCTGCGATCTATTTTTTTCCATTGCGACCTTTTTCAATTTTATCATAATCTAATCTAATCCAGGCGAACCCACTTGACAAATACAGACATATGAATGGATAATATAATTGTGTCGTTTATAGAAAGGCATATGCAGTGAAATTTACCGGATGGCGGGAATGGAACAAGGTGTAAGACATGAAAACCGGAGACCGTAAGCCGTTCAATATGAGGCCCTGGAGCATCGTCAAAGCCGGCATTGTCGTCTCCTGGCTCGTAATGCTCGGGCTGCTCATAGAGCGTACGTATATCAGGCCTGCATCCGTCATCGCACTCGATGCGGCGAGCGAAGAGGGCGTGCGTACAGGAGACGAATGGTTCGGCATCTATCAGCAGGGCAGAAAGATCGGCTATGCCCACACCCAGGTGATGAGAGAAGGGGATACATATCGCCTCCGTGAGGAGTCCGAACTCGATATCCTCGTTCTCAATACAAGGCAGCGCGTAAGGACCGAGATAAACAGCTATGCGACCAAGAACTTCCTGCTCAAGTATTTTGATTTTTCGATGAAGTCCGAGCTCACTAATATGAATATAAAAGGCGCTGTGGTGGGACAGGAGCTGACGCTCGACATCACTACAGCAGGCCAGATCAGAAAGGAGAGTATAAGGCTGACCGAGCAGCCGTATCTCTCGCCGAGCATAAAGCCCGCTCTTCTTCTGCGCGGCCTGGAGCAGGGCAGGAGTTACAGATTCCCTATGTTTAATCCCGCCACAATGAGCACAGAAGATGCGTTCGTCAAGATCGAATCTAAGGAGAAGATCAAGGTCGGAGACCGAGAGCAGGCAGTTTATAGGCTAAAAGAGAGCTTCCAGGGGATGGAGGCATTTTCGTGGATGACGGAAGAGGGAGAGACGATAAAAGAAGAAAGCCCGCTCGGATATGTGCTGTTCAAGGAAACCATGCAGGAGGCGATGAAGCTCGACAAGGAAGGGCCGAAGGTGGATATCATAAGCCTTACCATGATCCCATCCGGCAAGATAGAAGATCCGGCGAAGACAGTGTATCTGAAGGCCAGGCTCAGTGGCGTTCCATTGGGTAGATTCGAATTGACGGGCGGCAGACAGGCAATCAAAGATGACGTAATCGAGATCTCGACGGAGCCCACCGTCGACTCTTATCAACTTCCATATGCCGGCAAGGACATGGCCGAGCACCTCTCTTCCAATGCCTTCGTGCAGAGCAGCGACAAGAGGATAAGGGAGCAGGCGAAGAGGATCATCGGCGGAGAGAGAGACGCGGTCCGGGCCGCGAGGATGCTGGTGGAGTGGGCCTATAATTCTATCAGGAAGCAGCCTGTGGTCAGCATTCCGAGCGCCCTGGAGGTGCTGAGCCAGCGCACAGGAGACTGCAACGAGCATACTGTGCTCTATACCGCGTTCGCTCGATCAATCGGCATACCGACAAGAATAGCGGCGGGCATTGTCTACATGAACGACGGTTTCTACTATCATGCCTGGCCCGAGGTATGGCTGGGGCGGTGGATGCCTGTGGATCCCACATTCAATCAGTTTCCGGCGGACGCCACTCACATCAGGTTCGTGACTGGCGGCCTCGATCGCCAGTCGGATATACTCGGCCTCGTAGGGAAACTCAAGGTGGATGTGCTGGATTACAGATAGATTCCGTCCGGTCGCAGATGGAGGCGTTTGCATGAAGGCGCCCGGTCTATTTATCTGTTTTTCGTTTCCGTTCTCGGGGAAAAAGCAAAATGATAAAACTCACCAATCTCACCAAGGTCTACGGCAAACTCACAGCCGTCAACAACATAACCCTGGAGGTCCCGCCGGGTCAGGTCTTCGGCTTCCTCGGACCAAATGGAGCGGGAAAAACCACTACCATCAAGATGATAGCGGGGCTTCTTATGCCCACGGCAGGGAGCATCGAGATATGCGGTCATGACGTGGTAAAAGACCCCATCATGGCAAAGGCCGTCACAGGGTTCATACCAGACAGACCGTTCATATACGACAAACTGACTGCAGAAGAGTTCATGGGTTTCATAGCCGGGCTGTATGATGTCCAGGCTGCGGTCGGCCGCACGAAGCGTCTTCTGGAGCTGTTCGGACTCGAAGACTGGGCCGGCGAGCTTGTAGAAAACTTCTCTCACGGGATGAAGCAGCGGCTGGTCATGGCCTCCGCCCTCCTGCATGAGCCCAAGGTGCTCGTAGTGGATGAGCCTATGGTAGGCCTGGACCCCAGGGGCGCAAGGCTCGTCAAGGACATTTTCAGGGACCTGGCGGAGAAAGGGGTCACTGTCTTCATGTCCACGCACACCTTAGAGATTGTGGAGCAGATGTGCGACAGGGTGGCCATCATCAACAAGGGCGAAATCATCGCCGACGGCAGCGTAGAAGACCTCGCCCGCATGGCGCGCATGCAGGGCGGCAGGCTCGAGCCTGTATTCCTCAAGCTCACAGAGGAATATGAATTCCCTCGGTGAATCTCGCCCGTCTTGATGTTATTATTCGATCCCAATGCGGTACGCAATACTCTCGGACATCCATTCTAACCTCGAGGCGCTGACCGCAGTGCTGCTCAGGATAAGACAGCTCAGAACCGACCGCATGCTCTGCCTCGGCGACGTCGTCGGATACAATGCGAATCCGAATGAAGTGATGGATATATTAAAAAGCGAAGGTGCGGTCTGCATCAAAGGCAATCATGATGTCGTCGCGTCGGGTGAAAGAGAGCCGGATGACTTCAGCCCGCTCGCAAAGGAGGCCATTCTCTGGACCAGGGAGCGGCTTTCCTATGATGGCGTCGAGTTTCTCAAGCACCTTCCATCCGAGATGGAGATCGAGGATTTTTTCATCTTCCACGGCTCGATCCACGATACGGACAGATATATCTTCGATATACAGGACGTGAGGGACAATTTCTCTATGCTCGACGGGCTTCCGGGCGCACCCAGGATCGGCTTCTTCGGCCATACTCATGTCAAGACTGCATACAGTCTCTATCGGGGGGTCATTGCAATAGAAGCATCGAACCACATCCTGATATGGGACGATAAAAAATATCTCATAAATCCCGGCAGCGTGGGCCAGCCCAGGGACAGGGACCCCAGGGCGTCATTCTGCATCTATGATACAAAGGAGCGGACAGTGGCATTTTACCGAGTGGAGTACGACATCAGGGCATGCGGAGATAAGATCGTAAAGGCCGGCCTTCCGCTTCGTCTCGCGGAGCGTCTGGAAGAGGGTTGGTAGTCGTCTGCAAAGATACAGATGGGAAAAATCCATCGGGCCTCATCCAAGCCTTTACGTAATCCGTCTACATGCCCATCGAGCAATCCAGGATATGCAAGAGAAAATCCGCCGGCTTGTCGCAGGATCTCCGCTGTCTATTGTATAATTACAATATGTTCTTTCTTCTACGCCCCAGATATTATGCGGTCAAAAACCGCATATCGAGGCTTGCGCCCGGCGACGGCGTAAGGACGGTCGTGCTCGGCCTGCTGGCGGCCCTCTTCTGGCTCTTCATGTACACCGTCTCTTTCCGCGTTCTCTCGTACTTCAGGGGCATCGAAGGCCTGGGCGACCTCCTCGCCTTTAGGCTCCTCGCGATGATAATGCTTACGTTTTTCTCCATACTCCTGTTCAGCAACATCGTCACGGCGCTTTCCACCTTCTACCTCTCCGATGAGCTTTTCATACTGCTCTCAGCGCCGCTGGAAACCAGTGAAATCTTCAGGTCCAAATTCATTGAGACATTGATGGATTCTTCATGGATGGTGATGGTGTACGGCCTCCCCGTGTTCATCGCATACGGCGCTGTATTCAAGGCGCCTTCTGCCTACTACATCGGCGTGCTCCTCGCCCTGCCGCCTTTTTTGATGATCTCCGCAGCCGTCGGCATCACGATAACCATGCTCCTTGTGAATGCCTTTCCCGCCAGACGTGCAAAGGACATACTCGTGCTTATGGGACTCTTGTCTTTCGTGGTACTGTATATACTGTTTCGGCTGCTGAGGCCGGAGAGGCTTGTCGACCCAGACGCATTTCCGACTCTTATACAATATCTTACCGCCATGCGCGCCCCCCTGTCCCCGCTTCTTCCGAGCTCCTGGGCTGCGGATGCGCTCTCGCCCCTCCTCAGAGGCGCCGACGGATACCTGTTCCATTTTCTCATGCTTTGGAGCACGGCGTTGTTCGGATTCGTTGCAACGGAATGGATCTGCAGCAGGATATACTATTCAGGCTGGTCGCGCTCGCAGGAGGGGAAGAAAGCGCCTATCTCGAGATCTATAATTGCAAACATGACTTTCAGACTCTTGTCCCGTCCATTTCCCGGCAAGATGCGCACCGTGGCGGAGAAGGACTTGAAGCTCTTCTTCAGGGACACCACCCAGTGGTCCCAGCTCTTTCTCATCTTTGCGCTCATGTTCGTCTATTTATACAGCTTCAGGCTGCTGCCTATCGAGAGGGCACAGATGCCGAGCTTTTTTCTGCAGAACCTGATATCATTTCTGAATCTCGGGCTCGTCGGGTTCATCGTATCCGCCGTGTCCGTGAGATTCGTCTTTCCGGCAGTGAGCCTCGAGGGCGAGGCATTCTGGGTCATACGCTCCTCGCCCCTGCCACTGAAAGACTTTCTATCTGCGAAGTTCTGGAGCAGCCTCATACCACTCATAGTCCTTGCAGAGGCTCTCATCATCTTGTCCAACATTTTCTTGAAGGTCACCCCCTTCATGATGACGATCTCGGTAGTGAGCATATTCATGCTGACTTTCGGCATCACCGCGCTCGGCGTCGGTATGGGTGCGGCGTTTCCGCGCTTCCGGTATGAAAACGCAGCGCAGATACCGACTGGATTCGGCGGAATCGTGTATATGCTCATTTCGCTGATATTCATCGGTCTCGTGATCGTGCTCGAGGCCTGGCCTGTATATCGCATATTCACTGCGGAGACGATGGGCAGCAGGATATCAGTCGCAGGCTGGATCAGGATCGCTATTTCATTCTCTCTCGTACTCGCTCTCAATCTCATCGCAGTAATACTGCCTCTCAAAATAGGCCTCAAAAGGCTTGAAAATCGAGAGATATAGATAAAATAGGTCCAAAACCCCAGCAAAATCGACCACAATATATTGTATGCCCGATAAAAACCCCTACTTTAGCTTGTAATTTTGTCCTTTACAAATCATGTTTCTTGTGCTATAAACGTGTCTCGAAAAGACCCCACGGCATATAGCATATGCCGAACGCCCGTCTTCAGTCAGAGGAGGCCTATGCAGCTGAAACGGCTCGAGATGCTCGGCTTCAAATCCTTCGCAGACAAGACCACAGTTTCCTTCCAGCCTGGAGTGACCGCCATCGTGGGTCCCAATGGATGCGGCAAGAGCAACATCTCTGATGCGGTCAGATGGGTCCTCGGAGAGCAAAGCGCAAAGCACCTCCGGGGCGATAAGATGGAAGACGTCATATTTAACGGCACCGAGAACAGAAAGCCGCTCGGCTTGGCAGAGGTCGCCGTCACGCTCACTGATGTAGCCGGAAAACTTCCCTCAGGATTCGGAGACTACCAGGAAATAGAGATCACCCGCAGGCTCTACCGCTCCGGAGAGAGCGAGTATTTCATCAACAAAATTCCGTGCAGACTCAAGGACATAAGGGATCTCATGATGGATGCGGGCGTAGGCGCCAGGATCCATGCCATCATTGAGCAGGAGAAGGTCGATCAGATACTCTCCTCCAAGCCGCAGGACAGGCGTTTCCTGTTCGAAGAGGTCGCAGGCGTAATGAAGTACAAGGCCAGGCGGCAGGAGTCCCTCTCCAAGCTCGAATCCACGCAGCAGAACCAGGTTCGTGTCAACGACATCCTGACAGAGGTCAAGAGGCAGCTCAATTCACTCGACCGCCAGGCGAAGAAGGCAGAGCGCTATCAGAAGCTGCGGGCGGAGATGAAGGACCTCGACTTCCGGCTCGTAGCGGTGGAATATTCCAATCTCGGCATAGAGTGGGCAAGCGCCTCAGAAGAATTCAAGTCCCTCGAGAACGAAATCTCCGAGCTCCATACAAGGCTCGGCCAGGTGGAGTCGCGGATAGAAGAGACGAGGGCGGATGCCCTGTCGAAGGAAAGGGAACTCGCGGCTCTCCGGCATAAGCTCCACGAGACAGAGGCCGCCATAAGCAGGATGGAGCACCGCATAGAGATGTCCAAGAGCCAGATCGCTACGCTCAATGAACAGCGGGCGCGGGACATAGCGGACATAGAATACTTGCGGAAGGAGATCGCAAGGTCCATCGAGCAGAAGACCGCGCTGGAGGCCGAGGCGCAGGCGATAGCCTCCAGGATCGAGGAAAAGAACCGGGTTCTGTCCGAAAAGACCGCTGTATTAGAGCGTCTCCAGCAGTCGCTCAGGGAAAAGGAGATGGAGCTCGAGAAGGTTCGAGCAGGCGCCATGAGCGCCATGAACAGCTCCACAGCGGAAAAGACGAAGATGTCCAACCTCCAGGCGAGGCTGTCTCAGCTCGACGAAGAGGACGAGAAGGACAGAATCGAGACGGAGAGGCTTGCAGCCGCGGTGACAGACCTTTTGTCATCGCTCTCGTCGAAAGAGGCGTCTCTTTCTGAGGCGAGGGCGAAAAAGGATGCCGTAGAGAGAGAGCTTGCACAGGTCGTGGATCGACTGAACAAGGAGACGGCGAGGAAAAAAGAGCTCGACGAGGCAAGGGTCTCAGCCAGGCACAGACTCGCAGAAAAGAGCTCACGACTCCGCTCGCTTCTCGAGCTCGAGCAGCGGCTAGAAGGCTATCAAAAGGGTGTACGCACAGTCATGTCGGCCCGCAAGGAGGCCGCTGCGGACAGGCTCGGCGCGATCCATGGGCTCGTTGCAGACATGATAGAGACCGATCCCATGTACGAAATGGCCATAGAGGCGGTGCTCGGAGACAGACTGCAATACGTAGTCGTGGACTCGCAGAGTGATTCCATAAAGGCCATAGACTTCCTAAAGAGCAAGGGCGGTGGAAGGGGCACGTTCGTCCCCAGGTCGCTGAGAGAGATAAAGACCGAACCGTTCGTGAAGAACGGCCATTCAGGCGTCATCGGAGCCGCGCTCGATGTTGTCCGCTGCAAGGAGGACTATAAGAGCATCGCCCAGTATCTGCTCAGCGACGTGGTGGTGGTAGATACTCTCGATACAGCCCTGCATCTATGGCATAACAACGGCTTTCACAAGACCCTTGTCACCCTGTCAGGTGATATTGTAGATCCATGGGGCGCTGTGACAGGCGGCGCCGTGGACAGCAGCGGTACGGGCATGCTCACCAAGCGCCGTGAAATCAAGGACCTCGAAAAAGATGTCGCCGAGCTCGGCGCAGTCATATCGAACCTCGACGCCGAGGCCCACGAGCTCGACGCTGCAATAGAAGACGGCAGGAAAACCGAAGAAAGATTAAGGGCGGAAATGCACGCCGCAGAGCTCGGCATCGTAAACATGGAAAAGGACCGCTCCACACTGAAGGACGAAATCACCCGCACCCGGGATAGGATAACTGCGCTCGAGACAGAGGCATCTGTCAGGAGCGGAAAGCGCAACAGCCTCGCTGTCGAACTCGAGCAGGCGAAGAAGGCCGTAGAAGGCATAGAAGAGGGATGGACGAGGGCGCAGCAGAGTATAGAGGCCATGCAGCGTGAACTCTCCGACAAAAGGGCCCAGCTCGAATCCAGCAGGGCGGAGATAACAGAGCTCAGGATGGCGGTGACAGCCTTGCAGGAAAAGTACGATGCGATAGGCAGGAGCCTTTTGTCCCTCTCGAGGGCCGAGGAAGAGCTTTCGGAGCGCATCAGAAAAAAGGAATCGGAGGTGTCTGCGATCGCTTCGAGGCTCGTGGAGCTGGAGTCCTCTATCTCCAAGGACGAAGAGGGCATCCGCGAGACGATGAAGGCGCTTGAGGCCGAGCGCACCCTGCTGATTTCTAAGCAGGAGGAGCATGCAGTGATGGCAGCCGCCCTGCAATCGCTCGATGAAGAGTCCCGTGGGATACATCATGAACTCGAAACGGCGCAGAAACGCATGTCGGCGAACGAGGTCAAAAGGACCGAGCTCCGCATGAAAATCGAGCACCTGAAGGAGAACATCCGTACGTCGTATCATACGGACCTCGAAACGATAGTGACAGAGCTTGGCGAGTTCGAGATAAACATCGAAGAGGCGAAGGCCAGGCTCGATGAGCTCAGGCAGAAGATAGACCAGATGGGACCGATAAATGTGGATGCGCTCCAGGAATATGCCGAGCTCAAAGAACGACACGACCTATTGAGCGGCCAGTTGAATGACATCAACGAATCCATAGACAACCTGAAAAAGACCATCGCCAAGCTCGATGAAGAGACAAAGGACCTTTTCATGAACGCATTCCACTCTATCCACGAGAAGTTCAAGGACGTGTTCTCGCTTTTGTTCGATGGTGGAAGGGCGGAGCTCGTGCTGCTCGATGAATCCAATATCCTCGAGTCCGGGATAGAGATCGTAGCGCAGCCGCGCGGAAAGAAGCTCCAGAGCATATCACTGCTCTCGGGTGGGGAAAGGGCCCTCACCGCGATAGCGCTCCTTTTCGCCGCATTCCTGGTCAAGCCAAGTCCGTTCTGCCTGCTCGACGAGGTGGATGCGCCGCTCGATGAAGCGAATGTCACTCGGTTCACCAGGCTGCTCAAGGAAATGAGCAGCCGCTCGCAATTCATAGTAATCACCCACAACAAGCGCACCATGGAGACCGCCGATGCCCTCTACGGCATCACCATGGAAGAGCCAGGATGCTCCAAGGTGATGTCAGTACGGTTCCGTGAAGCCGCAATGGCCTGACGACATATGCTGTAGAGGCGCAAGCTTAGCTCAGATGGTATATAATATCAGTATGTGCCAATCGGCGCGTACACGTGCGCTGTTATCACGTCTTGCGCAGACACTGCTCTGCGCAATGATGATTTTTACACCCTCAGCCGTTCCGGGCGCGGAGGCCGGCGCAAGCGATGATGAAATCCAGAGGCGTATAGAGTTCGATCTCGAGCTGGACGCATACTACACCAATGCGAGCGTCACCTTCTCGCTCACGGATAAGCCGATCCGGCACCTTGGAGAGCGGCCTGAAACGGAGATATACAGAATATTGTTTTCGCAGTCGTTGCTTCCACGATATCTCGTCCTCGAGGCCAGCATAAACCCCCTACCCTATCTGGGGACGTATATAAAGAGAGAGCATAGGCGGTTCTATGACAATGCAGAAATATCCGGAAGTTTCAATTGGGTAAAGACGATCACGACCGGATTTGAAGAACCCTGGGCGGCGTCGGTGCTCGTCGGCAATGTGATCGACTTCGACCTCCCGGGACACGCCGACATGAAAGGGAAGGGATATGCCGGATTTCTTGCGAGCGCAGGCAACTATCACATCAAGGACAACGAGATGATAAAGGACGACTGGCGAGAATTTGAGTGGAAGGTGAAAGGAGACAGAAAGTCTTCGGTGCGTAAGCTGAGCTGGAGCTTCCGGGTTGGCGCAAAGCTCCATGAGAACCCTTACATCACGGACATCATTTATATTTCTCTCAGAAGGAGCAGGCTCGATTATAAAATCGAGCGGTCTTCCATACTCAACAACAGCGGATTCGAATATACCTTTGATATGAACCGCAGAGGGTTCGGCGCCATCAGACACTATTTCTTCGTGGACAAGAAATGGCCTTTCGAAAAGAAGAAGATGGCATTCACATTCGCTATGGGATTCGTGTGGGAGTCGGCCCGGAAGTACTCCGGTCCCCTTGCCGCGGGTAGAGAAAGCGACGACTTCCAGATCATACTCAGGCCCAATATAGAATTTTGATGCAGCGGACGAGCGTTGTCCTATCCCCCGCCCTCGCCGAGCAGTACATCTTCGGGTTTTATCGACTCCACAGGAACGACCGTGTATTCATATCCATCATACGGCGGTCCAAGATGGTCCAGCACGGAACCAACGGTAGTTTCATCCGTACACGCTATGGCCCTGACCACGCCCCTGTCCATGACGAGGACTACCTCATCAGGCAGATGGGCGGCTGAGTGGAAATTATCCTGCAGCTCCTTGTCTATCGATGTCCTTATCTTCAGACCCTGGCGATACAGCCCGTGCTCTCCATATATAGAAAGAAGCACCTGCTCCAGCGCCTTGATGTGGCACGGTCTGCCGTTCGAGTCCTCCGCACCCCACAAGCCAAACCTCTCCGAAGTCCACTGTCTCAGACGGATATCCTCGCTTAATGCGGCCTCATATTCCTCCTCGGTCAGGTGTTTCGCCTGAAACATGTTGAACAGGACCCGCTGTTGTCGTTCACGTGCCTTATCCATACGCTTGAATGGGTTGAAATATCGCGGATTGGGCAGCATGCCTGCGAGCAGCGCCGCCTCGGAGACATTGAGTTCAGAGGCGTGTTTGTCGAAATAGAACCTGCTCGCCGCCTCAATGCCGTATATGTTCTCTCCCCATTCGACCACATTGAGGTATATTTCGAGAATCTGGCGCTTAGTGAGTATATTCTCCGCACGGTAGGCGAGTATGACCTCCCTGACCTTTCTCGATATGGTCTTTTCGCGCGAAAGCAGGACATTCTTGATCATCTGCTGCGTGATCGTACTGCCTCCCCGAGCAAACCTCCCCTTTTTTACGTCGTGTATAAAGGCCTCCCACGTCGCCTTGACGTTGACGCCCTGGTGCTCGAAGAATGTATCGTCTTCTGCAGTCACAACAGCCTTGACTATATTATCCGAGAGGGAAGAAAGAGGGACCCATATGCGGAATGAGCGGTCTGAAAATACGCCGAGCAGCCTGCCCTCGCTGTCTAAGACCTCGGCGGCGGCCGCAGGCCGATAGCGCTTAAGGACGGAGACATCCGGGAGATCTTTCAGAATGAGCGCTACCCAGAATATGGAGATAAAAAGGCCGAGCGCAACTGTTCCGGCCGATGCAAGCAGTATATTTCGTTTCATAGAACGGCACTATTTCCCCTCGCCTTTGTCGCGATGATCGCGTCCGTCGCCTTCACAGAGGCCACCCGGTTCCTCGCCTCAACCCCATCCGATGCCTTGATTGAATCTTATCACGGCGCAGAGTATGCCGATGAGTACCAGCACTGAGACGGCGAGATCGGACATGTCATCTGCCTCCCAAAGGAAAGAATAGAGATCAACGTCTTTCTATGATAGAGCGGACCCTGTCTATATTGGCCTGGAATGTCCAATCCAAAGAGCCTACGACCTTCAGCCGAACCACGCCTTTATAATCTATTACATACGTCTCCGGAAACTTGAACGTCCCATACTGCGCTGCCACAGACCTGTCAGGATCGAGCGCAACAGGTAGAACGAGCCCCCTCTTCTGCATGAAAGACTTGACCGCCGGCGCGCCGCCCTCGTCGACGCTCACGGTAATGACCTCGAAGTCCTTTCCCCTGAACATCCTGTAGAGATGATCCAGAGCAGGCATCTCCTCCACGCACGGAGGGCACCATGTCGCCCAGAAGTGCAGCATCACCACTTTGCCTCGATAGTCCGTAAGCCTTACTGTGCCTCCGTCGACGCCCGGCAGGCTGAATTCAGGGGCGATGTCACCTTCTTTGATAATTTTGACCGAAACGCCCGTCTTGCCGAAGACAAGTATGAGGAATAAGACGATAAAGACGGCAAGGATGAGGAGCAATGTCGTCTCCTTCCACCTCGCCGCGCCTTTGCGGGCGCCGTCATCAGCGGTTTCGGTTGCGACGGGTTTTTTATCCTCTCGCATCTGCATCTCCAAAACAATTTTATATTATACTATTTCATACAGGGCGTATCAAGCGAAATAATGACCGCGTCATATCCCAGGCCGCTGGACCGAGAATTTCAGGACCATGGAGTTTTTTGGTGCCGGCTGGCGGGGCGTGCCGAAATGACTTTTAGAGCGCCTTAGGCGAAGATCAGCATAACAGACACAGCGCTAATACATGAGGCCAAGGGTTATATATTCACAATACACAGATATAATATTCATCGCGTTCTAAAAGACATGAAGGCACACCCCGCCAGGCTGTATCCGAAATTATAACTTGCTCTATTATACTCGATGGGCCGAATTTCACAACTCGAGCCGCAGCTCGATCTCTCTCCAAAGCTCCTTCAGTCCCATGCCGGTTTCGGCTGAAGTAGGAATAATAGGCTGCTCAGTCCCGAACACCGTTTCGGCATCGCGCACGGCCTTGTGCAACTCTACTCGAGAAAGCTTGTCGGCCTTTGTAAGCACATAGACGGCGGGTATCCCATAGTGGCCGAGCCACTCCTTCAAACGAATATCTCTCCGGTCGGGCTGTCTTCTCGAATCCATGAGAACGACCACCGCCTTCAGCTCCCGCGTCGCCTTGAAGTAACCTTCTATCATAATAGGCCAGGCCTCCAACACCACGCGGGGAACCTTCGCATATCCATATCCCGGAAGATCCACAAAATAGAATCGGTTGTTGATAAGGAAGAAGTTGATAGTCTGGGTCTTGCCCGGGGTAGAGCTCACCTTGACGAGACCCCTCCTATTGAGAAGGGCGTTTATGAGGGAAGATTTGCCGACATTGGAGCGGCCTGCGAATGCAATCTGCGGCCCTCTGTCGGCAGGATAGTGCTCTGGCCTCACGGCGCTCTTGATGAATTCCGCAGATAGGATCTTCATAAAAAAATCAGCCACGAATCCGCTCGAATCGCCGCATGGAAATCATCCGCTCCGGATGTACATCCATGGAGACCCTCGCCCATTCGTGGCCGTTGATATTCTTTCGGCTATGCGATCTTCTCGTATATCAGCATAGGCGCGGCGCCCTCATTGATCACCTCTGCATTGATTATGCATTCGCGTATTCCGGGCTGCGAAGGCACGTCGTACATGACGTCTAGCATCACGTCCTCGAGGATCGCCCTCAGCCCTCTGGCGCCTGTCCTGCGGCTGATCGCCTTCCTGGCTATCGCCTCGAGCGCATCATCGGTGAAGCGGAGCTTGCATCCCTCGAGCGCGAGCAGCTTCTGATACTGCTTGATGAGGGCGTTCTTCGGCTTCGTCAAAATGCTTATTAGAGCCTGCTCGTCCAGCTCCTCGAGCGTCGTTACCACCGGCATGCGGCCTACGAACTCCGGTATGAGGCCGTATCCGAGCAAATCCTCGGGCTGGATATTGAGCAGAAGATCGCTCACCTTCATCTCTTGTTTGCTCTTGATGTCGGCGCCGAAGCCCATCGTCTTCTTGCCTATGCGTTGGGCTATGATGGAGTCGAGCCCGACAAAGGCCCCGCCGCAGATGAAGAGGATATTGGTCGTATCCACCTGAATGAATTCCTGGTGAGGGTGCTTTCGCCCCCCCTGCGGAGGTACGCTGGCTATCGTCCCCTCTATGAGCTTGAGCAGTGCCTGCTGTACTCCCTCTCCGGAAACATCGCGGGTGATGGACGGGTTCTCCGACTTTTTGCTGATCTTGTCTATCTCATCTATATATACGATGCCGCGCTGGGCACGCTCGACATCGTAGTTTGCGTTCTGCAGAAGTTTCAGGATGATGTTTTCGACGTCCTCGCCTACATACCCGGCCTCTGTGAGCGTAGTCGCATCTGCGATGGTGAACGGCACATCGAGGATCCTTGCGAGGGTCTGAGCGAGGAGCGTCTTTCCCACACCCGTCGGCCCGATCAGGAGTATGTTGCTCTTCTGAAGCTCCACCTCCTCTCCTATCTCGTGCTTCACGCCGATACGTTTGTAGTGGTTATGTACCGCGACGGAGAGTATCTTCTTCGCCCTGTCCTGGCCGATTACATATTCATCGAGCGTGCGCTTGATCTCCGCCGGCTTCGGAAGCCTCGGCAGTTTCGCCTCCTTGGTCTCGGCCCACTCCTCTGCGATTATCTCGTTGCACAGGTCAACACATTCATTGCATATGAACACAGAAGGGCCTGCAATGAGCTTTCTCACCTCTTCCTGACCCTTGCCGCAGAATGAACATTTGAGCAATGTCTTAGAATCCTTCTTTTCCGCCATATCTATATCCCCTCCCTCTTACTTCTCCTTCGTGTTGCGTGACTGTTTCTTGATGATGACCTCGTCTATAATTCCATATACCTTCGCGTCATCGCCTGACATGAAGAAGTCGCGCTCCGTATCCGCCTGTACCTTCTCCAACGACTGTCCTGTATGGTTTGCGAGTATCCTGTTCAAGGTGTCCTTGAGTTTCAGTATCTCCTTCGCATGTATCTCTATATCGGTCGCCTGCCCCTGGAATCCGCCGATGGGTTGATGTATCATGATGCGCGAATTGGGTAGGCTGAACCTCTTGCCCTTGGTGCCGGCTGCAAGAAGGAGTGCGGCCATGCTCGCCGCCTGTCCGATGCATATTGTAGAAACCGGGCACTTGATGTAGTTCATGGTATCGTATATCGCAAGACCGGATGTCACGATACCCCCGGGTGAATTTATGTACAGCGATATATCCTTGTCCGGGTCATCCGCCTCGAGAAACAAAAGCTGGGCAATGACAGTGTTCGCCACGACGTCGTCGATCGCTGTGCCGATGAATATTATCCTGTCCTTGAGCAGCCTGGAATATATATCATAGGCGCGCTCGCCGCGGCTCGTCTGCTCTATGACAATCGGAATGAGTGACATCGTATCTCCTTTGTGTGCACGGGATCGCGGCCCGACTGCATCCTCCTCCCTTTGTAGTTCTTTAATTATAGCTCTTTGCTATGCGGGAAAGCAAGAGGTTGAGCGTCTTGTCCCTCATGATGGATGCCCTGAGACCTTCGAGTCCCTCGTCCTGGGACTCATAGTAGCTCCTTATCGCATCGACGCTCTGGCCGGAGCTCCTCGCGAATGAATGGATTGCGGCATTTACCTCATTATCGCTGACCGAAACGCCCTCCTTCTCCGCGATCGCATCCAGTATGAGCATTCCTTTGGCACGTTTTACAGCGAGCTCGCGCTTCTCTTCTCTGAATTTATGCTGGTCGAATGACTTATAATCCATCCCCTGTTTGGCCAGCCGCGTAAGCTGCTGCCTGAGCATGTATTGCAGCTCGCCCTCGATCATAACCGGCGGCACATCGAACGAATGCGTGTCAACAAGCCTCGATAGGATCTCTTCGCGCATTTCAGCCGCGGCCTCTGACTTCTTGCGGGCCTCTATGTCCTGACGGATCCTCTTCTCGAGGTCTTCGACAGTCTCGTGCCCGCCCACGTCCTTGGCGAAATCGTCATTCAGCTCGGGTACGACCGCCCTCTTTATCTCCTTCACCGTCACATGGAACGTCATCTCCCTGCCAGCGAGATCCTTGTCCTGAAAATCATCCGGCAGCGTCACCCGTATCTCTTTGCTGTCACCCTTGTTGAGGCCCACAAGCTGCTCATCGAAGCCCGGAATGATATTCCCGGCTCCGATTGTAATCATGTAGTCATTTGACTTCGCTCCGGCTACAGGTTGTCCAGCTTGAAAACCCTCAAAATCGATTATTAGCGTGTCACCCTTCTCAGCCGGACGGCCGCCCACCACCTCGAGCTCCGCATACATCTCCCTCAAGCGGTCAAGGGTCTGCTTTACCTCCTCGTCCGAAACTGTCACCTCCGGTTTTTTGATCTCGATCTTGTCGTAGTCCGCCAGCTCTATCCGCGGCCTGACCTCCACTGTCGCCGTGAAGCTCAGCGGTTCGCCGGGAGCAAGCGACAATCCCGACACCTCGGAGATCTCAGGGTTCATTACAGGGCTGATCCTGTGCTCCGCTACGGCCTTTAGATACGCATCAGTAACGAGTCTGCTCACGACGTCGGAGCGCAGTTCATCTCCAAAATGCCTCTCGACGAGCGCCTTCGGCGCCTTGCCCGGCCTGAAACCGGGAATAGAGGCCGTCCGTGCGATCTCCGCCACCGCCCTGTCTTTCTCTTTTTTGATGTCCTCAGGAGAAACCTCTATGCGGATTTTCTTCTTTACTTCGTTGATATCTTCGATTGTGGATTTCATCTTTTCACCTTCAGGAAAATATATTCAAGCCCTGCTGCAATCAGCAGCAACATAATCTGGTGCGAGAGGGGGGACTTGAACCCCCACGGTTTCCCACCGGATTCTAAGTCCGGCGCGTCTGCCAGTTCCGCCACTCTCGCTCGACGCGGCTTTGTAATCCGCCGGGGACCACAAGCAAATAGAGCAGTGAGCCCAGGCAGCGTCTTCACGCCGCTTTTGGCCCACTGCTCCCGACTTAAGATGCATGGTGAGCCGTGGAGGGATCGAACCTCCGACCCGCTGATTAAGAGTCAGCTGCTCTACCAGCTGAGCTAACGGCCCATGAAAGTGAAGAAACTTGCCCAAAGCGTGTGCGTATTATACAAAACCGATTTGAACGATGCAATAAAAAATTTCAGGAGGGGAATACTTCCCCTGGAACCCCT
>JBBIMH010000016.1:21511-86765 GCA_037444505.1 Nitrospirota bacterium | reverse complement strand
CTCCTCTATATTTCAATTAACCCGCTAATCTATCCACAGATTCTGCGGGATAGGCGAAAAGAGTAGAGACGCTGGCAATCCGCTTCTTCGCATCATAACGGTCTCCGCCATAACCAAAGATTGAGATAGGGGTCCCGCCCCTGAAAAAATCGGATAAACATATACCACGCCCCGATGACTGCGCAGTGACGAGATGCTGCACAATTCGGTTTTTTACAAACAATATTTTTTATGCTATATCCTTGCCCGAAAGACTTCGAGGATCTGAATCAAATCGCGCTACGACACAAAATGTGATACCGATGCGTGACCTGCGATACCTGCGTAAAGAACATCACTGCGACAGACCGTGATACTGAGGGCCGGCTATTTCGTTTCTTGAACTGCCTTGAGAAAATGGACCGTTAAATGTAAGTTGAATGCAATGCGATAGGTATGTCTCACTGCGAAATTGCGCAAGCGAATTCAAAACAATTTGTCAAGAGAAAATTTCAATTCTGTCAACCCAAAATAGAAATGTCCGGTTTTTAGAGAGAGGGTCGTGGACGGCATGAAGAGATACGGTCTCGTAAGACCGACCGCATTCTAAAACCCTCCGTACACTCGAGAGGTTATCGACCTTTGTAGGCGATAAAGTCCATTTCTATGAGGGCGTCCTTGGGGATGCGGGCGGCCTCGATCGTAGAGCGTGCAGGCGGGTCCGACTCGAAGAAAGTTGCGTATACTTCGTTCACCGCTCCGAAATCCGACATGTCTTTCAGAAATATCGTGACCTTCACCACATCATCCATGCCGCAGCCTGCTGCGGCAAGTACCGCCTTTGCATTCTCGAGCACCCGCCAGGTCTGCTCCCGAATGCCGGCATGAACGATATTTCCTGTCTTCGGCTCGAGCGGTATCTGGCCGGAAACGAATACAAACCCTCCTGCTTCTACGGCCTGCGAATACGGCCCGACCGCCTTCGGCGCATCGGAAGTTTTAACGACCTTCTTCATGAAGCACTCCTTTCCGCATCGCCCGTATTTTCAATAACCGATCACAGAGCCATGTGGTTTCATTTTTTCATGAAACCTTTGACATTACCGCCTCTCCTTCGTCTGCTTCCGGCGTTCAATAAGCCGCGATACCCGGCAACCCAACGATGCGCTGATTCGGTCAAAAAGATAAACCGCCCCAAATGTCTCGGTCACCAGCCCAGCAAGCCCCGAACACACCATGAAGGAGATCTCGTATCCAACCTCGCGTCCGAACAAAAAAGCGATACCGTGCAGCATGAGCTAGACGAGCATCAACGCCCAGAGGATCTGGTGCGCACCTGCCCGGAGAACTCGTTCCCTTCTGTCCTTCTCCATGTCGTCCGCTCTCCGCCGTCTACTGCCTGCTCGTTGCCGATCGTTTTTATCCCATCTTGACCCTTCTTATCTCGAGCACACCACTCTGGGACTGGATGCTCTTGATAATGCGGTTCAGGTGATTAACGTCTTTTATGTCTATGGTGAAGTTCAAGATCGCCTGACGATCGTCGCCGGTGATCGCCTCTGCATGCGTTATGTTCGCATCATTCGCGCTGATCGCCGAAGAAACGCTTCCGAGCATGCCGGGCTTGTCGACGGTGCGGACCATGATCTTCACCGGATGTGAGGCGACGGCGGTATCCGACCACGAGACCTCCACCAGCCTCTCCTTATCGAAAGAGAGCTCCGCCACATTCGGGCAGTCTGCTGTGTGTATGGACACACCTCTCCCGCGTGTAATGAACCCCACGACCTTGTCGCCCGGGACGGGATTGCAGCATTTGGAAAGGTGTATGAGCATGTTGTCCATGCCGCTTATCTTGACGCCGCCCGCAGCGGAATGGACCGTTTCCTGTTTACTCTGCGCCTTCTTGGGTATCTGCTCGAAATGCGCCCGCTCCGGTGCGAACTTGTTGGCTATGTGATGAGCGGATACCTTGCCATATCCGATAGCAGCAAGAAGGTCGTCGACCGTGTTGTGAGACATCTCCTGTGCAATCTTGACGAGGTCATCCGACTTGAATACCTTTGCAGGGTTTATGTCGTGTTTCCTGAGGTCCTTCTCGAGCAACTCTCTGCCCAAGAGTATGCTGCGCCTCCTCTCCTCTGCCTTGAGCCATGCCTTTATCCTCGTCCTGGCCTTGGATGTCTTCACGAACTTAAGCCAATCCCTGCTCGGCGTATGGCCCGGCTGGATAATGACCTCCACCCTGTCACCGTTCTGGAGCTGATATTTGAGCGGCACTATCTTTCCGTTCACCTTCGCTCCGACGCATTGATGTCCGATGTCAGTGTGTATGCTGTAGGCGAAGTCGACCGGCGTGGAGCCTGTGGGCAGCTCCTTCACATCCCCGCGGGGCGTGAAGACATACACAACGTCGGGAAAGAGGTCGCCCTTGACTGTCTCCATGAACTCCTTGGCGTCAGGCAGATCCCTCTGCCACTCGAGTAGCTGCCTGAGCCAGGCGAACTGCTGTTCGTCTTTATGAGAAAGCTGCGAGCGCTCCTTGTATCTCCAGTGGGCGGCAATACCTTCTTCCGCGACCCTGTGCATCTCTTCCGTGCGGATCTGGAACTCCACACGTTGCCCCTTGGGGCCTATTACAGTCGTGTGCAGGGACTGATAGAGGTTGGACTTGGGCACGCCTATGAAATCCTTGAACCTGCCGGGCACAGGGGTCCAGAGCGAGTGGATGAGTCCGAGGATCGCATAGCAGTTCACTTTCGTATCGGTGATGATACGTATGGCTATGATGTCGTAGACGTCATCGAACGATATGCCCTGTTTCTGCATCTTCTGCCATATGCCATAGAAGTGCTTGGGCCTGCCTGTGACCTCTCCCTTGAATCCATGCTCTGCAAGCCGACCTTTTACGATCTCTATCAGTTCGTTTATATAGCTCTGGCGCTCCACTCGCCTTTGGGCGACGCGCCTGGCGATGTCCTGATATGCATCCGGATGCAGATACATGAAGGCCAGGTCCTCGAGCTCCGTCTTTATCTTGGCGATGCCAAGGCGGTTGGCGAGGGGCGCGTATATATCGAGCGTCTCCTGCGCAATGTGGCGCTGTTTGTCTGGAGGAAGGAACTTGAGGGTCATCATGTTATGCAGCCTGTCCGCAAGCTTGATGAGGATCACCCTGATGTCGTTAGCCATGGCGACCATCATCTTGCGGAAATTCTCCGCCTCGCGCTCCTCTCGGCTCTTGAGCTCCATCCGAGAGAGCTTGGTCATGCCGTCGACGAGCATGGCCACATCTTCTCCGAAGAGGGTTGCAATCTCCTCCCGCGTAGTGGGCGTATCTTCGAGCGTATCATGCAGAATGCCTGCTGCTACCGTGGCTGCATCCAGTTTAAGGTCGGCGAGGATGGCGGCCACCTCGAGTGGATGGGTGAGGTATGCCTCGCCTGAAAGGCGTGTCTGGCCCTGGTGGGCCTTTGCGGAAAAGATATACGCACGCCTCACCAGGTCCACGTCCATGTCGGAGTGGGGTTTATGCAATCTTTCGACTATATCTTCGAAGCGGACAGTCGGCATAGATTCGAATATATAGATTTTACCACTTTTCGGTCTTTATATCCCTTATTTCGAGCTCAACAGACGTGAGACCATTCCATGTCTTGACCCTCGGGGTGAATACCGCCGCTATCTTGGAGCCGATCCTGAGTCTCTTCCCGAGAAGCCCTGCCTTGCCGAAGCCTATGGCGGTCAGGGTCGCAGAGTCCGAAGAGCCCAGTCTGAGCCGCAGATGATTGTTCCCGACAACCCTCGCATCAATTACATCGAGCCCCCTTGCGCCTAGCCTGGGCTCCGGATTGCCCTGGCCGAACGGCGCGAGCCGCTCGATATCTCTCACGAGGTCTGTTGTGATATCCGAGAGATTTACAGCACAATCTATGAAAAGCGTTTTCATGAATCCTGTTTTCCCCAGGCGTTCGAGCGCGATGTCGTTCAGCCTCGTGCGCAGCTCGGGTATCTTTTTTTCCTGCACCGCAAAGCCTGCTGCATATGTATGCCCTCCGAAGTTTAGGAGGATGTCCCTGCATTCCAAAAGCCCGGCATAGAGGTCGAATCCGGGAATGCTCCTCGCAGAACCCTTGCCGACCCCGTCTCGCACGGCGATGAGTGCAGCCGGCCTGTAGAATTCATCCGCTATCCTGGAGGCAACGATACCCACCACCCCGGGATGCCAGTCCGGCGAATCCAGCACAAATGCGCCAGTCCTTTCCATGTCATAGTCGATGCACTTCGCCCTCGCCTCTTCACGGATGGCGTCTTCCACAGATTGCCTCTCGCGGTTGAGCGAATCGAGCTGTTTCGCCAGCGCAACGGCCTCTTCCTGGGACAGGGTCGTAAGAAGCCTGAGTGCAGCATACGCATTCTCGAGCCTTCCGCTCGCATTCAGCCTCGGCCCGAGCGAAAAACCGACCATCCCGACGCCGACAGGTCTGCCGTCTATGCCCGCTTCCTGCTTGAGAGCCGCAAGCCCGGGTCTCAAATCCACCGAAGAGAGAATATCGAGGCCGTGCTTCACGAGTATCCTGTTCTCACCGGTGATGCTGCCCACATCCGCCACAGTACCTACGGCCACAAGGTCCAGGTATTTCATGAGCCTGGGATCCCCGGCATCCGCATCGAGCAATGCCTGGGCGAGCTTGAATGCGACTCCCACCCCGGTCAGCACAGCTACCCTGTCGCGGACAATCTGGTTTACGCCCTCATTCAAGAGCAAAGGGTGCAGTATTGCATGAGCCGATGGAAGCGCATATGCCCTGCGGTTTTCGTCCGGAGTTTTCTCGTTTGAAGACGCTGGACAAGAGGATACTATCTGATGGTGGTCTGTAATGACGAGGTCGAGTCCAATAGAAGCGGCATGTTCAGCTTCTGCGAATGCTGATATACCGCAATCCACGGTGACGACGAGGCCTGCCCCTGATTTTTTTATAGAGTCCAGCGCGGATAGATTGAGCCCATAGCCCTCAGAGAGTCTGTCAGGGATGTAGTAATCGGCATCGGCACCCAATTCCTTGAGGACGAGATACAGCACGGCTGCGGCGGTCACACCGTCTGCATCATAGTCTCCATATACGACGATTTTCTCCCCAGCCTTCACAGCCCTATGGATGCGGCTGACCGCAGATTCCATATGAGAGAATATCCACGGTTCGGAAAGACCGGCAAGGTCGCAGGCGAGAAAGGATGCCGCTGTCTCGTGCTCTAATATGCCGCGGTTTACCAACAAGGCCGCGATCAGTGGATGCAGGCCGGCCTCGTCTGCAAGCCTGCGTGCGGCGGTTTGATCGGTTTCTGCGAGCACCCATCTCATGCCGAAGCTGATTATCTATCCCTTGAGCTCTTTCTTGTTCTGGTCCTTTTCGGAGTCACCGCCTGCCTCGGAGATGCCTTTCTTGAATCCCTTGATGGCCTTTCCGAGCCCCTCGCCGAGCTGCGGAAGCCGGCTGGCACCGAAGATGATCAACACTATCAGCAGTATGACTATCAGTTCCTGCATCCCGAGTCCGAACATGTTGCCTCCTTGTATTCCTCAGGTGTATTGAGATTCACGAACGAACGCTTCTCCGGATCTATCCGGTCTATTTCCTCTTCCGTGATGTATCTGACATCCGCCGCATCGAATATGGACTGGATCCTCCGCTCGCCCCGCATGAGGCGGTCTTTGATGACATGCGCAAGCCTCTTGTGATATATGGTATGAAGAGGCTCGGCAAGTCCCCTCACCATCGGGACAACCGCGTCGAATCCATCTGCCTGTCGTTGCATATAGGATATAAGCCCGGGATTCAAAAAAGGCATGTCGCAACCGAAGACGAAATTATACCCACCCTCGGAGACAGACAGGGCCGTGTATATGCCGGTGAGAGGGCCGCGGATATCGAGCGCATCCCTCATGACCTCAGCACCGTAGCCCGAGTACAGCTGAGGCCTGTTTGCTACGATGATGATTCGTCTGAAGAGCGGCCTCAAAGTCCCGAGTATCCACTCGATTACAGGCCTGCCGAACAGGGGAAGAAAGGCCTTGTCCCTCCCCATGCGCCTGCTCTCACCCCCGGCCAGAATCACCGCAGTCATATTTAAAATTACTGCATTTATACACAAGAGTCAACATATAACTTGACTGGCGCAGCGATAATCATGCGAAGGGCTGCTCATGAAATATAAGATTTTCAGTGGTAAGGATGTAAAGCGCGTCAACCTCTTTATCGTATTCAATCTTCATTGCCCCTCCTATTTGTTTTTATCAATGGCAGTGATTACGATAATTCTGTCGCCTTCATGTTTAAAAGTAACCTTGAGCCATTTCCCGCTTACATGCTTAAAGGCATTTTGTCTGCCCTTTATAGAATCCTCTATATTTTCAAGTGCTATAATCTTTTTGTCAAGCCGCATCCTCTGATGAGCCGCCATTCATGCCCCTCAAATCAGAATTTTATGTTGACAAATCACGTTTTATTGGATTATGTTGTCTATATGAAACCGGTGGCATTGTTGGTTCTCGCCCTATTCTGTCTCGTCATGCTATCGCCCGGCTTGATGACATCTCCCCAGGCTGCCGGAGATGCCGCGTGCATTCATAACCTCGATGTATGCCACTCGAAAGTCGCAGGTGCAAATCCCGACCTCCCTTGTATATCGCAGTGCCCATGCAATATGGTCCCGCTCGGAATATATATAGCGGACTCGATCCCTACACCGCTTTTCACACAGTTCATAATCGCATTCCAGGACGAAGACCCGCCTCGAATCTGAATAGTCGTCATGAACCGAAGTCGTGAGCAAGCCTCCCCTGAAGAGGTGCGTTTTCGCATCCTCTTCATCAGCTCGGCTCCGCTTCGGCGACTAAGCGCCGCACAAACGATCCTGCCTGTCCATGCCGCCCGTGCGGGTTTCGCAGCCCATAAGGAACGGCATCAGAACGGCTAAACGGCTATAGTCGCGGTGCATCCGTTTCTGAAGCGGAGTCTTTTTCTATAAAACAGCCCAGGCCTGTTAGATCCGATAAGACCAGGCCTGATCAATACATATCAGGAGGAATGAAGCATGGAGCTTAATAAAATATTGGAGAAAGATATATCCAGAAGGAGCCTTTTGATCAATGCGGGAAAGTGCGGCATAGGCGCGGCGGGACTCGCCGCCCTTATTTCAGGAGCGCCAGGTCTCGTTGCAAAGGCCGAGGCCAAGGGCAGCAAGACCGAGAAGTGGCCGTGGCCGTATGTAAAACTCGATCCGGACAAGACCGCGGAGATCGCATATAACGAATGGTATCGCGTCTTCTGCGGGGCAGCGGTGATAAGCAGCATATTCAGCCAGCTCCGTGAGAAGGTCGGCGAGCCTTATAAGAGTTTCCCCATAGACGCGTTCGTCTTCCTCGAAGGCGGCATGGTGGGCTGGGGCACTGTCTGCGGCTCCAACGCAGGCGCGAACATAGTGGCCAACGTCATCATCGGCCCGAGGATCGCTGGACCAGAGTGCGAGCACGGACATAACATCGGCTCGGACATGCTCGAATGGTATTCCAACACCGCCCTGCCTACTTTCACGCCGAAGGAGCCGAAGCAGAAGACCGAGATCATCAAGACTACCAGCAACTCGCCGCTCTGCCATGTCTCTGTAGGAAAGTGGATGAAGGCCTCTGGCTTCCCCCTCTTAAGCCCGGAAAGAAAGGACCGCTGCGCCCGGGTGGCCGCTAGCGTGGCGCACAAGCTTGTGATGGACCTGAACGCCTGGAAGGACGGCAAATACTCGCCGGTATCCTCATGGACGCCGGGCAAGAGCGTGGGCATCACAGGCCAGCAGAACTGCAACGAATGCCACGGCCAGAACATTCCGACGGCCCCTTCCGCAAAAAAGCTGTAGCGCCTCGACTGCAAGCGTAATAAGTGCTATCATCACCTCCCCCTATACCGTATTCATCGGGATAGGGGGAGGTCTGAGGTTTATTTATCGTCCCCAGGCACTATCCTTCACAGCTATTGCCGCCGGTTTCTAAGGCACGCTGCAAAGGCCGAAAAGTAGATCCAAGCTCATTCATACCGGAGCGCCTGTATGGGGTCCTGAAGGGCGGCCTTCCGTGCAGGATATACTCCGAAGAATATACCCACTGCGACAGAGAAAGTAACAGCAAGTACTATGGACCATATCGAGACGCTCGTCGGCAGAACAGGCACGAAGACCGGGATCATAAGGGCGATACAGACCCCGAGAAATATGCCTATCATGCCACCGACGACTGAGAGCGTCATCGCCTCTATTATGAACTGCCAGAGAATATCCTTGTTCCTCGCGCCCAAGGCCTTCCTGATGCCGATCTCGCGGATCCTCTCGCGCACGGACACGAGCATGATGTTCATGATGCCGATGCCGCCGACGAGCAAAGATATGCCGGCGATGCCTCCGAGCACGGCGGTAAGTACGCGCAGGATCGTGTTCATGGTCTCTATCATCGCGCCCTGCGTCATGATGGTGAAATCCTCCTTGTGCGCATGTCTCTTTATCAGGATTTCCTTTATCTGGGCGATCGCCTTCTCCGTATCCTCTGCCCGAGGAGTGGATGCTATAATCTCGAACAAGGCATCCGTATCGAAAAGCTCTTGGCCGCTGGTGACTGGGATGAAGACTACGTCATCCACATCCCAGCCGAGGCTCACGCCCTTTTTTTTCATAACGCCGACCACTCTGTAGCGGGCGTCGGATAGGGTCACTATCTTTCCGAGCGCGCTCTCGGCGCCGAACAGCTCGTCCTTAACGCGTCTTCCGAGCACGACGGTCTTCTGCTTCGCATCTACATCGGACTGCGTCACAAACGAGCCTACCTCCACGAAGAGGTTGCGTACCCTCTCGAACTCCGGGGTGGTACCGATTATCATCGTATCACGTGCCCTGTTTTCGTATTTCACCCTTCCAGACCCGAGGACAATGGGCACCGCATCAGACAGGAGCCATGCCCTGCGCTTCAGTGAGCGGGCGTCGTCGTATGTGAGCTTTCTCACCGTCCCTGCGGAAGGCGGGTGAAAACCGCCGGATGTGGTGGTCTTGCCGGGCGTGATCACGAGCAGGTTCGTGCCTATGCCTGTGAGCTCCTTGGTGATATATACCCTCGCGCCCTCGCCGATGGATACAAGGAGTATGACCGCAAGGACGCCTATTATCACGCCGAGCATGGTGAGACCAGAGCGGACTTTATTAGAAAGTATCGCCTCGAGCGCTACCCTGAATGTCTCGATCAGATTCATATTGCCCTGTCTCCGATTATGTGTCCGTCTTTGAGATTGATCACCCGTTTGCACCTACCTGAGACCTCGGGGTCGTGCGTCACTATCATTATGGTCATACCCTGCCGATTGAGGTCAGAGATGATATCGAGTATCTCCGCGCCTGAGCGGCTGTCGAGGTTGCCAGTGGGCTCGTCGGCGAGCAGGAGGGGGGGATTGTTCACGAGGGCGCGAGCGATGGCAACGCGCTGCTGCTGTCCGCCGGAAAGCTCGCTCGGCTTGTGATACATTCTGTCTTTGAGGCCGACGCGCGCAAGGAGATCTGCTGCGCGTTCCGCACGTTTGTGCGAAGGAACGCCGTTGTATATAAGCGGCACCTCCACATTTTTGAGGGCAGAAAACCTTGGGAGGAGGTTGAACGACTGAAAGACAAACCCTATCTTCGTATTTCTGATAAAGGCAAGCTCGTCATCGCTCATCGAGCTTATCTCCCTGCCTTCGAATCTATATATACCGGATGTAGGCCTGTCGAGGCAGCCCAGAAGATTCATGAGGGTTGACTTGCCCGAGCCGGACGGCCCCATCACTGCAATGAACTCCCCCCTCTCTATTCCGAGGGATATGTTGCAGAGGGCGCATATCTCCACATCCCCCATTCTATAAATCTTCGTTATGCCGTTCAGCTCGATCATGATATGCGCATCACTCTATCTTTATCTTTGCCCCGTCTTTCAGCCCCTCGGCATCCGGTGTAGTGATCACATATTCCCCTTCCGCCAGTCCGGACTTCACCTCTGTGAAACTCCAGTTGCTCTCTCCCTCTTCGATTGCTCTCAACCTCGCCTTGGTCCTAGAACCCGGGCCGAGGGAGCGGCCTTCTGCTACGTATACCTGTTTCTTGCCTTCGCGGACTATGACGGCCTGCGTAGGCACGAACAGGACTGAGGGGAGCGTATCCACGAGTATCTCTATGTCGGCGGACATGCCGGGCTTTATCCTCCTGTCCTTCTTATCGAAGTATATCCAGACATCCGCTGTGCGCGTCTCGAGTTTTCCGCCGCTTACGATGGGAGATATCCTCCTCACCTTGCCGGAGAAAGTCTCTCCAGGAAATGCATCGACCGTGATGGTCACGGGTTGGCCGAGCCTCAATCTGCCCACATCCACCTCATCGATCGTAGCGAGGACATAGATGCGGTCCGGATCCACGATTGTAACTATCTCTCTGCCAGGTATGACGAGCTCGCCCACCTCTGTGCGCTTCTTGGCAACGACGCCGGAGAAAGGCGCCCGTATTATGGTATAGTCTCCGAGGACCTTGACCTCTTTCGACGCAGCCTCGTACTGGGCCTTTGCGACTTCGTATGCCCGACGACCCGCATCGAGGTCCTGCTGGGCGACAATGCCCCTCTCAAACAGGCCCTCCAGGCGCTTGAGGTTTTTCTCAGTTTCTATGAAGGTGGCCCTGGCCTGTGAGAGATTGTTCTGCGCACGCACTTCTTCCTCGGTGAGATCCAGCTCAGCGAGCACCTCCCCGGCCTTGACAAAGTCCCCTTCCCTCACAGGCAGCCTCACCACCCTGCCTGTCCTCTGGGCGGAGAGCGTGGCCTCGTACTCGGACTTGACTGTTGAGGTGGTCGTTGCGTTTATGACCACCCTGAGCTCGCCCGCCTTTACCTGCATGGCCTTGACCGTTACAGGTTTTCCGGTCGAGACGAGCAGGATGAACATGAAGACCAAGACCGCTGCTATCGCGACCCAGACCGCGCCTTTTTTCACTGACGGTTTCATATCTTCTTCTCTTGGTTATAAGGCTCTATCTGCCATTCGAGCTGCTCTTTGATGTTATGGATGAACTTCTTCGCCAGCTCCCTGAGTTTTTCAGCGACAACTATATCCTGAATCGCTGCAAACGGCCCGTGCACATGGCCCTCTATTTTGTATGTCACTTTTGTCTCGGAGTCGGAAATCCTCTCGAGTCTCACATCCCCTGCGGACGTAATGTGGTCTCCGGTCGCCGTCCAGGAAAGCCTCTCGAATTCCTTGAACTCCGTCGTGTGGGTCTTCATCACCACTGTCCTGCTGAAAGGTCCGAGTGATACCTTCACGGTCCAGATGGAATCCAGATCATTGAGTATCTTCACGCCCTTGCAGCCCGGAAAGAGGCAGCCTACCTCGTTCCTGTCGGACATAAACGACCAGACCGCCTTGATGGGAAGCTTCACCGTAAATGTAAATTCCGTAGCCGGCATCTCTACTCCGATCAATAGGCCCAAGAGTATTTATTCATCACGACGGTTGGATTCGAGCCCGCACCGCCGGTGCTCATAGGGCTTGCAATTTGCGAGACTATATTGTATAAACATGGACCATGCAGCCGAATATCAAGCCGGTTGACATAGTCTCGATCGTTTTCATAGGGCTGCTCGCAAGCCTGACAGCTGTATTCCATTTGAATATACCTCATTGGCACTGGCTCCTGTTGAGATACGTCTTGCTTATTATCACTCTCTCGGCGACCGCATGGTATGTAGGCACTTCACATACCTGGAGGCCCGCTGGTTACCTGCATATCTTCCTGCCTGTCCTCATAGTGCCCGTGGTATTCGACAGTCTTGGAGACCTCATCCCCTGGATACGGCCGCATCTCATGGATGATATCCTCATCAAGATAGACCATGCCATATTCGGGGTTCATCCTACGGTCTGGCTCGAGCGGTTCGTACATCCAGTCGTGACCGTTATTCTCCAAATCGCCTACATTACATACTATCCCATGGCGATAGTGCTCGGCATCGTGCTCGTCTCCAAGGGCAGGATGAAGGAGTTCGATGAGGCCGTCTTCGGAATAATCCTCTGCTTCTACCTTTCTTATATAGGATATATCCTCGTCCCTGCACTCGGCCCGAGATTCGCACTCGCCCACGCCCAGACAAGGGGGCTGGACGCAGGGGCTTTCGTCCTCGCCATACAGGATACCCTCAACGCCCTCGAGAATACGAAGACGGACGCATTCCCGAGCGGCCATACGGCGATTGCGCTCATGACCCTCTACTATGCCTGGAAGTTCAATGAAAAGACGCTCACCATACTGCTCGTTCCCACGGTGTCGCTGCTGATAATTTCTACGGTATATCTAAGATATCATTATGTGATCGATGTAATCGCCGGAGTCCTTCTCACGGCAGGGACCATACCTCTCACAAGCATGCTGTATCGCAAGACGCTCCGATCATCAAAGCGATCTTAGAACTGCCTCCATGACCCCTCCTGCAATAACGGGAATGGAAAGATTGTCGTTCACCTTAACGGGCATAAGCTCCACTGCAGCCGCGACGATCGAACCCACAACGAGCGCCTGCCATGGAGGCGCAAGGTCCAATAGAGAGAGAAGGAGCGATGCAAGAGCGCATGCGATCAAAAATCCCGCCGTGCCCTCGAGGCTCTTGTTGCCTATCTTAGTCTTTCCGTAACGCTGTCCTATTGTGGTTGCAGTGACGTCCCCGAAGGCCAGAAAGCATACCGACGCCGTAGCCGACTCTGGAGAAAACATGTAGAAAGACAGCCCGACGCCGAGCACATACCAGAGGGTGCCGGTGGGTCTGTCCGCCTCTTTTTTCCGTATGAAGCCGCTGAAATGCTTAAAGATGAATTCGTTTATCCTCCGCGAGCCAAGCCTCGCAGCCTCTATAGAAGCGACGAAGAGCGCCAGGCCGGCATAGAACAAGAGTGCCTTGTCCCTTCCGAGCGCATAGTACATCGCGATGAGCCAGACGCCTCCCAACGCATGATAGAATTTCCTCCCGATCCCGTCCATAGGGTCAGATGTCCTTTTCATACAGTCTGTATTTCTTGTACAGCCTGCCGCCCATCAGCTCGCAGCCGCGCTGCATAAGCACATTGTCCTCGAGCACCCATGACATCTCTGCATGCACATACCCCTTCTTCATGGCAGCCTTAAAGGATTCGAGATACAAAAGCCCCTCGAGGCCTTTCTTTCTGTATTCTCCCTTCACGCCGAGGGTCATGACCCTGATGTCAGTGATCTTCCTCGAATACCAAAGGAACTTCATGAAACCGAACGGGAAGAGCCTTCCGCCCATCCGAGACAGCACCTGGTTGTAGTCCGGAACGGCCATGAAGAAGGCGGCAGGGTCGCCGTTTATCTCCGCGATGATAAGGAGCTCCGGCACGATCAACGGTTTGAGCCTCTTCGCCATGGCCTCTATCTCTTTGTCCGTCATGGGCACGAAGCCCCAGTTACCGCCCCAGGCGGAGTTGTAGATATCCTTCACCTTTTCGAGCTCGGATTTGAAATTATTCATATCAGCGGACCGAACCACAAGTCCCGGTATTTTGGACCTTACGGCCCGATTGATGCGCTCGAGCCTTTCGCTCTTCGAAATTTGGTCTTTGATGAGAGAGAGATATGCAAACAGGTCCTTGGCCTTACGCATGCCGCACCGCTCCATGAATTCTAGATAGCAAGGCGGGGTGTACGGCATCATGATCATGGGAGGCATGTCAAATCCATCGAGGAGGAAGCCGCACTCATCATTGGTGGAGGGGTTCATAGGCCCGAGCATCCTGTTCATGCCGCGGGCGGCAAGCCAGGAAGCGGCCGCATCCATCAGGGCGGCAGCTGCATCGGGCCTGTTCGGCATGCATTCGAAAAAACCGAAGAATCCCGTCTTTTCCTTCTGAAAATTGTTGTAATTGTGATCGATGATGGCCGCGTTCCTTCCGATTATGCGGCCAGCATCGCGCGCCATGAAGTATGCGGCCTCCGCATGCTCGAAAAAAGGGTTCTTGTTTCCGAGGACGAATCTTACCTCCGAGATAAGGGGCGGCACCCAGTTGGGATAATCCCGATAGACCTTCCATGGAAGGCGGATGAACTCATCCAATCGCCTCTTGTCAGATACGAGCTCTATCTGCACAGCCGCCCCTCATATGACGCCGAGCTTCTTTCCAGCCCTCTCGATAATGACGAGGACACGATCGAGCATCTCTTCGGTATGAGTCGCCATATAGCTCGTGCGAATGAGGCAGCGGCCGGGGGTCGTTGCAGGCGGGACAACGGGATTCACGAAGACCCCCTCCTCGTTCAGTATCTTCCACATCATGAAGGCCCTGTCCATCTCTCCCATCAAAAGCGGGATGATCGGCGTCTCGGCCACACCGGTGTCGAAGCCCATCTGCTTAAATGCCTTCAACATCTTGTTCGTATTGTGCCACAGCCTCTCCCTGAGCTCAGGTTCTTGATCAATGATGTCGAGCGCGGCTATGACGGAGGCCACCGAAGCGGGCGGCGGGCTCGCTGAGAAGATGAGCGGCCTGGATGTATGCTTCATGTAATGGATCACGTCCTCGTCAGCGGCGACGAAACCGCCGATGGATGCCATGGACTTGCTGTATGTTCCCATGATGATATCCACTTCCTTTTCGAGACCAAAGTGCTCCGCAGTCCCCCTGCCGGTCTTTCCGAGCACGCCTATGCCGTGGGCGTCGTCCACCATCAGCCTGGCCCCGTATTTCTTGCATAGAGGCACGATCTTAGGAAGAGGAGCGATATCTCCTTCCATGCTGTACACACCGTCCACCACGACGAGCTTGCCCTTCTTGCCGCTCTCCTTCAGCACATGTTCGAGGCTCGACATGTCGTTGTGCTTGAACTTCTTCACATCGGCGAAGGAGAGGCGGCAGGCGTCGATGATACTCGCGTGGTCAAGCTTGTCTATTATCACCACATCGTCCTTGCCTGCCAGGGAGGATATGATGCCCAGGTTGGTCTGGTATCCCGTCGAAAAGGTCAGGGCGGCCTCTTTTCTAAAGAAGGCGGCGAGCTTTTCCTCGAGCCTTACATGTATGTCGAGGGTGCCGTTCAGAAAACGCGAGCCTGCGCAGCCGGATCCGTATTTCTTCACCGCCTCTATCGCGGCCTCCTTCACCTTCGGATGGCTCGTTAGGCCTAAGTAGTTGTTCGAGCCGAGCATTATCATCTTCCTGCCGGCTACCATGACCTCAGGGTTCTGCTCCGACTCTACAACCCTGAAGTACGGATAGAAGCCGGCCGCCATGACCTCCTTGGCTGCCGTGTATTTCCTGCACTTCTCAAATAAATCCAACTGATTCCCCTCCTGAGCAATAATTTTATCTCGTTCGATATCAGCGACGGCCTTCATCTTATCCACCCCTTTTCGCGATACCACTGCCATGTAACGGCGAGGCCCCGGGAGAGCGGATACGCCGCCCGAAACCCGAGGTCATTCTCCGTCTTAGACAGGTCGCAGACCCAATACCTCTGGAGCGCCTCCCTCACCTTCTGCCTGTTAGTAATCGGCGGCCTGCCTGCAAGCATACCCTTCATCTCCTGGACGAACGCGAGGAGATAGCCTGCCCATGCCGGTATGGCTATCCGCCTTGCGGATACACTGCCTGCGCTAAGCAACTCATCCTGAAATTCGGTCCATGAGTATGCCCTGTCTTCAGCCACAAAATAGACCGAACCGCTCTTCATCTCCCTCTCTGCAGCAAGCAGCAATGCCCGAGCGAGATCGGCTACGAAACATGGATTTATGAACCGCTCGCCTCCCTTAAACATCGGCGCCAATCCCTTCGACGCCCATCTGAAGAGTTCGAACATGTCGGTGTCCCGCGGTCCATAGACCGCCGACGGTCTGAGTATCACCACGGGCAGGACATCCTTGTAGTTCAACGCCTCCTTCTCTGCAAGCAGCTTGCTCATTCCATAATCCGAAACCGGTCTCGGCAGATCGCTCTCCTTGACCGGCGTCCCGTCTCGACCGGGACCCGCGGCTGCAAGGCTCGATACAAGAACGAACTTCTTGATTCCTGGATTATACTTTGCACAGGCAGCGAGAATATTCTGCGTGCCTATATGATTGACCCTGTAGTACTCTCGAGGCCTGAGCGCCTTCGTAAGACCTGCTGCGTGAAAGACCATCGTCACGCCGGAAACAGCCTTTGGAAGCGACTCCGGAATCGTGCAGTCCCCGGCCACGATGCGGACATCGAGACCCCGAAGCCAGCGCAGCCTATCAGGGTCTCGGACGAGGCACGTCACATCATATCCCTTCGATATGAGCAGCTCCACGAGATGGCTGCCAACAAATCCGGTACCACCGGTTACGAGTACTGATCGCATATCTCGACGACGTGATGCCGGTATGATATGACAAAATTTAATTAGTACGAGCGTAGTGTAACCAAAGCAAGCGACATTGTCAAGGATTAAGACCGCCGCCCTTCTGATTTTTCGTGACACCTACAGGAAGCGCACACGCAGAGGTGGCGTCGCATTTTTCGCACTCGAGCTGGATCGTGCTGTGAAATATCTTGAACCTATCGGACAACAGCCTTCTGATGTCGTCCAGGATCTCCCTGCTCTTGCTCACGAGCTGGTCATCTATGAGCACATGCGCGCTCATTGCGTACATGCCTGATGTAATGGTCCAGAGGTGCACATGGTATGCCTCGCGCACGCCTTTTATCTTCTCCATCTCGGCGGCCACGGCGGCCACACTGATGTGAGAAGGCGCGGACTCGAGCAGTATGTGTACGGATTCCATGACGAGTGCCGCCGCTCCGATGATGATGCCGAGTGCGATTATGATGCTAAGGATGGGATCCACTATATTCCAACCGGTGTATAGGATGATTATGCCGCCGACGATGACGCCGAGCGACGAGAGGGCATCGCCGACTATATGGAGATATGCGCCCCTGATGTTCAGGCTCGTCTTCTTATGTTTGATGAGGAACATGGCGCCCGCGATATTCACAAAGAGGCCGAGCGCGGCCACGCCGAGCATCAGCTCGCCTTCGACGGGCTGGGGGTTTATTATCCTGTGATACGCATGGTAGCCGATATACAGAGATACGATCACAAGCACCACGCCGTTTACGAGGGCAGCGAGGATCTCCAACCTGTAGAAACCGAAGGTCTTCCGCTCCGTAGCCGGCAGCTCGGCGAATTTCATGGCAAAGAAAGAGAGGGCGAGGGCCAGCGTGTCCGTGAGCATATGGCCTGCATCAGAAAGCAGTGCGAGGCTGTTCGCCAAAAGGCCGCCTATCACCTCTGCAATCATCATGACAGCAGTGATCACAAGCGCCATGAGCAGGCCTGTCCTGCCCCTTTCGTCTGACCGATCGAGAGGGCGTTCGTCCAGACTCCCTTCATCGTGAGAATGCCCGCCGTGTTCATGAAACAAGGACATAAACCTATATCTCCTCTATCCTCCCTCTCTTCCAGAACCTGAGACGGGGAACCTTTTCAATTACACCGAGCTCGGCGGAATGTTCATAAAAGCTCATAAGGCCGTTAAGCTCACTGTCTCCCAAGTCGTAGCTGAGAGATTTCCAGTAATCGTGCAGCGTCTCCGAGTCGATACCGTACTGTTCCGCGCCTGAGACGGCGAGCTCCCGAAGATGCGACAGGCCGTACTCCTTCGAGCCGAGAAGTATATCATAAAGCACACTCAGCTCTTTATCAATATTTTTTTTATAGTTCACCTGCCAGAGCGCGAACACGAAAGGAAGGCCGGTGAATTCGTGCCACATCCGACCGAGATCATATACATGGGGATAGCCGGGCTTCCGCCCCCTCTCAAGCGCAATATCTCCGATGGTGAGCATCGCATCGGAATATCCCGAAGGGTCTTCCACACCCTGCTCGAATGAAACGAATCGAGGCACGATGCCCTGCCATATCTCGAGCAATATCCTCAACAATACGATGGATGTCGCGGATGCGGTGGTAAGGGCGATCGTCTTTCCATGAAGATCAGAGAGAGGGAACCTGCTCTCAAGTATTATGCTCATGGCCTTCATGCGGGAGGAGATGGAAAGGTCTGGAAAGAGCAGATACCTGCCGGAGTTCACGGCGTATTCTATGGATGATGAGGGCGAGACATCCACCCTGCCTTCATAGAGAAGACGGTTAAGCTCTGTCGGGATGCCCTCTACGATCTCGAACGGCAGATCACCCCTCCTGGCGATTATGCTTGAATGCGGTGGAAGGCAATTGGAATATATGATATGTCCCAGCCTGAGCATAATTATTTATATGGCTTCATCGGATATCATCCTCGTACACCCGACCTTTCCGCGTCGCCGCCGCCCTTTTTGGATTTGAAAAAGTTTTCCAGGTCGTCCACCAGGGTATAGACCACAGGCACGACGACGAGCGTGAGCAATGTCGAGGTGACGAGCCCGCCTATCACAGCTATGGCCATAGGCGCCCTGAGCTCGGCGCCCTCTCCTATCTTGAGAGCTGTGGGCAACATACCGAAGACCATTGCAGCGGTCGTCATCAGTATCGGCCTCAGCCTCACGGGTCCTGCCTTCAGAAGCGCCTCGTTACGGCCCATGCCCCTGTGTCTGAGCGTAATCGTATAATCGACAAGCAGGATGGCGTTCTTGGTCACGAGACCCATCAGCATGATGACACCGATAAGGCTGAATATGTTTATCCTCTCGCCTGTGACAAGCAGCAGCCCCATCGCTCCGATGAGGCTCACTGGAAGCGAAAACATGATGGTAAACGGATGAACGAAGCTCTCGAACTGCGAGGCCAGGATCATATAGACCATTATAACCGCTATGACCAGTGCGAAGGCGATGTTCTTGAATGCGTCTATCATCGCATCCGCCATGCCTACATATCGTGTGGACATCTCCTTGGTAAGATGCTTGTTTACGATTTGATTCAGATCATTCATGGCCTCCGCCATAGGCTTGGTCTTTTCCGTGCCTGCAAAGAGCGTAGTCGCCCTCTGACGATTGTAGTGCTGTATCACGCTCGGCCCTGTCCCTGTCTCTATACGCGTCACATCACCGAGGTAGACCAGCTCTCCCGTGACCGAGCGCACCCAGAGCGGCGGTATGTCGGAGGGCCTCTCTCTGTAAGCCGGGATCAATCGGGCGGTGATGTCATAGCGCTCGCCCTCTTTATCGTCCTTGTACTTGCCTATCTTCTCACCGCCTATCATGGTGTTTATGGTCCCGCCTATGGCGGCCGCCGTCACCCCGAGATTGGCCGCGGCCTCCCTGTCTATCTTCACCCGCACCTCTGGCTTGCCGATCTCTATAGACGTATCGACATCTACTACACCCGGAACAGATGCAAACTCCTCCTTGATGGCGAGGGTGCGCTTGTATAGATCATCGATATCCCTCCCCTGTATCATGAGCTGGATGGGAACCGATCTAAGCCCCCCTCCCGCCATGGAGATGAGCTCTACGGATGACTTGATGCCCTTGAATTCCGCAATGGAGTCCCTCACCTGCTTCATGGAGTCTACCTGGATGATGCTTCGCTCCTTGCGCTCCTTGAGATTCACATATATCCTGCTCTTGTTCACGTCCTCTGCGAAGTCGGAGCCCGTGACATAGAATGTGCCGGATACCTCCGACCTCCTGCGTATCGTCTCGTCTATGGACATCATGGCGGCATCCGCACGCGTCAGGGAATAGTCAATCGGCGTCTCGAGCCTCACGAGGTATCTGCCTTGGTCCTCCGAGGGGAGGAACTCCTTGCCGAGAAGGCCGAAAATAGCGACGCCGGCGGCTATGCTCAGCCCTGCCATGGCGACCACCTTTCCCCTGTTCTTCAACGCCCAGGCGAGCACAGGGCGATAAAGGTCATATATCTTCTCGAACCAACCCTCGAGGATCATGTAGAGCCTGCCGTGCTTTTTGCGATAGTAGAGGAAACGGGATGTCATCATCGGAGTGAGAGTGAGAGACACGAACAGGGATATGAGCACGGCCACGGTCACGGTGATGCCGAACTCATAGAAGAACTTTCCCACGATTCCCTTCATGAAGGCCACAGGCACGAATACCGCCACTATGGAAAAGGTCGTGGCCATCACGGCCAAACCTATTTCCGACGCCCCTTCTCTCGCCGCCTGCATCGGCTCCTCGCCCTCTTCCATCCTGCGGTAGATATTCTCGAGCACGACGATGGCGTCGTCAATCAATATGCCTATTGAGAGCGACAGCCCGAGCATGGTCATCATGTTCAGGGTGAACCCGAATGCATGTATTACGGCGAATGTGGCAATGACCGAGGTAGGGAGCGCAACCGCGCTGATGAGCGTGCTCCTGACGCTCCTCAAAAACATGAAGATGATGAGGATCGCAAGGATACCGCCGAATACGAGCGCCACCTCCACATCTTCTATGGCCCGTCTGATATATCTCGATTGATCGAATGTGATATCGAGCCTTATGCCCTCAGGCGTCTTCATCCCGGCGACCGCGGCCTTCACGCGCTCCGCCACCGCCACGGTGTTCTCGCCTGTCTGGCGTTTCACTGCAAGGCCGACCGCGGTCTTGCCGTTGAACCTCGTAATGGACCTCTGCTCCTCGAGCCCGTCTTCGGCATAGCCGATGTCCTTCAGTTTTATGAGCCTGCCGTGCCTATACGACACGACCATGTCATTGAAAGCGGTGGGGGTCTCGAACTCTCCTTTGGTCTTTACGATATATTCTATGCGATCGTTTTCTATCCTGCCGCCCGGAACCTCCTTATGCTCGACGCCCAAGGCGTGCTTGACGTCCTCCGCTGTCAAGGCCGCCGCCTCCATCTTCTTCCTATCGAGCCATATGCGTATTTCTCTGTCCCGTCCGCCGCTGATGGTCACGGAGCCGACGCCCGGAATCTTTTCTATATCCCTCTTGAGCACCTTGTCCGCATAGAGAGTAAGCTCCCTGATGTCGCGCTCGCCCCATACTGCGATCCAGACGATGGGCTGGTCCTCCGGGCTTATCTTTTCTATCACCGGCGGCTCCGTATCTCTCGGCAGCCTGTTCCTCACGGCTGCGACTTTGTCCCTTACGTCCTGCGCCGCCTGTTCGACATTGCGCTCGAGGTGGAACTCCACCCTCACGACGGAGTATTCCTCCATGCTCGAGGAGGTGATGGACTTCACACCGTTTATCGTATTGACCGCCTCCTCGATCACATCCGTCACATCCACCTCCATGATCTCAGGGCTCGCGCCCACGAGCTTGGTGGTGATGGTGATCATCGGAAAGTCCACTCTCGGAAAGAGGTCGAGGCTCAGCCTCGGCAACGCAACTATGCCGAATACTATCATGGCCAGGCCGACCATGGTCATGAATACAGGACGCTTTATGGCGATCTCGGGAAGCCGCATGATTCACCCCATTCAGCGAGTCGGATTATATTCCGCAGGGCCTCTATCCACCTTCATGTCTTTTCCAAGGAGCCCCACGCTCCGCATCAGCCTCAATACCGCAAGCCGCCTGTCATAGAGCGCATTCACATATTCCCTCTCCGCGATAAAGAGCGCCTGCTGAGCATCTATGAGCGAAAGGCTGGATGCGATCCCCTCGGAGAAGAGGGCCTCTATATTCCGGAAATTCCTCTGTGCATCTTCGTATTGGGACTGTGATGCCTGGAGCACCGAATCCGTGGTCTTCAGCCTCACCCAGGCCTCATACACCTCTGTCTCTATCGAACGCCGGATGAGCGCCTCTTGAAGCTCGGCCTGGCGGAGCTTGGATTTGGCCTCTGCCGCCTCGGCCTTCATCAGCCCTCCTTCGAAGATCGGGATCTGGAGCTTCAATCCGCCGTAGTAGTTCGTCCCGTCCATCATTGTATCGGGATCAGAGGCGAGGTACTGGATCGAGCCCTCAAGGAATGCCTGGGGATTGTGAGCGCCCTTTACGATAGTGATGTTCTCGAGCGCCGCAGCCCTATTCATCCTGGCGGCGGCATATTCACCCCTGTTTTCCAGCGCCCAAGACGTCAGAAGCCCTATATCATCGGAAGGTACGGCGCCTGACTCGGGCTCGGTCAGCACGGCGTCTTCGGGCAGGCCTGTGAGGAAAGACAGCCTCCGTTTGGCTAGCCTCAGTTCGTCTTCGGCACGTGTCAATACGATCGAGGCCTGGCTCACGAGGGTGTTGGCCCTGAGCAATGCGGACTGATTCGCCTTTGTCCTGCGGGTCGTTGCCTCGCGCTCCGTCACAGCCCTGTGCCTCTCCATGCGTCTCAGTGAATCCATGCTGACCTCGACGAGCCGCCCCGCCCTGAGCACCGCGTAATAGGCCTCCGCGACGTTCATGATGGTCTCCTGTTTTACGGACTCGAGACCGTACCTGCCCGCATCTCTCAGGGTCTTAGCCAGCCGATAGGCTGCTAAGGTCCTGCCGCCGGTGTAGATGGGCTGCGTGAGCACAAGCCTGGCCCTGACCTCCTCGAGCGGCTGGAACACGAATGAATTGTCTGGTGGGAGCACTTCGTTGTAATGCGTATAGCCGGCCTGGCCTGTGATGCGGGGATAGACATAGGAAAACGCCTGTTCCACTCTGCTCTCAGCCTGCACGAGTCCCTCCTCAGAAATCTTTACCGACTCGTTGAAAGATAGGGCCGCCCTGTATGCATCCTCGAGGGTATATACCCTATCTCCGCCCGAAGAAGGGACAGATGAAATAAGCAGGCATACGGCGATGATTGCAAAACGGAGCACGAGCCCAAAAACCGTCTTCATTGCAATATCCGCCCTGCCGCGGATATATGACCGCATGACCGTCATGACCTCCCCCCGGCCGCCAGCCCATCGAAAAAGAGAGATGTCACGAACTCCCCAAGTTTCTTGGGTGACATGTCCGAACGCCTGCCGCGTACGTGTTCTACGACAGGCTGCATGATGAAATTATGGACGATGATGCCGATAAGAGAGGCCGCAGCCCTAAACGGATCCGCCTTTTTCAATTCGCCCTTTCTCATCCCGTCTTTCAGTATCTGCACGATACGTCCGAAGTTGTCAGCGAAATACATCTCACATATCCATGTCATGTTGCCGCCGCTCTTGGCGAACTCCATGGCCATTATCCTGCGCAGGTCGTCGTTCGATCTGTGGAATCCTATATAGCCCTCGACGAACCTCTTTATCCTGTCCCTGGCGGAAGAGAGGGACTTGAATATCTCATCGTTCCAGATCGCGGCGACGGCGGAGAATGAATCGGCCAACACAGCCCTGTAGAGATCCCCCTTGTCCTTGAAGTAGTAATAGAGCATGGCGGTGTTCACCTTGGCGGCCTCGGCCACGTCTCTTATCGAGGTGCCCTCGAGGCCCCTGAGGGCGAACATACGCCGGGCCGCGGAAAGTATGGCGGCGCGCGTGTCGCCTTCCGTCTGCCGATGCTTGGGTCTCCTGCCCGGCCCCCTGTGCGCGATGACCTTTCCGGGTTGCGTCATAATTTTTAACCGAACGATTAATTAATTTGGCCAGACTATACCACCCGAGCCTATGCTTGTCAAGGAGTTTTGACAATAGGCGATAGTCTATAATTGTGGCTCATCACATTTTTGGTGCAAGCCGGCAGGGTATGCCGGAATGACCATTATATGCGATGGGTAATAATTGTATATTGAAACCACGCCTATTCTGTAATAGTATTATAGATATATAGGACATTGCACGATAAGGAGCCGCTATCCCTTCCGTCCATGGCAATATAACAGGCCTCAAGCCCGCCGAGATGCGTCTGCTCGAGAGGCTCTACCGAAGGCGCATGCCTCCGGATAAGGTCATCACGCCGGAGGCGGCGCGTGCGCTCGCCGAGGCCTCCGCCCGAATAGGCAGGCAGGTGGGTCTCATCATAGACCGGAGCGGTGCGGTGCGGGATGTCTTTGTCGGAGACGAAAGCGGCATTTTCATCCCGGACCTTTCCGACTACAGGCTCGGCCCCAAGCGGCTGCGCGGAGTGCGGATAGTACACACCCACTTCAAGGACCATCCCATAGACCATGAGGACCTCACAGACCTCGCCCTCTTGAGGCTCGACTTCATCGTCGTAGTGTCTGTACGGGCTGACGGGCTCCCCGGCGATGTCACAGTCGCCCATCTCTTGCCGCCCAATCCGGAAGAGAAGGTGACCGAGGTCCTGCCGCCGAGACCCGCGCACATGCTGGACATGGATGTCTTGAGCTTCGTTACTGAGCTCGAGCGGGAGATGGAGCGCCTGAGCCCGGCAATCGAGATCGGGAAAAAAGACCGGGCAATCCTCGTGAGCGTCTCGAAAAAAAGCAGGACCGAGCAGGAGGAATCGCTTGCAGAGCTCAGGGAGCTCGCTCGCTCCGACAACATCCAGGTGCTGGATGAAGTGATACAGAGACCGCATGTGATAAATCCGAGATACATGATGGGAGAAGGAAAGCTCAAAGAGCTTGTCATTCGCTCGCAGCAGCTCGGAGCCGACCTCATCGTGTTCGACCAGAACCTCACACCCGCGCAGGTCAAGGCGATCGGAGATGTGACCGAGATGCGTGTCATAGACAGGACCCAGCTCATACTCGACATATTCGCCCGTCGCGCCCACAGCCGGGACGGGAAGGTGCAGGTGGAGCTCGCCCAGCTCAGATACCGCCTGCCGAGGCTCTCCGAGCGCTCTACGGCCCTGTCTCGGCTGACAGGAGGCATAGGAGGCAGAGGTCCTGGAGAGACGAGGCTCGAGATAGATATGCGCCGAACGAGGGACAGGATCAGGAGGCTCGAAAAAGAGCTCGCTGCGCTCAGCCGCGGCAGGCAGCAGAGGAGGGAGCGGAGGATAAGAAGCGGCATACCGATAGTGTCGATAGTGGGCTATACGAATGCAGGTAAGTCCACCCTATTCAACAATCTGACGAAGTCATCCGTGCGCTCGGAGGACCTGCTCTTTGCGACGCTCGATACTGCAACGCGGAGGCTGCGCTTCCCGCGCGAGCGCGAGGTGGTGATAACGGACACCGTTGGCTTCATCAAAGACCTTCCAAAGGACCTCTTGGCTGCATTCAGGGCCACGCTGGACGAGCTCAACGACGCCGACCTCCTGCTCCATGTAGTCGATATAAGCAACAAGCGGTTCGAGGACCAGATGCTGTCTGTGGACAATCTGCTCATGGAGCTCGGCCTCGACCGTATCCCGAGGCTCGTCGTCCTGAACAAGACGGACCTCGTTCCGGAGATCTGGGCAAGGGCTGTTGCAAAGCGCTTCGATGCGGTCTTGTGCTCAGCCATCCATCCGGAGACGTTCGGAAATTTGCTGAAGGAAATCGAGAAGAGGCTCTGGCCTGAAGAGGGAAACACAGTTGAAGGCAGGTCGTATGCGGCGGATGTCGAATGACGACAAGAGGGGCCTGCTCGCCTTTACCTGCCGCCTATGGATACATCCTTCACCAGAAGCGAGGGGCTGCCGATTCGTCCTGTGAACCTGAGGTCGCTTCCGACTGAAATCACGTTCTTCATGAGATCGAGGAGGTTTCCGGCGATAGTCGCCTCTCTGACCGGATAGGAGAGCCGACCCTTTTCTATCCAGAATCCGGTCGCGCCTACGGAGAAGTCGCCGGATATGGGATTCGCAGTATGGCTTCCCATTATCTCGGTGACGAAAAGACCCCTGTCGATAGAAGAAAGCATATCATCATGCGTATATCGCCCGGGCTCGATATATAGATTCGTCGCTCCGACTCCAGGCAGGCCCTTGAATCCGCCTCGCACCGCATTGCCGGTCGAGGAAACCCCGTCCTTTTTTGCAGCGTAAGAATTATACAGATACATGAGCAGCGTCCCATTGGATATGACCGTCTTTTTGCTCATCGGCACCGCCTCGTCGTCGCATGGCGCCGTGCCGAGGCCTGCATCGAGCCCGCCGTCGTCGTATACGGTCAAGACAGTCGAGAACACCTGCGTATTCATCCTGCCTGCGAAAAGCGACTTGTGCTTCTGCACGTTCTCCGCCGAGAAGCCTGATGCTATGATAGAAAGCAGCTCTGCTGCTACATGGTTCTCGAGAAGTACCGGCGCCCTGACCGAGTCTATGCGCCTTGCGCCGAGGAGCCCTGCAGCCCTTCTTGCAGCCCTGCGGCCCACCTCTTCGATCTCGAGCCTGGTGTAGAATCTGTTCACATCGAAGTCCCACCCTGCCTGGGACTCGCCCTTCTCCTCCGCCACGACCTCTATGCTCGAAGAGCAGGCTGTGCCTCTGTAGGACACGAATGCGCCGTGTGAATTGGCGATCATGGTCTCAGACTCGGAAAAACTCGCCTGGGCCTTTCTGATCCTGGTGATTCTTTTATCCGCAGCAAAAGCCTCGCGCTCCATTGCGAGCACCCGCTCTATCTTCTCCTCGTCTGCGACGAAAGCGAGTCGTCCGTCGTATATGACCGGAGAGGCATACGGCCCTTTCTGGTCGGGAATGGTCTGGAACGGATCCGACTCCGTGTTTCTTGCATTCGTGACAGCCGACCTCGCAAGCTTAGAGACTGCCTCGTCGGACATCTCTGTCGCGAAGGCGAATCCCATCCTGCCGTCCGCGATCACCCTCAATCCCGCCCCCAAGTCCCTTGCACGCTCGAAGGCGTCCACCGCGCCTTCCTTCACCTCGATGACAGTGGCGGTCGAAGAGCGGAGGAATACCTCTGCTGCATCAGCCCCGAAGGACTTTGCCATTTCCAGAATCTTTTCCGCTGTCAGCCTCGAAAATGACATGATCGGTTTCGTAGATACGTGCCCACTTGGAAGTCGAGAAAACGAAGCGACCGCCTCTTTGGTTCACTCGAAATAACTCGCCGATGCTGTGTCGGATTCCCAGACAGTGACGCTCGCCACCTGGAGATTATCATCGTCGATCTTCTTGGCCATATTGTCATATATCCACTTGGCCAGGTTCTCGGAAGATGGATTTATCTGCGTAAAAGGAAATATGTCGTTCAGAAAGGTGTGCTCGAGCTGGTCGAGGATCTCGCGAAGGGCCTTTTTGAGGTCATGAAAGTCCATGGCGAGGCCCTGATCATTCAGCCGTTCTGCAGTTACCGCGACGGTGACACGCCAGTTGTGGCCGTGCAGTTTTTCGCATTTGCCCTGATAGCCTCTGAGTTGGTGCGCGGCGGAAAATTTCGATTCGACAACAAGCTCGTACATGGTGGCCGAATAATAAGTTAAAAGGGGCTGAAAGTCAACCTAAAACATCGCGGGACGGCATGGTCTCCGCTGTAAAAAATAAATTTCACGCCCTTATGCCCTCGTCTATTTCTCCACCTGTATAAATGGCACTGCGCCGCCGGTGACATTGGGAAGCTTTCCATCCCATTTTTCTATGGCCTTCATCTGGGCCTCTATCTGGCGGAGCCTCACGAGCTCGGGAGAGATCACCTGGCGCTGGAGCCTCAGTGCCTCGGCCTCCGCCTGGGCGGCGGCCACCTTCTGCTGCGCCTCCACTTTTATGCGTTCAAGGTCTCTCTTCGCCTTGAGCGCGAGCTGCTCCGCGGTCTGCTTCGCCTCGATCGCCTTGTTGAATTCCTGCGAAAACTCGAAGTCAGTGATAGAAAGCTCGACGACCGTGATGCCGAACTTCGCCAACTGATCCCTGAGATAGTTTCTGACCTCCGTCTTCAAGGCCTCGCGTTTCGTTATCAGCTCTTCTGCGGTGTATCTGGCGGAAGCCGCCTTGAAGCTCTCTTTTACTACAGGGTCTATTATCTTCTCGTCGTATCTGAGGCCTATGTCCTTGTACATCTCTCCTGCCTTGTCCGGCTGGAGGCTGTAGTTCAGGACCATCGTGGTCTGGACCACCTGTAGGTCGCGGCTCGCAGCCTCGGTCTTCGTGGTGCTCTTCTGCACCCTCACGGACATGCGCACCACATCTTCCATCAACGGCATCTTGAAGTGCAGGCCTTCATCCACCACTCGGTCTACGGCGCCGAATCTCAGCACGATCCCTCGTTCGCCTGCATCGATTACAAAGTAGGAGGCCATAAGGAACAAAAACCCGAGAAAGGCGAGAAACCCCAATGCGATCATTTTCGCAAGTCTCTGCGTTTCCATCTCATACCTCCTTTGTGCTCTATCGAAGTTGTCTGTCCGGCGGACTCAAGGCTTCACCGGCAGTCCAGACAGGCGCCTCATATCCGCGCATATTGCTTTAATAGATAAGGCGTCATCTATCCGTTCAGAAGCCTTGCAGCCTCTTTGGCGTGGTAGGTGAGGATCAGGTCCGCGCCGGCACGCTTTATGGATGTGAGTATCTCCATCATCACCCGCTCTTCATCCATCCAGCCGAGCCTTCCAGCCGCCTTGACCATCGAGAACTCACCGCTGACGTTGTATGCGGCGATAGGAATGTCGAACCTCTGCCTGACGCGATATATGATGTCGAGGTATGAAAGGGCCGGTTTGACCATGATGATGTCCGCGCCTTCTTCTATGTCGAGGGCCGCCTCGCGCATGGCCTCTCGCGAATTAGGCGGATCCATCTGGTATGAGCGTCTGTCTCCAAACTGCGGAGCCGACTCGGCCGCCTCCCTGAACGGGCCGTAAAAGCCCGAGGCGTACTTGACTGCATAGGACATGATGGGTATGTGCTGGAACCCTCTCGAGTCGAGCGCCTTGCGTATAGCGGCCACGCGGCCGTCCATCATGTCCGACGGCGCGACCATGTCAGCGCCCGCCTCTGCGTGGCTCACGGCCTCCTTCGCAAGGAGCTCGAGGGTCGGGTCGTTCTGGACGACGCCGTTCTTCACGATGCCGCAATGGCCGTGGCTCGTATATTCGCACAAACAGACATCCGTGATCACCACCATCTTAGGCGTCTTGTCCTTTATGGCCTTGATAGCCCTCTGTACTATACCATCGGGAGAATACGCCTCGCTCGCAGCCTCGTCCTTGCGCGCGGGTATGCCGAAAAGGATCACCGCAGGGATGCCGAGGGACCTCGCCTCTTCGCAGTCCTTAACGATATTCTCTATGGACTGCTGGAAATTGCCCGGCATGGAGCTGATCTCTTTCTTTATCCCCCTGCCGTGCGTCACGAAGAGCGGATAGATGAAGTCATCCGGCGCGAGACTCGTCTCGCGGACCATTGTGCGTATGAGATCGTTCGAACGCAGCCTTCGAGGACGTATATCTGGAAATCCCATTACAATCCCCCGAAAAGGATCAGTATCGATGGAGCCTACTCAGTTGCAGCCGCAGCCGCTTGATGCGTCGTCGGTCCCGCAGCCGCAGCCTCCTGCCATGGGAGAGCCGTGCGGAAAAGAAAGCACGAATCCCTCTGCCCCGCCTTCTTCCGTGTAACCAAGCTCAGCACCGTCCAATGCCCTGGCCGTGGCCGCATCGAGAAAGAGCCTCGAGCCGTTCTTCTCCACTACCGTGTCTCCCTCGCCCGCCTTATTGTCTATCGTGATCTCGTACTGGGAGCCGCCGCAGCATCCGCCTCCGCTCGCAACTATCCTGAGCCCGTGGTCCGGAAGCCCCTCCACCTTGAGTATCTCTCTTATCTTCTCTGCTGCAAGGTCCGACATGGTTATCATCATCTCATCTCCTATGGTCCGGCTCTTCGCTGCCTGAAATACTCTGCCATTGCATCTATCAGAGCAGGTATGGTGTATTCATTCGGCATGATGTGCACATCCATGCCGTATTCCCTCGCCGTCTTCGCAGTGACAGGCCCGATGCACGCAATGACAACTCCTTCAATGAGCTTTTTATACTCTTTTTCACCAAGCATTTCAACAAAATTGTTGACGGTGGATGAGCTGGTGAAGGTGACGGCGGATATCTTCTTCTCTTCGAAAAGCCTCCTGAGCCTCTCGACATCAGATACAGGCCTCACATTCTCGTATGCAACGGCTACCGTGACCTCCGCGCCGAGCTCCCTGAGCCTGTCAGGTATCACCTCCCTGGCGACCTTCGCCCTGGGGATGAGGAATCTCTTTCCCCTTACGTCCTGACCGAGCGCAGAAACAACCCCTTCAGCCTTGAACTCGGAAGGTATGAGATCCGCCTTGAGACCGTAATCCCCGAGCGCATCCGCGGTCTTGGGACCGACCGAGCATATGGATACGTCCTTGAGCGCTCTCACATCCTTGCCGAGTGCCTTGAGCCTGTCGAAGAAGAACTTGACCGCATTCGCGCTCGTGAAGATGAGCCAGTCGTATGATTCTATATTTTCTATGGCGTTGTCGAGCTCGCCCCAGCTCGATGGCGGGACGACATCTATCGTCGGGAATTCTATAACAGTGGCGCCGAGGTCTATGAGCCTCTCTGCAAACATGCTCGCCTGATCTCGCGAGCGCGTGACAACGATGCGCTTCCCGAAAAAGGGCTTGGACTCATACCAGTTGAGCTTATCCCTCAGCCTCACTACCTCGCCCACGACTATGATGGCAGGGGCTCCGAGTCTGGCGCGTTCTACCTTTTCGACTATGTCCTCGAGAGTTCCAGTGACCACCCGCTGGTCGGTCCTTGTGCCCCATTGGATGAGGGCGACTGGCGTATCCTTCGGTCTGCCGTTCGAGACGAGGCTGTCCACGATATAACCGAGGTTCTTCATGCCCATGAAGAAAACGAGCGTGCCTATGCCCGTTGCTATCTTGTCCCAATGTACCTTGGACTCGGGCTTCGTTGGGTCTTCATGGCCTGTTACGAAGGCGACGCTCGCGGTATGTTCGCGATGAGTAAGTGGTATGCCTGCATATGTAGGGACGGCAGTCGCAGCAGTGACGCCAGGTACTACCTCGAATGGGATGCCATTGTCCACGAGCTCCTCTGCCTCTTCTCCGCCCCTGCCGAATATGAAAGGATCCCCGCCCTTGAGTCTGACGACGATCCTGCCCTCTTTCGCCTTCTTGACGATGACGGCGTTTATCTCGGTCTGGGGCAGGGTGTGTCTGCCTCCCTGCTTGCCGACATATATGAGTTCGGCGTCAGGCCTGCGATGCTCCAGGAGCCTCTCATTGGCCAGATAATCGTATATTATGACATCGGCCTTTTTTACGCACTCCAGGCCCTTGAGGGTGATCAACCCCGGGTCTCCCGGTCCTGCGCCTACTAAATACACCTTGCCTATCTGTCCGCTCATGGGGGATATACCTTATATGATGGAACTATCTGGAGTCATTCTGCAGGCTGTTGCCGCTCAGATCCGGATTCGAGCCATAGACCTCGCGCAGTATGACGTCCGCGCCCTGAGAGAGCAGGTTCTCGGCAAGCGAAACACCCAATCGCTCCGCATCCTCCGGCCTGCCTGTGATCGAGTCCTTTATGATGCGCTTTCCGTCCACACTCGCGACAATGCCTGTGAGATGAAGGCCTCCGTCAATGATCCTTCCATAGCATGCGATCGGGACTTGGCATCCTCCCTCGAGCCTTTTGAGCAATGCCCTCTCCGCAGAGACGCATGTCCTGGTTTCGGGATGATTGAAGAAAGAGATGAGGTCGTTTACCTCCCTATCATCCTTTTTGCACTCTATGCCCAACGCGCCCTGGCCTATCGCTGGGAGGCTCACCTCCGGCTCTATGTATTCAGTCACATTTTGGGAAAGACCGAGCCTCTTTACCCCTGCAGCAGCAAGTATTATGGCGTCGAATTGACCTTCCTTGAGCTTTCTAAGCCGGGTGTCCACATTACCCCTAAGCTGTAGTATCTCGAGGTCAGGCCTGATGTTCATGAGCTGGGCCTGCCGTCTTAGGCTGCTCGTGCCGACCTTAGCCCCCTGCGGCAGATCCTTGAACCGTACGCTGTCTCTGGAAATGAAGGCATCGCGCGGATCTTCCCTCTTCGTGATCGCGCCCAAGTGAAGGCCCTCGGGAAATATCGTAGGCACGTCCTTCATGCTGTGGACGGCTACGTCTATCTCACCTCTGAGCATCGCCTCTTCTATCTCCTTAACGAAGAGCCCCTTGCCGCCCACTTTGGCGAGCGGCACATCGAGTATCTTGTCTCCTGTAGTCTTTATCTTGATGAGCTCCACGGTCATGCCGGGATATCTCTTCTCGAGTTCAGACTTGACCCACTCGGCCTGCCACAGCGCAAGGGCGCTCCCTCGCGTCCCGATACTTATCCTTCTTCTCAATGGAATATCCCCCCGAAAAAATATGGCTCATCGCCTATAATGGTACAAATTATAATTTCAGATAATGCCCGGCAAGTCATGCCTTCATGACTTTTAGAACGCGATGAATGCGCCGAGTGCGTCCTTCATGGCCGCGCTCATGGCTCTTCTGAACCGTCTTTCCTCCCGAAGCCCCTCTCGTGCCTGTGGCTTTTCAGCTCCTTGTCGAGATTGAAGAGCCTTCTGGCGAAAGAGAATATTTCATTGCTTCTCTGGTTAGATGCGGACTGTTTCAGCACTACGATGGGCGCGTGCACGATCTTGTTCACGATGGACTTGGTAAGCGCCTCGACGATCCGCTTGTGCTCCTCGCTCGCGCCTTTCATCTGGCTCAAGGCCTTTTCGAGCTCCCGTGTGCGGGTCTCCTCCACCTTCTCCCTCAGGTCGATGATGGTGGGCACTGCATCGAGCGAGCGCTCCCAATTGAGATATGTCTCAACCTCCTGGAGGATTATCTCTTCAGCCTTCTCGGCCTCCCTCGCCCTTCCTTCTATGTTCGCATTCACCACGCCTTGGAGGTCGTCTATGTCGTATAGATAGACGTCGTCTATCTTATTTACGGAAGGATCTATATTCCTCGGGACAGAGATATCTATCATGAAGATAGGTTTGTGATGCCTGCCCTTGAGCGCCTGCGTGACGTCGTCGTATTTCACTACATAATGCGGGGCGCCGGTGGAGCAGATGAGTATGTCGGCCATAATCATCTCGTCGGGAAAGTCTTCGAACCTTACCGCGCTGCCTCTAAATTCGTTGGCGAGCTCCACCCCCCTCTCGAAAGTCCTGTTGGCCACTATGATGCTCTTGACGCCGTTGTTCAAGAGATGCCTGGCCGCGAGCTCGGCCATCTCTCCTGCGCCCAAAAGCATCGCAATTTTGCCTTCCAGGTCACCGAATATCTTCTTGGCAAGCTCCACGGCGGCAAAGCTGATGGAGACCGCACTCTCCGCGATCTTCGTCTCCGTGCGCACACGTTTGGCGGTGGATATCGCCTTCTTCATAAGCTTGTTCATGATGGTGCTCGTGGTCTTCGTTTTGAGCGCTATCTCGAAGGCGTCCTTGAGCTGGCCGAGAATCTGGGGCTCTCCGACCACCATCGAATCGAGGCTCGAGGCGACACGGAACACATGGCGCACGGCCTGATCGTCGCGGTGGATATAGAGGGCATGCTCGAGAGATTCAGGAGAGAGTTTGTGATAATCTGATATGAATTTCTTTATCTGCTCGACGCCGTAAACAGTGTCCAGCACGGACGCATATATCTCTACCCTGTTACATGTAGAGACTATTATGCATTCCCTGATTCCGTCATAGCCCGAAAGGGATCTGAGCGCATCTTGTACCACCGCCTCGGGAAAGGAGAGCTTCTCCCTTACATCTACAGGAGCTGTCTTATGACTGAGACCGACTACTACAATGCCCATATGCTATACGACCCCGCAGAGTGTGATACCCTCCTCAGAACACATGCTTGCCCGTCCCGACCCTGCTTATTACAAAGAAGCTCACCAGCACGAAGACGAATCCGGCAATGGATAGATACGCCATCTTTCTTCCGCGCCAGCCTATCGTGCGGAGGTGAAGGAAGACAAGATATATCGCCCATGTAATGAGCGACCACGTCTCCTTCGGGTCCCAGCTCCAGTACGCGCCCCATGCGCTCTCCGCCCATATAGAGCCGGTGATCATGCCCAGGGTGAACAACGGCCATCCGAAAGAGATCGCCTTGTAGCCCAAGGTGTCCATGACCTTGAGCGACGGCAGTCTATGGAATATGGCGCCCATGCGCTTTCTCTTGAGTTGTCGCTCCTGGATTAGATACATAATCGAGATTATGAACGCGAAGGCGAAGGCGGCGTCTCCGAGCACGGCGAGACTCGTATGTACACCGAGCCAGCCGCTCTTAAGGACGGGATTCATGTCCTTTATATCGCCGGAGACAAATGCAGCAGGCAGCATGAGCAGTATCACAAGCGGAAGCATGAACGAGCCGATGGCCGGTATCTTGAAACGGAGTTCCATTATGATGAAGACAAGCAAAATGCCCATAGCAAGAAAGTTTGCGGCCTCGAAGAAGCTGGTGACAGGTATCCGGCTGGACTCGACCCAGCGCAAACCGAAGTAGGCTATGTGAAAGACGAGCCCGATTGACGAGAGCCAGAAAGAGAGCGACGCCGCCGCGCCTTTCTTGAATTCAGGCTTCAAAAGATAAAACACATATCCAGCTGCCGCGCATAGATAGGCCGCCATAGCGGCCTTAAAGAAATACAGATTCATAGGATGAGCGCCCCGCAAGTATGGGTATGATGGAATCAGTCGCTATTCACGGTTTTTTATAATACTTTCTACTACAATACAAAGTCAAGCCAAAACTCCCGGCTATTTGCATTCTTCCTTCTGGGTGTTCTCGCTGCAGACCCCGGGGTCGTCCGACGGAGTGAATATCTCCGGCTGACCGTCGAGTATATTCACCGGCCCGGCCTCTCGGCTGCTGCCCTTATATTTCGGTGCGGATGCGCCTTTCTTGTCCTCCTCGTCGAAAAGAAAGCACTCTATGGTCTCCTTTCCTGTGAGATAAAGCTTCCGGTACGGCTCGTTCACCAGGAGGGTGGGCACATGCTCTATGCCGGCCGCCTTGAGAAAATCGGCATACTCGCCGGCCTTCAGGTGTTCCGCCTTTATGCCCGCCTCCTCCATCTTCTTTTTTATCTCAGCGCAGTGTCGGCAATCTTCGCTGTAGAAGAGCATGAGCCTGGCGTCGCGCGGCAATTGCCCGATCCCACCCGCGGGGAGAACAAGATATAGAAGGAGGAATACGGCGGCGAACGAGACAAGACCTGCAAGGACCGCCTTCTCTCCAGACATGAACCTGAGGATGGCGAGCAAGAGCACCAATCCGAATATGGAGAGGCAGAATACGCACGGCGTCTTTATGTGGAACGCCTGGTAACCAGTAAAGAACCCCTCTGCACCCAGTCCGGCTATGAGCAGTATGTCGATGATGTTTCCATAGCGGCCGCTCAGCAGCCTGCTGTCGAGGACGTTCAATACAGCCAGGGAAACGAAGAGGCCGAGTCCGATGACGAGGATAGGCATATCGCCGAACCTCGTATGGCTGGAGACGACTTTGCAGCCCTCTGTGGCACAGATACTCGAGCCGAAGGACTGCATGACCATCTCGATGATGGTGTAAATTGCAGCGCAGATGCTCACCCATGTGAAGAGTTTCTTGGCAATATCCGTCTTCATGGCCACCATACCTCCCTCATATGTCTCACGGACTGCATATAATACCACAATCACAAAGGATGGTTCCAATAATTTAGCGAGGCGAGGCCAAAGACCAATAGAGCAAAGCCAAAATTTTGACCCGCCAAAAAGCAAAGGGCGCAAGGATTGACCACCTAAAAAAAGTATTTAGCCTTTTCTTCGCGCTCTTCTCGGCTTCGCGGTTATCGCCTTTGAGATAAGACAGGGTACAGCACTTTCATGGGAGGGGCACAATTGGAGAATCGACATTGCATTCATTCCAGGCGGGTGTGATGTTCAGATCAGGGAGCAGGACATGGCGCTTCGGCATAGAGCATTATACCGGCAGGCCGTCCATGTCGGAGTTCTTCCTGGACAGCGAGACGAGTACATCAATCGGATTATGAGTGGAGATATAGCGCATTGATTCAGGATGCCCTGCCCACGGGAATTCTTAGCCTCTGGCCTGCGCGAATGAAATGGCTCCTTCCTATCCTGTTCGCCTCCATGATCCTCTGCACACTCGTCCGGTATCTGAGAGCGATGAGCGAGAGCGTCTCTCCGCTTCTTACACGATGCACGATATATTCCGGCCTCGGAGGCGTCCATCTGGGGATACCGTCGAGAACAGAGAGCAGGACCTCCCCCTTTCCAGGCGGCACCTTGAGCGTATAAACGCCTTCAGGAGTCGCCTCTCGCCTCAGCTCCGGATTCCTGTTAGTGAGCTCTTCGACCTCGACGCCGATCCTTTGGGCCGCGGTCTTAAGGCTCACAGGTTTGGAGATAGTGACCGTTTCATAAGGCAGCGGTTTCATGGGTTCTTCGAGAGAGAATCCGTACTTAGCAGGATCTTTCAAGATGTGGAGCACCGCCAGAAACCGCGGATAGTAACGCGCGGTCTCACGCGGGAGCCTCTCGTAGAGATCCCAGAAATTGTCCAGATAATTTATCTTCTGCTCTCTGATGACCCTGGCCACATTGCCCTCCCCGCAGTTGTATGCAGCGAGCACAGTGGCCCAGTCGCCGAATATCTGATGTAGCTCCTTGAGGTATGCAATGGCCGCGATGGTGGATTTTTCCGGATCGAGCCGTTCGTCTATCCACAGGTTCCTCTTGAGGCCGAATTTGTACCCTGTGGAGGGGATGAACTGCCACAGACCAAGCGCCCTCGCGCGCGACAACGCCCGCACCTTGAAGCCGCTCTCGATCAGTGGAAGCCATGATAGCTCCTCGGGTATCCCCGCCTCTTTCAGCGCCTTTTCTATGCTCTCGCGATACAGACCGGACCGCGCATAGGACTCCAGGAAGAAATCCCTATCTATGGTCTGGAAGAGCCTTATCTCCCTTTCTACATGCTCATTCATGGTCATTGGAATCGGCCTGTGGTTGCCGTTGACCGCCGCGTGGCGCGAGGCGTATATCTCGAGTATCCGCCTCGATATCATGAACCTCAGGTCTTCCTTCTGCTGGGAGAGCTTCGGATTGTCCGCTGCATTCACCTTTAGGATCAATGCATATGCCTGGTCCAGTGCGTCCAGCGTCCTGTCTATGTCGCCTTCAACCCGGAACTCTTGCGCCGCCTCCACGAGTTCGAGCGCGGAGTCGAGTATGCCCTCTTCTTCATCGCCTCTCTCCTGTTCGCCGTTCTGGGCGGAACCGTTTCCATCCTCTATCGATGCAAGAGACGGGGCTGTCTCTGTCTGGGCCTGAGACTCTACGGTATCCGGATCAGGAGCAAGGTCGGCCTGTGCAGGTAGAGCAATCACAGAGGTGTCATCGGAATGAAAAAAAGGATGAGTGCAGCCTGAAAAGCAGAGCACAGATGCAACAAGTGCTATATGTATACTAAGATGAGAATGCATGGCCTGATTTTCGGGTGATGTTATACCAACAGGCCTTTTATTGCAAGAAAAATCATAACGCATGCAATAACCGCATTTCATCCGTCAAGATTCGCGTGATAGCGGGAAAAATCCGGATCATCGCGTTTTTTTGTGCAGGCAGGGTGCGCCGCGATGAGCCGAAAAATCAGTCATCATGATCCCCCGACTTCATGTCAACAAGAGCCGGTTTTCCTTAGACCTCGACTCTCCCAGGCTCATGACATATACGGCGGGCCTGCCGAGCACAGGGCATTTAGACTCGCATATTCCGCAGCCTATGCACAGCTCAAGGTCCACGTGAGGCTGCATGACCTCAACATGCCTTCCCTCTCTGTCCCGTACGATGGCCTTCTCGAGCCATATCGCCTTCTTCGGGGTCGGGCATACCTCTTCGCACACGATGCACGGTCTGGCATGCGCCCAGGGAAGGCACCTGCCCTTGTCTATCATGGCAAGCCCGATCTTCACCTTCGCCTTCTCAGTGAGCGACAGCCTCTTGATAGCGCCCGTAGGACATACCTGGCCGCAGAGTGTGCACCTATATTCGCAATACCCGATGCGCGGCACGAGCATCGGAGACCAAATGCCCTCCAACCCCGCCTCGAGCAGTGTGGGCTGAAGGCCGTTCGTGATGCAGACCTTCATGCACTCCCCGCATTTGACGCAGCGTCTCAAGAACTCCTTTTCATCGAGGGAGCCGGGCGGCCTGATAAGGGATGGATTCATGGAATTCGTCTTTCCAAGGTTTGTGGCCCTGAGCAGTGGTACGCATGCCGCACCGGACACCACGGAAAGGATCACGCGTCTGCGGCCTATGTCCAGTCCTGATGCGACCTTGCTTCCTGAAAACCCGAAAGAGACCGCATTATTGGGGCAGACGTCATCGCAGTTATAGCAATAATAGCACTCAGCGTCTCTCCACATGCCTTTTATATCCGGCGATGCAGCGCCCTGGCATACCTGCGCACATGCACCGCATTCTGTGCAGCCCTCGCTCACAGAGCGTTTGAGAAGCGAGAAGCGGGACAGGAGTCCGAGCATCGCGCCGAGGGGGCATAGGTATCTGCACCAGAGCCTTTTCTCGATGAGATTCAGCGAGAGTATGCCGAAGAATATCAGGGCTATGAACACGGCCTGACGGTATGATGTCTGCTCGAAGCTCAGGACGGAATGTTTCAGGGCATCATATACAGGCTCCGAGAGCACAGTTATGCCGAGCGGGTCGATGTCATACAGGATATTGAATACCGCCCTTACGCTGTAGTTGAACAACGGATAGACGGCGAGGGAGAAAGACCTGATGAGGAGCGAGATGGGATCCATTATCCCGGTGATCTGCAGCGTAAAGAGCGAGGATGCGAGAATGAAGATCAAGATGTAGTATTTTATACGATGCAGTCCAAGAGGTGCCCTGCCGCGGCCTTCTTTTTTGAGGGCGCCCACTGCATTGTTCAGTGTCCCGAGCGGACAGACCCAGCCGCAAAAGACCCTGCCCAAAAGCATCGTCAGGCCGATGGTGATGATGGAAAGATAGAAGGCCGCTGATGCGGCATGGGCAGACAGTAATGTGGTGATGAGTATGAGCGGGTCCCAGTCCAGGAAGAGCCTCACAGGATATCCGAGCGTGTCGTCTCCTTTCGATTCCGTCTGGATGAATAGGAACAGAAAGAGCAGTAGAAACAGTACCTGCGAGACCTGTCTCGCCCTCTTGATCGTAAACAGCCGCTTCATTCCATCCAATGCCCTTTCTTTTGAATTGGAATAGATGACGATTCTATGACTCGAGAAGCCGTCATATTCTTATCTTTTTTATCGTCATCTTCTCTATATCCATCCTGCCCAACCCCATCTCAGCGCCGATCCGTACATAACCTAGGTCGCCGCCCTTCATGCCGAACAGTGTCGCGCCGAAAGAATCCACTGCGACAGGGTCGATGCCCGCTATCACTGTATCGAGCCTCTTGACATCCGAGAGGCTTCCGCCCTGCGGTCCGTTGTCAATCAGTATCCTTACCGCATCCAGAACAGTCAGCGTAGGCCTTATCTTCATCGTGAGGTCGGCAAGGCTCTGGTCGAGCTTCTGGTGTATCACCCTGCGCGAGCCGCCCATAACCCCCATCCAGTTCTTCATACCCATGGTGAGTTTCGCGAGGCTGTGGTGCTTTGCAATCGGGACGTTTATAACCTTGTCCGCCTCGAATATATCTATGTAAAGTGGCCAGGTGGATAGGGCCTCTCCGCCTATTGCCGTGTCCTTGAACCTGCGCTCATCAACATAGTCCACATCCGCTCCGAGCGCCTTCGCCGCCTGCGCGATGCCGCTCTGCACATAGCAGCGCCTCGGGTCGTTCACAGAACGGTCGAAGACCTTCACCTTCTTTGCACCCGCCTCGAAACAGAGCCTGACGACCTCGGCCACCACCTCCGGGTTCGTATTCGCAGCCTGCTCAGGCAGCCTGTCCCATGCCATATTGGGCTTGACGACTACTATGTCTCCCCTCGATACGAATTTCCTGATCCCTCCCAGCGCATCTATGGCCGCCTTCGTAATAGCGTCGGCAGATGCTCCTGTCGCAACAGCAAGATCCGGCTGCCTGACAGAGGCATGGGCGAGCCGTTTGACGAGATCCGGCATGCCCAACCCGATGCCTGTCGCGACCGCCTTTTTCAGAAAGTCCCTTCTGTCCATAACCCACCTCTCATGAAACAGCTCCGCTCATTTCAAAGCAATCAGACTGTCCACGGCTGAAATGAGCGGTGCAGGATAGACGCCTATCATGAACAGGCTTAACATCAATATCCCCAAGACATATGAGTCGAGCGGCGTGATGCCGTTCACAAAAGAAGCCTCCTCTGTCCTGAACATTTCCATGACGACCCTGAGATAGGCGAAAAGGGAGATCACGCTCGAGATTACGAGCGATATCACCATAGTCCATAAACCGTCTCCCACACCTGATGCTGCTACCAGGAGCTTGCCTATGAATCCGGCTGTAAGCGGCAGACCGGCGAGAGAGAGCATCATCGCTCCGAAGACCGCTGCAGTCCATGGCCTGGACCAGGCGAGCCCCCGGAAATCGCCGAGCCTGTCCGCATCTCCCCTTCCGGTTGAGAGAGATGCAATCACACCGAAGGCGCCGAGAGATGTGACTGCATATGCGGCGATATAGATTGCGCCGGACCTTTCAGCGCCGTCTCCCCGGGCGAGAAGCGCAATCAGAAGATAGCCCATATGCGCAATGGATGAATATGCGAGCAGCCTCTTCACATTCTCCTGAAGCAGGGCGAGCAAGGAGCCGACGAACATAGATGCGACCGCGAGCGATATGAATATGACGCCGACATCTTGGATGGAATGGAAACCGGACGCAAAGTAGAATCTGGACAGGACCGCGAATACGCCCGCCTTCGATACGGAGGCGATGAAAGCAACAGCCGGCGCAGGAGCGCCTTCATAGACATCCGCCGCCCAGAGATGGAATGGAGCCAGGGCGAGCTTGAACCCCACAGAGACGATGATCATTACAAGCCCAGCGAGGATTGCCGGAGATGCGGAGCCGCTTCGCAACGCCTCCGCTATACCTGCAAAGCCCATGACTCCGGTCTCGCCGTATAACAACGCCATGCCGAAGAGCAGAAACGCCGATGAAACAGCCGAGAGTATGAGATACTTCACGCCTGCCTCGATGGATCTCGGCCTGGCCGTTATATACGCCGACATCGCATAGATGGATACGCTCAGCAGCTCGATTCCCAAAAAGAAAGAGGCGAAGTGGCTCGCCGCGGAAAGCACGGACGCACCTGTCGAAGCCAAAAGCAGCAGAAGATAGAACTCCTCTTTATGCTCGTCCTGCCTCTCGAGATAACCGTATCCGATCGCAGAAGCCACCAGCCCGGATCCGAGTATTATCGTTATGTAAATATATGCCGGGCCGTCCATCACGATGAGACCGGTGACATCAATCGGCAAAAGAGGCCTTATGTAAAAAAGCAGGAAGAGTGCAGCGCCGAATCCTGCAATCGTAAGCGCGGAGGTCAGGCTGTGCATCCTTTTGATGGATATCAACAGGAGCACGACAACAGCAAATCCGCCGGTTGCAATCATCGGCAAGAGTGCCGTGACTTGGGTCGTAGTCATCTCAGCCCTCCCGACCCAGGCCCAGGATAATCCATGCTATGCGACAACCTATGCTGCGCAATGGCCTCGATAGATGAACTCGATACTCTCAATGCCGTCTGCGGAAACAGACCGAGCCACAGTATGGGCAACATCATCGAGAGCAACACCATCGTCTCACGAAACGAGATATCCGGAGGCGTTTCATGAGACGGGCTCCCGTGAAACACCCGCTGGATCATCCAGAGAGAATACACAGCGGATGCGATAAGCCCCAGGGATGCTATGACCGTAAGCGGAACAGACACCCTGAACGAGCCGATCAGCACGAGGAACTCGGCGATAAAGTTCGCCATGCCCGGAAGCCCCAACGAGGCGAGGCCGAAGAACAGTGCAAAACCGCCCATGCGCGGCATCGCCTGCCAGAGTCCGGACATGCGGCCAATGTCCCTGGTATGCAGGCGCTCCTGTATCGCGCCGACTATGATGAATAGCGCTCCTGTGCTCAGTCCGTGGCTGAGCATCTGCATGACGCATCCCTGGAGCGAGAGCTCGTTTCCTGCAAATGCGCCGAGCAGCACAAATCCCATATGGCTTATGCTCGTGTAAGCAACGAGTCTCTTAAGATCCTTCTGCGCGAATGCGAGTACGGCGCCGTACAGAATGCCTGCCGTCCCGATTAACATGCCCACAGCCGCGAACTCCCTTGCAGCATCCGGAAACAGGGGGATCAAGAATCTCAAGAGCCCGTATGCGCCTGTCTTGAGCAGAAGGCCTGCGAGTATGACGCTGCCTGCTGTGGGCGCCTCTGTGTGGGCATCCGGAAGCCATGTATGCAGAAACAGAGCGGGTATCTTCACGCCGAATGCGGCGAAAAAGCCGAGCATGAGCAGCATCCCCGTCTCAGGGGAGAGGCGCGTGCCGAGCAGGTCTGCATAACCGAACGTAGCCGCGCCGGTCTGCTCCTTGTGGATGAAATAGAGAGCGAGTATCGCCACGAGCATGAGCAGGCCTCCCGCCTGCGTGAATATGAAGAACTTGTATGAGGCATAGACCCGGTTTTCGTGGCCCCAGATATTTATCAGAAGATACATCGGAATGAGCATGAGCTCCCAGAAGAAGTAGAACAAAAGCAGGTCCAGGGCGGTGAATACGCCGATGATTCCCGAAAGAGTCCAGAGGAGATTGAAATGGAAGAAGCCCACCCTCTCCCTTATCTCTGTCCATGAGCATAAGACAGATATCATGCCGAGGAAGAGTGTGAGGATTACGAGGAGCAGGCTCATGCCGTCTATAGCCAAATGGATGGATGCGCCGATAGCGGATATCCATTCCGCCCTGAACTCTGCCGACCATACGCCTCGAGAATGCGGAATAGCCGATAAGACGGGGATCATCATAATGATGTCCAGACCGAGCGCAAAGATAGACACCCACCTCGGCCATGACGTCCCGGCCTTCTCAGCGGCCCAGGCGACAATCCCCCCGATGATGGGTATGGAAACAAGGAGTAGAATCAGCATCTCCGCTCCTCCGGTTGCATAATCGTATCTCTACAAGACCGCCGTCCAGATCAGTATCGCTGCCCCGAGTCCGACGGCAAATGCATACCAGCGCACCTTTCCTGTCTGAGTCAAGCTCAAGGCCCTGCTCATCACAGCGGCAGAGGCGGCGAGGACTTTCGAGATGAGGTCGATGAAGTCGTCTCTGCTCACCGAGGCGATTCGGATGAAAGGCCTCACAAAAAGCGTGTCATAGAGCCTGTCGAATCCCCAGCCTGAAAGCATGAATCTTCGGAGCATGCCGCCTAATCGGGTGCGCACCATCTGCTCCGATGCATGAGGTGTTTTAAAAAACAGCATGTATGCGATGAATACACCTGAGATGGATGCGAGCGATGCGGCACCCAGGGGCATGAGCTCTGAATGACCCGAAAGATGGCCCTTGACCTCCTGCGGCAGGGCGCTGTTCATGAAAGAGGAGAATACATCCACCCCTCCCAATATCTTGGGCGTCTCGATGAAACCTCCGGCAATGGAGAAGAGCGCCAGGATCATGAGCGGGATGTGCATGCGCAGGCCAGGCAGTCTGCTGAGCTCGGTCTTCTGCTCACCGTAGAATATGAGGAATACCATGCGGAATGTATAGACGGATGTGAGAAACGCGCCGATAATGCCCGCAGCCCAAAGCCAGTGCCCGCCCTTGGCCGACGACCATGCGCCCCAGAGTATCAGCTCTTTGCTGTAGAAACCCGCTGTAATGAGCGGCAGGCTCGAGAGCGACGCCGAGCCGACAAGGAATGTAATGAACGTCAACGGGAGTCTCTTTCGCAGGCCTCCCATCCTGAACATGTCGTGCTCGTGGTGCTGGGAAATAATCACCGCCCCTGCTGCAAGAAAGAGGAGCGCCTTGAAGAATGCATGAGTCATGAAATGGAAGATAGCGGCAGACCATGCGCCGGCTCCGAGCGCAAGGAACATATAGCCTATCTGGCTCATCGTAGAATATGCAAGCACCCTCTTGATGTCCCGCTGCGCAAGGGCGCTCGCTGCGGAGACGAGCAGTGTGGCAACCCCGATCACAGCGACGGCGGTCTGCACAGCCGGCGCGAGTTCAAAGAGAGTATGCATGCGTGCAATGAGATACACGCCTGCTGTCACCATCGTCGCCGCATGTATCAAGGCAGAGACTGGTGTGGGGCCTGCCATTGCATCAGGCAGCCATGTCTGGAGCGGCAACTGCGCGGATTTTCCTACTGCACCTGCGAGAAGGAGGCCTGCCGCCAGGGAAATAGTCAAGCCGCCAGGCCTCCCCGCCTCTGCGCTCATGAGCATGTCTTGTATCCTCAGCGTCCCAGATTCCGTAAAGAGCAGAAAAAGGCCTACGGCCATTGCAGTGTCTCCTATGCGTGTGATCACGAATGCCTTTCTCGCTGCATAGCCGTTCGCTGGATTCTTGTACCAGAACCCGATGAGCAGATAGCTGCACAGCCCCACCCCTTCCCAGCCGAGATACAAAAGCAAGAGGTCGTCCGCGAGCACCAGCACGAGCATGGCGCCGATGAACATATTCATATACGCGAAAAACCGGCTATATCCCTCGTCGCCTTCCATGAATTCCGTAGAATAAATATGGATAAGAAAGCCCACGATCGTGACCACGAGCAGCATTATCAGAGACAGCGGATCGAGATATAGCGTGACCGAGGGGGAAAGGCCGCCTACATCCATCCATCGCCATAAAGTCTTATAAAGGGCATGACCAACCGGAGGTGATGATATGAATTCTATCGCGACCGCTATCCCTGCGAGGGCGGACAGACCCACAGAGCCGGAGCCGATTACAGCAGTTGCCTGCATCGGCAGGCGCCTGCCGCGAAGTATCAAAAAGAAGGCGCCTGCGAATGGAAAGGCCGGTATGAGCTGGATGAGATCGGGCATGTATGCGGTCATCCTTTCATCTCCCCTGCCCTGTCTGCATCCACAGTCTCATGGAGACTATATAGCCGGAGTATGATGGCAAGGCCGACAGCGGCCTCGGCTGCGGCCATTGTCAGAATGAAGATGAACATCACCTGGCCATCCGGTCCGGCCCACCTGCCGCCCGCCGCAATGAATGCAAGGCCTGCAGCATTGAGCATTATCTCGACTGATATTAGCATGAATATGAGGTTCCTTCGGATCATCACGCCCAGAAGGCCCAAGACGAACAGCACCCCTGCGAGGAGCAGGACATGCTCATATGGAATAGTGCCATGCATAATACGCCTCTCATCTCCTCCGCCTGCCAAGATGCCATGCTCCTACTAGCCCGGACAGAAGCAGCAGAGAAGCAAGCTCCACCCCTATCACATACGGACCGAACAGGGCGATGCCTGTCTGCTTCGGCGAGACCTCTCGGATCTCGAGCGGCTCTACACCGCCGGATAAAAAAATATATAAAAGCTCTGCTGAGAGGACCGAAACGAGGATCAGTGGACCGAGCCAGGCATCTCGGCTGAGCCACTTCTCCTCCTGCTCCACGGACTGCTTGCCGAGGTTCAGCATCATGACGACGAACAGAAACAGCACCATCACCGCCCCTGCATAGACGATCACCTCGAGCGCCGCGATGAATGGCGCTCCGAGGATATAGAATATCAGCGCAACGGAAAGAAATGATACAATGAGATATAAAAGCGCATGGACAGGGTCCTTCCTCGTGGCCGTCATCATAGTGGAGGCCACGGCGACCATCGCGGATATATAGAAGAGGACGACCATATAGAATCCCCCTTGAGTTCGAGCCGTATTGACAAGAATCAACCAGAGCTCCCGGAGAAAGACCTGAATGAAAACTTAGGCTATGGCAGCAGACTCCTCACGTCCACCGGAGGTGCTTCGTTCTCGGATTCTCCCTTGCCTTTTCCTGAAATAGAGACGCCGGCGACCCTGTAGAAATTATATCCGGGATATTTTCCAGGACCGTTTATCAGGAGATCCTCTTTTTCATACACGAGGTTTTGCCTCCTGTACTCCGACATCTCGAAGTCCGGCGTAAGCTGGATCGCATATGTCGGACATGCCTCTTCGCAGAAACCGCAGAATATACAACGCGAGAAATTTATCCTGAAGAAGGCGGGATAGCGCCTCCCGTGTTCGTCCTCTGCAGCCTGGAGCGAGATGCAGTCGACAGGGCAGGCCGCAGCGCAGAGATAGCAGGCAACGCACCGCTCTGCCCCGTCCGGATCACGGGACAGGATTATCCTCCCGCGCCATCTGGGCGGTATCTTCGGCCTTTCCTCCGGATACTGAATCGTCGCCCTCCTCCGGAACATATGGAGGAAGACGACCCATATAGTCTTAAGGATGCTGAGCATAGACACCCCTGCCCTACCTGGATTATCTGCCCATCAGGATCACCGCACCTGTTACGAGCACGTTCAAGAGAGACAATGGAAGCATGACCTTCCATCCGAATGACATGAGCTGATCATACCTCTGCCTCGGAAGAGACGCCCGAAGGAGCATGAACAGGCATATGAATCCGAATGTCTTTATAGAGAACCATGCAACCGGCGGCAGCCACGGCCCGAGCCAGCCACCGAAGAAGAGCGTGACTATGAATGCCGAGATGAGTATGATGCCGAGATACTCTCCCACAAAAAACATTCCGAACTTCATGCCCGAATATTCGGAGTGGAACCCAGCAACGAGCTCGCTGTCCGCCTCCGGAAGGTCGAACGGCAGACGATGAGTCTCGGCAATGCCTGCCGTAAGAAACGTCAGCATACCCAAGAACTGCGGTATGAAAAACCACCCTTCCCGCTGCGCCTCCACTATCTCGCGCAGATTGAATGTGCCCGTATGCATGACAACACCCATGAGGGAAATACCCATGAATACCTCGTAGCCTAGCATCTGCGCGGACGCCCTAAGACCTCCAAGCAGCGAATATTTGTTGTTCGAAGACCAGCCTGCGAGCGCGATACTGTACACGCCGAGGGAAGACATGGCGAGGAAGAAGAGAAGTCCGCTGTTCATCTCGGAGATCGAGAACCCGGGACCGAACGGCACCACAGCGAAGGAGAGCAGGGTTGTGACGACGATGATCGCAGGCGCCATGACAAAAACCGCCCTGTCTGAAAAAGGAGGCACCCAGTCCTCCTTCGAAAGCACCTTGACCATATCCGCAACCACCTGCATGAGGCCGAACGGGCCTACACGGTTGGGGCCGTACCTGTCCTGCCACAGCGCAAGGAGCCTCCTCTCGATCCATATGAGCCATGCCGCGGCGGTCAAGGCGGCGCCGAGAATCATAAATATCAGCAGGATATGTTTTACGTTTTCATTCACGGCTTATTTTAGGCTCATCACGTTTTTTGGTGCAGGCCGGCAGGGTGTGCCGGAATGATCATTGTACCAGATGAGCTTATTTTATTATCTTACCATATTGCGGAAGCTCGACCCATGGAACGCCCGGCAGCCCCACCGGATAGCCTGCCGTGCCGACCGGAAGACCGGGCATTATCTTTATTCTAAGCCTGACGATGGTGCTTCCTATGCGGGCTTCCACAGCCTTCCCCTCCATATCCCGAACAGCCGGTATATCAGAGAGCGCGATATACGGCTCCGGCGCCAACTCTGCAATCCCGGCTGAATTCATGCTCAGCTCTTCCGAGCCGAAGATGTGATATAGAGGCAGGAAGAGATATTCTCCGTCCTTGGGCCTGAACCGCGGGGGGATGTCCATAAAATACCCAGGCTCTGCGGTTAATTCGGTCGTATCCCGGCCCAGACCGAACAGCCTGACGCCGCAATATCCTGAAAGAGAGAGGGCTCTTTTTTCGTGACCGAATTTGTTCAAGGCCTGGACAGAGTTCCAGCCCGGCCGCCAATATCTCGGCGCGAGTAACGTGGGCAGGACGCCTGGATACCCTTCCATAGAGAATGAAAAAAAAGAATCATTATCAATCTGAGGCTGCCGCTCATGCACATCTTTATCCGCGTGCATAGCGGTCCTACCGCTGTAGCGATGCGGCTGCCTGGGGATCTTCATCCCCTCGATCCTGAATCCTGAGGGCAGAGCGCACTGCGCGACCGGAGTCAGGAGAGAGAGTTCCTTCGTCATAGATAGAATGACGTCGTCGAGAGTATTCCAGCCAGGTCCTTCGCCCCTTCCTGTGCGAGTCATTAAGTCGCCGAGCCATCTCCATCCCTCTTTTATCCCGCAACCTGGAGAAAACTCTTCCGGCAAATATACCCTGAAGAACCGCTGCGCCCTGCCTTCCGAGTTCAAGAATGTGCCGTCGGACTCAGCGAATGACGCGGACGGAAGGACGAGAGAAGCCTTATCAGCAGTAGGCGTCTGTATGTAATCCAGCACGATGACACCCCTCGCGGCGCACAGCAGGCTGTCCGCTGACACGCTGTCGATCCGGCGGTACAGGTCGTTTTCGAGTATGATGAGGGCATCGGCTTCTCTGTTTTTGATCATGTCCAGGGCCTCGGCGATAGACCTGCCCGCCATTATTCCGGCTCCCATAGAATCGCACTCAGGCAGGCAGAAAAGCGCCTTCGCAGGACGTCCCTTCCTGAGCAACGCAGAGGCAATATTGAAGGCTGCATGCACAACTTCCACGCTCATGCAGCCTGCGCCGGATACGATGACAGGACTTTTCGCGCCGATGAGCTCCTTCGCAATCTCTTTTGAAAGGTAGACTGCATGTCCGGCCGCATCTCCACCCGTATTATTACGATCGCCATAGGCCGGTGCGCCCGGGGCGTCTGAATCTATCTCCTTTGCAATCATGAATCCGAACCTCGCTATATCATCCGGTGCCGCATGATACAGCCCTGTGGCGATGTCGTCCAACCGCGTTTCGTGCAGAGACGCGATATAGAGCGGCCCCTTCGCCTCCTGGACAGCAGCTCTCACAGCAGCGTCATTCCACTCCGGAATGCCGAGGCTTTTCGGTATATCCATCACCCTATTCTTCACCGCCTGACGGATGGACAGGCCGAGACGGGGAGAGGTGTTCATCACGTCCTCTCCGAGCACCAGAACAGCATCCGCCTCTTCCACATCTCTGAGCGAGGCGGAAGGCAGGCCGCCACTTCTCATAATATCAATCACTTCCCTGATGATCTTGTCCTCGACGGACGAGAGCCCCGAAAAGAAATTCTCAGGTCCCACGAGGCGGCGCAGTGCAAAGTTCGCCTCGAGAGAGGCGCGTGGAGAGCCGATGCCGAGCACGCGCCTGGAGCTGCGTATTATGCCCTCCGCCCTCTCGAGCGCCTCATCCTCGGATACCGGTTTATGGCCTTCCGCGGCGCTGTGTTTGACGAGAGGTCGTGTAATGCGGCGCGTGCTGTTCACGAATTCATAGCCGAACCTGCCCCTGTCGCATATGAAAAAGCCGTTCACATCCCGATTGAAACGGTTCAATATCCGCCTCAGCCTTCCGTATCTCTCGCCCGGGATGATATTGCAGCCCAGTCCGCAGTGGACGCAGACGGAAGGCGCTGTCTGGAGATCCCATTTGCGTGTATAGTGTTTCTTGAATGTCTTGTCCGTGAATACGCCTGTAGGACAAATTTCGACGAGATTGCCGCTGAATTCGCACTCGAGCACGCCGTCGGAGTGCCTTCCGAAATAAACATGGTCGTGCGCTCCGAAGACATCCAGATCCCTGCCGCCTGCATAGTCTCTGTAGAATCTCACGCAGCGATAGCACTGTATGCAGCGGTTCATCTCGTGGTTTATGAAAGGGCCGAGGTATTGATTTCTATGCGTCCTCTTTCCGAAACGATAAGAGCGGTATGCATGGCCCGTCATCACAGTCATGTCCTGCAGATGGCACTCTCCGCCCTCGTCGCATACAGGGCAGTCGTGCGGGTGGTTCAGCATGAGGAGCTCTATGATGCCCTTTCTGAACGCCCTCGCCTCGGGGTCGTTTATGGATATGCGCATGCCCTCGCTTACAGGAGTCATGCACGCCATGATTATCCTGCCGCGGGTGTCTTTCTCGTCCTTGAACTGTTTCACGGCGCACTGACGGCAAGCGCCGACCGAGTGCATGGCGGGGTGCCAGCAGAAATACGGCAGATCTAACCCGAGGGACAGACAGGCCTTCAGAAGGTTCTGCCCGGGCTCCACCTGATACGGCTTGTTCTCTATAAAGATGGTCGGCATGTCAGTGATTCGTCGTATACTGAGTCTCAGGCGCTGAATCCGTGATGGATTCATCGCTGCGTTCGCTCGAATTTTCAATAACCGGATACCGGCATCAGGCTGTTGCTAGTAATATGAAATCTACTTTTTCCAAGGGCACACCCTCTCCCTTATGTGACGCTCGAAGTCTTCGCGAAATCGGATCAGTCCGCTTTGGAGCGGCTCCATCGCGCCCGGGGCGAGTGCGCAGAATGTGTTACCTATGCCGAGCATCCTCGTGATGGAATGAAGCCGCTCAATGTCCCCTTCCATCCCGCCTCCGCTTTCCATGGACCGAAGTATCTTCTCGGCCCATGAAATCCCTTCCCTGCACGGGGTGCACCATCCGCATGATTCGTGCGCGAAGAACCTTATCATGTTATGTACCATGCCTACGGGACATGTTTTGTCGTCGAGTATGATCATCGTGCCCGTGCCGAGCCTGCTGCCTGCCTTGGATACCGAGTCGAAGTCCATCTTGACGTCCATGTGCTCTGGCCCCAGAAAGTCCGTCGATGCCCCGCCGGGTATCACCCCTCTCAGGATATATCCGTCCTGCATGCCTCCGGCGTATTCTTCGATGATCTCCCTCATTGTGACACCCATCGGCAGCTCCCAGAGCCCGGGCCTTCTCACCCGTCCGCTCGCGCCGTAGAGCTTCGTGCCGCTGTCTGACGAACGGCTCAGGCCCTGGAACCACCTCGCACCGTTCGCGATTATATGCGGTATGTTGCACACCGTCTCTACATTGTTGACGATAGTAGGCCTTCCCCACAGGCCTGATATCTGTGGAAACGGCGGCTTTGTCCTCGGGACCGCCCGCTTTCCTTCGAGCGAGTTCAGTAGGGCTGTCTCCTCTCCGCAGATATATCTGCCCGCGCCTGAATGTATGCGCACATCCAGGCTGAAGCCGCTTCCGAGTATGTCTCTGCCTATATACCCAGCGGCCCTCGCCTCCTCAATGGCCCTTTCCATCCTCTTCTGCGCGGTCTTGTACGCCCAGCGCAGGAATATGTACGCCTGCTCCGCCTCTATCGCATATGCGCCGATGACGGCCCCCTCTATCACCTGATGAGGGTTGCCTTCGAGCAGATACCTGTCCTTGAAAGCACCGGGCTCCATCTCGTCCGCATTCACAATAAAGTATTTGGGCCGCCTCGCATCAGGACCCATCGGGACGAAGCTCCACTTCATGCCCGTGGGAAACCCCGCCCCTCCCCTGCCGCGCAACCCGGACTGCTTGACGACCCCCTGGACATCCATGGGAGACATGGACAGGAGCGCCTTGCGCAGACCGGCATAACCGCCTGCCCGTTCATACTCTTCGATGTCAGGCGGACCTTCAGCGGCGTTTATATGCTTTGTCAGCGGTCGTTCCATAGATACGCCTTGCATCCGCTCATGTATATAGTTCAAGGACCTTTTCGATCTTCTCAGGCGTCAGCTGGGTGTGCAGATCTTCGTCGATCATCATCGCAGGCGCTCGGTCGCAGCACCCGAGACATACCGCAGGGAGCATGGTGAATCTACCGTCGGCAGTCGTCTCGGCCATACCAATTCCGAGCCTCCTCGAAATATAATCCCTCAAAGACTCGCCTCCCATCATCCAGCAGGTAACGCTGTCGCACAAGAGGATCACATGCCTGCCGACAGGCCTCCGGAATATCATGTTATAGAAGGTGGCTACGTTGTCGAGCTCCTCGACCGTCATGCCGAGCATCTCTGAAACATCCCTGAGCGCGGCATCCGACACCCATCCCCTGTGCCTCTGCACGATCTTCAAGGCCTCTATCGAAGCAGCCTGCTTCACAGGACAGTGCGCCACCTCGGCTGCTATCTCCTGCATCTCCTTCTCATTGAGCATAGAGAGACCCCAGAATCCGAAAATATCCCAACCTACCTATCCACATCGGCAAGTATGAAGTCGATGCTCCCCAGAATAGCCAAAAGATCCGCTACCATCAGGCCGCGGCTGATTTCAGGCACCATCTGCATGTGAGGGAAGGAGGGCGTACGTATGCGCACCCGATACGGCATAGTGCCGCCGTCGCTGATTACATAATAGCCGTTGCTCCCCTTTGTCGCCTCTATGCCGACAAAGGCCTCGCCTGCCGGAATCACAGGCCCCCAGCTCACGCCGAGAAAGTGCGTAATGAGCGTCTCTATGTCCTTCATCGTACGCTCCTTGAGCGGAGGCACGGCGAGGTGGTGCGCAGCCTTGTAAGGCCCGGAAGGCATAATCTTCACGCACTGCTCTATGATGCGGAGGCTCTGGCGCATCTCCTCCACGCGGACCACTGCACGGTCATAGCTGTCTCCGTGCACTGCTGTGGGGATGTCGAAGTCGAACTGCTCATATCCCGAGTACGGCCTCTCCTTCCTGAAGTCCCACCCGAATCCGGTCGCCCTGAGGCCGGGTCCTGTCACTCCCCACTCGATCGCGTCTTCCGTTGTATAAGCGCCTATGCCCTTGGTGCGCGCCTTGAATATCCTGTTTTTTAGGACCATTGTATCGTATTCATCGAGACGAGAGGGCAGATACGACAGGAAGCCTTTCACGAGCTCATCCCATCCCCTCGGCAGATCCTGGGCTACCCCGCCGATGCGGAACCAGGCGGGGTGCATGCGACCTCCGCATACAGCCTCGACTATATCGAATACCTTTTCCCTGTCCGTGAACATGTAAAAGACAGGCGAGAGCGCACCGACATCCGCTGCGAATGTGCCGTACCATGCGAGGTGGTTCGCGATCCGAAACAGCTCCGCCATCATCACGCGTATCACCTTAGCCCTGTCAGGGACATCGATTCCCGCAAGCATCTCTACGGCCAGCACATACGGGAAGTTGTTCATCACACCGCTGAAGTAATCTATTCGATCCGTGTATGGTATGAATGTGTGCCAGGACTGGCGCTCCGCCATCTTCTCCGCAGCGCGATGGTGATAGCCTATGTCGAGCACGGCATCCTGTATCTCCTCTCCGTCGAGCTCGAGGATGATGCGCAAAAGCCCGTGCGTGCCTGGATGATGGGGGCCGAGATTCAGGAACATATAGTCTCTGCCTTCCGCCTTGGGCTTCATGTCCCAGTCCTCTGGCCTGAATCTCAAGGCCTCCTCCTCTTTTTCATGCCTCTCTTCGGAAAGGTGAAAAGGGGGGAACTCCGTGGCCCTTGCAGGATAGTCCTTTCTTAGAGGGTGTCCCTGCCATGTCGGAGGCATCAATATCCTCCGCAGATTTGGATGTCCCTCGAAGACGACGCCGAACATATCCCAGGCCTCGCGTTCGTACCAATTCGCAGCAGGCCATATGTCGGTGATGCTCGGGACGGATAAGCCGTCTTTATCAAGGCCGACCTTTATCCGGATGTATTCGTTCCTGCCAAATGAGAGGAGGTGATAGACAACGGTGAAATGGCTATCGGCCAGGCCCTGCCTGTGCACGCGAACCCGCTCGTCTATGACGGTGAGGTCATAGAGCATCCTGTATGGACGTTTGATCCCTTCTTTGAGATAACGAAGGGCATCTTTAAGCACGGACTTCTCTACCCATATCGTGGGCATGCCGTCGCTCGCAGCCTCGTGCAGGATTTTGGCCCCGCCGAAGCGTGTCCAAAGTTCGGTGATAACATCGCTGGTTTGATTCATGGAGCTCTGCATATTGGACAATCCGCCCAACACCTGCCGTATCCTATACCTCATCAGGCGGCCTGAGCATTGTCATCTTCCTCCGCTCATCGCGCTTCATATCTCTGCGGCAGGGCATCTCAGGCCTCTCTGCCCCATGCGCTCCGACGATCCAGCTTAAAGGCCTCTTCTCGCTGCCCACAGCCTCTCTCAGCATGAGCAGACCCTCTATGAACGCCTCGGGCCTCGGAGGACATCCCGGCACATAGACATCCACAGGGAGGAACTTGTCCACGCCCTGCACCACGCTGTATATGTCGTACATGCCGCCGGAGTTGGCGCAGGATCCCATCGAGATGACCCAACGCGGGGCCATCATCTGCTCATACAGCCGCTTTATTATCGGCGCTATCTTTATGAACACCGTCCCGGCGATGACGATGAGATCCGCCTCTCTGGGAGTGCCCCTCAGCACCTCCGAGCCGAAGCGCGCAATGTCGTACTTGCTTGTGAGGCTCGTGGCCATCTCCACGTAGCAGCATGAAAGGCCAAAATTGAACGGCCAGAGCGAGTTCTTGCGGCTCCAAGCAAGCATGTCTTCGAGCCTCGCAAGGAGCACCGAGCGGCGCACATTCTCGTAAATCGAACCCGAGGCCTCTGGAATGGAAATTGATTGATCCGCCCTTGTAAGCGACCACTTCATATATCTCTATCCCTCCTGCCGCGCTGAGACCAATCGAGGCCTCCTTGAAGCCAAATATATATGAGGGCGGCAAGCAGTATGAGAATGAAAATGGACATCTCTATGAAACCGGGCCAGCCCGCCTCCCGCACGGATACAGCCCATGCAATTATGAATACGGCCTCGAGATCGAATATCACGAAGAACACCGCCACGAGATAGAACTTGACGTCGAACCTGATCCTGGCGCTTCCGTAAGGAGCTATCCCGGACTCATACGGCTCTGCTGTGGTGCGTCCCTTATGCCTCTCTCCGAGAAAGTAGGATGCCGCCAGCATGCCTGTCACAAGGAGCAGGACAAAGAAGAAGTATATTGCTATCCACCATGCATCAGCCATACCCGCGCGCCTCCTGACCTGACCTCAAGGATATATCAATCTCCTTAGGGATGACATGATAAGACACGACCTTCATGTGCCATGGCCGCCCGTCGCCCACTTAAATGTAGAATACGCCGCCGCCTTGAATATATACCGAATGCATCCTCACGACTTCATCCATGTATGGAGCTCAGAAGAAATTATTTATCTACGCCGATGCGGCACTGCGGAACAGCCGAGAGATTCTTGTTTAATTATAGCAAATCAAAAAAAGCATCATGCCGAATGACCCTCGAGCCTATCCATGATAAAACAAGTCCTATTTTAGGCAGGCCTTATTTATCATTGCCCGCTCTTTTCCGCATCCATCCATCGCTTTCCAGCTCATCCGCCTTTACAGGTGCCGGTCGAAAAACTCAGCCACCCTTTCTCCATACTCACGCCCGGCGGCAGCCATAGTGCCGCCGTGCCCTGCGCCATGGACGAACCATAGCTCCTTAGGTTCCCATGCCGCTTCGAAGAGCATCCTGCCGTTTTCAGAAGAGATGAGCCTGTCCGCTCCACCCGCTATTATCAAGACAGGCGCAGGCGATAACATGCCTATCGCATCTATCGGAGAAACCCTCTCTATCGAGGCCTGGAAATATATTTCATAGGCGAACTCCGCGAGATTCAGAAAGGGGAAAGCAGGCAGGTGATAGAAACCGGTAATTGCATCCCTGGCCTGGTCCTCGAGGCTCGTAAACGCGCTGTCCGCCACCACCGCACCGAACACACCTTTGTCCGCAGCAGTCAGTATCGCTACTGCTCCGCCAAGGGAGAAGCCGTAGATGCCTATGCGCCGGCTGTCCACCTCCGGCCTCGATGATAGGAACTTAAATGCAGCAGCGGCGTCTTTCTGCTCATGCAGGCCGAGGGAGCTCCTCTTGCCGCCGCTCTCGCCGTGCGCACGAAAGTCGAAGAGCAGAACCAAATATCCCCTGCGTGCGAGAAACGCCGCAAGACCTGTGAAGTCGGACTTGTCCGCGCCGAGTCCGTGGCAGATGATTATGCCCGGATTCTTCGCAGCCTGGCGGGTCGGCTTCACGAGCCAGCCGGAAAGCCTCACCCTGTCTTCGCTCTCGAAAAATACGGTTTCATAATCGGCCATGTACTCGGATGGAGGTAAGTAGAGTGGATAGCGCGGAGAATGCGTATTTATATAGACCAGGACGAATGAAACCGCGGATACAGAAAGAAGGATGAAAATCAGCAGCTTCAGCACGGTTTCCGTCCCTTTTCCGAGCCGCACGGCATCTCCTCATTTCTGCGCGACTTCATCAATCCCACCAGAGAAAGAACCTCTGGGTCCTCTTTATCTCCGACGAGAGCCTCTCCACGCTGCCCGGACCATGCAACAGCGCGTCCGGAGCGAATGATGAAATCGCGCGTGCGAAGGCCCGGGTGTTCTTCGGCGGTCTGATGAACTTCGCCTCGAGCCAGTCCGGACCTGCGCCTGTAATCACGAAAGGCGCATCTTTCTGCCTGGCCCGGAGCCATGATATGATCGCCTTTGTATCGAGCTTGTAGTTAGGGGCCTCTGTATGTTGTATTTTCAGTATATCGTAGGAGCTCATGCCCCTGATCACAGTGACGACATCAGGCACCTTTCCGTAATTTATCTCGCTCCTGAATATCAGATACCCTTGAGCGCGCAGCCTCCCGGACAAACGGGATATGAGGCCTTCGGCCCTGTTCGTCCTTACGCTGAAACCAGCGAGCCTCTCCCTGGCGATCATGTCATCTCCTTTGAGGTTCTCGGACGGCGCGAACACTGTTTCATAGAAAGGCTCTGCCCTGGCGCCTGCAAGCCGCTCCACAAGTGTTATCGTCTCCAGGGGGAAGCCGAGCTCCACCCTCTGCACATCAGTCAGAGCCTGCTGCCTAGGTCTAATCATTACGATCGGCTCTGAGGCAGACTGCGCCGGAGTCTCAGGCTTCTCTGATGAACAGGACGTTATGATCAAGATGGAAAGCGCAGGACCAAGCCATCTACCAGCCATATCTTATCTCGAACCTCGAGAACCTGCCTGTGTAGGGCTCCCATGATATATCGACCTTGGATACCCTTGCGCCGGAAGGCCCTTTGTGGCACCAGCCGACGATTTCTTCCACCTTCTTCTTTTCGCCTTCGAATACTGCCTCCACAGAGCCGTCAGGGAGGTTCCTGACCCACCCGGTCAGACCGAGCCTCGCTGCCTCTTCACGCGTGCTCGCCCGAAAATATACTCCCTGCACGAGTCCGTGGATGATTACATGAGCTCGAATCTTTTCCATCCGGCCCCACCCCCTAATTCATCGTCCTCTTTTTCTTTTGCCCTTTCTCAGCCGCCTCATGTAGGGCCTCTACCTCGGAAGGCGTCAGGTGCCTGTACTTGCCGACGACGAGCGTGCCGAGCGAGAGCGGTCCGATCTTTATGCGCTTGAGCTTTATCACGGAGTGATCCACCCTGTCGAACATGCGCCTGACCTGGCGCCTTCTGCCTTCATGGATGGTTATCTCGACCCAGGAATTTGCCTTCTCCTTCCTGACGAGCCTCACCTTCGCAGGTGCAGTCTTCCCTTCCTCGAGATATACCCCTGACTCGAGCATCTCTACATCCTTCCGGTCGAGGATGCCCTTTATCTTCACGAGATATGTCTTCGGCAGCTCGAAGGACGGATGCATTATAACATGCGCCCAATCTCCATCGTTCGTAAGGAGCAAAAGGCCTTCTGTGTTATAATCGAGCCTGCCGACAGGATAGACTCGGGCCTTGAGCCCTTTCAAGAGATCCTTCACTGTGGGTCTATCTTCGGGATCCGAGAGGGTGGTCATATAGCCCGCAGGCTTATTGAGCATGATATAGGTCTTCGGCTGCTTGGGATTTATGAGCCTGCCGTCCACCTTTATGGCATCCCGTTCGGGATCCGCCTTCGTCCCGAGCTCGGTGACGACCCTGCCGTTCACCTTCACCCTGCCATCGAGGATGAGCTGCTCGGCCGCCCTGCGAGAGGCGATACCGGACGAAGAAATTATTTTTTGAAGTCGTTCCAACATAGCAAGAGAATAATCGAATGGTTGTAATTATACAGCCGTCGGAATGGAAAAGCAATTTATCATTGCCACAGGTCTCTGTTTTTCAGAAGGAAAACAGTAGCTCGTCGGCAAATCTCATTTGATGGCAGCTTCGTGGATAGGCTGGTTTGACCATGCACGATTTATGAAGAATATAGGTTGGGCGAAACGGTTCACCTTGTCCGACAAAATCGGCGCAGGCGTATGTGTTTGGCATAAAAATCATGCCCAACCTACGGGCTGCCATACAGCCGTCGGATGGAAATGTCATTGCCCGGTCTTTTGCCGGGCCTTTTTTATCCTTGACAACCGCCCAGTCTATATGTTAAATAACTGCTCTATTTCAAAGGGGTAATGCCAAAAAGTTTCATAAAAAAGAGATGAGACCACTGAGCCCACCGAGGAATTGACTCAATAAAATGCTCTGAGCTCATAGGTTAAAATTTGACAAGCTCGTAAAAAGCTTTTTAATCGCGGAGGACGCCGAAGGCGCAGAGGAGGACGCTAAGTAGTTTTGCTCCTTCCTTACATGTCCTTCCCCGTGGGCTCTGTAGTTGGTTCTTGACGATACGTTCAAAGGAAAAAGGAGGCCGCAAGTGGCAGCGCAGAAAAAATCCAGCAGAAAAAAATCCGGGCTCAAGAGGGGCCGGCAGGCGGAAAAAAGGCACATCAGGAACAAATCTGTAAAGTCTATGCTCAAGACCCTCGCTAAGAAGGTTGAGCAGGCTGTCTCGGCAAAGAATGCAGAGCTCGCAAAGGAGACCTTTGTGAAGGCAATGAAGGCGTATCACAAGGCGGCCTCGCAGGGAGTCCTTCACAAGAACACCGCTTCTAGGAAGATATCGAGGCTCGCTTCCAAGGTGAGCGGCCTGGCGGCATAATAGCGGCAGGTAAGCGATTACGACGGTGGGCGCATTACATCCGCGCGATCCGCGCTGAATTTCGTCTATGCCCGCTCCGGGAGCCGGCTACCGCAGAGTTTCAGTATCAATCCGTCCAACACCAGCCTGGCTTCTTGGCCGCCGGTCTTGAGCAGCCGGTCGGCCTGGAGTAAGGCGCCGAATGCTTCTTTAAGCTCCGGCTCGCTGAAGCTGTTCATCTGCTCCATGAAAGAAGCAGAATGGAGCCAGAGCACATTCAGTCTCTTCTTTATTTCTTCGTAGCCCTTTCCGGATGCCTGCATGGCCTTCGCCTTCAAGAGCCTTCTCATGTTCCATGCAATCGCGCCGATGAGCCCGACAGGCTCTTCTCCTTCCTGAAGAAGCCTCGCAAGCACGAGTAAGGCCTTCTGAACGTCTCTATGGCCTATGGCCTCCGCAAGGTCGAAGGGGTTATACTCTCTAAAATCGCCGACCACCCTTCTCGCATCTTCGAGCGTGACCGCCTTTCTGCCCTTCATGTATATTTCCACCTTCTCGAGCTCGCTTTTTATCTTCTGGAGGTCATTGCCGACTATCTGGACGATGAAGTGGACCGCCTCGGATGCGATCTTTATGCCGCGCGTGTCCGCCCAACCGATTATCCACTCGAAGACATCGGATTCCTTCAGGGCATAGAAGGCGACGACCGCGCCCCCGCCTTCTTCCACAGCAGATATGACGGTCTTCTTGTCGTACCTTCTCTGGCTCGATAGCATGACGAGACAGGTATTGGGAGATGGATCCCTGAGGTATGGAATTAGCGCCTCTAAATCAGCGGACTTGAATGCATCTATGTCCCTGGCGATGATGAGCCTCTTGGTTGCCATAAAGGGCAGGGTCTGCGCAATGCCTATGATGTCTGATGCGGATGCCTCGCGACAATAGATTGTGCTGAGATTGAAGTCGCGCGTGGCGGGGTCGACGACCTTCTGTGCGATAAGCTCAACCGCCTCGCGGATGAGGAACTCCTCTTCTCCATAGAAGAGATAAACAGGCAGAATGTTTCCGCGCCTGATGTCGGATATGAGCTGCGAGCGTTTGATCATCGTTATGCGACGCGCAAAAATCCGGATCGATCAATAGAGCCAGAACGATACCGAAAAATCAAAATCGTGAATAATATCTCGAACCTATTTCTGACTCCTCGCCCGATCAAAATCCCTCAAGGACCCTGCTCCTGAGGGTCCAGGCGATGTCCTGGCTGGCCTTCTTCACGGCCGACTCTTTGTTGATCTTCGTCGCTCTGATATCGGCGAGTTTGTTCGTGGAATCGTATGCAACCGGATAATCCGATATGAACAGCGCCTCTATCCCCTTCTCCTGCCACAAGACCTTCTTCGTCCTGAGATCTTCCAAAGAAGCGTCCACGACCACCCTCACCCTATACTGCTGCACGAGGGATTCGCGTGTATATGAAATCGGAGTAACATCGAACATCGTGATCCTGCCCCTCAGCGCGAGGTCCGCAGTATCCTGATCCGCGACACGAAGTCTTCCGTCAGCTATGAATTCGTCCACCACCGCCTTCGTCAACTCTACATCCAGATACGGCTCGTTCGTACTGTTTATGAATACGGGAATTGCTATGGACTTGGCATCCTTTAGCAACAGGTCGCCTGTGCCAGACAGCCGGTAGCCGCATGAGGCGAGCGCTGCCGACAGGAATAGCAGCGATACACTTATTATCATGAACTGCGCTGTTCGTCGCATGACAAAGCTCTTATCTGCCCCTGGATCCGAAACTTGTGATGCCGGGAAATATCATACTCCCCAAATTCGCATATACGAGATCGTTCAGCACTTAAGCATCAGAATGCAGGATTCTATGCTCATACTACCACATTCACGAGCTTTCTCTGGACGATGATCACCTTCTTCGGCGGTCTTCCGTCCGTGTATTCCTTCACCTTCGGATCTGCAAGCGCCGCAGCCTCTATCTCACTGTCCGAAACGCCGGCGGAAAGCAAAAGTTTGCTCCTCACCTTGCCGTTCACCTGCACAACTATGGTTATCTCCGACTCCTTTATCGCCTCGGGATCATGTACCGGCCACGGGACACTGGCTATGCTCGGTCCGTGTCCGAGTCCCTCCCACAGCTCCTCGGCGAAATGGGGCGCGAACGGCGCTAGAAGCAGGGTGAGGGTCTCGAGTGCGGACTTCAATATGGGAAGCTGGGCCTCTGCTACTCCCTTTCCTGTGCAATCATATATCTCGTTTACGAGCTCCATCATGGCTGCGATCGCGGTATTGAACTGGAACTCGCGCTCTATATCCTCTGTCACCTTCTTGATCGTCTGATGGGTCTTCCGAAACAGCCTGTCTCCCATGGCCTCGCTTCCCGCCGGACGGACGGCCTTGACTTGCGGCCCGAATTTATACACCAAAGCCCATACCCGATGGAGGAATCTGTAGGCACCCTCCACACCCTGGTCGCTCCAGTCGAGGTCTTTTTCAGGCGGGGCCGCAAACAGCGAAAAGAGCCTTGCAGTATCCGCGCCGTATTTGGAGATGATGAAGTCAGGGTCAACCACATTGCCCTTGGACTTGCTCATCTTCGCCCCGTCTTTGATCACCATCCCCTGCGTCAGAAGGTTCCCAAACGGCTCGTCACCGTCATAGAGCCCAAGGTCACGGATCACCTTCGTAAAGAAGCGTGCATACAGGAGATGGAGCACGGCATGCTCTATGCCGCCTATGTACTGATCGACGTTCATCCAGTAGGCAGCCGCCTTCTTATCGAACGGCGCAAACTCTAACCTGGGTGAGCAGTAGCGCAGAAAGTACCATGAGGAGTCCACGAATGTATCCATCGTGTCCGTCTCTCGCCTCGCCGCGGCGCCGCATCTCGGGCATTCCGTCTCCCTGAACGACTTCGCATCCGCGAGCGGAGAAAGCCCCTTGCCGGTGAACTGCACGTCCGTCGGAAGGAGCACAGGCAGGTCTTTGTCGGGGACGGGCACTGTGCCGCATCTGTCGCAATATATGATGGGAATGGGGGTCCCCCAGTATCTCTGCCTGGAGATGCCCCAATCGCGCAGCCTCCAGTTCACGGTGCGCCTGCCGATGCCTTCTTTCTCTATGAACTCCGCAATCCTCTCCTTGCCTTCGGTATTGGAGAGGCCGCTGAACCTGCCTGAGTCCGCCATCACGCCGTCCGCTGTATATGCCTCCTTCATCTTCTCGGCAACGAGGCTTCCTTCGGGATTCTGGATGACGACCTTTATGTCGAGTCCGTATTTCTTTGCGAATTCGAAGTCCCTCTGGTCATGCGCAGGCACAGACATGATCGCGCCTGTGCCGTACTCCATCAGGACGAAGTTCCCTACCCAGATCGGCACCCTGTCTTTGTTCAGCGGATTTATGGCATACGCGCCTGTGAAGACGCCTTCTTTCTCCCTCGACTCGTCCGTGCGTGCCGCCTTGTCCTCCCGCATAACACGCTCGACGAATGCGCGCACTTCCGGGGCTTGCTTCTTTCCCCTAATGAGCGGCTCGAGCGCTGGATGCTCGGGCGCAATGGTCATAAATGTGACCCCAAAGAGCGTGTCCGGTCTCGTGGTGAATATCGTGAGCTTCTCGCCAGTATCCTCGATGGTGAAGTCCACCTCTACGCCTGTGGACCTGCCAAGCCAATTCCGCTGCATAGTGAGCACGCGCTCGGGCCAGCCTTTGAGGCCGTCGAGAGATGACAAGAGCTCCTCTGCATAGTCCGTAATCTTGAAAAACCACTGCTCGAGCTCCTTGTGCGTGACGACAGAGCCGCATCTCCAGCACAGCCCCTGCTCCACCTGCTCGTTAGCAAGCACGGTCGCACACGATGGACACCAGTTGACATACGAAAGCTTCTTGTATGCCAGTCCCCTCTCGTACATCCTGAGAAAGAACCATTGGTTCCACTTGTAATACTCCGGAAGACAGGTGGTCACCTCCCTGTCCCAATCATACGAAAGGCCCATGCGCTTGAGTTGGCTGTCGCGCATGTACGCAATGTTCTCCATCGTCCACTTCGATGGGTGTATGCCGTGCTTTATCGCCGCATTCTCCGCCGGAAGTCCGAAGGCGTCCCATCCCATCGGGTGGAGAACATTGTAGCCGCGCATCCTCTTGTAGCGGGCGATCACGTCTCCGATCGCATAATTGCGCACATGTCCCATGTGTATCCTGCCGGATGGATACGGGAACATCTCGAGACAGTAATACTTCGGCCTCGACTGATCTTCAGTGACCTTGAATGTCTTGTTCTCCGTCCAGAAGGCCTGCCAGCGTGCCTCTATCTTTTTCGGATCATAGCGTTCTTCCAACTGAAACCTCCGATATAATGCTCCAATGCTCAATCATACAAATAGCTACATCTATTATCTTATCCACCCAGGATAGGCGCCCGCCTTTCTTACCTCTTCAGGAAGCTCTACCTCGAGCTCCCTCTTGAGCCTGGCAAGCTTCTTCTCCACGACGAGTTTTCTCTTGACGGACTTGCCCGACGTCTTCTTCTTGGGCCGTATCGAGGTCTTATCCTTCTCCTCCTGCTCCCTCTCCTGTCTTTGAATCATCTCATACTCGTCCTGGAGCTGCGCGATCTTGCGCCTGAGACTCTGCGCCCTCTCCCGCCAATAGGCCTCCCCCCGGCCTTTTATATCCTTGTGCTCGGAGACAGAGATCCGCTCCGCCTGCAGCGCATGTACGTCTCCGATGCTCACGCGGCCCTCATTCGGCTCGACTGGAGAGGCCTTTACCCTGTATTCCGCGGGTATCTTGGCGATGTCGTTAGTATAGAACTCCCTGCCGTCTATGTCCACCCAGCGGTAGAAGCCCGACCACGCCGACGCTGCCACGAGAGCCGACAACACTACAGCCAAAAGCGCTGCAAACCATTTCATATGCGCCTCCAGTGGATAAGGATGATGAAAAATATCATAAATATGCGGTATCTGCAAGGGTTTTTCTTGAATCGACAGGAGGAAAATTGTATAGTACATCTAGCGGGACAGAATGCCGCTCATTCTAATCCGCAGATAGAAGAATCCTATGCCGAGACCGATCGTAGCCATAGTAGGCAGGCCGAATGTGGGCAAATCTACCCTGTTCAACAGGATAATAGGCCGGAACCTTGCCGTGATAGAAGACATGCCCGGCGTCACCAGAGACAGGAACTACGCAGAGGCCGAGTGGGAAGGCAGGCGTTTTCTTATCGTCGATACGGGCGGATTCGAGCCGGAGGCAGATGATCCCATGTACATGAAGATGCGCGAGCAGACCACGCTCGCGGTCGAAGAGGCCGATATCATCGTCTTCCTCATGGATGGTATGGATGGTCTGCTGCCTGCAGACATAGAAGTGGCGAGCCGGCTGCGAGCATCTGGCAAGCCCGTGCTCTACGCGGTCAACAAGGTTGACGGCGCAAGGCATGAGGCGCTGCTGCCGGACTTCTATAGACTCGGTAGCGATATACTCTATCCCCTGTCCGCGAAGCACGGCCCTGGTTTTTCTGACCTAATGGATGCACTGTGGCGCATGCTGCCGGAGACGTCTGCGCAGGGAGGCGAAGATACCCTTTCCAGGATGCCGCGTGTAGCAGTGATAGGCAGACCGAACGTGGGAAAGTCGTCCTTCGTGAACTCTCTCATGGGAGAGGAAAGGATGATAGTGAGCGACGTGCCGGGCACTACCCGAGATGCGGTGGACAGCATCTACACCTACTACGGCAGAAAATACCTCCTTGTGGACACAGCGGGTATAAGGAGCAGAGGACGAATCAGCCGGGGCGTCGAGAAATACAGCGTGATGAGGGCCATGAAGAGCATGGAGAGCGCGGATATCGCTCTCGTCCTGATCGATGCCTCTGAGGGCGTCACCGAGCAGGACGAGCGCATAGTAGGGCTCGCGCACGAGTCGGGCAAAGGCATCATCATACTCTTGAACAAATGGGATCTCATAGATGACAAAGAGAAGGCATACAAGAAATTGATGGCCGAGGTCAGGCTCAAGCTAAAGTTCGCGGACTACGCGCCTGTCCTCACGGTCTCTGCTGCAACCAGGCAGAGGACGACGAAGATATTCGACGAGATAGACATGATCATGGTAGAGAGGGAAAAGCGCGTGCCCACCCCGGAGCTGAACAGGCTCTTCGAAAACCTCACCAAAGGACACGAGCCGCCTCTTTACAAGGGAAAGCGCGTAAAGTACTACTACATCACCCAGGCAGGTACGAGACCGCCGACATTCGTGGCATTTGTGAACTATCCCGAGGGCGTCCATTTCTCCTATTTGAGATATATAGAGAACGGCCTGAGAGAGGCCTTCGGATTCAGAGGCACGCCCATCAGAATATTCGTCAAGGCCAGGCGTGAAGAGCAGGACAGGCGCTCAAGAGGAAAAGGCGGAAAGAATCACAGCGACAAAAAGACGAGGCGTATGCAGGAGGCATGATGCGGCTTTT
>JBBIMH010000016.1:0-21411 GCA_037444505.1 Nitrospirota bacterium | reverse complement strand
AAGAATCACAGCGACAAAAAGACGAGGCGTATGCAGGAGGCATGATGCGGCTTTTTAGGCTTATCACGTTTTTTTGGTGCAGGCCGGCATGCCCTGCCAGGCTCTATTTGAAATTATAATTTACGCGATGAGCTTTTTTAGTCTCTAGGAGATGACCAATGTGCGATCTCAAAGCATTCGTAAGGCATGAAGACAAAGAGGACCTCGTTCTCGAGGCCGTGAACCTCGTGCGTACGGAGGGCAAAGAGGTGGTCCTGAGGAACCTCTTCGGAGAAGAGAAGAGGATAAAGGGGGAGATCAAAGAGGTCTCGCTTGCGAAGAACAGGCTGATAATAGAGGCCGAATAGGCGGGCATTCGGCCCTGTAACTTCATACTCCAGGAGACTATCGTGCTGAGGCGTTTCATCTCTACAATCTCTTTGATCCTTTTATTCTCTGGAACATCATACGGAGCAGCACCGCAGGAGCTCATCAGAATCGCAGCCGTCGGAGACATCATGATGGGCTCCGACTACCCTGATCCAAAGCTGCCGCCTGATGACGGAAACGGCATCTTCAACGCCGTGGCCCACGTCTTAGCCGGCCACGACATCGTCTTCGGCAACCTCGAGGGCCCTCTGCTGGACGGTATGGACGCCTCTACGAAGTGCAACGGCCGTAGCAACTGCTATTCATTCAGGACTCCTACCCGCTATGCCAAGCATTTGAAAAGGGCCGGCTTCAATGTCATGAACATCGCGAATAATCATGCATCGGATTTCGGAGAGCCCGGAAGAGAGGGCACCGTAAAGACGCTGGAAGAGGCGGGCATCCTGCCTGTCGGCGGACCGAAGACAGCCGTGCTCGTTATAAAGGACAGAAGGGTCGCTGTAGTGGGGTTTTCTACCTCTACATCCACACCATACTCATACTCCCTGCTTGACATCGAGGGCGCAAAAGACATCATCAGGCGCCTCGACAGGGAGAATGACATAATCATCGTCTCCTTCCATGGAGGCGCAGAAGGCAAAGACGCCCAGCGGGTGCCGCACGGGCTGGAGAGGTTTCTGGGTGAAGACCGAGGAGATGTGAGGCGCTTCGCTCATGCAGTAATCGACGCAGGCGCGGATCTCGTGATAGGCCATGGCCCGCATGTGCTAAGGGCGATGGAAATATACAAAGGCAGGCTGATCGCCTACAGCCTCGGCAACTTCCTTGTATATGAAAGGTTCAACATCTCAGGCCCAAACGGTATAAGCGCTGTGCTACAGGTAGGCCTCGACCCTGAGACCGGCAAATTCGTGTCAGGAGGTCTCGTGCCTGTGAAGATCGTAGGAGAAGGGATTCCTGAAACAGATACAGAAGCCAAGGCCGTCAAAATAATCATGAATCTGATACGTAAGGATTTCCATGCCGCCGGCCCTCGAATAACAGACGACGGCGAAATACTCATGCCCAAAAAATAGAAAAGGCCGGCTGCCAAGCCGGCCGTGTATGCAAAAAAGCTCATCACATTTTTTAGTGAAGATCGGCAGGGTGTGCCGGAATGACCATTATACGCGATGAGCGAAAAAGATATATCTCCAAATTCAGAGCACCGCCTTTATCTCTTTTTCGAGCTCTTCTTCCACTCCGAAGCCGAGCAGCCTCTTCTGCATCTTCCCCTCGCGGTCAACAAGCACGAGCATCGGGATGGAGCGCACCATGTACTTAGTCGCTACGTCATTGGTCCCCTTCAATATCCTGTAACTGATACCGTATTCCTGCCGGAATGACTTTACATCGTCCCATCCGCCGTCATCGAGCGATACCGCAAGCAGCACCACACCCTTCGGAGAGTATTCACGATGAATGCGCTCAAGTCCTGGAATAGACGCGCGGCAAGGAGGACACCATGTGGCCCAGAAATCTATGACGACTACTTTGCCTTTGAACTCGGAAAGAGAGACGGCCTTGCCGTCTAGATCCTGGAGCGTGAAATCTGGCGCGACCCCGGCAGGGGGCGCGGCCTCACGCCTCTCCGTGCACCCGGGGAAAAATACCGGAATGAACAGAAGCAAGACCGCAAGAAATCCTCGGACGAACACCCTCATCTTCCTCACCTGTTTTGGAGAATATGCTTCTACGACTGCGCTATGAGCGCGTCTATCTTGCTCTTTAGCTGCGACTTGGGCACTGCGCCGACTATCTGGTCGACGGTCTGCCCGTTCCTGAAGAACATCAAGGTAGGAATGCCCATGATGCGGTATCTTCCCGCGACATCGGGATTCTCGTCGGTATTGAGTTTCAGCACCTTGAGTTTACCCGCATACTCCTTTGAAATCTCGTCCACAATCGGTGCAACCATCCTGCAAGGCCCGCACCATACCGCCCAGAAATCCACAAGTACGAGGCCTTGTGCCTTGAGTACTTCCTGCTCCCATGTTGCGCTCGTCACCGCATCAGCCATACAATCCTCCTGCAAAATAAAAATCGCTTTAATCGTTCTATCTATCTGAATACCGCCGGAGAAGAGGTCTGCTTCTTTATAGCGCCTTCAGGGCACACCCTGATGCATGCACCGCAATCGATACACTCAATGGTGATGACCGCCCTACCCTCTTCCAACTTTATCGCCTCTGTGGGGCATACCTCCTGGCATGTCCCGCATCCTGTGCATCTGTCCGAAACATAGTAAATCATAAAACAAATGTTGCGAAATTATAGACCGCGAAGGCAAGATTGTCAATAATTTTTCTACTCAGCATCATATAAAAATTAGTAGAGCCGCTCGAGATCAGAATCCTGGTATAGAATGATCTGGTTGCCGCCGTTTTCCACCTTCCGTGATTGCCGCCCTGCATTTATCGATGGTCTTAAGCGCTGCCTGGAGATTCTTCATGGTCTTTCACTTTTTGATTATTTTCGGTTTTATCGGTTGTTTTTCTCACCAAAGTGTGCGGCAAAACCGCTTGGCTAAATATCCGTGCATCAAAGGCCTCCCGACTCTCGACGACATTTAAAGGCAATGGCATTTTGTTCGACATTGCCTATTTTCCCACATTGTGGCATAATCACATGCCGATGAAGACGATAATCATACCATACGGCGCGGAAGGCTGGAAGTGGAGGCAGTGGTTCGCAGAGGAAGTCGTCGCTTCAAAGACCGCTCCGCCGTTTCTGTATCAGGACGTCTTGATCATCGTTCCCTCCTCCCGCATGAGGAGGCCATATCTGAAGCTGTTTCTCGATGCAGCTGAGCGCATCCACAGGACGTCTGCGATAGCCCCGCCGGATATTGTCCCCCTGCATAATTTCATCGGCAGACTATGCGCTCGCATGTCCGCCCCTCGTATTATAGACGAGGCGAGCAGGCTCGTTCTCCTAGAGGGGATAGTAAAAAACATCTTATCGTACGACCAATCATATTCCATCCCTCCGGACATACTCGCGTCTTCGCTCTCCTCCGCCGTCGCCTCTATGATAGAGCAGCTCGCCTCCGCATGCATTAATCCCCAGACCCTTGCCTCGCGACTCGCCGGTGCTGACTACGCCGACAGACCAGCGGCACGCATACTTCTCGAGGCATACTCCATGTATGCGGATGCGCTCGAGAGAAAAGGGCTGTCAGATCCCTGGACAGTCCTTTCATATATAGCGGAGAAGTTCGACCATTCTCTGCTGTCAGGCTATTCAAGGATCGTCCTAGACGGGATTCACGATGCATCTGAAGCAGAGCTCAAAGTCATCGAGAAGATGACGGGGGTAAACTGCACGCTGGTCTTAGAGGCGGCCTCTGATGAACTGATAAAACACGCCTCTAGATTCCATCCCTTGAGGTCTGCGAAGGAATTTCTGTCGAGGATTGAGCGTCTATCGCCTGAGCTCGGGCGGAGCCCGGACGAGGACGATTTGTTCATCGCGAGGTCGATCTTTTCGGACAGGCCGTTCGCCGAAATCAGGGAAGAGGCGCGGGTACGCAGCATGTCTTTCAAAAAGAGGATATTTTTGCTCTCCGGCGTCAATATGCGCGAAGAGGTGAAGCTCATTGCAAGGGAGGTGAAGAAGTCTCTCTTATCCGGCGTGCAGCCTGATACTATTCTTGTGGCGTTTCCTTCGCTGGATGAATACGGCGGCCTTGTGGAGGAGATATTCGAGGACCACGGCATACCTTATAATAGGGCGCTGGGCAGGCAGCTCAGCTCCTCTCAGGTCGTGACCTCGGTCGTTTCGATGCTCAGAAGCCTCCAGGAGGACTTTTCCGGCCCTTCTCTTATGAGGATATTCGGCTCTCCATTCCTGAAATTCGGCGCCACCGGGCTCGAATCCGTCATAGACAGGCTCATGCGGCGGCACACGATCACAGGCAAAAAAGAGAGATGGTTCTCCGCCGTAGCCCAGGATGCAGCGGACGACGGCTCAGTAAATGACCTCGGCAAGGCCCTGGCCGAACTCTTCCACGCATTGGCCCCTTTCCAGACAGAGAAGCCTGCGCCGCTCGATGAATGGACAAAAAGGTTGTCAAGCCTCCTATCATGGTCTGGCATAGAGGAGAGAGTGCTCGAGATACGTGGGCCATTGAACATGAATCTCCAGGCATACAAGAAATTCATAGAGACCATTGCCAGGCTCGCCGCGGCAGGCAGGATGTTTTCGGAGCATGTATATACCTTCGACGAGTTTTTCTTTCTTCTCAAGAAGACGCTCATGCACACCCGATTCCAGGTTCCGCTGGAAGACGAGGCAGGCGTGCAGGTGATGGGGATCATAGAGAGCGCCGGCAGGCCCTGGAATGAGATATATCTGGGCGGACTCACTGACGGCGGTTTTCCGCAGCGCATCGCACAGAATATATTCCTTCCTGAGACGGCGCTCGAGCTTCTGGGCGTGCGCACCTCGGAGCGGGCGAGGCTCGAATCCGCCTACCACTTCTACAGACTTTTGCAATCCGGAGAAAAGGTGGTACTGACCATGCCGGAGTCCGAGGCAGGAAGGCCTGCTGTGCCGTCTCCTTTCATTTCAGAGCTCATGCCGTTAATGGACGGAGGGTTGATAAATAGAGGTGTGACAGAAACATCGCAGCTCCAGTTCAGCCTGAAGATAGAAGACAGCATGAGCATCACTGACCTTGCCAGGGCATTGGGCAGGAGCCTCCACGCACAGAAAGAGCCGCCGAGTACTGTCTTCGAGGTCATAAACGCCGATATCGAGGGGATGCAGCCTCTGCGTAGAGCGGTCAGCATGAGACCGAGGGGAGCCGAGCAGATGAGGCCGATGACGAAGAAACAGTATGACGTAACCGAGCTGGATCTATATCTATCATGTCCATATGATTACTGCGTCACGATGGTGCTCGGCCTCGCGCCCCTCGAAGAGGTGACCGAGGACATATCTCCTCTGATGCGCGGCGTCAAGGTGCATGCGATATTGAAGGAATTCTACAAGAGATGGTCTGGCGCTGTTACGGAGAAGAATATGGATGACGCCCGTCATCTGCTCCATGAGATCGCCGAAAAGACATTCAAGGACATGCCGGAGACATTCAGGAATATAAAGGAAAGAGACGCTTTCTTCAACATCATGGCGGAGAGGTTCCTCGAGGCGGAAAAGGAGTTCTGGAAGCAGGGTATGCAGCCCGTGATACTGGAAGAAGACCTGCCCGGCTTTGAGATAAGGCTTTCGAGCGGAGAAACAGTGGAGCTAAACGGCAGGGTGGACCGCATAGATGTAGACAAGGACGGCAACTTCATTGTCGTAGATTACAAGACAGGCTACTATCCGGAACCCATGAAAGGCGTGGAGCAGAAGATATTCCAGTTGCCTGTATATGCGGTGATGGTCCGCGGATTATCTGCGGGAATACGGCATCACCCGCCTCTCCGAAGGCCCATCGGTCTTGCATATTACGACCTGTCGGGTAAGGTCTCTCCCCTCGCCCGTGATGTGGTGCTCTTCGACAGAGAGGCAAGAGACGACCATCCGTCTGCGAAACCCGTGGCAAGCTCCAAGTCCTCTCAGGAATTCGAGGCCATTCTCGAGATGAGCATCGATAAGGCCAGACAGGCGGTGGAAGGTATCATAGCCGGCGACTTCCGGGCCGAGCCGGCAGAAGAGAGTGCCTGCAGATCCTGCAACATTAGTGAGGTGTGCGGGATGGAGACGGAGAAGACCATATGAACAGCCGCGCGACTCTGGGCACAGGCGGACAGGATGAGCTTTCCAGATCAGTGCACCTGTCAGCATCTGCGGGATCAGGCAAGACCCGCGCCCTCGTCCGGAGATATATAGCCCTCATAATGAATACAGGCATCGAGCTGGACCAGGCCGTTGCCATCACCTTCACGGACAAGGCCGCTGCGGAGATGAAGCAGCGGGTGATCCAGACCCTCAAGGAGGCCGTAGCCGCCTCAGACATGGATGCAGAGGTGATCTTCAAGAAGATCATCAGGGGGATGCAGGATCTTCGAATATCGACCATCCATTCGTTCTGCATGAATATCTTAAAGAGATACCCTCTCGAGGCGGGCCTGCCGCCGGACTTCGGTGTGATGGACAGCCGTGACAGGACTTCTAAAATAGAGCGTGCAATAGAGACTGCTTTTGACAAAGCCGCGAGCGACGCAGACCTGCTCGCCCTGCTAAGGCGATACAGCGCAGGCAATCTCAAGTCCCTGCTCGAATTCATGTTCTCCGTAAGGGGCAGGCTGAAGAGGATCGAGATAGACGCTGGCGGTCATGACAGATTCCTAGCTATAGTCGCTGAGGGCATAGGGGTCGTAGAGTCGAAGCGGCGATTGGAAGGTCTTCTGACAGATACAACGTGGCGCAGGGACCTCGAAAGCATGGAATCCATATTACGACAACAAGGCGGGTATTACGACAAGCACTTAGGCAAAGTCCATCTCGAGCTCGCTCGGGCCGCTAAACTGAATGATATGCTCTCGCTGGCAGATCGCCTCTATCCTGTTTACTTCAAGGCTGACGGAGGTCTGCTCAAGAGGCCTCCCATTCCAAAAAGCGGATATAAAGGAGACCGCACCGCATATGAAGATGTATTCCCAAGAATCCAGGAGAAACTCGCAATAATAAGGGACCTCTCTGGACGCATCCGCTCAGGCCTGGAGACCCTGAGCCTGCTCAGACTGTTCGTGGAGGCGGACAGGGAGTACGGAATGATCAAGCTGCGCGAAGGCGCTCTCGATTTCGACGACCTCGAGATATATGCATATTCCCTGCTGATCAAGCCTGCTCACATGGACATCCTCTACCGTCTCGACCGAAAGATACTGCACTTCCTTGTCGATGAGTTCCAGGACACGAGCGACATCCAGTGGGCCATCCTCGAGAAGCTCACAGAGGAGATCTTCGCCGGTATCGGCGCAGACAAGCCCGCGAGGCCGACGCTGTTCGTCGTCGGCGACGAGAAGCAGTCTATCTATAGATTCAGGGAGGCGAACTACCGCCTCATCGAGACGCTTCGCTCGAAGATGGAGGCCATGCTTCCGAGCGAGGCCCGTGTCACAGAGACGCTCTCCATGAACTATCGCTCGGCGCCGGAGATCGTGGAGACCGTGAACCGCGTGTTCGAACGGCTCTGGCCAGGGCGCTATCTTCCTTCTGAGACGTATAGAAAACCCCATCACGGCAGCGTGAAGCTCATAGAAATCCCTCCGGACATCGAGCCCGATGCGGATGGTATTCCTGCGGAGGCATCTGTCCTCGCTGCTGAGATAAAGGCGGTCGTAGAGAGCGGCATGACTGTATATGAGAGATCCGACGATGAATGGCTCCTGCGTCGCGCCGGATACGGAGACTGCTCAGTGCTCATACAGAGCAGGGCGAGGCTCAAGGCATACGAGACCGCTTTCCAGCGCGCAGGCATCCCATATCGGGTAATAGGCGGGATAGGATTCTATGATGAAGAAGAGATACAGGCGGTCATAAACATCCTGTCGTTCCTATGGAACAGGAGGGATCATCTCTCTCTTGCAGCCGCTCTCAAGTCCCCGCTGTTCGGCCTGACTGACCAGGACATCCTGGATCTGCAGCAGGAATCCAAGGGGCTGTTCGACGGCCTGGCTGCAAACAGAAGCGACATAGCAAGGCTGTTTTCGGAATGGATGTCCGAGAGCGGTCTTGCTCCGGTCTCGAGGCTGGTCCACAGGATCATAACGGACACAGGTGCATATGTATGCTTCGGCAGGCGCTCAGGCGCCCAGGCCGTATTCAATCTCGACAAGCTGCTGGATACAGCAAGAGAATTCGACAGACGCGGCTACACAACTCTGCACGATTTCGTGGAATGGGTCAAGGACATACGCCGCACCGAAGAGCAGGAGGCGACAGCGGACGTGACCCTGCCTGAGCACAGGGGCTCGGTCGTGATAACCACGGTGCACAAAGCGAAGGGGCTCGAATTCCCGGTCGTGTTCCTGCCTGGCATGAACCAGACCACTAAGTCCCTCACGTACGGCCCGAGCGTCATCATCGATACATCCGGCGGAGTGCGCATGGCGATAAAGGACAAAGAAGGCCCTCTTTATAGAGAGCTCTGGGAGCAGGAGAAGCAGGAGTTGTTGAGGGAATATCAGAGGCTCCTCTATGTGGCCATGACAAGGGCGCGAGACCATCTGATAATGATCGGAGGCCTTTCAAAAGAAAAAAATCCTGTCAAGCCCAATACATGGCTCTATTTCCTCCATGAGGCATCGCCCATGCCGCTCTTCGATAAGAGGGTGGACTATCCGTCCGGACTGTCTGTATATGCATGGCCAGAGATCCGGATGAGTCCGGTTGAGCTCGAGGCCCCCGGCCCGAGCCCGGAGCGCATAGAGACCGCAAGGCTTGTCTCCGCCATTACGCCTGTCCTGGCGAGAGAGGCCGGGGAATGGAAGCGCGCCACTGACTTCATAGACAAGACGGCTGAAGACAGGCTCTCATTCTCGGTACAACCGGGGACGGTCTCTCCGCTTGCAAGGGGCGGTTTCCTCCATCGCTGCCTACAGGAGAAGACAGAGACCGGAGGATACGACCTCCGCAATATCGCAGGGGAATTCACTGAAATCATGTCCCTGAATCAAGACAGGCTGGATGTGTTTCTTGCGGACGCAGAATCGCTTCTCTCTTCCGTGCTCGGAAGCAGTGACCTCAGTTGGATATTCGAGCGGACACCGAATGCATACTCAGAGCTGCCTGTCCTATACAAGAAGGGAGATTCGATTATAAGCGGTGTTATAGACCGCCTCGTAGTCTCGGAGCGTAAGGGATTCGTGATAGACTACAAGGCGATTGCAGCAGTTACGGAAGAAGAGATATCCTTCTGGAAGAGGCATTACACTCCGCAGATTAGGATATACTGCAAAGCTGCAAAGCAGATATTCGGTCTCGAGTCGGTGGTGGGGCTGCTGCTCTTTCTGGACAGCAAAAGGCTCGAGCGTGTCGTGGAGGTCTGACCTGCATGGCGTCCCGTCCGGCGGTATAATTGAATTACGGAAAGGAGGGATAGCCATGGTATGGTTGAGGATATCGCCTGATATGGATTTCTATCTGGAGGCGGATCTGCAGGGCGTGTCTTACAAAACATCGGAGCATGACGTGCAGCATTACGAAAAGGCGGTCTATGATGCCTTTATAGACAGGCTCAAAAAGGCGTTCCCGGAGGGTGATTTCCATATCCACAACTTCGAATTCGGCATTGCAAGGGAGAAATACGCGAAGATCGCGTAAGCGCATGCCGTCTCTCGAGCCGCATCGAATCGCAGTCTATGTCGCTAAGCGATCACCGGAGCAACAGTTCGCGCATGGCGGAGAGGAGTTTGTTGTTGTCTTTTTTGGTACGGACCGCGATCCTAACAAAACGCGAATCGAGACCGGGAAATGATGAGCAGTCTCTGACCAGCAGGCCGCGCAGCGCGAGTTCATGGGCGATGCCGCGCTCGGTCGGTTTCGTTATTTTGACGAGTATGAAGTTCGCCGAGCATGGAAAGGGTTCTACCCACGGGAGCAGCCTCAGCTCGGAGAGCATGCGCTCCCTTTCGCGCGTAATTAGTCTGATGGTCTTTTTTATATACCTCCACTCCCTAAGCGCGGCGGACACAGCCGCTTCGGCCGGGGCACTCATCGGCCAGGGTTCCTGACAAGACCTCAGCCGCTCCGCGATCTCCTCATTCGTTATCGCACAACCCGCCCTGAGCCCCGGCATGCCGAAGAACTTGGTGAACGCCCTGAGGCAGATGATGTGCGGAGACCGGCTCGCCTCCTTGGCAATAGACTCCATCTCAATGAAGTCCATAAACGCCTCGTCCACGACGAGTATTATCCCCTTCTGACGGCAGTAGGCGGCGATCTCGAGCATGTCGGACTTAGATACAAAGCCGCCCGTAGGATTGTTCGGATTGCAGATGATGAGCATGTCCGCTCCTTTGAGCGCGAATGAGAGGTCCACGGTATCTATGCGGAAACCGCTCTCCTCAGCAAGTCTGAAGCGGACTACCTCTCCGCCGGAGTCCTCGACCGCAGCCTCATACTCCGTAAAGGTGGGAATCGGTATGATGACCCGCCTCGGCCTGAATACCCGAGGGATGAGGTGTATGACGCCAGTAGAGCCGTTTGCACCGATGACATGCTCCGGCCTTACGCCGAAATAACATGCGGCCGCCCGTCTGAAATCCGTCATATCGGGATCAGGATAGGCGTGTGCGCGGCGTAGCGCCTTCTTGGCGGCCCTCAGCGCGGTGCGTGGCATACCCAGCGGATTGACATTAGCACTGAAGTCGATGATATCCTTCTCGCGGAATCCATATTGCATCGCAACCTTGCGCACATTTCCGCCGTGCTCTCGATGCGCCCCGGATATACTATTGATCATCGTCCTTTCTCCTGTATCGAAGTTCCCTGCAGCAAGATGCAGAAAGCTTCTATTCTCATGGTGTAAACATTATCATATCCGCCTGCTGACCCCGCAGCAATCCGCTAAGAAGGTGCCCGCTCCAGAATCCATGGGCATGAATTATCTGCTGAGAAAACGACTTCTACAGCTCCGATGCTATATCCGGCAGGCGCTCCTGCATGAAGGCCTCCGCTGTCCGCCGCGCCATGGCGGCTGTGGGCTGGTTCATGACGAGAGAGGCGAGCTCCACTGCATCATCTATCTTCAAGGAGCGAATGACCTTCTTCACCCAGGGTATCGAAGCGACGTTCATGCTCAGCTTCCGGAAGCCCAGCCCCAGGAGAATCGCGGCATTGAGCGGATCGCCCGCCATCTCTCCGCACATGGCGAGCGGTATGTCCGCATCTCTAGCGGCCTTCGACACCTTGCCCAGGAGGCGGAGTACGGCAGGGTCGAGGGGCTCGTACATATACGCCACATGCTCATTGGAGCGGTCTATGGCGAGCGTATATTGAATGAGGTCGTTCGTACCCACGCTGAAGAAATCCGCTTCCCGGGCGAGCAGATCTGATATGATGGCTGCAGAGGGTATCTCTATCATTACGCCCACCTCTATGTTCTCGTTGAACGGTTTGCCCTCCGCCCTCAACTCGATCTTCACCTCATCGAGCACCTTCTTGGCCTCATGCAGCTCCATAAGTCCGGATATCATGGGATACAGTATCTTTATGTTTCCATGCGCACTCGCCCTCAATATCCCCCTGAGCTGGGTCTTGAATATGTCCTTCCTCTTGAGGCTGAACCTTATCGCCCTGAGGCCCAGGGCTGGATTGGGCTCACTCTCGAAACCGGTCGAGGCGGCTATCTTGTCGCCTCCTACATCGAGAGTGCGTATGACGACCTCGTGCGGAGCGGCGAGTTCAGCGACCTTTTTGTAGGCTATATAGTGCTCTTCCTCAGTGGGAAGCGTCGGTCTGTTCATGAAGAGGAACTCAGTACGATACAACCCTATGCCTCTGCCGCCGTGTTCCGAGACGGACACGACCTCCTCAGGAAACTCTATGTTCCCCTGGAGATGCACCTCTGCGCCGTCGAGCGTGACAACCGGCAGAGGTCGCAATTTTATAAGCTCCTGCTCGAAATACTTGTAACGCCGCTGTTTCTTAAGATAGTCGAGGAAGGTCTCCTCTTCGGGCTCGACCACCACGACGCCGTGGATGCCGTCTATGATGACCACGTCACCGGTCTTTACATCCTCCGTGATCCTCTCGAGACCGACGGCAGCGGGGATCCCCACCGAGCGCGCAAGGATGGCGGTATGCGATGTCCTGCTGCCGGCGTCCGTCGCAAACCCGAGTATCTTATCCTTGCGCATCATGAGGGTATCCGTAGGCGCAAGGTCATGAGCGATGATGACCGCCTCTTCGTTTATATCCGCAAGGCTCTCCTGTTTTCGTCCGACGAGGTTTCTGAGTATCCTCTCCCCCACCTGCTCTATGTCGTGCCTTCTCTCGCGGAGATATTCGTCCTCGATGGCATCGAACTTCGCGCCTATGGAAAATATAGTATCTTTAAGGGCGCCCTCCGCGCTGAGCAGGCCTTCTTTGATGCGCTTCACAGTCCCGTCGACAAGCATCTTGTCCTCGAGCAGCATGATGTGCGTATCGAGGATGTAGAGATGTGACCTGCCTATGCCCTTGCTAAATCTCTTTCTGAGCTCCTCGAGCTGTGCCTTGGAGATATCCAGGGCCTTCTTGAACCTGGCGATCTCGTCCTTTACGCTGACCTCTTCTATCCTCTTTCCGGCGACGATCACCTTTCTCCGGTCGAGCAGATAGGCCCTTCCGATAACGATGCCGGGCGAGGCCCCTATCCCTCTATATACCCGTTCACCCATTCTACCGCCCTTTCATTTCGGCTCTCGAATCTCATCTCTCGAACCTTCTCCCCTACTCCTTCTCGCCGAATTTATCCATGAAAAGACGCTCGAGCTCTTTAATGGCGAGCTCCGCGTCTTCGCCCTCGGCCTTGGCCGTGACGCTCGAGCCTTTCGCAGCAGCCAGCATCATTATGCCCATTATGCTCTTCGCATCCACTTCGAGTCCGTCCTTGGAGAGCGTAATCTTGGACGAAAATGCGCTGGCGGATTTGACTATCTGCGCGGCCGCCCTGGCGTGCAGCCCGAGTTTGTTCTGGATCTTCAGATCTTTCTTCATGATCATATCACTCCGATAGTTGCAGCGGCTATGCACAAGGCCGAAAGCGCAAGCATGAGCGCCAGCGGAGATGCGCCCCTGCGCATGAGCGCGATGGTCGCCAAGACGATGACTAGCGAACCCATCGCGGTCGCAGCTCCCGACAGCCCGATACCCATCCTGAACTCCGGCCGCCAGACAGCCGCCGCGCCGATTATCGCTCCTACGAAACAGAGCGCAATAGCTTTGAACAGCCGCGCAACTGAAGTAAAATTGTATTTCGCAACGAACAGGACAGCATCCCCCGCGCTGTCATATCCGAAAAACAGAACGCCGACCCTGATAAAAAGATGGAAAACGTTATACAAGACCAGATATACAAGCGGCGCCCAAACAGAGCCCGTGAGAAACAGAAAGACCGCGAGCGACGCCGCAAGCGGCTTCAATCCCGCCCAGAACAGGCTGTCTCCGAGCGCACCGAGCGGCGCCATGAGGGATTCCTTCATCCCAGCTACGTCATCATCGGACCTCATGCCCTGCGCCCGCTCCTCTTCGAGCCGTACTGCGGCACCCAATATAAAGGCGGACAGATACGGCTGGGTATTGAAATACGCTTGATGCGCCTTGAGCCTCCTCTCCAATTCCTCCCGATCGGGATAGAGCTTTGCGAGCACCGGCAGCATTGCGTATGCGAAGCCGAGCGACTGCATCATCTCGAAACTCCAAGATGCCTGGATGAGCAGAGAGCGCAGAAAGACCCTCAAAAGGTCAGCCCTCCCTATGGTGCGCTTCTTACCTGACACGGCGGCGCACCTCCACCCATCCCGCTGCAATGACGATGGATGCAATCACAAGGCCGTGCGCCCCAAATACATGACTGAGCACCGCCGAGAGGACAAAACCCGTCAGTATAAGCGGATCGAGCGGGGATACAGTCAGCCTCCTTGCAGCAGATGCAAGTCCGACGAGAAGCATCAGCCTCAGGAACCACTCCATGGCGGAATGGAGAGCCTTCGGCACCCCGACGAACCATGAGACAGCCAGGATGCCGAGGGGCAGAAATACAATGTATATGATGAATGACCTCAGAAAAAAGAACAGAAGCCCGCTCAAGTGGGCATTCGAAAGCCTCCGGGCAATACCTCCACCGTCATCCATAGCGGCATACTTGGCAAGGCGTGCATTTCTCTTTCTCAGGACCGCATCAGCCTTCATGGTGACGGGCGCAAGCCCTGCTGTGAGGAGGATGGAGAATCCCATCACAGATGCTGATGGATCTACGCCCGCCCCGATGATGGACGCAGCAGCGGCCCATACAGCCGCTATCGTGGAGTCGGCTGGTACGAATGTGCCTATGGGCATGTCCATCACCCACAGCAGCTCGAGCACGGCGCCTATTGCGAGCCCCGCCTCGACATTGCCGCAGAGCCAGCCTATCAACGGGCCTGATACAATGGGCTGCGATATCATGAACTGCCCAAACGCGGTCCTGTCCAGCCCGATCAACCCTCCGACAGCGGCGATGAATAGAACTTGAAATAGATAATCCTGTCCAGTCATGACGCCCATTTCAATCCGTCCTGCATACGCCTGTGAGCACCTTCTCGAGCGGAAGAGGCCTGTCCGTTGGGACGGTCTGTAGATAGACCTTCACCCCTTTCGACATGATCTCTTTAAGCGCATCCATGTCCGTATCATTTACAGAGAGCACATCCATGAGCTTGCACTTGCCCGGCCTGTGATGCATGCCGCCTATATTCAGGCTCTTGCAATCGAGCCCGAGCCTGATGGCCGTCAATGCATCGGATGGGTTGGAGAAGAGCAGTATCACCCTCTCCGAATCATAGGCAGGCAAACGGAGGGCGGCGATAATGTCTTCCACGCTTCCGATTAGGGTCTTGAGCCCAGACGGCACGGAAATCTGCATGATGGAGCGCTGGAGCGCGTTCGCAGCCACCTTGCCGTCCGCCACGAAAATGCACGTGGCCTTGAGCTGATTTACCCAACCCTCCACCACCTGGCCGTGGATCAATCTGTCGTCAATGCGTATAAATACGATCATCAGTTCACTTCGTGCCTTTCAGCATCTGGCTTGCGATGATTATGCTCTTCTGACCCGCCTCCTGCACGAGCCTCACAAGCTCAGGCAGTGTCTTGTCGTCCCTGTGATTAGCGAACTTTATAAGCATCGAGAGGTTCACCCCTGTGACTACCTCCACACCGGGGCCGAGAAAGGCAAGCGCTATGTTGGAGGGTGTGCCGCCGAACATATCCGTAAATACCATGACCCCGTTCTTTCTGTCAACCTTCTTGATGGCGGCCTGTATCTCCTCTCTGAGGGTCTCCGGAGCGCTGTCCTGCTTCACGCTGACCGAGAGCGCTGCATCGATCTTGCCGACTATCATCTCCACAGCCCTCAAAAGCTCACTCCCCATATCTCCGTGACAGACCACCACGAGTCCTACCATGCTGATTCTCCTTTCCCAGGATCACCGACCTGTCCGCCTGCTATCTGCTGTTTCTCGCATCCCTGTGTTTCACGTTTACATCATAGCCCCGCTCCCGGAGCCTCTCCGCAAGCGCGATCGCAACCGAAACGGACCTGTGACGCCCGCCCGTGCACCCGAGACCTATGGATAGAAAGCTCTTGCCCTCGCCTCTATACTTAGGGAGCAGGTATTCGAGGAAGGCCATAAGCCTGGCGAGGAATTCCTCCGTCTCAGGCCTATCGAGCACATACCGTCTGACCTCGGCATGCTCTCCTGTGAGCATCTTCAATTCGGGTACGAAATACGGGTTCGGCAGAAACCTCAGGTCGAACATGAGATCGAGTTCGAAAGGCAGGCCGTATTTATATCCGAAGGTGATAATCGTGACTGCAAATGGTCTGTCCGCCCCTGTCTCGGAATAATATCGCTCTATCGTCTGGCGGAGGTCATGGACGGTATAATCGCTCGTATCTACGATCTTATCCGACAGCCGACGGATATCATCGAGCGCCTTTCTCTCTTTTTCTATGCAGTCCAGAAGCGGCATTGCATCCCGTGCAAGCGGATGGGGCCTCCTCGTCTCGCTGAACCGCCTGACAATGACTTGGTCCGCAGCCTCCAGGAAAAGCATCTCCACGGGCCTGCCCGCCTCGTGCAGCGCGTCGAGTATCACCGGCAGTTTTTCAGGAAACCCCGCGCCCCGGACATCTATGCCTATCGCCGAGCGGACGGCTTCATCAGAGGCATCGGCAAAGCCCGCGAATGCAGGCACAAGCGCAAGCGGAAGGTTGTCGACGCAGTAATATCCCATGTCCTCGAACGCCTTGAGCGCAGCGCTCTTTCCGGAACCGGACAGCCCCGTCACTATGACCATACGCCTGTTCATCTCGAAAGTCTGTCCTTGAGCGCCCTGTCGAGCCTCTTTGCAGTGTATATGCCGCTGTTCTTGAGCATCTGGTTACGTGCGGCGACCTCTATGAGGGTGGCCATGTTTCTGCCCGGTTTCACAGGCAGCTTGAGATAAGGCAGGTTCACACCGAGTATGCGGTGCCTCTTCTCTCTTATACCGAGCAGGCTGTAATGGCTGTGCCTTTTCCACTCCTCGAGCTCCACCACAAGCCCCACCCTGGCGGAATCCACTGTCGCAGAATCCCCGTAAAGAGCGCGTATGTCTATGATCCCGAGCCCACGGATCTGCAAGAGGTTCCGGCCCATCTCAGTGGCATGACCGATTATCTCTCCGTCGTTCTTCTCGAGTATCACGAGGTCGTCCGCTGCGAGCTTGTGGCCGCGCAGGACAAGGTCGAGAGCGGCCTCGCTCTTTCCTATCGCGCTCTCGCCGATGATCAGGGTTCCCATGCCGAAGACCTCTATCAGCACACCATGCATGCTCGTCTTCGGCGCGAGCCGCTGGGACAGAAGCCTTGCAAGGCCTGGGAGGTTCCTTGACATGAGCACGCACACGCCTACATGCCGGGCCGCACGCACCAGATCATCCGTAGGCTCTCCGCCGCTCAAGACAATGCATGCAGGCCCGAGTCTCAGAACCGACTTTATGATGCGCTGCCTCTCCGCCCTCGGCAGAGAGCGGAGATATGCAAGCTGAGACGGCCTTATGTGCACTAAGGATGATTTTATATCGCGCCACGTGCCAGGGGATGCAGCCTCCAGCTCCACTATCTGCGGAGATTCGATCTTCCTTGAAAGGCCCCTCCTGCCCGCAATCGGCTCGGCCTTCCGGACGAGGTCTTTTACAGTGATCTTCATTGCTGCGGATATTTTCCGTCTTCCTCGAGGATCATTCTCTGCAATTCACCCCTGTCCCGAACGGTCAGCAGACCCTCTCTGAGGGAGGGGTTCTTGAGGAGCCGGGCTATGCGCGCAAGGGCCTTGAGGTGCTCGCCGGGCCTGTCAGCAGGAGTGAGCAACAGGAAGAAGAGAAAGACAGGCCTTCCATCCAGGGCATGGAAATCCACTCCGCTTCTGGACCTTCCGAAGGCCACTATCATACGTCCGAGGCCTTGCACCTTGCCGTGGGGTATGGCCACACCGTCGCCGATACCTGTGCTGCCGAGAGTCTCCCTCTCAGAGATCACCCGCACGACTTCGTCTTCGTCGTCTATCTTGCCCGCCGCCTTGAGAAGCCTCGCGAATTCCCTTATCACACCGTCCTTGTCCTTGGCGATAATGTCCTCGATTACGAGGTCGTCGCCCAACATATCTCTCATTCTCACCATAAAGGCTACCTCTTCTCCGGTAGAGGATCAGATAGACCGCTTCCGCACACTCGTAGGAGGTATCCTGAGCTCCTCCCTGTACTTGGCTACCGTGCGCCTCGCGATATTTATACCCTGCGCCTTCAAGGCCTCGACGATCTGCTGGTCTTTAAGAGGCGCAGACGGGTCTTCCTCCCTTATCATCTTCTGGATGGCGTCCTTGACCGTGAGTGAAGAGACCTCTGCGCCGGTGCCTGCGGTGAAGCCGCTCGAAAAGAAGAACTTCATCGGGAATATGCCCTGGGGCGTCTGCATATACTTGTTCGTTGTCACCCGACTGATGGTGGACTCGTGCATGGATATGTCCTCGGCCACGTCCCTCAATACCATGGGTTTGAGATGGGTAATGCCGTGCTCGAGAAACTCGTACTGGAATTTGACTATGCTCTCCGCCACCTTGTAAATGGTCTTGTTGCGCTGATCCATCCCCTTGATCAACCACTGGGCAGAGCGCAGTTTATCCTCTATATATTCCTTCGTCGCCTTGTCGAGCTCGTCCTTGCGGCTGAGCAGCCTGCGATAGTATGGATTTATGCGCACCCTGGGCAAACCCTCGTCATTGAGCTGCACGACATATCTGTCCTCCACCTTCACAACGAATACATCGGGCACTACATAGTGGGTGTCCGGCTCGGAATACGAGCTTCCGGGCTTGGGCTCGAACTCATGGACAATTATCTGGACCGCCTCCATCACATCCTGCAATGAGATACCCAGCGCCTTTGCAATATTGGCATAACGCTTCTTTTCGAGGTCGGGGAGGTGGTTTTCTATGATTTTCCAGACCGTGGTGTCTTCGAGACCCAGGTCTTCCGCCTGTATCCTGAGGCATTCCCTTAAGTCCCTCGCGCCTACGCCCACGGGATCGAAGCGCTGTATGATGCCGAGCGCCCGTTCCAAGGTCTCGAGCGGCACAGACGACTTCTGTGCTATCTCCTCCAGGGATGCGCGCAGATAACCGTCGTCATCGATGTTGCCTATTATCCACTCACCCGCCTCGATAAGAGACGGATCCGATGTGGTGAGCCTGAGCTGCCATAATAGATGATCGCTCAGAGATGCGCTTCGAGTCAGCCTCTGGTCATAGGATGGAAGCTCCTTTTCTTCCGATTCGCCGCCTCCGATATCCCTCTCATCAGATGCCTCGTTCAGGTATTCGTCCCACAACGGCCCGAGGTCCGATTCAGCCTTCAATTCCGATACGTCTTCGGATTCTCTGACTTCCGTCTGCTCGGTCTGGGCCGCCTCCGGCCCCGCGAGATCCCCTCCCACTGCATCGCCGACCGACTCCCTTTCTTCTTCGGCTGCATCGGGAGGTATCTCCTCCAGTACTGGGTTTTCCATAATCTCCTGCGAGATCGACTGCACCAGCTCGAGCCTCGAGAGCTGCAGCAGCTTGATCGCCTGCTGCAACTGAGGCGTCATGATGAGCTTTTGAGAGAGTTTCAGTTCGAGCCTTGCTTCCATATGCTCAACCCACAGTCTGCAATCTCATTAATGATTCGGACACTACCGACCTTCATAGCCGAAACGCCTCGCCAAGATAGAACTCGCGCACCCGGGGGCTCGCTGTTATCTCCGCAGCGCTTCCGGCCTCTATGATCTTTCCATCGCTGATGATATAAGCCCTGTCGGTGATCGCAAGCGTCTCGCGCACATTATGGTCCGTGATGAGCACGCCTATCCCCTTCGACTTTAGGAGAGATATGATGCCTTGTATGTCCTGGACCGCCAGGGGATCTATCCCGGCAAAGGGTTCATCTAAAAGTATGAACTTGGGCGAGAGCGTCAGCGCCCTGGCAATCTCAACACGCCGCCTCTCCCCGCCGGAGAGGGTGTATGCCATGCTGTCGGCGATGTGGCTTATGCCCAGCTCGGCGAGCAGGCTGTCTCGGCGCTCCCTGCGCTCTACGGCGGATATGTCGAGCATCTCGAGCACCGCCATGAGGTTGTCCGACACGCTCAGCTTTCTGAAGACCGATGCCTCCTGAGGTAGATATGCAATCCCTTTTCTGGCACGTTGATACATCGGCATGCGGGTGATGTCGTTTCCATCCAGCACGACCCGTCCCTGGTCGGGTCTTATAAGGCCCACCACCATGTAGAAAGTTGTTGTCTTGCCCGCGCCGTTGGGTCCCAGAAGCCCGACGACCTCGCCTGGCCTTACCTGAAGGCTCAGGCCCTTGACTACCTTACGTCCGCGGTAGCTCTTCTCGAGCCTCTTTGCCTCAAGACCAGTCATGAAAGGCATTCCCCGAATCCGAAAAACTGAATCCAGAATGATATCGCATCGTCGGTTTGAAAATCCGAGCCCGAATTATCAGCTCAGTCTCCTTTTTTCTTATCCTTCTCTTGATAGAAAAGCACCTCTCCCCTCTCCACGATGCTCCGGTCGTCGCGTACGAAGAGGGTGATACGGTCTCCGCCGATCTGGTTTTCGTTCTCGATGATGCGTGCATCTCCTGTCAGAACGATCTTTTCTTCTTTGCTGTAGTAGTAGGCTCGGTCTGCGAGGGCCGTCCTACCCTCGCGCCGCACTACGACGTTCCCCCTTGCCTCTATCTCGCTTATTCCATTCGTCGTCTCATCGTAGAACACTACCATATAATCCGAATACAGGGAGATGTCCTCCTTTTTGAGCGTCACATCCCCCAAAAATGTGACCTTGCTCCCGAGCCTCTCCGCCTCCATGCGTCTGGCCGTTATCACGATCGGCTCCTTTTTCTCCGCCTTGGCGGCAGCCACTGTCTGGGCCGAGGCGGGCAGCAAGAAGAACAGAAAAAGCAGGAGGCTATTCCTGTAGCACCGCCTTGACATTTTCCTCCACCGTTACGGTATGTTTCTCCACATTGGCTGTAATCCCGCGACCCTCGAGATATATCTCCCGTCCCAGAAGTTTGAAAGGCTCGGAAGTCCTGACTTCCCGCTCGCGCGCCTTCCAGATGAGAGAGTCCGTGGTCAGCAGATAGCCGTCGCTGGTAAGTATTCTCACCTCTCTGGCGCCTCGCTTGACCACCGCGTCCCCGCTCTCTGTATCCATCATGCCCAACTCTCCAATTAGCACTGCCCTGCCCTTTCCGGAAGGGGCGAATATCAGCTCAATGTTCGTAAGCCTCGCCGCGCGGCTTACGAACAGCTCGGCGGAATCAGCGCTCATGCGCCAAGCAACGCGGCCGTTTTCAAACCTCGCAGACCGGAAGCCTTCCATCTTCATAAGGAGCTCGGGCCCGGACTTGGTATGGAACAGACCGCCGACCTGAATTTCCTTTCCACGTAAAATATGGTACAGCCCGTAGACAGACAGGAGCAGGACGAGCACTACCGCAGATACGATTAAATACTTCTTGGTCGCATGTTCCATGACGCATGCCTTAATGATTATGGCGGCCTGGTCAGCCGCCCATGCATAATTTATACCATAGCATCCCGTATATGTAAAGCCGAAAAAAATTTGGGAGGGACTCGACAGACATCGAGTCGAAACAGAATGACTGGATTATGCCGCCGAGACGGCGATTCCAGAAAGAATGAATATACTGCCCCCTATGACAACTGGACACGCCAAAGGTGTAGATGTTACACTACTGCCGCCCCAGAAAATCAGT
>JBBIMH010000015.1:67315-91265 GCA_037444505.1 Nitrospirota bacterium | reverse complement strand
TGCGGAAACTACCATCGATATGATGATGTGCTTCGGCACGCTCTAAACTCTAGAACTCATAAACATCTTGAAATCCCGACGGCTTTATGAAATAATCTATCAACTGTATATTACCTGGGGTTCAATATGACGCCTGCTGCGGCACGGAGACTGCTTATGCTTGTCGATGTGAAAAGAATATTTAATACGGTAATTTTTCTGTCGTTCCTCATGCTGTTTGCCGTATCCGCCTATGCAGGCGACGCAGCAATGGACAAATTCCTTCCCATCTACAGCGCGGTACCGTTCGCCGGGATGCTGCTGTCCATAGCCCTTTTCCCGCTTCTCGCCCCTGGGTTCTGGCATCATCACTTCGGCAAGGTTTCGGCCTTCTGGTCGGCGATGATCGCCGTTCCGCTCTTGATCAGCTACAAGGGTTCTGCAGCCTATGAAATACTGCATATAATACTCGCAGACTATGTGCCGTTTATTATACTTATCGGCGCCCTTTATACGGTCTCCGGCGGCATCCTGCTCAAAGGCACGCTGCGTGGGACGCCGGGTGTAAACACGGGGATGCTCGCTGTCGGCACCCTGCTCGCGTCATGGATGGGCACCACCGGCGCTGCCATGCTGCTTATAAGGCCGTTCCTTCGCGCCAACAGCCATAGAAAGAACCGCACCTTCATGGTGGTGTTCTTCATCTTTTTGGTCGCCAATGTGGGCGGCTCGCTTACTCCACTGGGGGATCCTCCGCTCTTCCTCGGATTTTTGCGAGGCGTTCCATTCTTCTGGACTTTCAAACTCCTTCCGCACATCGCGATGGTCTGCTTTGCTCTTCTTGCCATCTACTATGCGTTGGACAGGTATTATTTCATCAGAGAGAACATCGCATCACAACCGGAAGACACGGTCAAAGAGCCGTTGAGAATAGAGGGGGGCCTGAACTTTCTGTTTCTGGCCGGCATCGTCGGTGCGGTGCTCATGAGCGGAGTTGCAAAGTGGGGCGAGATATCGATGCTCGGCATCCACCGGAGCGTTCAGGACGTGGTCCGGGATGCGATCCTGATCCTTATGGCGGCTCTGTCTATGGTGTTTACCGATAGAAGGGTGAGAGAAGACAACGAATTCACTTGGTTTCCGATCAAAGAAGTGGCGATATTGTTCATAGGCATCTTTCTGACCATGATCCCGTGCCTTAAGATGCTTCAGGCCGGGGCTGAGGGGCCTTTGGGATTCATCATCCAGGCTGTGAAGACTCCTGCTCAATACTTCTGGGTCACCGGCAGCCTCTCCGCCTTCTTGGACAATGCGCCGACCTATCTGACCTTTTTGAATACCGCCCTAGGTGCCTTCTACCCCGGGCTGCCAGAGGCAAAGGCCATAGGTCTCTTGATAGAAGAGAACCCCCAATACCTCGCGGGCATCTCAGCAGGTGCTGTGTTCTTCGGCGCGGCGACCTACATAGGCAATGCCCCTAACTTTATGGTCCGCTCCATTGCAGAGGAGCGGGGTACTCCCATGCCGAGTTTTTTCGGCTATCTGGTAAAATATTCATTAGCGATCCTGATACCTATATATGCCTTGGTAACCTTCGTCTTACTTTAATCCGCGACACAGGAGCTTGCTCATGAAAATAGAAAAAATATTATTCCCCACCAAGTTCAGGCATCTGTCTTTGAATGCCCTCGAGCAGATTGTTCCTCTCAGGGACGTGGGGTTAAAGGAGGTAATCCTCTGTTATATCATCTCTCGGGATGATGTGGGGTTCGTGCCTTTCGGAGGTTATCTAAAGGAAGAGGAGGAACGGCTGCGCGCTGAAGCCAGGATCCGCTTCGAGGACTGGCTGCAATTCCTGGACAAGGAAGGCATCGGCAGCAAGATCGTGATAGAAGTAGGAGATCCAATTCCGAAACTGATCAGGGTGGCTGAGGATGAAAGAGTGGATCTCATCGTAGCCGGGAAAAAGAAGGTGACGGACATGGAAGGGATTTTTCTCGGATCAAACACCGTAGAGATCATGCGGAGAAGTACGGTTCCGGTGCTCGTGAGCAAATATATGGTCGAGTTCGAATATAACGGCGAGAGGGTTATGCGCAGGAACGACCGGATATTCGAACGGCCTCTTCTTGCCACGGACTGGTCAGGACCGTCGGAGCGCGCTCTTCAAGCTGTTATGCTTCTTAAAAAAGTTATCAAGGATGTGATGGTCGCCCACGTTATAGGCACCAAGATATCCAAGAACCTCGACACTGCTGGTCTGCAGCGTCTCGAGCGGGAAAGCGAGGAACGGCTCGGGGCATACGCCAGGTTGCTTCGGGATGCAGGGATAAAGGCAGAGGTCCATCTTGCAGCCGGCAGCACGGTCGAGGAGATCCTCCGTCTGTCGCGGGATCTCGATGCGAGCATGATCATCATGGGCACCTCGGGTAAAGACCGCCTTCGGGACATGTGGTTTGGCAGCGTGTCGCACCGCACCGCAGAGCTTTCTGAGCTGCCGACCATGGTGGTGCCGTGAAGAGAGCGGTTATGCAAGGCAGGCCGCTCCGCTTGAACGACGAGAAGCCGCTGCATACTTGCAGTTTCCATCACAGGCTTATCGTATATCTGATATAATTCCGGCCCTGCCGGATCCGGAGGTAATATGGCTCAACTCATGAAAGGTCATGAACTTGCGTCACAGATAATCTCTGCCGTCAAAGAAGAGACGAAACGGCTCTCTGCACACGGGGTTAGGGCCGGGCTTGCGCTTGTGCTCGTTGGAGAGGATAAGTCTTCTTTTATGTATTACCAGGCAATTCAGAGCGCGGCCCGGCGTGCAGACGTGGACATATACAACCACAGGCTTACGGAGAATGTGACACTGAATGAAGTGCTGAACCTTATAAAGACCCTGAACAACGACGAGCGTGTGAACGGCATCCTCGTCTTTCTGCCGCTTCCGCGCCATCTCGACACCCGCAAGATCATGAACGCGATAGTGCCCGAGAAAGACACAGACGGCCAGGGTGCGATATCGGTCGGCAGGCTGTCCGCCGACGAATCCACCTCACAGTTGTTCGAGCCCGGGTTTTCGCTCGGGGTTAAGTCCACATTCCTTCCGTGTACGCCGTACGGTGTGATGCGCATGCTGGAGCATTACGGTATAGATCCGAAGGGGAAGAAGGCGGTCGTCATCGGAAAGAGCCTTGCGGTGGGCAAGCCACTCGCCATGATGCTGCTTGCAAGGGAGGCGACTGTGACTGTATGCCACAGAGAGACTGTCGACCTTGCACATGAAACGCGGCAGGCCGATATTTTGCTGTCCGCCACAGGCAGGCCCGGTTTGATAAAAGGGGATATGGTGAAGGAGGGCGCTGTAGTGGTGGACATAGGGATCATCGTATTGCCGGACGGCACAACAGTCGGCGATGTAGATTTTCCTTCTGTGGAGAAAAAGGCCTCTTTCATAACCCCTGTGCCCGGAGGCGTGGGGCCCGTTACAATTGCAATCCTGCTGAAAAATACAGTCATTTCTGCAAAGCGCATGGTAGGGATCTCTTCCTGAACAGGCCTTGACAAAATTCGACTTTGACATCACAATAAATACCTATGAGAACACTGCTCGTATTGAATCTCGCAGGGCTCAGGTATGGGGTCTGGGAAGACGAGGTCCGCTCTGTCAGAGAGGTTGATACGGTGCATCGCCTTCCTCTCGTTCCGGCCTGCATCGCGGGCATGGCCATCATAGACGACAGGACGGTCACCCTGGCAGACCTGTCTGTCTGCATCGGCCTGCCTCCGACCCCTCATGCCGGAAAGGCCCGTCTACTTGTCATGTCAGAGGATGAGAAGGTCGCGGGATTTCTCGTGAGCGGCGACATAGAGAAAATAAACGTCTCCGATGAATACGTCTTCAGGATGCCGAGGTATCTGAGCACGCTCGCCGTGGATACATGCGTAGAGCACCACGGCGCCATCCCGGTCATAAACGTCTCCGCCCTGTTCAGCAGGGTGATGAAGGCGGATAGAGAGCCGCCTGCTCCGGAGTTCGGTGTTTCTCAACAGGCGGAGGCAGACATTTCATCGATCAGCCATCTCAGGGTGTTCGAGTGCGCAGGCGAGAGGTTTGCCTCCTCCGGCGGCGGACTCGCTCCTGAGCCCGCGGCTGCGCCTGAAATCGCAAGGCTTTCCCTCATGCCGGCGTATGTGAGTGGTGTGGGTTTGTATGAAAAGACAGCGGTGCCGCTCATCTCGCTTGCCAAGAGGATGGGGCTGCCGAAATCCGGTCCTGAGAGAGCGGTCATCATAGCAGATATCGGCGATGAACGATTCGGCTTTCTGGTGGACGCCGACATGGGCATGCTTTCCAACCGGGACTTCCTGCTCAGAGCCCTTCCGCCCATCGCTGCATGCGGATGGATGACGACTGCCGCCGTTGCCAATGGCCATATACTGCCTATCATCGGCCTGGGGCGGTTGATCGGCGCACGGATCGAAGAGAAGCCGCTTCCGGAGAGGTATTCTCCAGACTCTGATTTCCAGCAGAGGTTCGGCAGGCAGGATGTGGATGTCGTAGAGTTCCTCCTGCTCGGAAGCCGTCATGCGCTGCCGAAGTCGGAAATCATTGATGTCTATCCCCTGAGGCCTTATCGCAGCGTCCCCAATGCCCAGCCGATCGTTGCCGGAGTCGCGGAACATGACGCCGAACTGCTTCCTGTTCTCGATCTGGCTGCTGTATTCGGCAGGCGATCCTTCGTTGTACCGGGATGGAGTATGCTGCTTGTGAAAAACGGAGACTTCAAGGCCTTCGTGCTCACAGAGGGCTATTTCGGTGTGCGCAGGCTCCTGCAAGAGGCGCACAGGGCGGTGCCGATGGTCCTTCCGCATTCCGTTGTGTACGGTTGCTATCCTGACGGATATTCTGTGAGGCTGATACTCAACGTCCATGCGCTTGGAGTGCATTTTGACCGTACACTTGTGAAGGGGTTCCTCGGTGCATTGTCTCAGGAGATGGAGCAGGCGCCGTCAGAGCTCCTGCCGGAGCTGCTTCCAGAGGATTATGCGCCTGAAAGAGATGCGGCTGGAGAAGGCTACGCGCCCTCGGCTGTTGCAGGACATGTACCGCAGGCCGCGGTAGAAGAACATGCCGTGACATCCCCGGGCCGACTGGAAATGTCTGAGACTGAGGAAGATGTCTCGAAGAAGGCCCGTATAGAGGCGGAGCAGGCCGTACTCGAAGAAGAGCGCAGAAGACAAGAGATGGAAGAGAAGGCTCGCATAGAGGCTCTGGAGAGGGCCAGGCTGGAGCAGGAGCGCGCGAGACAGGAGGCTGCGGAGAGGGAGCGGATAGAGGCCGAGAGGGCGAGGGCAGAGTCGGAAGCAGAGCGCATGCGGGCCGAGCTGGAGAAAAAGGCGAGGGAAGAAGAGCGGCTCAGGCTCGAGCAGGAGAGGTTGCAGAAAGAGGAGGAAGAGAAGGCAAGGCTCGAAGAAGACCGTGCGAAAGAGGCCGATTCTTTGCATGCAGGAGAGGGTGCAAAGGGGCAGAAGGTGGGGCCGGAGGATAGGACTGCAGTAGAGACAGCGAAGATCATAAAAGAGGCGGAAGAGATAATAAGAACCGAGCGGCTGCTGAAAGAGGAGCCTCCTGCAGGCATAGCCCGAGCCCATCAATCTTCGCCTGATAGAGCAACAGGTACGTGCCGACGCATGGACGAGGCCGAGCCGCGTCCATCACTGCTCAAAAGCTTTGCATATATAGCGCTCGTTGCAGCAGTCATAGGATCGATATTCTACATAATCTTCAAGGGCTCTTCGATCGAAAAGAAGACGGAAACCGCTGTTGAAGCAGGCGGCCAGAAGAGCAGGGGCATGGGAGGAGCGGAGCCGAAGGAAGAGCCGCTCGTGCTCATTGTGCCGAAAGACGCTGAAACAGTCGAAGAAGTATATATAGTAAAGAAAGGCGATACCCTCTGGCACATATCAAAGCGCTTCACAGGAAATCCATTCAACTACCCCCGTGTCGCCAGGGACAACAGGATCGCCAATCCGGACCTGATATTCCCGCACCAGAAGATACGCATAATAAAGGAGCGATAACTGAGTGGAGAAAAAAGGACGAGCGCGGATAGGACACACGTAATGCTTCCATAAAAAACGGCTCATTGTGTATAATGACGCAAATTATGATTTCATATAAGCACTACCAGGGCATGCCTTCATGACTTTATAGTAGGCGATAAATATCATATCTGTATGTTGTGAATATATAATCCTCGGCCTCATGGATTAGCGCTGTACCTGTTATGTTGATCCCCGCCTAAGGGTATCGCTCTAAAAGTCATTCTGGCACGCCTTGCCGGCCTGCGCCAAAAAAGTGATGAGCCTAAAAAACCCTGTCCCATATGCGGGACAGGGTTTATGAATGAGATATGTTTTCTCCATCCTACTTCGGGGTCACTCTTAGCTCCAGCGAGTTCGCTGTGGAGCCGGTGACCTCCACTGTAAACCCTGCGAAGTCCCTCATCTGAAGCTCATCCGAAAGTACCTGGGTGCTGCTCTTGGAGTCCACGGTTATCTTTGCGGTCGTGCCTGAGAAACTACGCTCATGAATGTCTTTGATCGCCCTTACCTGGTTTCTGAGAGCGTCTTTGAACTTCAAGAACTGGGCCTTGGTAAGGCCGTTGACCGTGATATTTATCGAGCGGGTGCCTCCGACTTCCTTGGAATATACAGCGAGGATCTTTGTCAGCAGTTGGTCCGCCGCCTCTGAAGCGGCTTTCTTGAGCGCCTCGACGCCGGCTGTGGTCTCGCTGATGTGTATGGCCGCGCCGTGTGTGGATGCAGATGCAATCACCTGGCCGTTGTCAATGCGCACTGCACGCGCAGATATGTCCGCCTGTGCGGATTTCATCCCTCCTCCCACCTCTCCGTAGAGTTTGGCGACCGCCTTACCTACTATTACCACCTCTGCATCGGCCTGATTTCCGAGGGTCTTGACCTGGTCCACAGAGAGGTCTTGCACCTTGTAGGCGGAAGTAACCTTTATCTGCTTCGCAGCCACCTCGTGGTCTATGAATTCAAATCCCTTCTCCGTAAACTTGTCCATGATAGTGTTCTCGACTACTCCGATGTCTGTTTGCTGGCCGTGCACCCCCCACCACCACGCGTATATCTCGTGGCCTATGTTCTGCTCCGCTATCATTATCATCGTCCTGGGTTTGTGCATCTGGCCGAGGAGTATGCCGATGGCTGAAAGGTCGTCCGAGAGCTTTCCGAGCGCGACCTCAGCATTTATGCGCACCCTCAAGAGATTGCCTTCGGTGACCTCTCCCGCGATGTTATAGCGCCTGATGTATCCCTTGGTCTGAGACAGAATCCTGTCGCTTATGAGCTGATAGTTCTCGACCTGGGTCTGCGAGTCTATCAATATGCCTATAGCTTGCTCCACGGCCCGTTTCTGGGCGTCCTCCAACGCTGCGTCGCGCGCTATATCTATTGCTCCCTGCTGGATGAGGGCGACGCCTTCTGCGGTGACGGTGCGGGTTTCCTGTCCGGATGCGGCCCGACCGATGAGCAGAAGAACCGCCAATACGCCGATGTATCTTATGATGCGCATCATCTGAACACCTCCAAGATTTGAGATGACCAACACGGAATATTAAAAGCCGTTTTCCTTCGGATGCATCAAATATATCAGAGTACAGATGGAGGGTCAAGGTAATGTTCACATGCCCAGGCCGGCTTACTTTATGAATTTTCTGGATATTTTAGCCTGGAGATGATAGAATTGTCTTCAATTTCAATATGTAAGGGAGGGTGGAGTGCCGAGACTGTCTGTAAATGTCGACCACATCGCGACCATCAGGCAAGCGAGAAGGGGCATGGAGCCGGATCCAGTGCATGCAGCAGTCCTCGCCGAGCTTGCAGGAGCAGACGGCATAATCGCTCATCTGAGGGAGGACAGGCGCCACATCCAGGACAGGGACCTCAGGCTTCTGCGCGAGGTTGTAAAGACAAAGCTGAATTTGGAGATGGCCGCGACAGAGGAGATGCAGCGGATTGCGCTCGAGGTGAGGCCTGACTTCGTGACCCTCGTGCCGGAGAAGAGGGAGGAGCTCACCACCGAAGGCGGGCTCGATGTCGCTTCTCGCACGGACTTCATAAAGGAGTATATCTCGCCGTTGAAAGAGGCAGGAATAGTCGTCAGTCTGTTCATAGACCCGGACGAGAGGCAGATCGCCGCGGCAAAGAAGAGCGGTGCGCAGTGGGTGGAGATACACACCGGCGCATATGCAAACCAGAAGACAGAAGACAGTGTTATGCGTGAATATCACAAGGTCTTAGAGGCCGCGAGGCTTGCAGCGAGCCTGGGGCTGCGGGTGGGCGCGGGTCACGGTCTCAATTATGTCAATGTTTCCCGCATAGCAGCCGTGCAGGAGGTGGAGGAGTTCAATATAGGGCACAGCATCGTATCCCGCGCGGTGCTCGTCGGCATGGAGAGGGCGGTCAGAGATATGATAGGATTGATCAGATCTGCATAGCGATGCTTGCGAACGATCGAGAATAGAAGTTTGGGATTCGGATGTTCTCCGGGACCGAAGAGACCGCAAAGACCCCACTGCGCTGTGATGGGCAAAGTGGAGATCGCGTCGGTCGCAGAAGCGCGTTTTTGGACTCTTATGAGCCCGTCAGGATTTGATTATCCCATTCAGGGGTGTGTCATGATAATAGGTATGGGCATCGACCTTGTGAAGATTGATCGCATCGAGAAGGCGGGCAAAGAGCACACCGCATTCATGGAGAGGGTGTTCACTCGGCAGGAGAGGGAATACTGCAGCAGACAGAGGCATCCTGCGCAGCATTTCGCGGCTCGGTTTGCGGCGAAGGAGGCAGTGCTCAAGGCGTTCGGCACGGGCTGGAGTGCGGGCATAAAATGGACTGACATAGAGGTTCTTCATGGAGACGGCGGCGGACCTATCGTGAACATATCCGGCAGGGTGAAGGACCTTGCAGATCTCAAAGGCGTAAAACAGATACTCATCAGCTATTCCCACGACGACGGCTATGCAGTCGCCCAGGCGATACTCGTCGGATGATATCTATCTATTATGAAGATTGCGACAGTTGAAGAGGTGAGAAATATAGACCGCAGGGCTGTCCGAGAGTTCGGCATCCCTGCCGCGGCTCTCATGGAGAACGCTGCCGCAGGCGTCTTGCACGAGATGGAGAAATGGCTCGGCGGTCTCGAGGGCCTGAGGATAGGCATAGTCTGCGGCAAGGGAAACAACGGCGGAGACGGGCTCGCGCTCGCACGCAGGCTGTATATCCGCGGCATTCCGGTCCGCGTGGCGCTGCTTGCCCCTTTTTCCGCCCTCTCAGGCGAGGCGAAGATGAACCTCGACATCCTGAGAAGGACAGGTGTGGAGATAATCCCGAATGCATCATCAGCCGCGGTCTCCGGGATTATTTCGTGGTCCGATGTGATCGTAGATGCCATTTTCGGCGTCGGGCTCTCCTCTCTCTTGTCTGGCAGGTTCCTCGATGTGGTGGATATGATCAACAGCTCCCGCAGACCGGTGGTGAGCATCGATATTCCGACCGGAATAAATGCGGACACGGGTGAGGTGATGGCCGGAGCTGTATCCGCAGATCTCACTGTCACAATGTGCCTCCCGAAGCGTGGGCTCGTTCTATATCCAGGTGCGCTGTATGCAGGCAAGGTCTGCGTGGCGGACATAGGGATACCGCCTGAGGCGATCGAAAAAGAAGGAATAATGACTGAGCTCATCGACATGGATTGGGCCTCCGGCGAGATATACTATAGACCGCCAGACACGCACAAGGGAGACTATGGACATCTGCTTGTGGTCGCAGGCTCTATGGGCAAGGCTGGCGCTGCCGTGATGACGGCGAAGGCGGCGCTGAGGGCGGGTTCAGGACTCGTGAGTGTCGCCGTGCCGAACAATCTGGTGCCAGTGATACATTCCCAACTCCAGGAGGCCATGTGCATCGCGGTATCCGAGAGCATCGACGGCACTATAGGGATAGGCGCCGCGGATGCGCTCTTGAAGGCGGGCTCGAAGATGACTGCATGCGCCATAGGCCCGGGGCTCACCACCCATCCCGAGGTCGTGCAGACGATTAGAGATCTCATCCCTCGGCTCACGATGCCTATGGTGCTCGACGCTGACGGCTTGAATGCGCTCGCTGGCCGTCTCGATATATTGAAACAGCTCAAGGCGCCGGCGGTCCTCACACCGCACCCTGGGGAGATGTCGAGGCTCGCCTCCGCCTCTACTGAAGATGTGCAGCAGGACAGGCTCGGGTTTGCGTCCGCTTTCGCGACGAGATATGGTGTGACCCTCGTGCTCAAGGGCGCGGCCACTGTGATAGCGGCTCCGGACGGCATGACATACATCAACACCACCGGCAATCCGGGTATGGCGACCGCGGGCACGGGTGATGTGCTCACGGGCATGATAGCAGGACTCATCGCCCAGGGCCGTCCAGCGACTAAGGCTGCATGCCTGGCGGTGTTTTTGCACGGCCTTGCAGGAGACCTTGCTGCAGAGGACAAGACAGAGCAGGCCATGACAGCCGGAGATGTGATAGAAAACATCCCAAAGGCGATGAAACTGTTGGACGGACACAACTGAATATACTCTTTAGGAGAGAGAGATGATTACTGCAAAGGACATAATGACAAGGGACGTCATAACAGTGAAGCCGGAGATATCCATAGAAGAACTCGCAAAGCTTCTCGTGAGGCACAATATCAGCGGAGCGCCTGTGGTGGATAATGACGGCAATCTCGTCGGCATCGTGACCGAGAACGACCTCATCAGCAGGAACAAGAGGCTGCATATCCCGACCGTTGTGAGTTTCCTCGATGCCGTCGTATACCTCGAAAGTCCCAAGAAATTCGAGGAAGAGGTGCGCCGCATGGCGGCGACCAAGGTGGGCGATATCTGCATCCGCAAGGTCATCACTGTTCCGGAAGAGGCTTCTCTGGCGGATATAGCGACCGTCATGTCGGAGAAGAAGGTGCATCTTCTGCCGGTGGTCAGGTCCGGAAAGATCGTCGGCATCATCGGAAAGCGCGATGTAGTGAAGGCTGTCGCGTCCCAGGCCTGAATATGTTCAGCATAATCACGACAAGCGAGGAGCAGACAGCCCATGTCGGAGAGATGCTGGGTCAATTGCTCGGCCCCGGAGATGTGGTGTGTCTCTATGGGGATCTCGGCGCGGGCAAGACGAGCCTTTCCTTCAGCATCGCAATGGGGCTCGAGGTGGAGGAAGAATACATCCCGAGCCCGACATTCACTCTCATAAATGAATACCGCGGCCGGGTCCCTTTCTATCATATAGATCTCTATCGCTTGAAAGAGCCGTCCGAACTTGATGAGATAGGGTTCGATGAATATATTGATTCGGACGGCGTCACGGTGATAGAATGGGCAGACAGGGCGGAAGAGTATCTGCCTCAGGAGAGGCTCAATATATACCTTTCCTTCGTATCCGAAAACAGCAGGGAACTCGGATTCTTCGCAGAGGGCGGCCGGTACGAGATGCTTCTGTCTGAGCTCAAGAGACGGCTGCAGCTCTCTTGAATCTATGAAAAACATTGGCATCATAGCAAAAAACATCCCCAAGGCTAGGCGGGCCGCAAAAGAGCTGTATGGATGGCTGGCCAAGAAGGGGAAGCGCGTGTTCATGGACGAGACCACAGCGGCGGCCGTCAACACCGAAGGATTCCCTCCCAGCGAGATCCCCAATCTCGCAGACATGATCATTGTCTTAGGCGGAGACGGCACCCTCCTTTCTACGGCGAGGTATGCGGCGGAGTCGAAGCGCGATGTGCCCATACTCGGGGTGAACCTGGGCAGCCTGGGTTTCATGGCGGAGCTTTCTTTGGATGAGATGTATGAAAACCTCGAGAAGGCTATCTCGGGCAGGCTCGAGACGGAGGAGAGGATGATGCTCATAGCGAGCGTGCTCAGGGGAGAAAAGCGCACGGCCAGGTATTCCGTCTTGAACGACGCCGTCATAAATAAAGGTGCGCTCGCACGCATGCTCTGGCTCGAGGTCTGGGTGGATGATGCCTATCTTACGTCGCTCAAGTCCGACGGGCTTATCGTAGCCACGCCGACGGGCTCCACTGCATACTCTCTTTCCGCAGGGGGGCCTATCATACACCCGGCGATAGACTGCTTCGTCCTTACTCCCATATGTCCTCATACGCTTTCGAACAGACCGATTGCCCTGCCTGATGCATCTGTGGTGAGGGTGAGGCTCGCATCAAAGAGCGAGGACGTGGCCCTCACCCTCGACGGCCAGGTCGGATGTCCGCTCGAATGGAACGACACAGTGGAGATAAAAAAGGCGAGGCATCGTGTAAAGCTCATCAAGCATCCAACCAAGGATTACTACGAGATATTGAGAACGAAACTAAAGTGGGGCGGGTAGATGGTCGACCTTCGCGATGAACTGCTCGAGATCGTTTCGGATCTCAGGGCGCATATGGAGTTTCAGCTCGCCCTGGGCGTACGGTATATGGAATTACCGCAACCCGGGCCGCAGCCTGTCGCAGCCTCCGCAGCAAAGGAGCTGCCAGTCGCTGCGCCGTTCTCGTTGCTCGATGAGATCCGTGCCGACATAGGAGACTGCAAGAGATGCAAGCTGTATAAGGGAAGAAAGAGCATCGTCTTCGGCGAGGGGAATCCGGGGGCATCCCTCGTCTTCGTCGGAGAAGGGCCAGGCGCCGAAGAGGATGAGCAGGGACGTCCGTTTGTGGGAGAGGCCGGCCAGCTCCTCACGAAGATCATAGAGAACGGAATGAAACTAAAGCGCTCTGATGTGTATATATGCAACATAGTGAAGTGCAGGCCGCCTGGCAACAGGACTCCACAGCCAGATGAGATAGAGGCCTGCAAGCAGTTTGTAATAAGACAGATACAGGCCATCAAGCCTAAGGTCATAGTGACACTCGGCAATGTCCCGACCCAGACCTTGCTCGGCGTGAAGGAGGGCATCACGAAGCTACGCGGCAGGTGGCAGAGCTATTCCGGCATTCCGCTCATGCCCACGTTCCACCCGGCCTATCTCCTAAGGAATCCTGCCGACAAGAGGCTGGTATGGGAAGACGTCCAGAAGGTCATGCAGAGACTCGAAGTGCTGAAAGGGAATTGATCTTCATAAATCTCCAATTTTTAATTCTCTACAATGCTTCGTGCATACGGGCTTCGATGGCCTGTTCATGAGGATCGGTCCAAGTTCATGTCGGATCTCACCCCATTGATGAAACAATACCGCGAGATCAAGCGGCGGCACATGGATGCCATACTCCTGTTCCGCATGGGAGACTTCTACGAGATGTTCGACCAGGACGCGGTCACGGCCTCGAAGGTGCTCGAGATCACTCTCACCGCCAGGAACAGGTCAAAGGGCATTGATACGCCTCTGTGCGGCTTTCCGTATCATGCCGCAGAGGGGTATATCGCCAAGCTCATACGGCGGGGGTTCAAGGTCGCAGTGTGCGAGCAGGTGGAGGACCCGAAGCTCGCTAAGGGCATCGTGAAACGGGAGGTGATCCGCGTGGTCACCCCGGGTACGGTGCTCGAGGCCGGTCTGCTCGATGCCAAGGAGAACAACTATCTCGCAGCGGTCTGCCCATCGAAGACGGGTTACGGGCTTGCGCTTCTCGACATATCCACCGGAGACTTCTTTATTGCGGATACGGCAGGTAGGGACAACCTTGCGGAATTAGACGCCGTGCTGAGCCGCTTCAATCCGCGAGAGTTCGTTCTACCGGAAGGGGCGGCTCAGGACCAGGGTCTTTCGCGGCTGCTCAGTCAGTATTCTAAGGTGCTGAATACCGTCGAGGGCTGGGCATTCGATCCGGATACAGCCAGGCGCACACTGCTCGGGCACTTCAACGTGTCTTCTCTCGACGGTTTCGGCGTATCCGACCATACCATCTCGATTTCCGCGGCAGGGGCTGTGGTCAAGTATATACAGGAGACGCAGAAGACCTCGCTCGCGAACATCAATCGCATCAGGGCGTACAGGCCTGCTCAGTACATGCTCCTCGATGCGGCCTGCCAGAGGAACCTCGAGCTCACCAAGAACATCTACGACGGATCTTCCAAGGGGACCTTGCTATCCGCTATAGACTTCACAGTCACAGCAATGGGAGGTAGGAGGCTCCGGGGGTGGCTACTGAACCCTCTCATGGATATAGTGGAGATCGAGGCGCGTCTCGATGCAGTGGAGGAGCTCAAGGAAGACCACAAACGCCGGGCGGAGCTCATGGCATGTCTCGGCAGGATATATGACCTCGAAAGGCTCATAAGCCGCGTGTCTCTCGGAGCGGCGAACGCCAGGGACCTGATCGCCCTCAAGGAATCCTTGACCGTCCTGCCCGAGTTGAAGGGGCTACTTTCCGGTCTGACCGCATCCATTCTCCATGAGACCGCTTCGGGTTGGGACGACCTCGCGGATGTACGTGCTCTTATAGAGCAGGCGATCCATGACGATCCTCCCTATACCCTTCGCGAGGGAAGTCTCATAAAGAGCGGATATGATAGGGAGTTGGATGAGCTCCGCTCCATCAGCACGGAGGGGAAGGGACTTATAGCGGCCATAGAGCGGAAGGAGCGCGAGAGGACCGGCATCTCATCCTTGCGAGTGAGCTACAACAAGGTATTTGGATATTATATAGAGGTTACGAAGCCAAATCTCTCTTCTATTCCTAATGACTACATCAGAAAACAGACCCTTGCGAATGCCGAGCGGTTCATCACGCCTGAGCTCAAGGAATACGAGGAAAAGGTGCTGGGTGCGGAGGAAAAGATACTCGACCTCGAGTACCGACTCTTTCAGGATGTGCGCGGGAAGGTCGCATCTGCAGTCGTGCGCATACAGGATATGGCGAGCCGGCTCTCTGTGCTCGACTGCCTGATCGGCCTCGCAGAGGCGGCGGCGAGGAACAACTACGTCCGACCAGCAGTGAACGACGGCGACGCAATCAGGATCAGGGAAGGCAGGCATCCTGTCATAGAGCGGCTCTCCGAAGAAGGATTCGTGCCGAATGATACGATCCTCGACCGCACGGAGAACCAGGTGGTCATCCTCACGGGCCCCAACATGGCGGGAAAATCCACCTATATGCGCCAGGTTGCGCTGATCGTGATCATGGCCCAGATGGGCTGCTTTGTGCCTGCACGCGAGGCCGAGATAGGCATAGTCGATAGGGTTTTCACGCGTGTCGGGGCATCGGATTTCATAAGCAGGGGGCAGAGCACCTTCATGGTCGAGATGAACGAGACGGCGAACATACTCCACAATGCAACTGAGAGGAGCCTCATCATACTCGACGAGATCGGCAGGGGCACATCCACATTCGACGGCATGAGCATCGCTTGGGCGGTGGCCGAGCATATTCACGACAAGGTCAAGGCCAGGACGCTCTTTGCGACGCACTATCACGAGCTCACAGAGCTCGCCGCGACGCGCGGGCGGGTGAGGAACCGCGCCATAGCGGTCAAGGAATGGAACGATCAGATAATATTCCTGCGAAGGGTGATCGACGGCGGGGCCGACAAGTCCTACGGCATACAGGTGGCGCGTCTGGCCGGACTTCCCCTGGAGGTAATAGAGCGGGCGAAAGAGGTGCTCCACAACCTCGAGATGGCCGAGTTCGACGAGAAAGGGGAGCCGATTGCAGCGCACAAAAAAACACGGGACGGCACGGAGACCGGCGGACGCGAAGATGTGCAGCTCGGTCTGTTCAGCCGGAGAGAAGGCAGGCTCGCCAAAGAGCTTGCGGATATTGCTCCCGATCTAATGACCCCGCTCGAGGCGCTGAACAAGCTGGCTGAGCTCAAGAAGATTGCTGAAGGCGGGGAGTAGATACGCTCTATTTCATTATTGACACACGGCGCTGTTTTTTGGTACTATCTCCGCCTGTCGGTGATATAGACCGGAAAGGAGCGATCTTCACATGCAGGTTATTCTGAGGGAAGACGTTGAAAAACTGGGCAAAATAGGCGATACCGTGAAGGTAAGGGACGGATACGCCCGCAATTATCTCATCCCTATGAAAAAGGCGATAGAGGCCACTCCAAAAAACCTCCGCGCCCTCGAGCATGCCAAAAAGATGGTGGCGGATAGGCTCAGGAGGCTCAAGAAAGAGGCAGCCAATGCAGCGGAGAGACTGAAGTCGGTTTCCGTAGTCATCAAGGCCAAGGCGGGCGAAGAGGGCAAACTGTTCGGCGCCGTGACGGCGAAGGACATCGCAGAGGCGGTCGCGGCACAGGGCCTGGAGCTCGACAGGAGGAAAATCCTTCTCGATGAGCCGATAAAGAGGCTCGGAGAGCATACCGTTCCGGTGAAGCTCCATGCAGACGTCACAGTGGAGCTCAAGGTCTCTGTAGTCGAAGAATAGATCCGTATAGCGAATATCGATGGGCCGGAGGTCATGGGTCAGGAGCATATCTTCGGGCACCGGATCTTCGGCTTCATTATTTTTGACAAACTCGTAAAAAACCATTTCACCGCAAGAGATGCCGAGGGCGCTGAGAAAAAGTTGGGATTTTGAATAGAGTCTCTCCTCATTCTCTGCGGTAAATTCGGCTTTTACGAACGTATCGTTTTTCAACCTATTCCGAAGAAGCGTCTCGAGGGCCGTGCGGGTTTTTGCATGGCCATCCTTTCCCAAAAAGAGGTATAATTATGTCCATGCATATCCCTGCTTCGGACATAGCCCTTCAGAAACTCCCGCCCCAGAACATCGAAGCCGAGCAGATGGTGCTCGGAGCGATACTCATAGAGAACGACGCCATAAACAAGGTGATAGATTTACTTTCGCCCGAGGACTTCTATAAGGAGTCCCATAGGCGCATATATGCCGCTATGCTCGACATGTTCGAGACAGGCGAGGCGATCGATGTTGTCACCCTCATGGACGCACTCCGCTCGAGAAAAGGCACGGATTCCTCCGGCGACGCCTCCTATCTCTCGCTCCTCGTGAGCCTCGTCCCGACCGCTGCGAACATAAAGCATCATGCGAAGATAGTGCGGGAGAAGTCCATCTTGAGAAAACTCATCCATACCTCCACAGAGATAATCACCCGCTGCTATGACGACTCGCGTCCTCTCGTGAGCGTCGACGAGCTCTTGGATTCCGCAGAGAGGGCAATATTCGAGATTACTCAGAACAAGGTCAGGGAGTCGTTCGTCTCCCTCCGGAATATAGTCAAGAACAGCTTCGAGACCATCGAGAGGCTTTATGAACGCAAGGAGATGGTCACGGGGCTTCCAACCGGTTTTGTGGATCTCGACAAGATGACGTCCGGACTCCAGCCGAGCGACCTCATCATCGTTGCGGGCAGGCCTTCTATGGGCAAGACCGCCTTCTGCCTCAATATCGCCACCCATGCGGCCATAGAGCATGGAAAGACAGTGGCAGTCTTCAGCCTCGAGATGGCGAAGGAGCAGCTCGTCATCAGGATGCTCTGCTCGGAGGCTCGTGTCGACGCCCACAGGCTCCGCACAGGATATCTCGCGGAATCGGACTGGCCGAAGCTCACCATGGCGGCGGGCAGGCTGTCGGAGGCCTCGATCTTCATCGACGACACCGCCGCCCTGTCAGTACTCGAGATGAGGGCCAAGGCGAGGAGGCTCAAGGCGGAGCACGGGCTGGATCTCATCATCGTGGACTATCTGCAGCTTATGCGGGGAAGGGGGGACTCGGACAGCCGCGAGCAGGAGATTTCCAACATATCACGCTCGCTCAAGGCCCTGGCAAAGGAGCTTCAGGTGCCGGTGATTGCGCTTTCCCAGCTCAACAGGGCGGTCGAGACCCGTGGAAAGGATAAGAGGCCTATCCTGGCGGACCTGCGCGAATCAGGCGCCATAGAGCAGGATGCGGACGTCATCCTGTTCATATACCGCGACGAGGTGTATAACAAATGCGAGTGTCCTCATGACGGAGAGTGTTTGTGCGGACGCCGAGGCGTTGCAGAGGTGATCATAGGCAAACAGAGAAACGGTCCTGTGGGCATCGTAAACCTCTCCTTTATACATAAATATACGCGATTCGAGAATGCAGAGAGGCGGTTCTGAATAGGATCTCCGCTGCGAACGGATACCAAAAACAGGAATAAGACGATCAAGGCAGCAGCGGGTTTTATCCCGGACGATATCGTGCTGTCCGTGAAAGCCGACGCTGCATTGCCCCTTTCGTGAAAATCAGCGTCTCTTCGCGGCTGATATGTAATTTTTTGATTCAGGTCCGCCCGTGTGAGAAGGAGCCGGCAGTGTCCACGGAAAAGGCTAAGATAACGGAAAAGATCCAGGCGTACATCTCTAAGTCCGACTATAGGTCTGCTGTGAGCGAGATGGAGAAGCTCTTTGCTATAGACCCGGATCCCATAATCAGGGTGCGCATCGGAGATGCGCGTCAGAAGCTAGGCCAGAAGGCGGAGGCGGTGAAGGAGTATGTCCGCGCAGCGGATCTGTATGCTGAAAAAGGATTTGTCGTAAAGGCCCTCGCCCAGTACAAGCTCGCCCTGCGGCTCGATCCGAAGAATATGCAGATACAGCAGAAGCTCGAATCCCTCCATTCCAACCGCTCTGTGGCCGAGAGCAAGGCAGAGCCCGTTGAGACCGGCGCGGCCCCTCCGATACAGAGTGTAATCCCGTTGTTCTCGGACTTCACCCAGGAAGAGTTCAACGACTTCACCAAGCGTATGGTCGTCCATTCAGCGCCTCCTAAGAAGACTGTCATCCGCGAGGGAGAGGCGGGCAGCTCTGTATTCGTAATCATCAGAGGCCGTGTGAGGGTCTTCACCAGCGCCCAAGGAAAAGAGATAGACCTGGCAGTGCTCGGGCCGAGCGATTTCTTCGGCGAGATAGCATTTCTGACCGGAAGGCCCCGCACCGCAACAGTGGAGACATTGGAAGAGACGGAGCTGCTCGAGGTCCCGGAGGAGGAGCTTATGGACCTCATAGCCCAGAGGCCGCGCATAAAGGAGATACTCCAAAAACACCATGAGCTGCGCGTCCAGAGCACCATCCAGAAGGTGAAGGAATCAATGCACAGCTGAGGAGGCCGTATGATCCGCCATGCAGCAGTCGCCGGATATTTCTACGAAGGCTCGGCTGCTGCCCTCAGGCGGCAGGTGGTGGAGTATGTGGTCGATACAGGCATGAAGAAGGATGTCTTGGCCGTCCTCTCTCCTCATGCAGGTCTTGTCTACTCCGGCCCGGTCGCAGGGGCGGTGTACTCGAGCATCAATCTCCCGGATAAATTCATACTCATCGGTCCTAATCATACCGGGCTTGGTGCGCGTGTGTCCATCATGACGAGCGGAGAATGGGAGACGCCTCTGGGCAGGGTCAAGATAGATGAATACCTCGCTTCATCCATTTTGAGCCGTTGCAGGCTGATACATGAAGATACACTCGCCCATCTCAGAGAGCACTCCCTCGAGGTCCAGCTCCCCTTTATACAGTATTTCAAGGAAGAATTCACTTTTGTTCCAATTCAGATGATGGATGTACGGCTCGATACATGCCTCGAGGTCGGACGCGCTGTCGCAGAGACGATAGAGGCGTTCGGCGCCGGGGATGAAGATGCATCTGGAATCCGGCCGCGGCAATCCAAAAGGGTCCTCATCGTGGCCAGCTCCGACATGAGTCATTATATAAGTGCGGAAGAGGCGGCTGAGAAGGATTCCAAGGCCATAAAAAAGATACTCGAGATAGATCCCGAAGGTTTGCATCACATCGTGCGGACTGAGGGCATCACGATGTGCGGATTCGGCCCGGCTGTGGCAATGCTCCATGCCGCCAGGCTCCTTGGAGCAACGAAGGCGGAGCTGATAAGATACGCCAATTCCGGCGAGGTGAGCGGCGACTACAACCAGGTGGTGGGATATGCCGGGGTGGTGGTGTCATGACAACGAGTCCGAAATCCAGAATTCCCTGTCGAGAATGAATCTCTGATGGTTCTTATCTTTCGCCGCAGGTTCGGAGATTGATCCCTCCATCCGAATGGGCTGGACCTGCACCCCCTCCACGATCGGCCCGTTCATATTCATGAGATCCTGCGCAGCTTGCTTTTTTAAGGCCGATACCTTAAAATTGGCTCATCACGTTTTTTGGTGCAGGCCTGCATGGTGTGCCAGAATGACTTTTAGAGCGATACCTTAGGCGGAGATCTGTATAACAGACACAGCGCTGATTCATGAGGCCGAAGGTTTTATATTTACAATACACAGATATGATATTCATCGCGTTCTAAAAGTCATGAAGGCATACCCTGTTAGGCTTTATCTGAAATTGTAATTGCACCATTATACGCGATGAGCCTTAAAATTACAGTGAAATCATGTCTCATGCGATGGATGAAGATCTGCTAAGCAGATTTCTGAATTATCTCGCTGTGGAGAAGGGGCTTGCGCAAAATACCCTCGAGTCCTACGAGCGCGACCTCAAAAAGTACATCCATTTCATGACCGGGAAAAGGCCTGATGACATCGATTCCGACGATATCGTGAGGTTCATGGCCCGTCTTTCTTCTGACGGCATGGCCGCCCCGTCCATTGCGAGAAACATGGCGGCGGTGAGGAGTTTCCATAAATATCTGTTGCTCGACGATCTGGCCGGAACTGACCCTACGCTGAACATCGACATGCCGAGGGGGTGGAGGAGGATCCCGAAGACCCTTTCCGCCTCGGAGGTGGAGGCCTTGCTTTCCGGCCCGGATAAGTCAACGCCTCTCGGACTCAGGGACAGGGCGATGCTCGAGCTTTTGTATGCGACAGGCCTGAGGGCGAGCGAACTCGTAAGACTGAAGGTGCAGGATGTGAACCTCGAGCGGGGCTTCGTGATCGTCGTGGGCAAGGGTTCTAAGGAGAGGGTGGTGCCGATCGGAGAGGAAGCACTTTATGCACTCAAGGAGTACCTTGAAGGGGCGAGGCGGTCCATCCTCGGAGGCGCGGAATCAGAATATCTCTTCGTGAGTTCGAGGAAGAGGGGTATCACGCGCCAGATGTTCTGGGAGAGGATAAAGCATTATGCGCGGAAGGCCGGCATCACGCGCGATATATCGCCTCACACACTTCGGCACTCCTTCGCGACCCATCTTCTGGACAACGGCGCTGATTTGAGGGCGGTCCAGCTCATGCTTGGCCATTCGGACATCTCTACAACGCAGATATATACACATGTCAGCCGAGAGCGGCTCAGGAAGATACATGAAAAATATCATCCGAGGGGATAGGTGTACGCGCCCGGCCGGCTCTATGCGCAGTGCCCTACGGTGTCTTTGATTATGGAGATCATAACAAGCCATACAAATGCGGACTTCGATGCCCTTGCGTCGATGGTAGCTGCGAAGAAGCTCTATCCGGAGGCGAGGCTTGTGTTCCCGGGCTCTCAGGAGAAGAGCATGCAGGACTTTTTCCTCGAGTCCGCCTTCTATACCCTTGACATAGAGCGGCTCAAGAACATCGATGTCTCCAGCATAAGGCGCCTTATCATCGTCGACAACAGGAACCCCGCCCGTCTCGGCAAACTGGTTGAGGCGCTTTCTCTGCCAGGCCTGTCGGTTCATATCTATGATCACCATCCGCCTGCAGAAGGAGACATAAAGGGCGAGGTGGAGGTGGTGCAGGAGGTCGGGGCCACGACGACGCTCATGATAGAGCTGCTGCGCGAGAGGAATATTTCGCTCACTCCGCTCGAGGCCACCATCCTGGCGCTCGGCATATACGAAGAGACCGGAGCGCTCACATTTATTTCTACCACGGAACGCGACGCGCTTGCGGTTGCGTGGCTCATATCTCAGGGCGCAAACCTGAACATCGTATCGGATTTCATGTCCCGCGAGCTTTCGCAGGAGCAGATAGCGCTGATGAACGAGCTCATGTCCGCTGCATCGAGCTACGAGATCGCAGGTGTGCGCGTGGTCGTTTCAGCCGTAGCCACCACCCACTATGTCGCGGATATCGCTAATATCGCGCACAAGATGAGGGAAATGGAGAGCCTGGATGTACTCTTTTTGATCGTCCAGATGGGAGACAAGACATACATGGTAGGCAGGAGCAGGGTGCCTCAGGTGAACGCGGGCGCGGTGTTCGAGGAGCTGGGCGGAGGCGGTCATGCGACCGCGGCTGCGGGCGTCGCGAAAGACATGACATATCTCCAGGCGAGGGAGAAGCTGATAGATATACTGAAGCGCCATATAAAACCCGGTACGCTCGTCTCGGAGGTCATGACATCGCCGGTAAAGACGATATCCAGAGGAAGCACCATCGCGGAGGCGGGCGAGGCCATGATACGTTTCAGCGTGAATGTGCTGCCCGTCATGAGGGACCACAAATTCGAAGGTCTGATCACCCGCGAGGTGGTGCAGAAGGCGCTGTTCCACGGCCTCGGTAAGGAGAAGGTGGAGGAGTTCATGACGACGGGTGTGCCTCATGCATCGCCTGATATGCCTATGAGCCAGGTAGAGCGCATGATGATAGAGGAGCGGCAGCGTTTCATCCCTGTGCTCGACAAGGGCGGGGACTTGGTGGGCGCTGTGACGCGCACGGACTTGCTCAGGGCCATTCACGAAGAGCGGCTCATGACGGACGAGGCTGCGGCGCGTGTCTCCATGAAGAGCATCCGAGGCATGCTCGAGGAGCGCGTGCCTGAGGAGGTGCGTGATACGCTTCATGCAGTCGGCGACGTGGCGGATGAGGCGGGCTTTCCGGTGTATCTGGTCGGAGGCATCGTAAGGGACCTCTTTCTCAGGGTGCAGAATATGGACATAGACATAGTGGTGGAGGGGGACGGGATCACGTTCGCCGGCATGGTGGTGAAGAAATTCGGCGGGAGGATGACTTCGCATCTTAAGTTCGGCACGGCGGTCGTGATGCTTCCGAACGGCCTCAAGCTCGACATCGCAACCGCAAGGCTCGAGTACTATGAATCCCCTGCCGCACTCCCGACGGTGGAGCTGTCTTCCATCAAGAAGGATCTCTATCGAAGGGATTTCACCATAAACACTCTCGCCGTCAGACTGAACCGCGCCAGATTCGGGGAGTTGATCGATTTCTTCGGCGGTCTCAGGGACATCAAAGAGCGCACGATACGCATCCTTCACAATCTATCCTTCGTAGAGGACCCGACGAGGGTCTTCCGCGCAATAAGGTTTGAGCAGAGGTTCGATTTTCATATAAGCAGGCACACATTGAACCTGATAAAGACCGCCGTGAAGATGAAGCTCTTCCAGAAGCTTTCCGGAGAGCGCATATACGGAGAGCTTGTGCTCATGTTCAGCGAGACGGAGCCGTTGCGGGTTTTGAGGAGGATGGCGGAGCTCGACCTCCTCAAGTTCATACATCCCGGCATAAAATATAATGAAGACATGGAAAGGCTGTTTTCCTCGGTCGGCGAGACATTCACTTGGTATAGGCTTCTGTATCTTGAGCTTGTGCCGGAGAAATGGTATGTATATCTCCTCGCGCTCCTCGACAGGCTGAAGGAGCCCGGTCTGGAAGAGACGCTCGAAAGGCTTGCCGTACCCGCCAGGATAAGAGAGAGGATAAGGCGGTCCAGGCGTCGTTCAAGAGACGTGCTCTACGAATTCTACAGAAAGCCGGATATGCCTCCGAGCAGGGTATATGAGCTCCTGAATCCGCTCGATATAGAGACGATAATATTCATGATGGCGAAAGCGAAGCGGGATGCGGCGAAGAAGTATATTTCGCAGTATCTTACACACCTCAGAGGCGTGAAGGTGTCTGTCACGGGAGACGATCTGAAGGCGATGGGGATCCCGCCGGGGCCCCGCTACCGCAGGATACTCTCTCAACTGCTCGATGCGAGGCTCGACGGGCTCGTGAAGGACAGGGATGAGGAGATTGAGTTCGTAAAGAGGCTTCTCGCCGCCTGAGGATTTTCTTGACGTAGCAGCGTATTTCGGGCATAGTAGATC
>JBBIMH010000015.1:36802-67215 GCA_037444505.1 Nitrospirota bacterium | reverse complement strand
TGAATCTTGAATCTTATGCTCTATATTTCCCTCATAAGCGGCGTGCTGCTTCTGATATACGGGATCAAAACGGTGAGCGACGGTCTCCAGGACGCTGCGGGTCCGAGGATACGCGCGCTTCTGCGCTCCCTGACTAGCAATAGGCTCTATGCGGTGGGTGCAGGCGCGCTCGTCACGGGTCTCATGCAGTCGAGCAGCGCGACATCGGTGCTGCTCGTGGGTTTCGTGAGCGCTGGGCTCATGACGTTCAGACAGACCTTAGCCGTGATCCTGGGAGCGGACATAGGCGCAACCCTCACTGTCCAGCTCATCGCATTCAGCATATATGATTACGACATCGTCTTCATCGGCCTGGGCATCGCCTTCGTTTTCTTCTCGAGGAGGCGTCTGTATGCAAACATCGGCAAGGGCGTGATGGGTTTCGGTTTCATGCTGCTCGCCATAAAGATCATGTCCGATGCAATGTCGCCTCTTGAGTCGAGCGGGCTCTTCAAGGAGGTGCTGATTGCCCTTGTCGGCTCTCCGGTGTGGGGTATCATGCTCTCCGCCGGTCTCACGGCCCTGATCCACAGCAGTGCGGCGACGATCGGCATCGCCCTCGCCCTTGCAGGGCACGACCTCATCCCACTCGATGCCGCGATACACATCGTGCTCGGCGCAAACATAGGCACTTGTTCCACAGCGCTCATTGCGAGCTTCGGTTCGCCTGCCGAGGCGCGTCGTGTGGCTTGGGCGCATGTGGTCTTCAAGGCGGCAGGTGTTCTGATCTTTATGCCTTTTCTGGAACAATTCAGCGGACTCGTGCGGATGTCTGCAGTGGACATCTCGAGGCAGATAGCCAATGCGCATACAATATTCAATGCGGTGATCGCTGTGCTGTTTCTTCCTCTCATCTCGCTCTTTGCAAAGGTCGTGACGAGGATGGTGCCTGAGAAGGCCGAGGAGAGGGGGTTCGGACCCATGTATCTCGATGAGCATATCCTTTCCACGCCTGCGATCGCACTGGGCCAGGCGGGCCGGGAGGTGCTGAGGGCCTCGGACATTGTGCGTGAAATGCTCCAGGACACGATAAAGGCGTTCCAGTCCGCGGATACAGGGCTCATAGCCTCTATCAAGGACAAGGACAACATGATAGACATGCTCGACCGGCAGATACGGCTCTATCTCATGCGGTTGTCGTCGTCCAATCTCAGGGAGGCGCAGTCGAGGAGGGCGGTCGCCCTCCTCGAGATAACCCGTGACCTAGAGAACATAGGCGACATCATAGACAGGAACATGATGCCTCTTGCAGAGAAGCGGATCAACAAGGGTCTGATGTTTTCGGAGGAAGGACTGCGAGAGATCATTTCATTCCATAGACGCGTATTGGAGAACTTCGATACAGCCATATCCGCCTTTGCCGCAAACGATGCAGAGCTTGCAGCAAGGGTCCTGAGGAACAAAGAGGACATGGGCCAACTGGAGAGGGATCTCGTCCAGGCGCATCTCGAGCGGCTCCGAAAAGGGCTGCGGGAATCCATCGAGACCAGCCATATACATCTCGACATACTCGGTAACTTGGCGAGGATAAATTCTCTGATTACTCATATCGTGTATCCCATTGTGGAGCATTTCGGCGGCAGGGCGTATGACGATGTGGGTATAGAGCGTTCACAGCCGGACAAGCAATCGTACAAGACGAAACATGGAGGTGAAGATGCTTAGACAGATTAGGGTAAGGACGAATTCGAGGACGGAATTCGTGGACATTACGCAGCCGGTTCAGAGGTTGGTCTCAGAGAGCGGGGTCCGCTCGGGCGTCTGCTATATTTATGTACCACACACCACTGCAGCCGTTACCATAAACGAGAACACAGATCCTAATGTGGGGAGGGATATTCTAAAAGAGCTTAACAAGGTGATCCCATTCGACGATAATTACGGCCATACAGAAGGGAACTCAGCTGCGCACATAAAGTCGAGCATAATCGGGGTTTCGAAGGCGATGATGGTTGAAGAAGGCCGTCTTGCGCTCGGCACATGGCAGGCGGTCTTCTTCTGCGAATTCGACGGCCCGAGGGAGAGGCAGGTGTTCGTCAAGGTGTTGGAGGAGCAGAGGAAATAAATCCGAAGTCCAGGAGCGAATCTAAAATCGATGAATGGATGATGTAACATTTAGGCTCATCGCGTATAATGGTGCGAGTTATAATTTCAGATAAAGCCTAACAGGGCATGCCTTCATGAGTTTTAGAACACGATGAATATTATTTCTGATGGCATCGTAAGAAGTCAACCTTACCGCCGAGCACGCAGAAAAAAGCGTTTTGATTCAGAGCCTTTCTCGGCGACCTCGGCGGCCTATGCGGTGAAATGGGACTTTTTACGAGTTAATCATTTCTATGTATTGTGAATATATAACCCTTGGCCTCATGGATCGGCGCTATATCTGCTATGCTGATCCCCGCCAAAGGTATCGCACTAAAAGTCATTCCGGCACACCCTTCGGGCTGCACCAAAAAACGTGATGAGCCAAAATTATCATGGAGACCAGCTTGGAGAACAACGTCATGTCCATTAAAACAGAAATGCCTTATGCGTATCGAAAGGCAAGGAGTCCCATTTTGCGGCATGGACAGGCAGACCGTTATCCCGAGTATTCACGAGGTTATATCATGAATCTCAGAGTCATAGCCACCTCCCTTGCTTTGTGCATGTCCATTTCTCTAGCCGCCTTCTGCCAGACCGCATACAGCAGGCTCATAGCCGCCGGTATGGAGCACCTGGGCAAGGGAGACTACGCTGCTGCAAGAGATGCATTCGAGCAGGCTGTGAAGGCCGAGGAGAAGGGCTACGAGGCCCGTCTCGGCCTCGGTACGGCATATTATCACCTTCGAGAAGACAGGCTTTCTGAAAGGGAGCTCCGTCGTGCATCGGAGCTCAATCCGGATGATCCAGTGCCCTATCAGATCCTCGGAGAGCTCTATTACAGGATGGACGACCTCGATTCTGCCATTGCCTGCTGGGAAAGGGCGGTGCAGCTCGGTCCTTCCAATGAGAGACTCAAGGCAAGGCTCGAGCGCATAAGGCGTGAGCATAGGACCGAGAAGGACTTCAATCGCGATGTCACGAGCCACTTCCTTGTGAAGTACGAAGGCAGAGAGAGGATAGAGGCGGGCAGGATAGTGCTTCGCATTCTTGAGGATGCGTATGGGGACATCGGCCGGAGTCTCTCATTCTATCCCGCACACGAGATACAGGTGATACTCTATTCTGACCGACAGTTTCAGGAGGTGACGGACGCCCCTGGCTGGAGCGGAGGCATATACGATGGAAAGGTCCGCATCCCGATAGCAGGGATAGAGCAGGAGACACCAGGCCTCCGGCGCCTGTTGTATCACGAATACACGCATGCCGTCGTGCGCAGCATCAGCCCCAGGGTGCCGACATGGCTCAACGAAGGGCTTGCACAGTACTTCGAAGGCAGGGAGATCTCCGCATCAGAGCAGCGATTGCTGAAAGGTATCTTGCAGACAGGCGGGCTGCCGAGGCTCAAAGACCTCGAGGGATCATTCCTGGGCTTCAGGGGCGAGCAGGCGGCCCTTGCATACCTCGTCAGCCTCTCGGCGACCAGATTCATGATAGACCGCTTCGGCATGTACAGGATTACGGGCATCCTCGAGGACTTAGGCAGAGGCCCCGACATTTCAAAGGCGATGGATAGAAATATCCTCTTATCCTATGGAGATTTCGAGCGGCAGTGGAGAGATTCGATAGAATGACCGCCGCCTTGTCGGATGATTCCATTTCTCTGTCATGCGCGATTGTGGTAATATTGGGACATGATTGATGCGCTGGAATCCTTACGGCTTTCTGATTTCGACTACCACCTCCCTGAGGAGCTGATAGCACAGGAGCCCGCCGCCGAGAGGGACAGGTCGCGGCTCATGGTGATCGACAGAAGGACTGGCTATGTACTGCACCGCATATTCTCGGATTTAGAAAACATATTGCTCGAGGGCGACCTCCTCGTCCTCAACAATACCAGGGTATTCCCTTGCAGGCTCGAGGCAAAAAAGAAGACCGGCGGTAGGGTCGAGATATTTCTCACTAAAGAGATCGGGCCGAACTTCTGGGAGGCTCTCTTAAAAGGCGGCATCCGCACAGGAGGCCGTCTGATGCTCTCTTCGGGTATAGAGGCGGAGGTTGTCTCTGAAGGCGAGGAAGGCATAAGGACGGTAAGGTTCTACGGCGTGCGGGACATCAGGGAAATCCTCCCCTCCATAGGCAAGACCCCTCTTCCGCCGTATATAAGGCGGAGACCATCCCAACAGGATGCGGAGCGTTACCAGACTGTATATGCGTCGAATGAAGGCGCTGTGGCAGCGCCGACTGCAGGGCTTCATTTCACAGAAGAGCTCCTTTCCCGGCTCAGAAAGAAGGGAGTCGAGACGGTCTATGTCACGCTGCACGTCGGGCCGGGCACATTCCAGCCCGTGCGTGCGGATATCATCACCGAGCACCGTATGCATGAAGAGCAATTCATCATTCCCGAGCAGACGGCAGAGTCCATAAATCTGGCAAGAAGGGAAGGCAGACGGGTCATCGCCGTGGGCACCACGAGCGCCCGCGCCGTAGAAACAGCAGCGGAAGCGTATGGGACGGTCCGCGCAGGAGAAGGCGGCACAAACCTGTTTATATATCCCGGCTACAGGTTCAAGGCCACGGACGCTATGATAACCAACTTCCATCTGCCGAGGTCCACGCTTCTCATGCTCGTCGCTGCTTTCGGCGGGATTAAGAACATTCTCTCCGCATATGAGATCGCGGTCGCCGAAAGGTACAGGTTCTACAGTTACGGCGATGCCATGCTGATACTCTGAGCGGACGCGAAGCGGCTGAAAGGCGCTTGCAGCATAACTATGATTTTTTTCGGCCTGCGCGGTTAACGTCTGATAAGGCCGAGACAAAAAGGAGTTTTGATGATGAACAACCAGCGAGGCGGCATTCTTTCAAAGATATTCATTATCCCGGTAGGCGTGGCCTTGATGGTGGGTTTTTTCTTTTTGGGGTACTATGTAGGCAAATATCAGAGCAGGCCGATCGCGGACCGCACCCTCCCGCCCCTGCCTGAGATAGGCCGGGAGCAGACGCCGAAGCCGGAAGAGTTCACATTCTACAAGACCCTCACTGAAAAAGAGAACAAGCCTGTCGCCATTGACGTTAGGCCTAAGAAGAAAGCCTCCGAGCCTGAGCAGTTGGGTGGGGCGGACCGTCCTAATGCGGAAAACAAGATAGAGATAAAGCTCCCCAAGCCTTCAGAAGAGCAGTCAGGGGAGCGGAAGAAGGTGGAGATAAAGCTGAACAAGCCGGGCGATGCGAAGTCGTCTGAGCCGCGCACGGCAGTGCCTAGGCAAAATACCGGAAAAGATGCACACACACCGCCGACCAACATACGCTACACCATCCAGATAGCCTCATACAACGAGCGCGAAGCTGCGGAGGAAGAGGTCAAGCGCATGAAAAAGAGGGGCTATGCCGCATTCATAGTATCGTCGGAGCTGCCGGAGAAGGGTACCTGGTATCGTGTGCGGCTGGGGAGTTTTTCGAGCAAGCAGGCCGCCGAAAGACTGTTGAATGAGCTCAAGGAGAAAGAGGGGCTCTCGCCTTTCGTTACTATAGAATGAGGCCCGCTCTTTTTTGCTCATTCCGGATTATGGTGCAAGTTATAATTTCAGATAAAGCCTAACAGGGCATGCACCAAAAATCGTAGCGAGCCTCTTTTTTCAATGCACTGTTTCATTGCTCACCTGCTGGACTGAAAGAGGGGTGAGGCCTGCGCGTTCTCCGTCCACCGTCGTCTCTATCCAGTATGTGCCCGGCACCTTGAAAGGGGTATTGAAGCGGATCGAGATGTCCCTGTGGCGCTGTGTTTCGCTGTATAGTTTTATGAGCGCCTCTGATTCCGAAATAACCGTCTCTCTGTCTGGAGACAAGAGCCTGATCCTTACGGTGAACTCGCCCAGTCCGCTTGTCCATTCATTCACTATCGCAAACCTGGGATGCACGGCGGGAAAGGCGTTCGCATATATGCTCTCGAAGAGTCCCATGAGGCTGAATTTGCCGCCGAGCTCCTGGCGCACGTCGTCGCACAGGAGCGTATACAAGAGACGGGGTTTTATCCTCGTGTTCGCCATGCCGACTACGTTATCACATAATCTATAAGCAGTCAAATTGTTTTTTTCTTGACAACAGAGGCCGTTCCACGTAATCTTATGACCGTCACATCACGGATGCGGGAAGTATCAATGAATGCCGTTGACCATACAAAACTCATCGAAAGCCTCCATCCGTTGGAGCGGAAGTTCCTCGCCGCTTTTTCCGGTGGAGACGCCCTTCCATCCGGCGATATAATGGCGTCTTCCGGCCTGGATGAATCAAGGCTGGACATGGCCTCGGGCTGGCTCGCCTCAAAGGGACTCATAGAGATCAAAGAAGGGGCGGCAACGTACCATGTATCTCTCACCGAGACCGGACGGCAATACCATGAAAAAGGCACGCCCGAGATACGGATCATCAATGCGCTCAAGGAGGGGCGGCGGTTCAGTGTAAAGGATATACTGGATTCATGGGGTATGGATCCGTCCGAGGTGAGCGCTGCTGTCGGTGCGCTTAAGGAGGCAGGTGTCATACGCATAGCCTATGGAGGAGTGCTGGAACTCCTGTCCCGGGCCGACATCTCGCAATATGAATTCATGTCCGAGCTAATAAGCGCTGTCGCCTCTAAAGGTACTGCCGACCTATCGTCGTTCACTGAGCGACAGCAAGCCGTCATCAATGCCAATTTTCACAAGCGCGGCAAGTCCAAGGGCATATTCCGGATCTCGGAAAGAAAGTCCCGCACATATGCCTTGACAGAGCAGGGGAGGCTGATAGCGCAGTCCGTGCTCGAGACGGGCGGGACGGGAGAAGAGGTCTCTTTGCTCACACCCGAGATACTCAAGGACGGCTCGTGGAGAGAGAAACGGTTCCGCGCATACAACATCGCACTCGGGCCTCCGAGGATAGGCATCGGCAGGAAGCATCCATACAGGGAGTTTCTGGACTTCGTTAAATACAAGTTTATAGGCATGGGTTTCGAGGAGATGCGCGGCCCGCTTGTCGAGAACGAGTTCTGGGACATGGATGCCTTGTTCATGCCCCAGTTCCATCCGGCAAGGAATATACACGATGTCTATTTCGTCAAGGAGCCCAGGGCGAGCAAGGAGATAGAAGAGCCTTTTGGAAGTCGGGTCGCCGCTGCGCACAGAAACGGAGGCAGGACAGGCTCCAAAGGATGGCGATACGTCTTCGACATGGAGCGTGCGAAAAGGCTCATACTCAGGAGCCAGGGCACCGCGGTCTCTGCAAGGACCCTTGCGAAAGGTCCGAAGGTGCCGGGAAAGTACTTCGCTATCGCGCGGTGCTTCAGATATGATGCGGTGGATGCTACGCATGCGCCTGATTTCTATCAGGTGGAAGGGATCGTGGTCGGCAAGGATATGAATTTCAAGACCCTGCTCGGACTGCTTACGCTATTCGGGAAGGAGATCGCGAAGGCGGAGGAGTTCCAGTTCCGGCCTGCATACTTTCCGTTTACGGAGCCGTCTGTGGAGCTCCATGTGAGACATCCGGAACTCGGCTGGATGGAGCTGGGAGGCGCCGGGATATTCAGACCCGAGGTGACACTCCCGCTCGGAGTGGATGTGCCTGTCATCGCATGGGGACTGGGCCTCGACAGGATGGCGATGGTTGCATTGGGAATCCAGGATATACGGGACCTGTTCTCGAGCGATCTCGATTTTATCAGGACAAAGAAAATAGCCGCATCAAAATACTGAGACTGCGGAATCGGAAAGTGAGTATTCGATAGGAGAGGCAAAGGAGTCGATATTCGGCGCTCTTTCAGAGAAATGCAGGTAGATTTCTGGCGTCGATTGATCCGGCGCTGCTTCGGATCTATATCGTAATCCACTATCCACATTACATCATATGCCTACCATAGACATCAAAAAGAAAGACTTAGACGGGCTAATCGGGCGGAAGTTTTCCCTCTCAGCGCTCGAGAAATATCTTATGCTCGCCAAGGCGGAGCTGAAGGAATATAACGCAGAGACGGACGATCTAAAGGTGGAGCTTTCAGACAGCAACAGGCCCGACCTCTGGTCCGCCGAGGGCATTGCCCGCCAGATCCGTACGGCGGTCTCCGGAAGGCCGGAGAAATATCCGTTTTTCAACCGGCCTGAAAAGGCGTCTCGCAGGATATTGGTATCGAGGGAGATGAAGACAGTGAGGCCGTTCATAGCGGCCTGCATCTGCCGCGCGATCAGAATGACAGACGACATCCTCGCCCAGATGATACAGAGCCAGGACAAGCTCTCCGAGATATTTGGAAGAAAGAGGGAGGCGGTCTCGATAGGCATCTATGAGTTGGACCGCATCACCTTCCCTGTGGAGTATAAACTCGCGGATCCGAAAGACCCGCGGTATGCATTCACGCCGCTGGGCATGGAGGAGAGGCTCACCCTCTCCGAAATCATAGAGCGCCACCCGAAAGGGATCGCCTATGGCGGCATTGTAAAACATCATGAGCGATGGCCCGTCTTGACGGACAGTATGGGCAGAGTGCTTTCATTCCCGCCAATTATCAACAGCCGCGAGATCGGAGAGGTGAAGGCCGATACCAAGAATATCTTGATAGAGGTCACGGGCTCAGACATGAGGATGGTCAATCTTACGCTCAATATCCTGGCGATCTCGTTCCATGATCGGGGCGGCGTGATAGAGCCTGTCGAGGTGGAATACCGCTATGCCACCGAGCTCGGGAGGCGGATAGTATTTCCCGTGGACTCTTCGGGCAGGATTTCCGTGCCGCTCGAGGCGTTTTCGAAACTGCTCGGAGAGGATGTATCCGCATCTGACGTACGGAAGCGTCTTTCTGCGTACGGTCATGATGTGAAGGCTGCGAAGGGGCGCATAGATGTTCAGTCGCCTCCGTACCGCGACGACATCATGCATCCGGTGGACATTATAGAAGACTATGCAGTAAGCAGGGGATACGATTCATTCGCCCCTGTGATGCCGCGAGAGGCCACTGTGGGCTCTCTTTCCGCCCTCGAGATGTTGTCCGATTCCGTACGCACATGCATGATCGGCGCCGGTTTCCAGGAGATAATGTCGAACATCCTCGGCAGCAGGGAAGGGCTTGCGGATGCAGTCAGGGAAGGGGAAGGGCTCGTCGAGGTAGACAACCCGATGTCTCTTGCATATTCAGTCCTTCGGAACAGCCTGCTGCCGTCGCTGCTGCATGTCGAGGTCTCGAGCTCCAAGGCCTTTTATCCGCACCGTATCTTCGAGGTCGGCGAGGTGGCCCTTCAGGACAGTAAAGATATAATAGGCTGTCGGACTGACCTCAATCTCGGCGGCCTCATCGCTCATCCGACAGCGAATTTTTCAGAGGCGCACTCCTATCTCGATGTACTTCTATACTATCTTGGAATCGGGTACAGGCTGGAGCCGGCAGGGCATCCGATCTTCATGCAGGGCCGATGCGGCATGATCGTCTCAGGCGATACCGTGCTGGGATTCATCGGAGAGGTGAAGCCCGAGGCGCTCGAGAGGCGCCAGATATCGATGCCTTGCGCAGGATTCGAAGTGAATCTGGACAGGATGCAGGCGTTGATGAAATCCTGAGGGTTTGGACACCTTTGTAACATGGCATAAGATCAGGAAGATAGAAATACTCAAAAATCATACGGCCGATTCGTCGGTTTTGATGGTTTCCTGAAGTTGCGCCGGTTGTATGGCTATTTCCTTCAGGCCGTCACGAAACTTCTCAAGCAGAATATCCTCGTTTATTTCCGTGCACCCTCGGACACTTCACCCATCGTGCGCGATTAAAGTCAACTACAAGGCCAGCATAAACCGCAAGAGTTATGAGGTATTTCAATGCGTTACGCGTAAACAAACTGTATACGTGGTATATTGCGGACACCGCTTATTTGCCGATTGCTGCCGCGTAAACGATGTAAACAGATGAGTAATAATTGAGCAGGCAGCCAACCTCTTTACTTTTCAGTTGACAATTCTTTATAAAAATAAAATTGACCTTGCTAAAAGGACAATAATATGATAAATTATCCGTCATGGAAGGACAATTTCGCGAGATCATTCGTCAAAAAATCGTAGACTCACTGGCAGAACCTGTGCCGGAACTCACTCGCCGGGACATACGCATGCCGACAGTAAAAGGGAAGGCAGTGGCGGTAATCGGCATGCGCCGCACAGGCAAATCCACCTTTCTCTGGCAAGTGCTGGCAGACCGTTTAGGGCAAGGCATAGGCCGGGAGGGGTTGCTTTTCTTCAGATTTGAGGACGAGCGTTTGGCCGGCATGACTGCTGCAGACCTCCATCTGATCGTAGAAGAATACTACCGTCTACACCCGGGATGGAGGGACAGGCGACGGGCCGTTTTCTTTCTGGACGAGATTCAGGTGGTGTCTGGGTGGGAGACCTTTGCACGCCGTCTTCTCGACACGGAAAAGGTGGAACTGTTTCTCTCCGGCTCCTCAGCGAAACTCCTTTCGCGCGAAGTGGCTACGAGCATGCGGGGCCGGGCCATGGAGGTATTGGTCCATCCTTTCAGCTTCCGCGAATATCTACGGCATTTCGGCCGCGAACCGGGGCAGGAGCCCGAACGCCTCCCCAAAGCAGCTCGTTCTGCCCTGGAGAAGTATTTAAGGGAGTATCTGGCGGGCGGCGGTTTTCCCGAGGCCATGGGCGTTGCAGCCCGGGACCGCCTCGAGCTTTTACGCGGATACGTAGATACGGCGCTTCTCAGGGATATCATAGAGCGTTACGCGGTATCGCATCCTACGGCGTTGCGCTGGATGGTGCGGCAGCTTCTCGGGAACGCCGCTGGCACGTTCAGCGTGAACAAGTTCCATGGCGATTTGCGATCCCAGGGTATCCATGTTGCCAAGGACACGCTTCATGCCTATCTCGGCTATTTGGAGGACGCATTTTTGGTTCGCACCGTTTCACTTGCGTCCACCTCGGAACGGCGCCGGATGGTGAACCCCCGCAAGGTTTATCCCATAGATCCAGGATTGATCCCGATTTTCGACCGGACAGGAAGGGCAAACCTCGGCCACGCTATAGAAACCTGCGTAATGTTGGATCTCGAACGGCGAGGCGCGGAGATTTCATACGTTCGCACCGGAAGCGGGTTTGAGGTCGATTTCCTCGCTCGGTATCCAGATGGGAAAGAGGAACTGATTCAGGTATGCACCAACCTGGATGTTCCCGTGGTCCGAGAACGTGAAGCGCGTGCTCTTACAGAAGCCGCTCGTGAACATCGGAGAGCAACGCTGCACATCGTGAGCCTCGATCCGGTATTCGCGCGCGATATTTCTGAGAATATCACCATTCATTCGGCAGCTACATGGCTCCTGAGGAGTAACCGATAGCATGGAGATAAGACGCGCAGATGTCCGCAACCTCTCGTTGGGATAATCCCAGGTCCATTTGGCGCTTTCGGATGTACTCACCTATGGTTTTGGGTTGCGAAGGGTATCCTTTTGGATATATTATTATCGGTAATGGCAAGTGGAATTTTGCAAAGGTCACTGAATCTCCGAGACTGCGGTCACATCTTTATCCTGTTCGGCCACGTATATATGTTCATCCTGTCTCCCCTGGCGAATCCTATGAGTGTAATGCCCATATCCTCGGCGTAGTTGACCGCCATGCACGACGGCGCGGCCCGGCTGATGAGTATGGGAAAGCGGTTCCTTCCGGCCTTCGTCATGATCTCGGACGTCACCCTTCCGCTCGTGAGCAGTATCTTGTTCTCTATGGATACGCCCTGTAAAAAGGCCTTTCCGATGAGCTTGTCGACTGCATTGTGCCTGCCCACGTCCTCAGAGAAAAAGAGTATTTCTTTGCCGTCGGAGAGCGCGGCACTGTGCACCCCGCCGGTATCGAGATAAAGCGTGGAGATGTTGCGGAATACGCGGAGGAGTTTTTTTATGTCTTCGATGGATATGAGGCCGTCTTCCACCGTGATTTTTCTGTCCAAATCCGCGTGGAAGTTCGTGAAGGTGATGCCCTTGCCGCAGCCTGACGAGATGGTCTTCTTCTCGAACATCCTTTCCCAGTCATCGGGCATATCGTCGATCTCCATGATCACGGCAGGTCCAGAACCGTCTACGTAGAGCCGTCTGATGGATGCCCTGTCTCTCAAGATGCCTTCCGAAAGGAGGAATCCGACAGCCAGTTCCTCGAGCTCTGTGGGGGTGCATAGCAGTGTCACGAGCGGCCTGTCGTTGAGGACAAGCCGTATAGGTATCTCGGATGCCACCTCGTCCAGCTCGCCCCTGATTTCCGTACCAGATACCTTGAGTATAAGGGCTTCTCTCTTTGCTTTCACAGCGGCAATATAACATGCAGGCGTAATATGGTCAAGTGAGTCTGCGGCAAAGCCGTGTACGGGAAGTTTCTGTACAGAGTAATGGGCTGTACGAAAAAGCCCCCGTCATCCGGGGGCTTTTTCGTGGAGTCGAAAACGGTTAGAAATGAAGGTTGATCCTGAGCGAGTACATGTTTACAGACGCGAAATCCGCCTCCGCCACTATGTTGAATATCGGGAGGAGGCTCAGCTTCATGCCCACGAATGCCTTGGTCTTGGATATGTCCTCTTTCTCGAGATTGATGTCAGGGTCGTTCTCCTCGCTCGTGATCCAGACCATGCCTATGCCTGCATAGGGGGTGAGCATGGCGAATCCCTTGCTGATAGAAAGATCAAGAGACTTGGTACTCATATCCAGGACATCCACTCCATCGAGCTTTGTATATGCCCCCCTGAGGGCTAGGGCCGGGGTGAGGGTGCTGCCCTTGAGTATCGCCCACTTGACCTCGCCGCCGGTGAGCTTTATGTCGCTGTCGGGCACGCTTGCATATACAAAGCCGAGGTCTATCGGGATAACCGGCAGTCCGAGCTGTACATGGAGCTTCGGATAGATGATTGCGCTCGGCAGGTCAGTTGCCGCATTGGACCAATATGATTCGGAGCGGTCTATATTCACTGATGTGGCTTCCACGCCGACGTCTACATGAGGAAGTACGCCGCCGCCCAAGGGCTCGGCAGGAACCAATGGTACATAGCTTATGGACAGACCGAGGTCAGTGCTAAGTTTTTTGAATTCGTCCTGGCCATATCCCGGGGGGAGATTAAATACGGTCTTCGCTGCCGCTGGAGATGCGGCAAGCATGATGATAATGGCTGCTAAAAAGAATTTTTTCATTTTATCCCTCCTTATTTTTTGTCAGGTAGTCATTGCACATGGAAGCGCGATTCTTGATATTTGGCTCATCGTGTATAGTGATGCAAATTATAATTTCAGACAAAGCCTGGCATGGCATGCCTTCATGATTTTTAGAACGCGATGAATATTATATCTATGTCCTGTGAACATATAATCCTTAGCCCCATGAATCAGCGCTGTGTCTGTTATGCTGATCTCCGCCTACGGTATCGCCCTAAAAGTCATTCCGGCACACCCTGTCGCCCTGCACCAAAAAAGGTGATGAGCCTGAAATTTCATGCAGAAAGAGTATCAAACGCATGTATATTTGTCAAGGTAATATTCACCCTCAAGAATAAACATTGCCTCCGATACACCTGTTTTCATGTGCTCTTTGAGGCGGTTTTGATGGTGTATATGGTCTGCTTTTATGTCTTCAAGGGGTAGGGCTGCTCCCTTTATTCACGCCTTCGGGTGTTTCCGGGCAATTTCGAAGCATACCGCTCCTGTTTGCTCCTTCTGCCTCCATCGCATAAACCATGTCTGTGATCCAGAATTCATCACACCCGCTTACGTGCACATGAGCTGATAGGTGCGGAGGGGTATATCGAGCTAATACCGTAGCTTCTTCATGTCGGCCGCGATCTTCAATACTATCCTGCGACTTTCTCTTACAAGGCTACCGGCCGTCTCTATGAGCATCCATCTGATGCTCTTTATGGTCTTCGTCCGCCATATCTCCGGCATGGTGAGCATCTTCTGGGCGATGAACATGTTGTAAGTCATGACGTCAATGCCGAAATAAACGGCATTGGCGCCGAAGTCTCCGCTGGGCATATGCTCCATTCCAAAGCCGCTTTTGTGCTCTTTGATGTGGTTTTCTATATAGGTCCGGTCGTTGTAGTCCCATACGACTTCTTGGGCAGGACGCTCATCCTGCATGCTGGCGGCCATGGCATGATAGTGACATGTGTCCTTGAAGAGCTCTCCCTGGGGGTCTTTCCATCTGAGGATGATGAGGCTGTCTCGGCTGTCTCTCTTGAGAATAGTCTGTGTAAGGATGTCGTTGATCTGCTCCATTGATGATATACCGCCTCGCTCGGCCATGCGCCTGAGCCAGTCTCCTATAGCCGCCGAGGTAGGGATGGCAGCTATGCCTGTCAATTCACGCAAGGTGGTGTCATCGCGAATCTCGCGTACATCGAGGATGGCATCTCCACCACCCTACTGCATTAGGGTAAGGGGGATGATATATGTGCTGGCCGGAAATCCCCTGCCAGAGCCCGGGCAGGGAAAACACCTGTCTATGACAGCACCTGCCTTTATAGCATGCAAAAATTCCATAATAGAGGGCAAGACCGCTTCTGGCGGTAATCCGCTCTTTTGTAATCTCGAGCTTGAAAGGAAGCACCCCTTGGCCCATCTTTACTCCCCCCTTATTTGCAGTTTTATTTCACTTCTTTAGTGAAGATTATCCCTCGCATAACTCTTTCTGCAAGAAGGGTTTTTTGTTTTTCTGTAGATGCAATGATTATTTTAGAGTCACCTATGATTATTTGCGTCTTGACAACATGGTAAGGTTTGGTATAGTTATGACCATGCAGATAACTCGTGAAGGGGATTATGGGATCAGGAGTGTCTTGTATCTTGCCAGGCAGCCTTACAAGAAAATAAGCTTTGTAAACGAAATTTCCGAGGAGTACAAGATTCCCAGGAGCTTTCTAGCAAAGATACTCCAGAAGCTTGTGAGGGCGAAGATAGTCCGCTCGTACAGGGGTGTCAAGGGCGGCTTCTCTCTTGCCAAGCCTGCACGCGAGATCAGTATGATGGATGTGCTCGAGGCGGTGGAAGGGAAGCTCTATCTGAATATCTGCCTGATGGACAAGAAGCAGTGCGGTTTTTCGAAGCACTGCCCTGTGCATTCGGTATGGGCGAATGCACAGGCCAAGGTGACCGAGATCCTTAAAAAAGCCAACTTCGAAGACTTGGCCAAGTAGAAGGTTTAGGCCGGCAATACAGAAAACACAAACGCAGGCGTCTTCTGCCTGCGTTTGTGTATCATGCCGGTGTCGTGGATGCCTTATTTTACGATATATACTATATCGTGCTCCCGCGCATGGTCTATCACCTTTATCCCGACACTCTGACCTGCCTTTGCCTCCTCTATTTTCTGATGCTCATATTCCATGGATTCCACTGTCTGTGTAAAGTCCGTAGTATGGCCCTTGATATGGATCTTGTCGCCGGTCCTGAGGCTGCCTTTGTTCACCTGTATCACGGCAACGCTTAGGTGCAAATAATAGTGCGTGACCGTGCCTACTGCCTCTTCCTGTGCAGGCGGCTCTTCTACCGGAGGGATACCGGTCGGCTGTGGTCCAGGCGTCACTAGGGACGGCTTTTCTCTGCTCTCTGTGACAGGTGCTGCCTCGAGGCCGGGTCTTTTCTTCAGCACCTTTTTCTTTGCAGCTTTTTTCGCGGGTTTCTTCGCAGTCTTTTTCGCAGGCTTCTTGACCGCCTTCTTAACGACCTTTTTGACCGCATTTTTCTTGGCAGCCTTCTTGGCGGCTTTCTTCTTCGCTTTTGCCTTCTTCGGCATGGGGAACCTCCTCCTTTATAAGTTTATAAAGCAATCTATGAGAATGACTAATGCTTATTATGCGGATATTATGCTGTCGTGAAAACGGAATTTCAATGAAAATTGTAGCAGAGCGGACGCAAAATGCAAGACAAAAAAGTTTGTTTTACCGAAGGATAACCCGGCCTGCTTTCAAAAAAAACTTGAAATATCCATGCGGCATCCATACAATGTTTCTAAACTTTACAAGCAATACCGTCGCTGAGCCAGCTGAGGCGGGTCGAAAAGTATATGGGAGAGAAACCGGTATTGAACCCTGTCACAGGCCGCTCAAAGAGTTCTCAAATCATTTAGAATCGTGAAATACAGGCAAGAAGCAGTTGATTTTGAGAAGCCGCATGGAGAGGAAGCAAAGAAAGCGGATAAGACGCGAATCCAAGAAATTCTCCGCGCTCTCGGCTGTAAAACCATTGAGATTGCTTTGTCATAAGAAGGGGTTTTTATGGAATCGCTTAGGATATTGATCGCTGATGACGAGACGCTCATCACCATGAGCCTCAGCACCATGCTGAACAATGTCGGGCATCAGGTGGTGGGCAGGGCCCGCAGTGGCGAAGAGGCCATCGAGATGGCGAAAAAGCTCAAGCCGGACATAATACTCATGGACATCAGGATGGGAGACATGGACGGGATAGAGGCATCGAGGCGCATACTTAGCGAGCGTGCCGTGCCCATAATCATACTGACCGCATTCAGCCAGGCCGATCTCATAGACAGGGCCGACGCTATAGGGGTATCGGGCTATCTGGTTAAGCCCGTGACCGAAAACGACCTGTTGCCCGCCATTGCCATTGCACGTTCGAGGTTCAAGCAGCTCAAGGAGCTCGAAAAAGAGGTGGGAGATCTGAAAGAGGCCCTTCGGGCGAGGAAGCTCATCGAGCAGGCGAAGGGCATCCTTATGGAAAAGGAAGGTATAACAGAGGCAGAGGCATACAGACGCATCCAGCAGCAGAGCAGAAACCAGAACATACCCATGTCGAAGCTTGCCGAGGCGATTATCACCACCCAAAAGCTCTTGAGCGGAAAAAAGGCTGAGCAGAAGCCGAGAAGTTGAGCAGAATCTCTCACCTTAATGAGCGAAATCGCTCATTCAGCAACGCCTATTCTTCCTATTAATTATTTAATTTTAACATGTTACATCTCGGCATAGCAATTGCAAATATTAATAAAATAATAGGCTCTGTTCGTGATGACAGTTGAAGGTCAGGAAGCCTTCCTTGATGAAAGACGCCTGCAAGGCGGATTCGAGGAAGGCTTTTTATTTTATCCGTTAAGCATCATTATTAATTAATGCTTGCTTAGACCCTTGACGATGAGGAGGGTGACATGGTGCAAAAAAGCGAAAGAGACAATGACCGTTGCGGCGTAAGCATTCAAGGCATGGAGCCGGGAAAGACTGTATATTGCAAGCTTTTTAACGACATGGTGACGCCGCATTTGTGTGTCTTGAGAAGAAAAGAGCTGAATGCCAAAGGAGGGTTTTCATGCAAAGGCTGCTCGATGGATGCCGAGGCAGCTGTGCATGCAAAGGCCAAAATGATACCCGTGCCAACGACCTTCAACCCGGGATAATACCTCATAACAAATTCAAATTTTGGCTACAGCCGGCGATAACAACTTGACAATACCTTATTTTTATGAAATAATCACGCTTAAGAGGAGGGACATAGGGATGCTTAGATTCGACGTCTTTACTATCATCAGCGGATTGGCGATCATTACGATGTTCATCGCGCTTTGGAAGGCAATAGACTACAAGAGCACTGTGCCCGGAGGGGTCGTCGGTCGTACCTGGAACCTGATCACCACACTCGTTGCGCTGTTCTTCATCGGCTATCTCACCACTCCGTTCTTCATGATGCTCACCCAGGAGCAGAAAGACCTCATCGTGGCCTTCATCTTCTTCTTTGGAGCCATATATGTGCTCCTTACCATCCGGCTCGTGCACCGGATTATCATGGTCATGAAAGGTGAATAGTGAATGGACGATTACAAGCGCGGGATCATCATCCTCACGGATAATGGCAAGGAAGAGCTGAAGACCCCCAGGAACCTGAAGATGGAAGAACGCTCTCTCCTCGTCATGGTTGACTGCGCATCCACAGGACAGCAGCTTCTGGACAAGGCGAGGGGGTACCCCAACGCCGAGCATATACTCGAAAAACTAATCAAGGAAGACTACCTTTCGGTCACTGCAGAGGTCCCGAAGAAAGAGGCCCAGCTCTCCCTCCAGGCAGAACTCAAGCAGGCGGTGATAGATATATTGGGCATCCAGGCCAACGAGGCCGTGAAAAAGCTCTCGGCCACGCCGGCTGACAAGCCCGCGCTGCTGCTCACAATCAAGCAGATAAAACAGATGGTCTATCTGACCATAGACGAGAAAAAGGCGAACTTGATCGACGATACATTGAAAAAGATAGTCGAAAAACATCTGAAATAGATACGCAGGGGAATAAGCGGGCGTATGGGAGACGGTGATGAAATATATGCGCAGTATCCTTTATGTAGTATTTCTCTTTGTATCGACGTTTACACCTACGCTGCTGCACGCCACTAACGGACATCAGCTCTCCGCAATTGGGGCCTATCAGCAGGGAATGGGCGGCGCGACAACCGCCGCGCCGTATGACGCCAGCACCGCCATCACGAATCCTGCAGGCATGGCTATGATAGGCAATCGTACGGACTTCAGCTTCCAGACATTTCTACCGCGCAGGGAGACGTCTTTTGCTGGCGGCGGCGAGACATCAGGAGGCTCGAACTTCTATCTCGTTCCAGCGATAGGCTGGACAGCGCCTGTCAACGACCTGAGCAATCTCTTCTTCGGAGGCGGCATGTATGGCGTTTCGGGTATGGGAGTGGATTATGATACAATCTCTGCACCGTTCATGGAGGCTGGGCCCGGACCGTTCACTCCAGGCACGGCAAAGGCGCATATGTATTCTCAATACCAGTTCTGGAAGATGGCGCCGACTCTCGCATGGAAGGGAGAAAGCCTCGCCATAGGTGTCGCATTGAATTTGGATTATCAGGCATTCGGCTTCGAGAACTATTTCACAGGTACCTCGGTCGCCCCGGGTACTATACCGGACAAGATAGGCATGGACCTCTCGGAGATGCAGGGCTCTCTTGGATACGGGGGGACGATCGGTTTTATATACCAATTGGTACCGGAATTTGTTGTGGGTGTGTCTTATTCGTCCAAGCAGAATTTTTCTAATTTCAAGTGGAGGCTCTCGAGCGGGGATGTGAGCCTATACGATATGACATCTGGCGCCACGATAACGAGTCGGGACGGCATTTATAAAATGGATCTCGATTTTCCGCAGCAGGCTGCCTTCGGCATCGCAGTTAGGCTCGGCGGGCCGGTGCTATGGACGATTGATGCGAAGTGGATAAATTATTCGGATACCTATGATGTGGCGAAACTCAAAGGCACCTTCGATGTGAGTCTCGGCGGAACGATGTCGGAAATCCCTCTCAACTTCGGCTGGGATGATGTCTGGGTATATGCAACAGGACTTCAGGTGGATGTGACGCCGAACTTTGCGATACGGGCTGGTTACAACTACAGCACCTCTCCGATAAAGAAAGAGGACGTGGAGAGCATGAACGGAAACAGCTATATCTTTCCTGCCATAGTAATACAGCGCGTTGCAGGTGGGTTCACCTATCGGTTCGGCAGGCACTGGGAGATGACAGCGGCCTATATGAAGGCCTTCAAAGAAGAACTTACCGGCATGTTCGGCACGAAGATAAGCCTCGAGGAGCAGGCTGCGGATTTTGAGATTTCGTACAGATTTTAGCCTCAGCGGTATGGTATCTTCCTCAAGAAGGGGTGGCCGCGGCCACCCCTTGTCTGTTCAAAGATCATTTTGATGGAGCTCATATCTTTGCAATCCAGACTTATCATAACCCTCTCCATTCCGCCTCTTCTTCTTTGCCTCATGTCTTGTAGGGACTATACTGAGTATCCAGCTGGGCGGGAAGCCCTGACAGCGAAAAAAAGGGTCACTCTCTCTGCTGTGGGGGATGTGATGATGCCGGGCTCGATTCGGGCCGCTGTGGCGAGGAAAAGGCATGATTATTTCGTGCTGTTCGAGAAGGTGGCCGAGGATTTGGCTGCTGCGGACATCACTATCGCGAATCTCGAAACGCCGGTTGATGACACCAGATCTGTCTCGGGTTATCCGAAATTCAATACCAGTCCGGCACTGCTTACGGCGCTGAAGAAGGCAGGTGTTGATGTCGTCTCGATTGCGAACAATCACATCATGGACGAAGGCGCGTCAGGGCTCAGGCGGACGATGGATAATATTTCAGCAGCCGGTCTCGTCTTTATTGGCGCCGGCAAGACCAAGGCAGAGGCCTATGATGCGAAATTTCTTTCTGCCGGAGGCGTCTCCTGCGCATTTCTGGCCTATACCTACGGCTCGAATGAGAGGCTGCCGGGTCGCAAAGCAACTTCGCCTGGAGTGGCCATCCTCCGCGCGGATTCCGAGGCGGATCTTGCCCGGGCGAGCATGAAGGTCAACGAGGCGCGACAGGCCGCTGACCTCGTCGTCGTGTCCATCCACTGGGGGGATGAGTACAGTGTACAGCCGACACGATGGCAACGAAGGGTCGCCGAAGAACTTATCAGGGCGGGCGCGGACATCATCATCGGACACCACCCGCATGTGCTCCAGCCGATAGAGACCATTGCAGCGGACGACAGGAGGGGAATAGCGGCCTACAGCCTCGGAAACTTCATATCGAGCCAGAACTATGGCGTGTCATACAGAAACAAAGACCATCCACGGGCGCTCAGGGGAGACGGCGTTATCCTGAACATAACAGCGGCAAAAACAGAAGCCGGTGTTTCGATAGAGCAGGTGGAGTTCGTTCCCATATGGACTCTACGCGAGAAGATCGGCAGGGACAGTGTCCCGAGGCCTGTAAGCCTTGGCCGTGAGATCGCGCGGCTGGAGGATTTACCCGAACGGAGCAGGGAAGAGGAAAATCTGATGACGCTGCTGAAACATCGTCAGAAAGTGATCACGGAAAAGCTCAGCCCCAAGCCGGCCGCAAATATCCCTTGATAGTCCGCAGCATATCGAGTAAAATCCAGCGACATTCATTCTTTGCCACAAAGCACACAGAGAACTTAGAAGGGAAAACTAAAGACTTATTAGCCACGAATTGACACGAATTTTCACCAATTAAAAATTTCTTTTAAGATATTAGTTTTTGATTCTCACTCATTCGTACCCATTCGTGCTAATTTGTGGCTAAAAAACATCTTGTATGAAAATCCTTTTTATCAAACTCTCGGCCATCGGAGACGTGGTGCAGACACTGCCTGCGCTCGAGGCGATAAAAAAGACTTATCCGGAAAGCAGCATTACATGGGTGGTCGAGGAGGCAGCCGCAGGGATATTAGAAGGTCATCCGCTCATAGACCGCCTTGTTGTGTCCCGTAGGAGGTCTTGGATGAGGATGCTCCGTAAACCCGAGACATTCATGAACGGCTTGAGGGGCATCGGAGCATTTTTGCGCTCGTTGCGCGACACGCACTACGACATCGCCATCGACTTCCAGGGTCTCTTGAAGAGCGGAATATTGATCGGCCTTGCCCGTGCGAAACGAAAGATCGGTTTCGACAAGACGAGAGAGTTTTCCTATATATTTCTGAACGAAAGATTGCCCAAGTACGATGTCGAGAGGCATGCGCTCGAGCGCTATCTCGACGTGGCCAGGTATCTCGGCGCGAAAGAACCCTCGCCGAGCTGTACGCTGCCGATAGAACGCGAAATCCGGATAGTAGAGGAAAGGCTGGCAGGTATAGTCCCGAGACCTAGAGAGACGACCGCACACGGCCGTCGGATGCTCGTAGTCATCAATCCCGTCGCCCGCTGGAAGACAAAGCTCTGGCCGGAGAGGAACTTCGCCGAACTCGCGGACAGGTTGATCGAGGAGCGCAATGCACGGGTCATCTTCACCGGCAGCGACGAAGACCGTATCGTTATCAGGCGCATCATGGGGTTGATGAGGCATACACCGGAAGACTGGGCTGGCGGCACCACACTCAAAGAGCTGGCGGCGCTTTCAAGGCTTTCAGATATATTCATCACCACAGATACAGGCCCTATGCATCTGGCTGCTGCAGCGGGAGCGCATGTACTCGCCCTGTTTGGCCCGACCGCGCCCTGGAGAACAGGTCCTTATGGCGTCGGTCACATAGTCGTTCGGACAGGCATAGAATGCTCGCCGTGCTTCAAAAGGAAGTGCAGCAACGTCAGATGTATGGAAGGGATAACGGTTGAAGATGTTTTTGAAGGGATCGGAAGATCGGCATAAAGAATCCGATTTATGCCTAAGCATGTGGATGAAGAGCCTGCACAAGACGATTATGCCATACTTGGCAGACTGTTTGACGTGAGCAGGCGATTCATGCGGTTCGTATTCAAACCTGTCTGCGCTGCTTTTCCAATGTCTTTTCGATATAGTTCATGATCTGGGAGAGATTGAGTCGGCGGTCGTCGAGCGCCCAGAAGTAGAATTCATCCAGAGACCTGAAAGGCCCGAATGCCGCATGCCGCGAGGCGAGGGCGTCTGCTGCAGCCTTGTCCGCTACCACCTCCCGCTTCTCCACAATGGATGCCATGAGCTCCGGGAAGTCGGCGAGCCATGCCGAGTATGCCTTCTGATTGTTAGAAGCGACTTTTTTCTTTATGAGCTCGAGCACGAAACCGTAGAGCCTTTCCTGCTCTCTCACGGTTTGCTGTGGTTTTAGGAGGATGGAATGCATGCCGATAGCATGCATTATCTCGTCGTAGAAACCCTTTTCGAACAGCCCCTCGATGTAGGATATGAGATCGTTGTGGCGTTCTATGCTCGATACAGTCACGAGTTCAGGCATATCTTCCCTCCAGGGATGATTAATATGTCAAATCCAGCCGAACAAATAATATAGCAAACTCCGTCTTGCTGCAAGATTTTTTTAAAAGGCCATGGAGCAGCCGAAACAGCGTTTTTATGTCTCTTCCGTCAGCCGGGCTTCTCCATACCCGAGTCGAAACCGGACGACTCCACCGCATCGGGCTCGGCGCATTCGTCTTTTCGGTTCGCGTCGGACTAATTTTGCCTTGACTTTTAAAGGGTTATACTATATAGTAACGCAACAGAGGAGGTCGCCTATGACCAAGGCTGACATAGTCTCTGAGGTCTTTGATAAAGTCGGTCTTCCGAAGCAGGATGCAGAGGATATGGTCGAGATGATACTAGGCATCATCAAGCAGACCCTCAAGGATGGCGAGACGGTCAAGCTCTCCGGTTTCGGCAATTTTGTGGTGCGCAGTAAGAACGCACGCAAGGGTAGAAACCCGAAGACCGGGCAGGAGATAGAGATCACCCCTCGCAAGGTGGTGAGCTTCAGGCCGAGCATGATATTCAAAGAGCATGTCATCGAATCAACAGCAGAAGCAAAATCCCAGTAAGCTGTTCTATCGAATCGGAGAGGTGAGCCGTATTACAGGCCTGGCCCCCTATGTCCTGCGATATTGGGAAACCGAATTTTCCGTTCTGAGGCCCGAGAAGAAAAGGTCCGGCCAGCGGATATACAGTGACAAAGACCTCGAGAATATCCTTCTTATCAAGCGTCTCTTGTACGAAGACGGATATACCATAGCCGGCGCGAAGAAGAGGCTGGACAGCGGCGCAGGTCAGGCGGCTGATGTTTTTTCTGCGATAAAGAAGGAATTGGAAGAGGTTTTAGAGATACTGAAGTAAGCTCACATATCAAGGCCGATATTCATGCAGTCATCGACAATAGAGCTAAAAACGGGGCGTGGCGCAGCCTGGTAGCGCACTCGTTTGGGGTGCGAGTGGTCGGCCGTTCAAATCGGCTCGCCCCGACCAATTTATGAGAAGCCCATAACTCGTGTTATGGGCTTCTACTTTTACACGCCTATATGCCTGAGCCGCAGTCTAGTATCTATTCTGACATGCGTCGTTATTCATCACATAGTTGTGCAATGCGCTGACGGGACCGGCTGAATCCCTGAGTCGCTATGATAATGATAAATAGTAAGCTGCGGATGCCCATGTGGATCATCTATTGAGCAGGCAGAGAGGAAACAGTCAAGGAGTGCAGGGGGCGATCTTTCTGGAAAGGTTTTGGACATTTCGTTCATCAAGGATTTTGATTTCGAAATGAAGAACTCCGGTGCAGCGACGGAAGATGCAGCGCATGACATGTTCTTTGACGCTAAGAGAGGCGATATGCTGAACCATGTATTTACCCTGTTCGAAAACGTGCGATGATTTGACATACCCCGCTTCGATATTATAAATCGCGCGGCATTCAGTAATAATCGGGTTTGCCTTAAAGAGGGCCATGATCCGCCCGTAGATAGGCGATCGGAATCGATGAAGGCGGCCTGCGCTTGAACATATTTCAATAAGGTTTTTTAGGATATTCTGAACATGATACTAGTGACCAACGACGACGGCGTATATTCCCCCGGCATACAGACCCTTGCCAAGAGGCTCAGGGATCTCGACCACGTTGTCATTGTCGCGCCCGACAGGGAGAGGAGTGCAGCAGGCCACTCCATGACGCTGCACAGGCCGCTCCTCATAGAGCAGGTGAAGGAAGATGTATATAGCGTGAACGGCACGCCTACAGACTGCGTCAACATATCGGTCAAGGGGCTTTTGAAAAGAACGCCCAGGCTCGTTGTGTCCGGTATAAACAAGGGGCCGAACCTCGGAGACGATGTTACATACTCCGGCACCGTCGCCGGCGCTATAGAGGCGCGCATCCTCGGTATCCCTTCCTTTGCGGTTTCTCTTGTTGCGAGGCAGGACTTCCGCTTTGCAGAGGCCGCGGATGTGGCGCTGCGTATAGCGGAGAAGATATTCCAGGATGGGCTATCATCTGATACGCTTCTCAATGTGAATGTCCCAAATCTTCCGCTTTCACAGATACGCGGCACAATGATCACACGGCTCGGCAAGCGCATATATCATCAGATGACGGTGGAGAGGGTAGATCCCCGCGGCAAGAAATATTACTGGATAGGCGGCGGGGAGCCCGACTGGGAGAGAGAAGAGGGGACGGATCTGGATGCTGTGGACCGCGGTTTCGTCTCCATCACGCCGCTCCACCTCGACCTGACGGATTATGCGGCCTTCGAGAGGCTGAGGTCCATGGAGCACCTGGAATACGGAAGGGCCTTGGAACGCGGAGAGAGGTAATTGATAGATTACGAGAGAGAGCGTAACCGCATGGTAGACGAGCTCGTGGCCGGCCGCGGCATAAAGGACGAGCGCGTCATAAAGGCCATGCGCAAGGTCCCGAGGCACGAATTTCTGCCGGAGGCGCTCCGAGCGGCTGCATACGGAGACCATGCGCTGCCCATAGGAGAGGGACAGACGATTTCGCAGCCCTATATGGTGGCGCTCATGACGGAGCTCTTGGAGCTGACGGGCGGCGAGCGTGTGCTCGAGATAGGCACAGGCTCCGGTTATCAGGCCGCGGTACTTGCGGAATTGTGCTCGAAGGTCTATACAGTGGAGAGGATAAAAGGCCTGGCTGTAAGAGCAAGAGAGACGCTCGACAGACTGGGTTACAGGAATGTAGCCATCAAGGTCTATGACGGCACATACGGCTGGAAAGAGATGGCCCCCTTCGACGCAATCATGGTCACTGCAGGAGCGCCGGACATTCCCGCACCTCTTATGGAGCAGCTCGCTGTGAACGGTAGGATGGTCATCCCTGTAGGCGAGCGCTATTCACAGACCCTCATAAAGGCGGTGAAGACTCCATCGGGCGTCGTCACCCAGAGGGGCATACCATGCGTCTTCGTTCCGTTGATAGGCAACAAGGGTTGGAAGGAGTGAGCAGGAAACGTCAAGCAACGAGTCTGGGGTCGAGAGTTGAGAGAGCCTGCGGCATCCGGCTCATTTCTCCACCGGTTTTTTCTCGGTCTTCTCCCTCATGCAGCATTTTATTACGTTCGTATCGCTTACCTCGATGAGGCCTTTCTCCAAGACGGCTGTGACATCGGGCAGGACGCTGTTTATCATCTCTTCGGAGTCCACCACCTCTATTTTGACCGGCAGTGTGGTCGAGAGCTCGAGTATCTTTGCGGTATGGAATACCCCGTCGCTTCCATAGCCCTCTATGCCGCGGAAGACGCTCGCACCGGCAATCTTTCTTCTGTAAAAGATATCGAGCAGCACTTCATACACGGGCTTGCCATGCAGCCTGTCGGATTCATCGACGTATATCGTGAGCTTCTTGGCGGGTCCGCTTTTAACCATGATATGCCCCTCTAAACAGCCTTTGCAATGATTTCTCCGAGTTTGAGCGCCATGAATCCAGTAACAGAGCTTCCCACGACATTAAGCCCGGCATACAGCCATTCGCCGTCCCGTATCAGCATCCCTGTTTCATACTCGAAGGTGGAGAATGTGGTATATGCGCCGAGGAAGCCTATTACGAGAAAGAGCCTCCATCCCGGGTTTTCTATGAACCGCTCGGCCATCAGGGTCATAAATAGACCTATCAGGAAACTGCCGCTCACATTGACGATGAACGTGCCGAGGGGAAAATCCCTCCCCCATCTCTGCCCGATCCAGACCGCCAATACGTATCGCGAGATTGCGCCGATGAATCCGCCGGCCCCGACAATCAGGTAATTCATCCTTGCGAAACCCTCCGGCACAATTTAGCAGGTCCTCTGTTTTTTCGCAACATGATTTTGGCGTAGAGGCCTGTGTAACACTGCCGGTCCTGACCAGGCGTTTCTGGTGTCGAGTGCTATTCTCCGCCCTTTATGGCCTCATACGGCTCGAGCCGTATCGTCCTCATGACAGGATATGCCGCTGCCGCCATGCCGGTCAGGATCGAGGCAAAGACGACGGCGCAGGCCGTTGCGGCGATAAAATAGATACCAGGCCATAGATACGGCAGCTTGAATACAGACATGATGGGTCTTTTCACCGCATACAGGAATGCACCGCCGCCGGCGATGCCGATAATACCGCCGATTGCGGATATGAGCATGGCCTCATCCATGATGAGAGAAAATACGGTCTTCTTTTTCGCTCCGAGCGAGCGCAATATCCCGATCTCGCGCCGCCGCTCGTTTACGATCATGGAGAATACCACTGCGATCAAAACTATGGTCACGCACCAGAGCGAAAACCCCACCCCGAAGATGATGCGTATGAGGACCAAGAGCTGGGCCTTTACCGCGGATACGACGTCCTGGGCGGCGACGGCCTTGACCCCCTTTATCTCGTACTCTACGAATACCGCGGCCCTTTCCGGTGTGACGGACGGATCGAGCTGCACGAGCACTGCGGAGACGGCATGTTCGTCTATCCTGAGAGGCTCCCTCGCCTGTGTCCTGGACAGCCTTATCATATCGCGTGCGGTCTCGAATGTCATGAAGACGCCGTGGTCTATATAGTCGAAGCCCGTGTCGGAGAGATAGCCCTTTACGATCAGTTCCATGCCGTAGAACCGCATCTTCTCGCCTTTCTCCACGGGCAAAGACCTGCCCACTATCACCTCCCCTCTTCCGAGCGGCCTGTCGATCTTCTCCTTGAGCCATGGTGTGACCGTGAAGTCGGTCTTCGGATCGAATGCGATGAGGATTGCGTCTACATCGGTGCAACATTCATATGAAGTGGCCTTTATGAACAACTGCGGAGAGGCCTGCTTCACCCCCCGTACCTTGAGCACCCTCTCTACCACTGCCCCAGGCATATAGTGTATGGATGGTCTGCCCGCAATGAGTGTGGTGCGCATCTTCTCTTCATGACCTTCGGGGACCACCATGAGGTCGGCCCCGAGTTTTTTTGCGCCGAGTGTGATGCTGCTCAGCACGCCCTTCATGCCGATGGCGCCAGAAAACATGAGTCCAGCGACGAGGGCGACTGAAAGGATGAGGGCGGCGCTCCTAAAGGGTCTGCGCCTCAGATTCTTCAATGAGATTGATAATGTGTTCATCACTGCCCCTTGAATATGGATTTATAATCCGGACGACATATCGAGAGCGGGTTGAGAGTCGAGATCGCTCTCAGAGCTGAGCGGCCATGGATGTCTTCTGATGAGTTCGTTTGATATCTCTATCTTGTTGAACCCCTGACAGTCATAGATCGATATACCGTCTCCGCCTGAATAAAAAACCCGCCTCTACGGGCGGGTTTTCGTCGCGGAAAAAACGCTGCTATTTTTCCCATGCAATCTGGATTCCGCATATGAAGACCTCGCGCTCCTTGCCCGCGGCGGGATCCACTCCCATCGCGTTGTGGCACGACTTGCACATTGAGATGGAACCGATGGGCTTCTTCGTCTTCATGTTTATGACTACATATTCCGAATCCTTCATCTGCGTGGGGGGGACTCGCCTCACAGCGGCGATCGCGTACTTGCCGTCCGGTGTCGTGGCTACGTCATGCACGTCGTATGTCGCGCCGAGGACGATTGTGTCCGCCACCTTCATCTTCTTTGTGTCGATTATATAGAATCTGCCGTTCGCCGGCTCTCCTGCCACCGCGCCTGTTGACGACTGGTAGAGTATCTTCCCGTCCGGGCTGAGCCTCGACCTGTGTAGGAATTCCTTTCCGCCCGGTTTGATTTCCTTGACCTTATCCCCTGTTTTGGCGTCATAGACGAAGAGTTTGTGCTCCTTCATGTCAGACGTCCATATATACTTTCCGTTCTCGAGCACCTGCACGCCGCAGAGATATGTCGTCTTATACAGTCTGTCCATGAGCTTCGGGTCTTTCGGGTCGGATATGTCGAACTTGTGAACATCTCCCTGAGCCATGGAACTGAGATAGAGCTTCCCGTCGGGGCCTATGACGCTGCCGCAGAAACGCGTGGGTTGGTCGAAGACCTTCTTTTGGGAGACGACCTTGGGGTTCGTCTTGTCGCTGATGTCTATGGTGAAGAGGGTGCTCGTGTCCCATGTTGGATAGTAGATGTACTTCTGATCGGCAGACATCTCTATGGCGTCTGCCTGCTCGTTGTTTGGAAGAGGCATCCTGCCGGCGACGGAGCCTGAGATCATGTCCCTGTTCGGATCGATGGTTATGGTCGTAAAGACCATGTGCCCGCCGCGCGTGGCGGAATATACCGTGCCTTTGTAGAGCGGCATATTATCGTCTGCTGCAGCATACTCAGCCGGCGTGGAGAATAAGAAAATAGATGCGATCAGCGCCGCAATAACTCCTGATATGGCGACCTTCAGATATTTCATAGTTACCTCCCCTTTTTGTATCAGCCAGCCCGTGTCAAGACTAAAACGCCCCGCTACACAGAGCGGGGCGTTTGTAAGGATTGCTTTGCTTAGAAATCGTGTCTTATGCCGAATGATATGACCGAGGGGTCTTCGCCTGCTGTAGTCGGCGCGTATTTACCGCCCGCGCCTGACTGGCCGAGGCCGTATGTTGCGCCGGAGTCGTTCTTGGTCATTGCATACAGGGCATAGATAAGGGTGCGCTTCGAGAAAGAGTGGTCGATGCCTGCTGCAATCATCGAGGCGCCTGTGTCACTAGCAGCATCCACGTCTTTTGCCATTCCGTATGCGAGCTTCAGCGTCTCCTTGCCCATCTTGTATGTGGCGGATGCATAGTATGCATCGCGGGAGTAGTTTGTATTGTCGCCGTCTATCTTCTCATAGATGAGGTTCAGCGTCGCGTCTCCCATGGCATATCCCACGCCGAGCTTCGTGCCTGTTGTGGACTGGCCCGCTGTTTCCCAGGTTGTCGCCGCGTCCTTATGGATCTCGTAGCCGAGTCCGACGTATATCGGGCCTGATTCATATACTGCGGATGCTGAATATGCCTTCGGGTTGGGCGCTGTGCCGTTGCTCGTCTCTGTGCCTGTCTGGACGGATGCAACGATCACCTGGAGGTCGGCAATCTTCGGAGAGACATAGGCGATGACGTCACCAGGCCTCAAGTCGAAGTTCGGTGTTCCGTTTATGTTTCCTATGATCGCGTTGTAGTCTCCCATTGTCTCGGAGAACGGATCGAGCTTTCCTGTGGAGGTCTTGTAGGGGGTGTCATGTTTACCCAAGATTACAGTGCCGAATGATTTGTGGCTCAGGCCTGCATAGGTGTTCCTGAGATTTGTGGAGAGCGTATTATCCATATCCACCGCTATCTCAACCTGGAACACGGCGGAGAGGCCGTCTCCGAGGTCCTCTGAACCCTTGAGACCTATCCGCGATGAGTTCGACGAGATTTTGGTGAGGGTCTTGTCTTCGCCTGCTGTCTGGTTGTCGGTGTCTATTATATCCACTGAGAGTCCTGCCCTGCCGTAGACCTGGATGGCCCCAGAAGCTACCTGTCTGTCTACATCGGCTATTTCGTGCGCCGCGAACGCTGCTGCGCCGATGGTGCATAGCGCTATGACTGTAACCAATGCAATTGCCTTTTTCATCTACATCCTCCTT
>JBBIMH010000015.1:0-36702 GCA_037444505.1 Nitrospirota bacterium | reverse complement strand
TTAAAGAAAAGCCCGTGAAGGAGGAGGGCCGATGAAACCCTGACCAATGAAGGTCTTCACGGGCATAAAATCTTTTATTTATTTTGCATGTTTCATGCCAATGGCATGGAATATTAGAATGAGCGACGCTAAGATGACTATATTTGCCCGCTCGACCCCCCTTGGTTTGCTGCCCATGATAGTAAGATTCTTTATTTCAGGGGGTTATGAGAAGTCGTGGGCGGCTGTTCCTGTTTTGCTGCTATGATACAAGAGAATAACAAAATTGATACTGAATATATAGTGAGATGGCAACAAGAAAATTTTATAAAGCCATAATTTGTAAGGCGTTTTGCTATTGCATAATGCCATGGTATGGAGATTTGCTATACTGGAGGCGTTATCGTCTTGAGCTTTCTCAATAGGGTGCTGTAGTCTATGCCGAGGATCCTTGCGGCCTTGCTCTTGTTGTTATTTACGGACTTGAGTACCGCTTCGATATGGAGCCTCTCCACCTCGACGAGGGAGAGAGTTGGTTGATATGGCAAAGGCCCGTCTGCCGTTCTGTGTGTGTTGTCCGACTTGACCTCGAGGGGTATGTCATCGATGTCAATGACCTCGTTGTCTGTGATGGTTACGGCTCGCTCTATGACATTCTCGAGCTCTCGCACATTTCCCTCCCAATCATGTTTCAAGAGGGCGGATTCAGCGTCTTTGGCTATGCCTGTAATCCTTTTTCCGGTCTTTCCGGCATATCGCTCCATGAAATGCCTGACGAGCAGGGGTATGTCGTCCCTGCGCTCTCTCAACGGCGGTATTTCGATTGGTATGACGTTCAGTCTGTAGTAGAGGTCTTTCCTGAAACCGCCGCGCGAGACCGCGTCTTTCAGGTCTTCGTTGGTCGCCGCGATCACGCGCACATCCACGGTTATGACCTCGCTTCCGCCGAGCCTCATGAAGTTCCTCTCCTGGAGGAACCTCAAGAGCTTCACCTGCATCATGGGGCTGATGCTGCTCACCTCGTCCAGAAAGACGGTGCCTCTGTCCGCTGCTTCGAACAGACCCTTCTTTCTGGCGACTGCTCCGGTGAATGCGCCCTTTTCATGCCCGAAAAGCTCGGATTCGAGCAGGTCGTCTGGCAAGGCGCCGCAGTTGATGGCGATAAACGGGTGCTCCGCCCTCTTGCCGGATGAGTGTATTGCACGGGCCACGAGCTCCTTGCCCACCCCGCTCTCGCCGATGATGAGTACAGTCCCATCCGTGTCCTTCACCTTCTTTATCATCTCGAAGACGTGGTTCATGGCTGGGCTTGCGCCGATGATCTCGCGTTCCGGTGATCTCTCGGCCAGGCGTCTTTTGAGTCCGAGGTTCTCGAGCCGCAGGGACCTCGCCTCCACCGCCCGCATTACAACGAACAGTATCTGCTCGGGATCGAATGGTTTGGGGATGAAGTCATACGCCCCAGCCTTGACAGCCGCCACTGCAGACTCTACGGATGAATAGGCGGTGATGACCACGACAGGGATGTTTTTGTCTATAGCCCTGGCGGCCTCTATTATACCGAAGCCGTCTATATCATCTGGCAGCTTCATGTCCGTGACCACCACATCCGGTGGATCGCCGTTCTTGAGCCGTGCTATCGCATCTGTTCCGCTCGAGAACGTCTCTACGAGATAGCCTTCAGGCTCCATAACGCGCCTCAAAATGCGGAGCATGGTCTCTTCGTCGTCAATCAGCATTATTCTTATCGGCCTGTGCATCCGGCCCTCCCAATGGCAGGCATATCCTGAATGTGCTGCCCTTTCCCTTTATACTCTCTGCGAGTATCTCGCCCCCGTGGTTACGCACGATGCTGTAGCTTATTGCAAGACCCAGGCCAGTTCCATGGCCTGCAGGCTTGGTAGTAAAAAACGGATAGAAGACCTTCTGGAGTATATCTTCATCCATTCCTATGCCTGTATCCGTTACCGCGATCTCGAGCATCCTGTCCTGTCTCTTGACCACCTCGATGGTCACAGAGCCGTTTCCTTCTATAGCTTGGACTGCATTAAGGAGCACGTTTCTTATGACCTGCCCCATCTGAATCGGATCTACGAAGATGTCCGGAACATCCTCCGGGACATTCGTCCTCACGCTGATGCCGTCTGAAACATGCCCTTTCATGACGGCAAATAAGGATTCCTTTATCAACATGCCCACAGGGACCCATTCCCTTTTGGGCTGTGACTGTCTCGAATAGATAAGTAGGTCGTTCACTATTTTGGCGCAGCGGTTCGCCTCCTTGATGATTACTTCTATGTCGTCTTTGATATAGGCAGGGGCGCCTTTCTGCATAAGTCTCGCGGTCCCTATGATATTGCCGAGAGGGTTGTTTATCTCGTGCGCGATGCCTGCTGCGTATTTTCCGACTGCCGCCAGTTTCTCGGACTGGGCGAGCTTTATCTGCAGAGGGCAGAGGCGGTCGAGGCTCTCGGCCATTCTATTGAACCCCATCGACAACTCGCCGATTTCGTCGTGTGTGTTCACATGGATGCGGTGCTTGAAGTCACCTCTCCCGACCCTCTCCACGCCTTCTTTCAATATCGTGATGGGCCTCATCAATCTCTTCGAGAAGATAAGCAGGACGGCTATCAATGTGGCCGCTGCGAAAGAGAGTGCGATGGACAGCGCGATGTTCGCCTTGCGGATGATATTCGGCAAGCGGTCTTTCTCGAGTATGACGACGTTGGCGATGAGCCTCTCTGAACCGTCCGCGATAGGCAGTGTTATTGAATCATATTCGGAATCAACCGTGCGCACCCTGGCGGCGGTCAAGACATCGGAAGAACTCGCTGCGACCGGCCTTCCTGATACATCCGTAATCACGATGTGCGTGCTCGTGAATATCTGCATTTTGCCGAGCAGTTCGTTGTCCAGGAGTATGCCGCAGGTGACGGTGCCGATGATTCTTTCCTTGTCATGATATATGGGAGACGCCGCCTTAATGAGAAGGCCGTTAGAGGCTATCTCGTATCCCGAGTTGGTATTTCCCATCAGAGCGGCCTTGATAAGCCCGTCTGACAATCGGTCTATGCCGAATCTTGCGGGCGCCTCTGCAGAGGCTACGACCCTGCCGAACGCATCTCCTACTTCGAGACGACTTATGCCGAAGATATTGTACAGCCGGGTGACCGCCCTAAGAAGGTGCTCCCGCTCGCCGGAGAGCTCGGTGTAGTAGAAAAGAGAGTCCTTGATATCCTTGTCATTGCTGAAGAGCCTCGAAAAGTCGATGACCTTCGCGCGGTAGTCCTCGAGCATGTCTGTGACGAGGTTCTGCACAGCCTTAAGGTGCTGTTGTTGCTGGGCGACGAGGTTGATGCGGATTATATAGGACGTCACGGGGGTTACGGCCAACATGACGAGCAATATGGTCAGTACCACGGTCGCCGCGATCTTGTGCCGAATGGATAATCTTTTGAATAGCGCTCTCATTTTATCCGTGCGAAGCTCCGGCCTATTATCCGCCGGCCGTCCTAACTCAGGACGGAGTCCAGAAACTTTTTAGTCCATCCGGAGGCAGCGCCTTTCGTGATGTATGGCGATATCTGCTCGAGGGTGAGATTCGCTATGCCTGTTTTTGGATTGACTATGACGGCCTTTACATCTTTGGCCGCCAGATAAGCGAAGAGATTGTATTTTTCAGCCTTATGCGTCGGGAGCGGACAGCATAGTCCTCCCATCTCGAAGCCGTTTTTGACCACTGCTGCTATGCCGTCTGAGCAACCTCCGCCCTTGATGAATACACGTACGCCGTACTTTTTATAAAATGCCTTGGCCAGTTCTTCCATAGTTCCGTGCGTAAGGATGTGGGTCCCCTGATATCCGAGGTCGGCGCCTGTGCAGGGCTGGCGCCAGAAAAGAAGCAATATAAGTGGAAGGACATGTATATACAGCTTGTAAAATGGCATGCAGATATTATAATATGTAAAGCCGTTGAATGCACTATTTTGTTTAAGCGGACAAGGCGATGAGGCCCCAATGCGTGAGGCGTCATCATGCGACTGTATTACAGAAAACGTTCTGCCGGCGATATAGAGTACGGACTTATATATGGATTGATTGCACTTCTGGGGCTCGTTGCAGCCAGATTCATCCCCCTGGCTGATATTCTTTTTCCATGCCCTTTTCTCTCCATTACCGGGCTTCCATGCCCGACCTGCGGGGCTACACGCACGATGATCCATCTATCCAAAGGTGATGTCTCTTCGGCCTTGGCGATGAACCCGCTCATTGCGCTCTCGGCGCTTTCCGCGCTTGTCTGGTTCGTCTTGTCACTTATAGGCATACTTGCATCCCTTCCGCGGCCTGCTGTAGTTCTGTCCGCTTCCGAGTCCACGGTGCTCCGTGTTGCGATCGCCTTGCTCGTACTCATCAACTGGGCCTATCTGTGCTTTCATTTATGATATGGATTCAAGCGGGATTATGCCCACGAAGCAGAAAGCAGAATAATGGTGTTTACAATTTTGTATCAGTATGTTAGTATAACTGCTCCCGAAATGTCAATATATCCACGGATTTTCTGGGGGTTACAGGAGATAGTGGCGTGGACGCTGCTTTGATCGGGGTAGATCTGGGAGGGACGAACATGCGGGTGGCTGTTCTCGACCTGCATGGAAACATTCTGTTTAAGCATCGAGAGGCCACGCATGCCTCGAACGGCAGGGTGAAGGTGGTTGCGAGGCTCATAGAGCTTATTCGGGAGATGCTCTCGCGGAGCAGGGCCGAAGGCAGATGGATCAGGGCGATCGGCATAGGCGCTCCTGGTGTGATATATGTCGAGAAGGGAATAGTGGTCAAGTCTCCGAACTTCCCGGACTGGAATAACTTTGGCCTCAAACAGGAAATAGAGAGTGCGCTCGATATCCCCGTATTCATCGAGAACGATGCAAATGCTGCTGCGCTCGGAGAGCAGTGGCTGGGGGCGGGTTGCGGAGCAGGAAGCATGATCCTGATTACGTTGGGCACAGGGGTAGGCGGCGGCATAGTGCTCGACGGCAAGATATGGCACGGTGCAGATGGTATGGCCGGCGAGATTGGCCATATCACCATCATTCCGGAAGGAAGGCAGTGCTCATGCGGTAACCGCGGCTGCCTCGAGATGTATGCCTCGGCAAGGGGGATCGTGCAGAGCTATATGGAAGGGCTCGACAAGGCCTCTGTTTCTAGGGACGACCCCAGGCGCGCATATACATCCGAGGATATATTCCGCGCTGCGAAAGGCGGCGACGGCCTGGCGATACATGTAATGGAAGACATGGGCAGATACCTCGGCATCGGCGTGGCCTCGCTGATAAACATCTTCAACCCGGAGATGATAGTCATCGGCGGCGGCGTGATGGATGCATGGTCGCTTTTCATTGGCACGCTCGGCAGTGAGGTGAGGCAGAGGGCCTTCGAGGTTCCGGCGAAAAGTGCGGAGATTCTGCCCGCCGGTCTGGGCGCGGATGCAGGTATAGTAGGCGCGGCCGCAGCGGCCCTTAGATGGCTCGAAGCGGGTTCGGCGGTATGACGGAAAAGAATATCAGGAATTTCTGCATTATTGCTCATATAGACCACGGCAAGTCCACACTCGCGGATCGCATACTCGAGTACACAGGCGCGCTCTCGGACCGGGAGATGGCGGCGGCCGGGGGCGGACAGGTTCTCGACGACATGGATCTGGAGCGCGAGAGGGGCATTACAATCAAGGCCCACGCGGTGAGGCTCGGGTATCGCGCAGCGGATGGGAAGGATTACGTGCTGAATCTCATAGACACACCTGGTCATGTGGACTTTACATACGAGGTCTCGAGGAGCATGGCGGCATGCGAAGGAGCATTGCTCGTCGTGGATGCATCGCAGGGTGTAGAGGCCCAGACCCTCGCCAATGTCTATCTCGCACTCGACCACAACCTGGAGATCATACCGGTGATAAACAAGATAGACCTTCCGAGCGCCGATGTGGAGGAGACGAAGAAGCAGATCGAGGAGGTCATAGGCCTCGACGCCTCAGGAGCTATCCTTGCGAGCGCAAAAGAGGGGATAGGCACAAAGGAGATACTCGAATCCGTAGTCAGGCTCATCCCCCCGCCGCAGGGGGACGACGCAGACCCGTTGCGTGCGCTCCTGTTCGATTCATGGTATGACTCATATCAGGGCGTGGTCATCCTCGTGAGGGTCGTCGACGGAAGGGTGAGGCCGGGCCAACGCATAAAGCTGTTTTCCACAGGGGCGGCATATCAGGTCCAGTTCGTCGGCGTATTTACGCCCAAGATGCAAGAGACGAAGGAGCTCGCCACGGGCGAGGTGGGCTATATCATCGCAGGGATAAAGCGCGTGGCGGATGCGAAGATAGGCGATACAGTGATGGATGCAGACAGGCCTGCGGAGAGGCCTTTGCCTGGCTACAGGGAGGTGAAGCCGATGGTCTTCGCAGGTATCTATCCTGTGAACAGCGATGACTACGAAGACCTCAAAGACGCCCTCGAGAAGCTGAGGCTGAATGATTCCTCGTTCACCTATGAGCCCGAGACCTCGCTTGCTCTGGGATTCGGGTTCCGCTGCGGATTTTTGGGGCTTCTCCATATGGACATCATTAAAGAGAGGTTGGAGCGCGAGTTCAAGCTCGCCCTCATTCCCACTGCGCCCACAGTGGTCTACAGGGTGACCAAGACCAACGGCGAGGTCGTGCTGGTGGACAACCCAGCAAGGCTGCCGAAGCCTCAGGACATCGCGAAGATAGAGGAGCCGTTCATCACCGCTTCCATCATAACGCCCGAGATATATGTAGGTCCGCTGCTCACCCTGTGTCAGGAGAGGCGCGGCATACAGAAGGAGATCTCCTACATAACAAAAGACAGGGTGCTCATCAAATACGAGCTCCCTCTAAACGAGATCGTGATGGACTTCTACGACAGGCTGAAGTCCCTCACAAAGGGGTATGCATCTCTGGACTATGAGCTCTCCGGCTATGTCGAGTCGGATCTCGTGAAGCTGGACATGCTCCTAAATGGAGAGGCGGTTGACGCCCTCTCGCTCATAACCCACAGGGACAAGGCTGCGATCAGGGGAAGGCAGCTTGCCGAGAAGCTCAAGGATGTCATACCCAGACAGCTCTTCGAGGTTGTCATACAGGCCGCCATAGGCTCCAAGATAATCGCGAGGGAGACCGTGAGGCCCTTGAGAAAGAATGTGACTGCAAAGTGCTACGGAGGAGACATTACGAGAAAGCGTAAGCTCCTCGAGAAGCAGAAAGAGGGCAAAAAGAGGATGAAGCAGGTCGGCAGCGTAGAGCTCCCGCAGGAGGCCTTCCTGGCGGTGCTCAAGGTGGGTGAATGAACCTGCGGTGAAGAATCGGCTCGGATGATAGAGGCGGAGATTGGACCCGAGGCCGGGCAGCGATACGATATACGAAGTCCTATCTATCCGAAGGGCTTTGTAGAACCCGTTCACAATCGCGAACTATGATCTTCGCCCTCGATTTTCGGTGCATTTCACTCTTATGGAGGCATGATGTCAGACATGGAAGAACAAACAACCATTCCGAATCCGGCGGAGACCGGGGCTGAAGCAGGCGGTTTCGTTGCGTGGATTCGGTCCATTCGGAAGCCGGGTGGCATCTTTCGCGAGTACATAGAGCCGTTTCTGATAGCAGCGGTTGTGGCGCTGTTCATCAGGCAGTTCGTGATACAGCCGTTCAAGATACCCTCGGGCTCCATGATCCCCACACTGCTTGTGGGGGATCACCTTTTCGTGAACAAGTTCGTGTACGGCCCCCGCATACCGTTTACGGATGCGAGGATATTCACATGGAAAGAGCCTAAACGGGGGGATGTCATAGTGTTCCGCTATCCCGAGAACGAAAAAAAGGACTTCATAAAGCGGGTCATAGGCGTCCCCGGCGACAAGATACAGATCATAGACGGGAGGCTTTATATAAACGATCAGATAGTCCCATTGACAGAGGCTGCATCCCCTCCTGATAAGGATGAGGGGATTGCCATGTTCGAATACGGCAGACCGAAATTGTTCGACGAAAAGCTTGGGGCAGCCAACCACAAGGTGCAATATCTTAGAGACCAGCGCGGGAATAATTTCGGTCCGGTGCTCGTTCCGAATGACTCCGTGTTCGTGATGGGAGACAACAGGGACAACAGCCTCGACAGCCGGGCATGGGGGTTCGTGAAATTCGACAAGATATTGGGCCGCGCCTTCATCATCTACTGGTCTTGGGACGGCGCGGACAGGTGGGTGCGATGGGAGCGTATAGGAAGGCTTATCAAATAGACTGTCTGGAGGAGGGCGGCATGGGCATTCCTATGGATGAGCACGGCGGTACGAGGCTGAAGGTGTTTCTCTGGTTTCTGGTGCTTGGGCTAGGCATTCATGTTGCGCTCAAGCTCATTCCCATGTACATGGATTACGCGAGGATGAAGGACGCCATGACTGTAAAGGCCGGCGTCGCCCAGGTGCTCAAGGACGAGGAGATATTGAGAGATCTCGAGAGCAAGGCCAAGGAGCTCGACCTCCCGCTGACGGCGGAGAATTTCCAGCTTTACAGGGACGAAGAGCGGCGCAAGATGAAGATACACACGGCATGGGATGTGGAGGTGCATTTCCTCGGCGGCGCATATATACGGACATTCCACTTCGAGCCTGAGGTGGAAGAGAGCTTCATGACCTTTATAAGATGAAGGCATCGGAAAGCAGGGCAGAGAATTGATCAAGAGCATGACCGGATACGGCAGGGCCGAGGCGAGGGCGGGAGGCGGTCTTTTTACGATAGAGGTCCGCTCGTTGAACAACAGGTACCTTGACATCCAGATAAAGACCCCGAAGTCCCTCATCCCTCTCGAGCAACGCTTCAGGAAGGTCGTGCAGGAAAGGTTCTCGCGGGGGAGGTTCGAGATATTCCTGTCGAGAAACGGCGCCGGAGAAAAGGCAGGCAGGCTTTCGCTCGATATGGAGCGTGCAGAGCAGTATGTAGGGCTTTTGAGGGAATTGAAAGAGCGGCTCGGTCTGCCCGGCGAGATAGGCCTCTCTCTCGTTGCCTCTGCGCCGGATGTAATAACGGACATCGAGACGAGGGAGGAGCCCGAGGCGCTGTGGCAGACCCTTTCAGAGGCCTTGAATTCCGCACTGGCTGAGCTCGAGAGGATGAGGACCGATGAGGGCGCCGCCCTCGCCCGCGACATATCCGATAGGCTCGGCTCCATAGAGTCCTCGCTCCAGAGGATAAAGGTGCTCGCCCCGCGGACAGTCGAGGCATCGAAGCAGCGCATAGAAGAGGCGGTCAAGCGGCTCACAGGAGAGCCGCCTGAGCAGGCGAGGCTGACGCAGGAGATCGCCTTTATTGCGGAGCGTTCGGACATCACAGAAGAGCTCACGCGCCTCCAGAGCCATATAGACCGGTTCCGCGAGATGCTCTCGAAAGGCGGCAATGGTGAGGCGGTCGGCAGGAAGCTCGACTTCCTCCTGCAGGAGATGATGAGGGAAGTGAATACAGCCGCATCCAAGGCGGCGGACGCGCATATCTCACACTCGGCGGTGAATATGAAGGCGGAGCTCGAAAAGATCAGGGAACAGGTGCAGAACATTGAATAACCGTCTGCCGAACATGCTCGTGAACATCGGGTACGGCAACATGGTCATGGCCTCGAAGGTCGTTGCCGTGCTCTCTCCCGATTCCGCGCCCATGAGGAGGCTCAAGGACGAGGCCAGGGAGCAGGGTGTGCTCATAGATGCGACGCAGGGCAGAAAGACCCGCTCCATCATCATTACCGAGAGCGACCACGTCATCCTCTCTGCAGTCCAGGTGGAGACCTTGATGCAGAGATTTTCAGGGGGCGGACAATGAAGCGCAGCAATGGCCTTCTGTTCGTTGTTTCCGCGCCTTCGGGTGCTGGAAAGACATCTCTCTGCAGGGCGATAACGGACTCGCTCGAGAACCTGATGCACTCGATATCATATACGACGCGTTCTCCGCGACCAGGTGAATTGGACGGCAGGGACTACTATTTCGTGACCCGTGAACGGTTTCAGGAGATGATAAACGCAGGTGACTTTGCGGAGTGGGCGGAGGTGCACGGAAACCTCTATGGCACCTCCCGCAGGGTGCTCGAAGATATGCTCACGCGCGGCACGGACGTCATCCTAGATATAGATACGCAGGGCGCGAAGCAGATAAAGCAGAAGTTCGGCAAGGCGGTCTTCAATTTTATTATGCCGCCTTCTCTCGATATACTGGAGGAGAGGCTCCGCAACCGCCGCTCCGACGACGAAGCGGAGATAAAAAGGCGCATGCGGAGGGCGAAAGACGAGATCAGGGACTACAAGATGTATGATTACATCATAGTGAACAGGGACTTCGACCGTGCCTTGTCCGAGCTCCGCTCCATCATAATCGCGCACAGATGCAGGACGGATATGCTCGACATTTCATGGATAGAAGATATGCTCGCCCAGGCGGACAGGGGGCCGGGCGATAAAATAAAAATATAGACCGCACCTACTCAAGGAGGAATACCATGCAGAACGAAGCTCAGGACATCATATCGCTCCCGATAGAGATGGACAATAATATCGCAGACTCGAGATTCAGACTGGTGCATGCAGCCGCACAGAGGGTGCGTCAGCTCTCTGCGGGCGCGCCCATGACGGTCGACACGAGGTCGATAAAGGACATGACCATCGCCCTCGAGGAGATAGTCGGCGCCAAGCTCCGCGTGCTCTTGGGCGAAGAGGCGAAGAAGGCGAGGGAGGAGTTCGAGAAAGAGCGGGAGCAGGCGAGGATGGCCGAAGAGCTTTCGGCCAAGGAAGAGGAGATCCGCAAGGAGCTGAGCGTGTTCCTCTTCGAGGTGAAGGATGATATCGGCGCAGGGCTTTCGTCCGATGAAGAGGGCGAGGCGGAAGGAGAGGCGGAAGAGCAGCCTGAATTCGAGGAAGAGGCCGAGGAAGACAGCGACGCGTCAGAGGAAGAATGATCGGGAGAGCCGGGTGGACGATGCTCGCGGGAAATAACATAATGCTCGGCGTAAGCGGAAGCATTGCCGCCTACAAGGCGGTGGAGCTTCTGCGCAGAATGACCGAGGCAGGGGCCGATGTTCGAGTAGTAGTGACGAAAAATGCATGTAGGTTCGTTACCCCCATCACATTCGGTGCGCTGTGCGATGGACAGGTGCTTGTTGACGAGTTCGAGGACTGGGACAGATCCGGCATCGGGCACATCGATATGAGCAGGGGGCTGGATGCCGCTGTTATCGCGCCGGCGACTGCTAACATAATAGGCAAGATTGCATGCGGAATAGGAGACGATGCGCTATCTTCCACTATACTTGCCCTCGAGTGCCCTGTTCTCGTCGCGCCTGCAATGAACGACAGAATGTTCAGAAACCCCGCTGTCCGGCGGAATATAGACGTCCTCAGGGAGCGGGGTATGCGGATCATCGAGCCCGAGACAGGCGCCCTCGCCTGCGGAACGGAGGGCAGGGGCAGGCTCGCTTCCGTCCAGAGGATAATGGATGAACTGTTGTACGTGCTTTCTCCAAAGGACCTCGCAGGCGTCAGGGTGCTCGTCACAGCAGGACCTACGCGGGAGCATATAGACCCTGTCCGCTTCATCTCAAATCCGTCGACAGGCAGGATGGGATATGCGCTTGCAGAGGCTGCGAGGGACAGAGGCGCGGATGTCATCCTCGTGAGCGGGCCGACCCACCTGGCCAGACCCTGGGGCGTCGAGTTCCATCTTGTCGTGACGGCGGAAGAGATGCGCAGCGTCGTGATGGAGCGGGCGCAGGATGCGAAGGTGGTGATAATGGCGGCTGCGGTGTCCGACTTCAGGCCGCGCACCGTATCAGGCGGCAAGATAAAGAAGGATGCGGCCCAAAGGTCCATAGAGCTCGAGCAGACCGCTGACATACTTGCAGATCTCGGCAAAGACAAGGCCGAACGGATACTCGTCGGATTTGCAGCAGAGACCGAGTCCATCAAGGAAAATGCCATGAAGAAGCTTAAGAGCAAAAGTCTGGACATGATCGTCGCGAATGAGGTGAATAGGACAGACGCTGGATTCGGCGCAGAGACGAATAAAGCGCTTATCATCGACAGGTTCGGCGGCGAAATGGATGTGCCGCTCATGCCGAAGAAGAAGCTATCCCAATTGATACTAGATAAGGTCTCCCAACTTTTGGAAAGGCAAGGGATTTCACCTTGACTTTCTTCCTTTGTTTTTGGTACAATTTTTTTGTTTGAGACCCACAGCGCCGATATATGGACAACGACTCCTCTGAAATAGCGAAATTGACGGAGCGTATCGCAAAGGACCCGAAGTCTAAGCTCTTCGTTCCGTTGGCCGAGGAGTACAAGAAGGCCGGCGACATAGAGATGTCCATCCATGTGCTTACCGAGGGCATTAAGCGCAATCCGGGATATATCACAGCGAAGTCTTTTTTGGGGGCGCTCCTTCTCGAGAAGGGGGATCTTCAGGCGGCTAAGAAGGAGTTCGAAGAAGTCGTGAAGGCGATACCCGACAATCTCATGGCTCAGCGCAAGCTCGGAGATGTGTATGCACTCGAGGGTAACAGAGAGAAGGCCGTATTGCACTACAAGACAGTGCAGGCCCTGAATCCGAAGGATGAGGAAGTGCGCTACTTGATAACCGAGATAGAGGCAGGTAGGTCGGTGAAAGAAAGGATACTGGCACAGACATCCGCGGCCAAGACCGATAAGCCGGAGGCGGCGCAGAAGGCGGTTCCGACAACCGGCAAGGCCGGCGTTCCCCCAAAACAGACGCCTTTGACGCAGAAAGCAGCGCCTCAGGTCGAGGAGGCGGAAGAGGTGCTGATCGTGGAGCCGCTCGAAGAGGAGGGCCCTGCTTTTGGCGAGCTCGATTTTCTTGCTGAAAGGCCTGTGGAGCCGTCTCCGGTGCATGAGACAGGGGCAGAGGGATTGTTCGCTGAAGCGCCTGCTGCAGCAGAGCCTGGACTGCCCGTTCCTGAGGTCGCGGAGATCTGCACTCAGGAAAGGCCTGGGGCTCCAGACAGGTCTGCGGATGACCTTACAACCAATACACTCGCAGAGCTCTATATATCGCAGGGTTTTTACGAAAAGGCGATTGATATATACGAAAGGATGCTTGCCGAAAACCCCGGCAACAAGATTGTTATAGACAAGCTGGCCCATGTGCGTGCTATGGCGGGTCAGCAGGCGCCCTCGACTCCGTCTGAGGCAGCGGTCGCGGATGCAGCTGGACCGGCACCGACGCCACATATAGAGGACGACATCGCTGCATGGACACCGCCTTCCCCTGAGCCGGATCCGTTTGGTGCAGGGCCTGTGGACCTCGAGCCGAAACCGGCGGTCGAGCCTGAGGGATTCGGCGGTTTCGAGCCCGGCTTCGAGCCGAGGCCGTATGAGCCGGCGAGGCAGGAGGCGGCGCCTGAGGTCCATGAAGAGACCGGGCATATCGACCGAGCGAAGAAGGAGACGATCGAGCGGCTGGAGCAGTGGCTGAAGAACATCATGAAGGAGAAACAGAAATAGATGCCCTTTTCCGATATCCTAAGAGAACTTGTCAACGGCACGGATGGGGCGATCGGCGCTCTCATTGTAGGGGTGGATGGGATCCCCGTAGAGGAGTTCGCGTCCGACGGCGGTATGGACCTCCAGGCCATGACAGTGGAGTATGCAACCCTCCTCAAAGAGATAGAAAAAGGCTCCAGGCAGGCGCACCTCGGCACCACCAAAGAGGTCACTGTCATCGCAGAGCGGGCGATGATCATGCTCCGAAGGCTCAATGAAGAATATTTTCTCGTCCTGATCCTGAGACCGAATGGCAACTTCGGAAAGGGAAGGTTTCTCTTGCGCATGTCCGTGCCGAAGCTCTTGAAAGAGTTTTAGATTATCCCGTAAAAACAGCGAAGCAGGTCTTCTAAGGGTGATTCAAACTGCCGAAGGCAGTTTTTTATTTTAGGAGGATAATGAAGATACTCGTCTTGCACGGCCCGAATCTGAACCTCCTTGGAAGGAGAGAGCCTGATGTCTACGGCTTCCTCACACTCGATGAGATCAACAGCAGCATAAGCGCACTCGCGAGGGAGCTCGGGGTGGAGGTGTCGTTCGTCCAGTCGAATCATGAAGGGGCGCTCGTGGAAGAGATCCACAAGGCGTCGGGCAGGTATGATGCGATCATCATAAATCCCGGTGCATATACCCACACGAGCGTGGCCATACGGGATGCAGTGGCAGGGGTCGGCGTCCCGACCATCGAGGTGCATCTATCGAATATCCACGGCAGAGAGGAGTTCAGGCGCCGTTCGTATATAGCGCCTGTCGCTGTGGGGCAGATTTCAGGCTTCGGAGCGGAAAGCTATCTTCTGGCCTTGAGGGCGGCGGCGAAGCTGGGCGGTGCGAAAACAGCCGGATGATGCGCTTAGAGAGCGGGGTGAAGTGGAGCAGAGGCCTGAGAAAAAGAGGATAGAGCGGCTTAGGGCCGCCATGAAAAAGAGGCGCATCCATGCCCTCCTCGTCACCGGTCGCGAGAATGTGAGGTATCTCTCAGGATTCACCGGCTCTGCAGGCTCTTTGATTGTCACGGATGGCAGACTCGTACTTGTAACGGATTTCAGATACCAGATCCAGTCCCGCATGGAGGCGCCCGGCGTCTCGGTCTTTATACAAAGAAAGGATTGGCCGACCGCCGTCAAGCAGATCGCCTCGCGTATCGGTGCGGACGGCCTCTGGTTCAATGAAGCCGCCTTGACAGTGGATACGGCCAAAAAACTCAGAAGGACCGGGCTCGTTCTCAAAGGTACGACTGATATCGTCGGAGAGCTGAGGCAGGTCAAGGACGAGTTCGAGATTTCATGCATCAAAAAGGCGATCAGGCGCGCTGAAGAGGCCTTCGATGAACTCAAAAAGGCCGTCAGGCCAGGGGTGTCCGAGAGGGAGTTGGGGCTGAGGCTTGAATATCTTATGAGAGAGAAGGGTGCGCGGAGGCCGGCCTTCGATATAATAGTCGCCTCCGGAGAGAACGGCTCCATGCCGCATGCATCCGTCTCGGACCGCAGGTTGAAGCGGGGAGACCTCGTGACCATCGACTTCGGAGCAGAGGCGGAAGGATATTTCAGCGACATAACGCGTACGTTCTGCGTAGGCAGGCCGACTGCGAGACAGCGCGAGATTCACGGACTTGTGCTTGCGGCACAGCAGGCCGCATTTAAGGCTGTAAGGCCCGGCGCTCTATGCAAGGATGTTGACAGTGCGGCGAGAAATGTAATAAAACGTGCAGGCCATGGAAGGCGCTTCGGTCATGCAACAGGCCACGGTGTGGGGCTGATGGTGCACGAGGGCCCGGCCATATCCCAGATGTCCAAGGGAAGGCTGGAAGAGGGCATGGTGTTCACCATAGAGCCCGGGGTGTATATCCCCGGCTGGGGCGGGGTGAGGATAGAGGACATGGTGCTCGTAACGCGCAACGGAGCCGAGATACTTACCGACCTTCCCAAAGGGCTTGAGCTTGTTTGATGCTTCTGAAGACCTGGTTATGACTATTTTTTCATAATAGGAGGAAGTAAAGCAGTGCAGGTATCGACAGCGGAGTTCAGAAACGGACTCAAGATAGAGATAGACGGCGAGCCGTTCGTCATCGTAGAGTTTCAGCATGTAAAGCCGGGAAAGGGAGGCGCCTTTGTCCGCACCAAGCTCAAGAGCCTCAAGACTGGAAACGTCATCGACCGGACATATCGCTCCGGCGAGAAGGTGGATGTGCCGGACCTCGAAGAAAAAAAGATGCAGTATCTGTACGCGGCGGACAAGGACCGTGTATTCATGGATATGTCAACGTATGAGCAGGTGTCTCTCAATGAGGCACAGCTCGGAGACAACGTAAATTACCTCAAGGAGAACATGGAGATAAAGGTTCTCTACCATAAGGGCGCACCCATATCCATAGAAATACCCATGTTCGTCGAGCTCAAGATCGTAAAGACAGAGCCGGGTGTCAGGGGAGATACCGCCACCGGCGGCTCCAAGCCTGCCACGCTCGAGACAGGTGCTGTCGTCAAGGTCCCTCTATATATGAACGAGGGCGAGATAATCAAAGTGGACACCAGGACAGGCACGTTCATCGAGCGCGTGAAACAGTAAAGTGTATCCACCGCGGAGTGCACAGAGATCATCGAGGAAGCGGACGGGGTCACGGGTCAAAAGAGGCGGGCGGAGAAATGAAAAGTTATCCATTATCCATCTCGGTTTTCTCGGTGTTCTCTGCCTTGTGCGCGGTTAAGACGAATTCCTAAGGAGTGGACATGAACCTGAAAGAGCTTAAAGAACTCATAGAGATGCTCAAGGGTACGGACATCTCGGAGCTCGAGATAGAACGCTCCGGCGTCAAGGTGCGGCTCAGAAAGGGAGGGGATGTGGCCTTTCACGGAGCCCTGCCGCGGCTCGAATATCCGCCGTCCGCCATAGTTGCGCCTGCAGTGCCCGAGGTGGAAAGGCCCAGCCATGCCCCTACACCGGAGCCTGCAAAGACGAACCAGATAAAGGTGACATCGCCGATCGTGGGCACTTTCTACCGGGCGAGCGCTCCAGACAAACCTCCCTACGTAGAGGTAGGCGATATAGTGAAGAAGGGACAGGTGCTCTGCATCATCGAGGCCATGAAGCTTATGAACGAGATAGAGTCCGAGGTATCCGGCAAAATTGTCCAAATCCTTGCCGAGAACGGCCAGCCTGTGGAGTACGGTCAGCCCCTGTTCATAATAGAGCCGGCGTGATTGGCAAGGGCGGGAAATCACGGCTGAATTTCCGCCGCAGGGCGTCTGAGTCTTGACATTGCTCGGGATTCAGGGCTTTGAGATTTATCCTCAAGGGGTGTCTTAGTGTTCAAGAAAATACTCATAGCCAACCGCGGAGAGATCGCGCTCCGTATCATCCGTGCGTGCAAGGAGATGGGCATAAAGACCGTCGCCGTGCACTCTACGGCGGATGCCAATTCTTTGCACGTCCGCTTTGCGGACCAGAGCGTATGCATAGGGCCGCCGAAGAGTTCTGACAGCTATCTTAATGTGCCGGCCATCATAAGCGCTGCAGAGATCACCGATGCCGAGGCCATACATCCGGGCTATGGATTCCTGGCGGAGAATGCGAGTTTCGCCGAGGTCTGCAACTCCGCGGGCATCCGCTTCATTGGCCCGAGCCCGGAAAGCATCAAGCTCATGGGAGACAAGGCCAAGGCCAAGGAGACCGCTAAGAAGGCAGGGGTGCCCATCCTTACCGGCAGCGACGGCGTAGTGACGGAGGAAAGCGACGGCCTCGCGATTGCACGCGAGCTCGGCTATCCCGTCATCATAAAGGCGGCGGCAGGCGGGGGAGGCAAGGGCATGAGGGTAGTCATGGACGAGACCGAATTCGCCTCCGCCTTTGTCATGGCCCAGTCAGAGGCGCTGGCTGCATTCGGAAATGCCGATGTATATATAGAAAAATACATCACCCAACCCAGGCACATAGAGATACAGATAATAGCGGACGAGAAGGGGAATGTCGTATATCTCGGAGAGAGGGAGTGCTCTATTCAGCGCAGGCACCAGAAGCTCATAGAGGAAGCGCCGTCTGTAATAGTGGACGAGGCCACGAGAAGGCGCATGGGAGAGATGGCGGTCGCCCTTGCCAGGACCGTGAGGTACAGAAACGCGGGCACCATAGAATTCCTCATGGACGAGGGCAGGAATTTCTATTTCATGGAGATGAACACACGGGTTCAGGTGGAGCACCCTGTGACCGAGATGGTTACCGGCATAGACATCGTCAAGGAGCAGATCCGCGTCGCCGCAGGCATGCCCCTCTCCTTCGGCCAGCAAGATGTGAAGATAAACGGCCACAGCATAGAGTGCAGGGTGAATGCCGAATGCCCTGAGAAGTTCACCCCGTCACCTGGCATGGTCGCGGCCTTCAATCCCCCGGGCGGTCCCGGCGTGAGGGTGGATACCGCCGTCTATACCCAGTATATGATTCCGCCGTATTACGACTCTATGATCGCGAAGCTCATCGTCCATGCGGGCACGAGGGAAGAGGCGATAAAGAGAATGGAACGCGCGCTCGATGAATTCATAATCGAGGGCGTAAAGACTACGATACCGCTGCACAAGACGATCCTTGCCGATCCTGATTTCAGAAAGGGCAACATATCCACCAAGTTCATGGAGAGGTACTATAACGCTGTCAAGACGGCTTGAGGGACTTTGTCTCATCATAGACCGTGACGCGCTGCGCACGGATGCGGAGGATGCGGCCCGGAGCGCCCTTTCCGCAGGGGTCAGGTTCGTCCAGTACAGGGATAAGAGCGGCACCCGGCGCTCCATATACGATACAGCCTCGAGCCTCTCGAGGCTCGTGCATGAGGCGGGCGGCGTATTTATTGTAAACGACCATGCGGACATAGCCCTTGCAGTAGATGCAGATGGTGTGCATCTGGGGCAGGGAGACCTGCTGATAAGACATGCGCGGAAGCTCTTGGGCAGTGGACGCATCATAGGCCTTTCGACCCACAGCCTCGCGCAGGCGCTCGAGGCGGAGGACCAGGGCGCTGACTACATAGGGTTCGGTCCTATCTATCCCACCCTCACAAAGGACGCGGGCCCTGCACAGGGCATTGCAAGGCTCTCGGAAATAAAGAAGGCCGTGTCCGTGCCGGTGATTGCGATAGGTGGCATTGGTCCCGGCAATGTGCGGGACGTGATCCGTGCGGGAGCGGACGGCGTTGCAATAATAAGCGCGATCCTCTCGGCGGACGACCCCGGAAGGGCGGCGACGATGATGCTCGAGGCTGTCAGGCGGGGCCGCGAAGGCGCGCCGTGACTATCATCCCAATTTTCATGCTACGGAGGTCATGATCATGAAAAGGGTTCTTCTTTACATATTTCTTGCAGCGGCCATCCTTGTAGGCTGCGCAAAGGAAGAGGCGGACGTCATCAGGATCGGCGCGGCAGGGCCGATGACAGGCGACCAGAGTAAGATGGGCATCGACCTAAAGAATGCGGTCGAGCTCGCAGTATCCGAATGGAATGAAAGAGGCGGCGTGCTCGGCAAGAAGGTCGTATTGCTTGCAGGAGACGATCAGGCGGATCCCAAGCAGGCCGTCTCAGTGGCAAACAAGTTCATAAATCAGCATGTAGCAGGCGTAGTGGGGCACTGGAACTCCAATTGCTCTATCCCTGCATCCGAAAATTACCACCGTGCCGGCATAGTCATGATAACCCCGGCGACGACGAACCCGAAACTCACGCGCCAGGGTTTCAAGAACGTCTTCAGGGTATGCGGCACAGACGACCAGCAGGGCCGCGTGGCTGCGGACTTCGTCCTGAAGAAAATAAGGCCTAAACGCGTGGCGGTCATACACGACAAGTCCACCTACGGCCAGGGACTCGCGGACTTCTTCAAGGCCTCGGTCGAGGGGAAGGTCGAAGTCGTATATTACGACGGCATTGTACAGCGGGATCCGGACTACAAGGCGGTGCTCACTGCGATCAAGGAGAGAAGACCAGACATCTATTTTTTCGGAGGGGTCTATCCTGAGGCAGGCAGACTCGTGCGCCAGGCGAAGGAGATAGGTTTCACCGCGCCCATGGTCACGGGAGATGGGGTGTTCGACCCCACATTCATAAAGATCGCTGGCAATGCGGGGGATGGGACCTATGTGACCTTCGGCAAAGACCCGGCCACCCTGCCCACGGCAAAGGCATTCATAGATAAATACAAGGCACGATATGGAGAGCCAGGGCCGTATTCCATATATGCATATGACGCAGCGAACATCATCCTAACGGCGATTCAAAATACGGGCAGCACAGACGGGGCTGTGCTGTCGGATTTTATAGCCAAGACGAAGTTCAAGGCCGCATTCGGAGAAGTCTCCTTCGACAGCAACGGAGATGTGACAAATGCCCCCTATGTTGTTTGGCAGGTAAAGGACGGTGCGTTCAAACAAATACAATAGTGATGGCATCGTAAGAAGTCAACCTTACCGCCGAGCACGCAGAAAAAATGCGTTTTAATTCAGAGCATTTTTTGGCGATCTCGGCGGCCCCTGCGGTGAAATGGGACTTTTTACGAGTTCATCAATAGCAGAGGAGTGCATTTCAGATCTTCATGTTCATACAGCAGCTTATAAACGGACTTACACTTGGCGCCGTGTATGCCTTGATAGCCCTCGGCTATACCATGGTCTACGGCATACTCCAGCTCATAAATTTCGCCCACGGCGAGGTATATATGCTCGGCGCATACCTTGGAGTGATCGTGCTTGGCATGCTCACTGCAGTCGGTCTGCCCGCCTACAGCATGGCGCTCACCCTCGTCGTAACGGTTGCGGTGTCGGCGCTATTCTGCTCTTTCTACGGCGCCGCGATAGAGCGTGTCGCATATCGCCCCCTCCGCGAGGCGCCGAGGCTGGCGCCCCTCATCAGCGCGGTCGGGATGTCCATCATCCTCCAGAATTTCATCATGCTGGCGCAGGGAAAGGACTACAAATACCTCCCCCCTGTCGTCTCATTCGAGGGGATTCATATCGCGGGCGCCAAGATATCCGCCATAGAGATATTCATACTCACTACATCCGTGGCGCTCATGGTCCTGCTCCAGCTCTTCATCACAAAGACGCGCACAGGCAAGGCCATGCGCGCCACCGCCCAAGACAGGGTCATGGCAGGCCTTGTAGGCATTAATGTGGACAACGTCATAGCGATTACATTTGTCATAGGCTCGGCACTCGCCGCCGTGGCAGGGGTCATGGTGACGCTCTATTACGGCGTTGTTCACTTCTTCATGGGATATACGGCGGGCCTCAAGGCGTTCACTGCGGCCGTACTCGGCGGCATAGGCAGCATACCGGGCGCCATGCTCGGAGGCTTCTTGATGGGTCTCATAGAAAATTTCACGGCGAGCTATGTATCCGGGGTATATAAAGATGCGTTCGCATTCTTGGTATTGATAATAGTCCTGATTTTGAGGCCGTCCGGACTCATGGGCAGAAAGGCACTTGTTAAGGTATAACGCGGTAGAACGTGCTCGTAACGAATCTTTATTGCTTTCATCCAGGAATGTTTTTTGATGCCTTGCGGAAAAGAATTTCTTGACACAATGGCCTCGAGAGGATAAATTACGCCACCTTTAGACAGCCAGCCAAGCCGGCGTAGCTCAGCGGTAGAGCAGCTGATTCGTAATCAGCAGGTCGTCGGTTCAATCCCGACCGCCGGCTCCAATTGCCTTCTTTTTACAACTCAATCCGTCGTAGCACTTTTTTTCGAAAGAGCGCAGTAAATACTGCCAATGCGTCGCCGCGGGCAAGAAAATATGGTCATAAATGGGTTCAGAGGGCTTGTAGTAGTCACAGGCTTTATCTTGCCGACCTCGAAAATATGTTGCAATGTGGTTGAATGACACTACATTAAAATGGATGCTCTGATGATTAAAGTCGTTTGCGCAAGGCAAATATTCGCTTTACAAGGGGCAAGTTCAGAATAGGAAAGATGCTGAGGCGCAAGGTTCCTGAAGGCCTGGTTGGATGTGCCGCAGTTGCCATACGGTTGAAGACATGACTTCACCGTTCTCGGCCTTGGCAGGCGGTCTATTGCACATTGACCTGTTCAGTATGGAACAGGCGAAAAACAAGAAAAAGTTCTGTAAAACAGGACTCAAAAGGGGTATAATGGACATGCAAAAATCTCAGACCTCCGAAGGAGATATCTATCATGAAGGAAAAAGTCGAAGAGGCGCTCAAAAAGGTCAGGCCCGCACTCCAGCGCGATGGCGGCGACATCGAGCTCGTGAGCGTGGAGGAAAACGGCGTGGTCAAAGTGAGGCTCAGGGGGGCATGCGGCGCCTGCCCGATGTCCATCATGACCCTCAAGATGGGAGTGGAGAAGTTTTTGAAGCAGGAAGTGCCTGATGTGAAGGAAGTGGTACAGGTGGCGTGAAGGCGCGTCGTATTGAAGGCTTGAAGGCCTATGTAGAGTAATCCGCATGATCCATGCCGATGCATTGCTGGAGGGGATTTCGCCCTCCAGCATGTCTTATCAAACATCGTTCTTGTCTTTTAATGTTACAAGAATTTTCTTGACACCTTTCTATTATAATGTTATAACCTCGGCGGCCTTGAGAAATTCTAAAGTTGTGATTTCATAGTTTCATCATCTGCATACATCCGAATTCAACCGATAAGGGGTAACCGTATGCAAGAAGCCTCAGTAAAAGCGCACGCGACCTTCAGCGGAGGCGTGCACCCACCCGAAAACAAGGATCTCACCGCACACAAGCCTGCTGTCAGGGCCGGACTTCCCAAAAGGGCGGTCATACCAATAAGCCAGCATATCGGCGCACCGAGCAAACCCCTGGTGGTAGTAGGCCAGGAGGTGAAGACCGGCGAGAAGATCGCCGACAGTGGGGGGTTCGTATCCGCTCCTGTCCATGCCTCGGTGTCAGGCAAGGTCGTGGCAATCGGCAATTTCCCCCATCCCCTCGGAATGGATGTCACGTCCATCGTAATAGAAAGCGACGGCAAGGATGAGTGGTTTCCCGGTATAAAAGAGACTCGCGATTACAACCTCCTCGGCCCCGAAGAGCTCAGGAAGATGGTGCAGGAAGCCGGCATCGTCGGGATGGGGGGCGCCACATTCCCCACCCATGTAAAGCTTTCTCCTCCCAAAGAAAAACCAATCGATGTAGTTATTCTCAACGGCGCGGAGTGCGAGCCTTATCTCACCTCGGATCACAGGCTGATGCTCGATAGGTCGTCTGAGATCATCGAAGGCCTCAAGATAATCATGAAGATCCTCGGTGTAAAGAAAGGCTATGTGGGCATTGAGTCGAACAAGCCTGATGCGGTCGAGGCGATGAAGAAGGCGGCGGCAGGCTCGCCCGAGATACAGGTTTGGGCGCTCAAGGTAAAGTATCCGCAGGGCGCTGAGAAGATGCTGATCAAGGTCATCACCGGAAGGACCGTACCCGCCGGCGGACTTCCAATGGACGTGGGCGTCGTTGTACAGAACGTGGGGACCGCCGCTGCTGTGTACGATGCAGTGCGCTATGGCAGGCCCCTTATCGAGAGGTATGTGACGGTCACAGGCAGGGGCGTAAAGGAGCCCAAAAACTTCATCGCGAGGATAGGCATGCCTTTCAGCCAGCTTCTGGAAGAGGCGGGGGGGCTAACGGATTCGGCGGCGAAGGTGATTGCAGGCGGGCCCATGATGGGTATGAGCCAGTATACCCTTGATGTGCCGGTGATAAAGGGCACATCCGGCATTACCGTGCTTTCTAAGTCCGAAGCGAGCGTGAAGCCGTACGGGCCGTGCATCCGCTGTGCACGCTGTATCGACGCATGCCCCATGAAGCTCCAGCCGTCCATCATAGGGGTGTTCATCGAGAAGGGCCACTTCGAAGACGCCAAAGACTATAATGTGCTCGATTGTTTCGAGTGCGGCTCCTGCACGTTCGTCTGTCCGGCGAACAGGCCGATTGTCCAGTGGGTCAAGAGGGCGAAGAAGGAATTGCTCAAGAAGAAAAACTAAAGACGATAGCGCATAGAATAGAGAGGGCGAAAGCGATGGAAGCAGCAGCACAAAAAGAACAGCAGAAGTCACCAACGCAGCTTATCGTATCCATAGGGCCGCATGTGCATGCAACAGAGAGTACGGCGGCGATCATGTGGAGCGTGAGCGGCGCGCTACTCCCGGCTACGCTGATGTCCGTCTATTACTTCGGGATGAGCGCTGTAATGATCATCGCGGTAAGCATCCTGACCGCGGTGCTCTCTGAGGCGGCCGTCCAGAAGATACTTAAAAAGCAGGTGACAGTATCAGACGGAAGCGCCTTCCTGACAGGCCTGCTTGTCGCCCTGAATGTGCCTTCCGGCATTCCTCTATATATACCTGCTATCGGCTCGTTTGTGGCCATCGTCATCACGAAGCAGCTCTTCGGCGGCCTTGGATTCAATATCTTCAACCCCGCTCTCATCGGCAGGGCCTTCATACTCATAAGTTTTCCAAAGCTAATGACCACATACTACGAGCCCTTGACCTCCGCCTTCGGCATGGATGGAAAAACGACGGCTACTCCGCTCGGCATTCTCAAGGAAGAGGGCATGGCAAGGCTTCTCGAGATATTCCATACGAAGGCCGCCCTGTACCAGCACCTCTTCGTCGGCAACCGGGCAGGCTCACTTGGAGAGACTTCTATCGCGGCTCTTCTGCTTGGTGCGATATTCCTTCTTCTGAAACGTTACATCACATGGCATATCCCCGTTTCATTCATCGCGACTACCGCCTTGCTCACATGGGTGTTCGGAGGCAAAGAGGGACTCATGACAGGCGACCCGCTTCTTCATGTGCTTTCCGGTGGTCTGGTCTTGGGCGCGTTCTATATGGCGACCGACTATGTGACAGGGCCGTCGGTCAGGAGCGCCCAGATAATATTCGGCGTCGCATGCGGAGCTTTGACCGCCCTCATACGCCTCAAGGGCGGGTATCCCGAGGGCGTTATGTTTGCGATTCTCATAATGAACTGTTTTGCGCCTCTGTTAGACCGCAGGGTCAGGAGCAAGGTCTTTGGAAAGGTAGAGGCTAAGGGGGTGAAGAAATGAAGGACTTGTTAAGGATTACCCTCAGTCTCGTTGTGATATTCGTGGCTGCCGGTGTGATAATGGGCGGAACATACAAGGTCACGTCGCCGGCGAAATTCTATGCGGAGAAGAAAGAGAAAGAGGAGGCACTGAAGGAGATGGCGCCGGAGGCCACCGACCCTATCAGGCCCGCCGGTACATGGGAGAGCCATGAAAAGCCGTATGAATACTATGTAGCGACCTCCGGCAATAAACCCGTGGCATACATAGCGAGCACCGCCGGAAAGGGATATTCGAGCTTTGTGAAAATGCTCGTATCTCTCGACACGAACTTCATTATTAGGGGCATAAAGGTTCTGAGCCACGGCGAGACGCCAGGACTCGGAGACCAGATTCTCGAGCCGGGATTTCTGGAGCAGTTCAAGGGCAAATCTTTGAATCAGATAGTGCTTATAAAGGGCGAGACGAAAGAGAACATACAGGCCATATCAGGCGCTACGATATCGAGCCGTGCAGTCACCAACGGCGTGAGAGATGCGGTCAAGATGCTTGTCGACAAATACGGCGCCGGTGTGGCGGCGACGGCGAAGGAGGGCGTGAGATGAGCGGCAACGGCTCTGCGAATTATTGGCAGATATTCAAGAACGGCCTTTTCGGAGAGAATCCCGTCTTCAGGTTGGCGCTTTCGCTCTGTCCAGCTGTCGCAGTCACGAGCGGCGTAAAGAACGGATTCCTGATGGGTGTGGCGGTCCTGTTCGTCATGGTGATGGTGAATGCGACCGTATCTCTGATACGGAATTTCATAAATCCCAAGGTGCGCATACCGTCATATATGTTCATCATAGCCACATGGGTCACGGTGACGGACCTGGTTATGGCTGCATATCAACGTGCGGTGTATAAAGAGATGGGCTTGTACATAATGCTGATCGTGGCATTCGCAATCGTGCTGTCCAGGGCCGAGGTCTTTGCGAGCAGGAACAAACTATTGCCATCCATCGTGGATGGAGCCGGCATGGGTGTCGGATTTCTCCTTGCATTGGTGCTCATAGGCGTATTTCGCGAGTTTCTGGGCAAGGGCTCGCTCTGGGGGATGCAGATACTCTCCATGAACGGCAAACCGCTCAAGCCTTTGCTCATCATGATATTGCCGACCGGAGGCTTTTTCGCCATGGGGCTCTTGATGGGCTTTCTGAACTGGATAGACCGCAGGTTCTTCGGCGGTACAGGCGCGAGCGGCGGCGGACATTGAAATCGATCCGCGGGTCCTGATTCCGGGCCATGGAACATCACGGGCATGGGAATCGGACTTCGGATTCACATATGGAGGTTCTATGTGGGAACACGTCTTTACGGTATTCATAGCCTCGGCGCTCATAAATAACTTTGTCTTCACCAGATATCTTGGCCTCTGCATATTCTTCGGCGTGACCAAGAGGATGGAGACGGCTGTGGGTATGAGCTTCACCTTCACTGCCGTGATGATGATAGGCGTCGCCCTGAACTGGCTCATATACAACTATGTGATGGTGCCGCTTGGCATCGCCTTTCTGAAGATAGTCATATTCATCGGCGTGATTGCAGGTTTCGTCCAGGCGGCAGATACGATAATGAAGAAGGTCACGCCTGCGCTCTATTACAAACTCGGCATATACCTGGCACTCATCACCACAAATTGTATCATCCTTGCTGTCCCGCTCGAGATGGCCGGAGAGCACATGGGCCTTATTGACAGCCTGACCCTCGCCTTAGGCTCCGGCGCCGGATTCAGCCTGGCACTCATCATCATGGCGAGCATCAGGGAGAGGCTCGACCTTGCGGACGTGCCCAAGTCTTTCCAGGGCCTGCCGATAGCATTCGTGCTTACTGGACTCATTGCATTGGCGTTTTTGGGATTTTCAGGCATGGTGACGCTTTAACGCGCTTGCAGAGAGACGCGTGTTGAAAAAGACAACATAAAAACGAAGGTGAACGATTATGGAGCATATCCTGGATATCATATTATCTAATGTCCATCATCTGACAGATGTATTCATGAATCGGCTCATTCCGATGGTGGGCGTGGGAGGCTCGGTCGAGGCTGTTGAGTATGTGCCGCCCAAGACCATCTATCTTGCGCTCGTAGTCCTGGCAGGGTTGGGCGTGCTGTTCGGCATCGCCCTGGCCATAGTGGCGGCGAGGTTCGCCGTCAAGGTTGACCCTCGAGTGGAACAGGTAAGGGAGACGCTTCCCGGAGCGAACTGCAGCGCATGCGGTTTTGCGGGATGCATGGGTTATGCGGAGGCGGTCGTCGGAAATCCGGACGTCGCGGCCAATCTGTGCGTACCAGGCAAGGCGGCGGTGGCGGAGAAGATAGCGGAGATAACCGGCAAGAAGGCGGAGAAGCTAGAGCCCAAGATCGCGAGGGTGTTCTGCCAGGGAGGCACGTCTTTGTCCCAGCGCAGATTCATCTATACCGGCGTTAAGGACTGTACTGCTGCGGTCCTTGCAGCAGGCGGGGACAAGTCCTGCGAGTACGGCTGTCTGGGATACGGCACGTGCATGCGGGCGTGTCCGTTCGGTGCCATCACCATGAGCAGCGACGACCTTCCCATAATAGATCCGGCGAAGTGCACTGCGTGCGGCAAGTGCGTTGCTGCATGTCCCAAGCAGGTCATAGAGCTCGCCCAGGCGTCAAAGGCCGTCGTGATAAGCTGCCACAGCAGAGATAAGGGCGCTGACACGAAGAAGAAGTGCCAAGTGGGCTGCATCGGCTGCGGCATATGCGTGCGCACCTGTCCTGTAGACGCCATAAAGATAGACAACAATCTCGCCAGGATAGACCACAACAAGTGCATCGTCTGCGGTTTGTGCGTCAAGAAGTGTCCGACGTCCGCGATCAAAGACTATATTCCTGCAAGGCCAAAGGCATACATAGATCCGGACAAGTGCATGGGCATAGATATGTGCGCGAAGGTCTGCCCGGTGAATGCCATATCAGGAGAGCTGCGGGCGGTGCATACAGTTGATCAGGACAAGTGCATCGGCTGCGGGATGTGCGAGCCGCGCTGTCCGAGAAAGGCAATTACGATGCAGGCTGTTGAAGGCAAGGCGGCAGCCGGGCAGCGAGCGCTTGCTGAAATGAGGGTTTGACCCACAAAGGCCGTTATCGAATAAAATAACTGACCGGGGATGCGTATCGCATCCCCGTTGTTGTTTATGCGCTCTGGAGCTTGTTCCCAGCGGCTTTTTTGCTTGACAAACTTCCCCATTTAGGCTAAATAACATCCACTTTATTTAGGCTAAATATCATCCACTTTTCCGCAAATCAGATACAATTGGAGGTGTTTCATGAATCCCGACGATATCAAATACCATCGCGAGCATTCCTGGGTGAGGGTGGAGGGGAAAAGGGCTACGGTCGGCATCACCGATTTCGCTCAGCATGAGCTCGGCGACATCGTCTATGTGGATCTGCCCGAGATAGACACGGAAGTGGATGCAGACACGGAGCTTTTGGAGATAGAGTCCACCAAGGCAACGTCTCCGGTGATAAGCCCCGTATCCGGCACTGTGGTCGAGGTGAATGAGGAACTTGCTGACTCGCCGGAGATAATTAACACAGACCCATATGGGAACGGCTGGCTCGTTGTGCTGGAGCTGACCGATCCCTCCGAGGTTAATGACCTGCTGAGCAAGGACGAGTACGAGGCATATCTCAAGGAAGAGCAGGAGAAGTAAGACCCCTGATCGGCGGGGAGTGATATGGCCGTGAGACTTACGATTATAGGTGCAGGCCCGGGCGGTTACGTGGCCGCGATACGGGCCGCGCAGCTCGGCGCGAGGGTCACCCTCATAGAAGAGGCGGAAGTCGGCGGTGTCTGTCTGAACTGGGGCTGCATCCCTACGAAGACGCTTGTCTATTCTGCCGAGCTCTTCAACAGGGTCAGGCATGCAGATGAGTTCGGTATAGATATCAGCGGCGCTGCATCCTACAATCTTTCTGCGATCCGTGGGCGCAAGGAAAAGGTCGTCTCGACGCAGGTAAAAGGCATCCGCAGCCTTCTCAAGAGATGGGGCGTAGACCTAATCCTCGGACGCGGGTCCATACTGTCTTCAGATGTGGTGCGCGCCGTCCAGAAGGATGGGACGACGCAGGATATAAAATCCGACTGCATCATCATTGCAACGGGTTCAAGGCCGGCCACCCCTTCTATATTCACCTTCGACCACGAAAGGGTGATGACGAGCGATGATGCAGTGAGATTCGACGACGTGCCTAAGAGCCTCCTGATCGTCGGCGCGGGCGTGATAGGCTGCGAATTCGCCTTCATATATCGTTCTTTCGGAACGGATGTGACCGTGGTGGAGATGCTCCCCCGTGCCCTGTCCACGGAAGACGAGGAGATATCAGAGATCGTAGAACGGGAGATGAAGAAGGCGCGGATCAAGCTCATCACGAATGCGGCGGTGAAGTCGGCTGAGGTCGGGCCGGACGGGTCGATGCATACCACGCTCGCTTCCGGCCAGGAGATCAATACAGAGAAGATCCTTGTATCCATAGGCAGGAGCATGAACACCGAGGGCATCGGCCTCGAAGCGGTCGGGATAGAGACGGGCAAGAGGGGCGAGATCATCGTGAATGACAGGATGGAGACGAATCTGCCCGGCATCTACGCGATCGGAGATGTGACAGGGAAGATGATGCTTGCGCATGTCGCCTCACATCAAGGCATTATCGCTGCCGAGAACGCCATGGGTGGAGACTGGGCCATGGACTACAGCACCGTACCCTCGGCCATATTCACCATGCCGGAGGTGGGCAGCGTGGGCCTCAGAGAGTATCAGGCGCGCGAGAAGGGGATTGCCGTAAAAACAGGCAGATTCCAATTCAGGGGACTGGGTAAGGCCCACGCGATGGGCGAGATAGTCGGCATGGCAAAGGTCGTTTCGGATGCGGACACAGACAGAGTTCTCGGAGTCCATATCTGCGGCCCGCATGCGACGGACATTATCCATGAAGCCGCCCTCGCCATGCGGTTGGGCGCAAAGACGAGCGATATCTCGGAGATGGTGCATGCGCACCCGACTCTCTCAGAGGCGTTGATGGAGGCTGCTCTCGATGTCTCCGGCATATCCATCCACACACCGAAACAGCAGAAATAGACGCCTTCGATACGGCCCTATCTCGCGGGGCCTGTACCCCGTCTCACCGGCTCGAGGATATCCACCTTCCCCGTCTCGAGACTATACTTCGCCGCGACTATCTTGAGTTTCTTCTCGTTCACGAAATGCCTTATCACATTGCTGTCCCTGACGAGGCTGGATGCCACCATATAGGCGTTTTCTATGATCGCCGCATTCAAAAGCTCGTCGGACTTCTTTCCCTGCGCCTTCGCCTTGCGGACGGCAGGGGCTATCTTGCGTACGATTGCGCGGATGTTTCCCTCGTGCTTGCCTCCCTTTACCGCCGCGGTGACGGCGCCGCAACTGTCGTGTCCCAGCACGATGATGAGGGGGACATTGAGATGCTCTACGGCATATTCAATGCTTCCGAGCTCGACAGGGTCGGCCACGTTTCCGGCGACCCTTATGACGAATATATCTCCGAGACCATGGTCGAATATGATCTCAGGAGGTACGCGCGAATCGGAGCATGAAAGCACGACGGCGGAGGGAGACTGCCCCTTCACAAGCTCGGTCCTCTTCGAGGTGTGATCTCTGTGCATCGTCTGGCCGGAGATGAATCTATGATTACCCTCCAAGAGCCTCTTGAGGGTTTCGTCCGCCTTTGCAATTGGGTCAACGGCCTGCTGTCCGGTCTGAGGCTGCAGTCCTTCTGTACCCCAGAGATGGGGCGCGGGCAATAAAGTCGCGGCGATGAAAAGCAGTATCAAAGCAAGGACTCTTCTCTTCATGTCTGGTCTCCTTTAATATAGTATTGTCAAAAACTAACCACAGAGCCCACAGCGAAAAACTCCGTACCACGCCTGATTTTATTGCTTGTCACTTTTTCATAGAAGCATAGACATCACAGAAATATGCTGTTGTTGCGAAGCAGAAATATGATATATTCAACAGGCCGAGATGTCAACGCGAAATCCCCGCGGCTATAACAATGGAGCGGCCTTGTATCATTCGCATTTTGATTCCTCCCACAGCTTTTCCATCTCTTCCACGGTCATATCACTCAGCTGCCTGTTCATCTCAACTGCCTTCTCTTCGATATATCTGAAACGTCTTATGAATTTGGATATGGTCTTTCTGAGGGCGTCCTCCGGATTCACCCCTATGAAACGAGAGATATTGACGAGCACGAAGAACAGGTCGCCGAGCTCTTCCTCGATCTCAGCGGGGTCTTCCTTGGAAAGCGCCTCCCTGAACTCCTGGAGCTCCTCGTCGAGTTTCGGTAAAACCTCGTTCAGATGCCTCCAATCGAAGCCGACCCGCGCAGCCCTCTCTTGGAGGCGATGGGCCCTAAGCAGTGAGGGTAGCCCCCTGGGCACGCCGTCCAGAATGGACTTCCTCTCCGAGTAGCCCTTTTCCTTCTTCTTCCACTCCTCCCAGTGAGCAAGGACGTCCTTGGCCGTATCGAGTTTCACGTCACCGAATACATGGGGATGCCGCCTCGTCATCTTGCCGACATTGAAATCGAGTACATCGGCGATTCCGAACTGACCCTTCTCCTCAGCCAGGCGGGCCAGAAACACAATCTGAAACAGCAGGTCTCCTAGCTCCTCCTTGACCTTCTCCGGAAGGCCTTCGTCGAGCGCATCCAAGACCTCGTAGCACTCCTCGACAAGGAACGGCCTCAATGTCTCCTCGGTCTGCTTCATGTCCCAGGGACAGCCGTCGGGCCCCCTCAACCTCGCCATGAGTTCAACGAGCGCTGTAAACGACTTCCCGATGTCTTTCTGATCGTCCATAGCGCTAAATTACACAAATGACGCCAGCATTGCAAGCTTTTTCCTTGAAAGCAGGACGTCGGTTATGGTAATTTAATACCGCAGGGATTCATAGATAAAAAACGAATATCACCGAAAGGAGACTGTCATGCGGAAACTCGGCATCGTCGTCATTCTGATCTTATACAGCCTGCTCCTGTTCGCCATGGGAGGCGGGCGCGGCAGTGGTTTCGAGCGCGCCCCCAGGGTGGAGAAGAACTATCAAGTCGTGGTTACGGATGCATCAGGAAACAGGATAGAGGGGGAAAAGTTCAGTTGGGAGGGAAGGGTGCATTTTGCGGGTTATCTTGGCATGGCGCAGGTCGTGATCCCGTTCGAGAAGGTGAAGGAGCTTACAGTAGGGGAGAAGAAGGACAGGAAGGTGAAGGCGACGGCGAAACTCACGACCGGCGGGATCGAGGTCTTTGAGATAGACGCCGACTCGCGGTGCTATGGAGAGGCCGGCTTCGGCAGTTTCATGCTCATGATGGATGAGATAAGGTCCATCACATTCAAACAGCAATGACCCATGTAAACAGTCTTATCCATGACAGCGGCCTGAGACGGACGCTCGCAGAAGAGGACGCTGTCATACGGCATGCCCACTTTTCCGGCGCAGCGGGCGGCGAGGTCGTCCAGCGCCGTACGGCCCTGATAGACAGAACCCTCAAGGACATTCATCAACGTCTGGCCGCTTCCGGCCCCATGCCCACGCTCATAGCCGTCGGCGGATACGGCCGCGGCGAGCTCAATCCGTTCTCCGACATAGATGTAATGTATCTCTACCGAGACAGGGAGGAACGCGAACGGGCTGCAGATATGCTCTATTGCCTCTGGGATGCGGCCCTGGACATCGGCTACAGCGTGAGAAGCATAGATGAGTGCGTAGAGCTGGGCAGAAAAGATATAAAGGTCCGCACCTCCCTGATGGAGTCGCGTCTCGTGGCGGGGGACAAGACATTTTATGAGCGATTCCTGTCAATCATGCGGGCGGAAGTCTTTTTCAGGAGGACGTCTGCATTCATCCAGGAAAAGCTTGCTGAAAGGGCGTCTGTGCGCCGTAGGTACGGCGGCTCCATCTATCTCAGGGAGCCGAATATAAAAGAGGGACAGGGCGGCCTGAGGGACATACATACTGCATTCTGGATTGCCTCTGCGCGCTATCGCATCTCCTCCTTGGGACAGCTCGTCGAGAGAGGCATACTCGCGCCGGCTCAATATGCGGCGCTGCTCCGCTCCCGCAACTTCCTGTGGAGAATAAGGAACGAGATGCATTATGTCTCAGGCAGTAAGAACGACCATCTCACCTTTGACCTGCAAGAACGTGCCGCCGAGGATTTCGGCTATCGTAATTCGGCCCACCTCCTGTCTGTAGAGCGCTTCATGAAGGCGTATTTCATCCATGCAAGAAACATAAGCGAATTTTTCTCGCTTGTCTCCGAGGCGGTTGTGAGAAAGAGGGACTGGCTCTCTTTCGCCGGGCCGCTCAGGACCAGACGCATCGGGCCTTTCATCGTATCAGGAAGGACAGTCTCGATTGCATCTAAGGAACTGTTTTTGGAATCACCGCTTGCCGTTTTTCATGCCTTTGTACTGATGAAGGATAGGAGGTGTCTGCCGTCTGCAAGGCTCAGGTCATTGATTCGCGAGACCCGTTTCTCAGAGGATATGCGCGGATCTCCTGAGGCTGCACGCATCTTCCTCTCCATGTTAGACAATCCCGACGGCCTCTTGGACACCCTCATGCTGATGAAAGATCTGCAGTTTCTGGGCCGTTATATCCCCGAATTCCGACCTGTCCAGGCGCTTGCAAGGCATGATTACTACCACAAGTACACAGTGGATGAACATATCATCCTTGCCATCAGAAACCTCGAATGGCTCTGGAACGGCGAACTTCAAGGCCCGGGCACGCTCGTCGATGCCATGCGCAGGCTGCCGAGGAAGCGCATCCTGATGCTTGCAGTTCTTCTTCATGACCTTGGAAAGGCGTACAGGAATGGACACGAAGAGAGAAGCCGAGAGATCGCTGCGAAGGTGCTCGATCGGCTCGGAGTGTCCGGAGACGAAAGGCAGAGGGTGCTCTTTCTTGTGCAGCATCATCTGGTAATGAGCAGGCTGTCGCAGAGCAGGGAGACGACTGACCGGAAGGTGATAAGCCGTTTCGCCGGGCTCGTGAGAGACAGGGAGAATCTCGACATGCTCTATCTGCTCACCTTCGCGGACATAGCCGCTGTCGGCCCTTCGTCATGGACGCAATGGAAGGCCGCACTGCTTCAGGAGCTCTATCTCGAGACACTGTCATATCTCGAGAAGAAGACCGCATTGGACGCTTCAAACAGGCTGGCCGGGGCGATAGAAGAGATAAGAAAGGCTTCGTCCGGCATGTTTTCCAAGGATGAGGCCGAGGAGATTATATCCGTCCTGCCGGTGCAATACATCCTCAACACGAAGCCGGCCAGGATTATCGAACACATGGCCATGATAAAGAGGCTCCCGTCCGAGAGGCTAGTGATAGCACATAGGCATGATCATGAAAAGGGCATTACAGAGGTGACCCTCTGCGCCTATGATGCATACGGCATGCTTTCGAGGACGGCCGGAGTGCTTGCATCCAAGAACTTGAACATCGTGAGGGCAAAGGCCTTTACGACCCGAAACGGCGTGATGTTGGACACATTTCATGTCACCGACGCAGACGGGAACCTCCTGTCCTATGAAGAAGCGTGGTCGAGCGTGCTCGATGACCTGCGCCGTGTGCTCACTGGTCGATGCAGCGTGCCGGCACCGGGCCTGTATCCTCGTGACCTGCCTGCAGCCGGCGCTCCGGCGGCATCGGTGGATTTCGACAACGACAGCTCCGACTCATTCACGATCATAGACATAACAGCCGCAGACAGGATAGGGCTTCTGTACCGCATCACGCGCACCCTCTATGAACTCAATGTGGACATCGCGTCTGCAAAGATTGCGACAGAGGGCGCAAGGGCGATGGATTCGTTCTACGTCACCGATCTGTTGAGGAAAAAGATCACCGATCCCGGAAGGCTCGAGATGATAAAAGAGGCCCTGCTTGCGGTCCTGAGGTAGGGAGATGAAAAAGGTCGTCTTGCTCATAATGCTCTTCTTTCTTCTGCTGACGGTCGGTGTGTGGACCTATGTCCAGAGCGGGTCGTTTTCTGCACTCATCCGTCCGTATGTAGTCGGCCCGGTGAGCAGGCTCCTGGGCCGGGAGGCGAAGATAGGGAGGATAAAGGCCAACCTGCTGCCTTTGTATATCGAGCTGAGGGACGTCATAGTCTATGACGGCGGGGAGATGCCCGCCCTGTCGTTGCGCAAGCTGAGGCTGTATATCAATCCGTTTCCGCTGATAGTACGAAGGATCAGCATACCTCTCATAGTGCTTGTCGAGCCGAGGGCGTATATAGTACGCAATGCCTCTGGAGGGTTGAATATAGATGGCATCATAGGAAAGATGAAGAAGATGAGATACGAAGAGGGCGGTGACAGGTCGTCGGCCTATCAGGTATCTGTGCGCTCCGTCTCCATTCACAGAGGCGGCGTCGTCTTCGAGCATCGCCCGGGCGAGAGAATGAGATTGACAGGAATGAATGCGGTCATCGGGCTCGATCCCCCTGCCCGAATCGTCAAGCTTGCCCTGAGCTCCTGCGACGTGAGCCTGGATATGCATGCCGATCCCATAGGCAGGCTGACCGGCTCTGTACTCTATAGTAGCGGCAGGTTCTATATAGAATCCATGAGGTTTGCGAGCGGAGAATCGCACATATCCGCGGCGGGTGTTATAGGCGATCCAGAACCCGACAGTCTCAGACTCCAGATGACGACCCGCTTAAGGATAAAAGACCTCGAACGATTCATGAAATCTCCGGTTGCGCATGGAGGCATGAACGGCGCGGTCTTGGACATAACAGCGAGCATAACCGGTACCTGGAAGATGCCCGCTGTAGAGGGCTCCCTTTACATTGCAGGGCTCTCTTCCAAGCTCGGACGGCTCGGCAACGCAGGACTGTCTTTCAGGTATTTTAGCGGTGAGCTGAATGTCAGCGGCAAAGACTGGCTACTGACCAACGGCAATGCCTCCATCTCCATAGAGCGGATTGAGTCAGCGGTTGTACATAGAGACGCATCCTTCGAGATAAGACGTTTGGAGATAGGGGCAGCTGATCTCAATGCACGCATTTCCGGCTCTTTAGATGCAAGGCAGGGGCTTGATCTGGTATTCGACATAGAGTCGGCGGGAGAGGGGAGGTCTTTGTCCTATTTCACTAGGGTTCCATTACAGGGCAGGGTTGCCGTAAGGGGCGGCATAACAGGGCCATTGTCGGCCCCTTCGTTGAACGGTGTGTTGTCTGCCTGGCCTGTGACCGTGCGGGGGGTCACTTTTGACGAGGTCGGAGGTAAGGTCTCCTATGGCAACGGCAGGCTGGCACTATCTTCTGTGGAGATTCGGCAACAGGCGTACAGATATACATTGAACGGGGCTATCGACCTTACCGGAGGCGAGGCCGTATATGATGCCAGGCTCATTGTGCATGACTCGGACGTCATGAGCATCGTCTCGATGTTCTACAAAAAGCCCCTTCCGATAAAGCTCTCTGCATACGGAGAGATCACATTCACCGGCACGAAGAAGGACTTCTCCGGAGCGGCTCATCTTGTAAGCGGGCCCGGCACGGCCTATGGAGAGCCGTTTGCAAAAGCAGAGTTGTCCGTCGCGATTACTCCGACGCGCATATCGTTTCCCGACGTCACCATAGCAAAAGGGGGTGGAAACATAAAGGCGTCCGGCTTCATAGGCTTCGACCGGACATATTCGGCGAGCCTCAAGGCGAGGTCGATGGATCTGTCCGACATGGCGTTATTCAGCAACATGCCTTTTTCGGGCCGGTTCAGTCTGGATGTATCATCCTCAGGGAGCTTTTCCGCTCCGTCCGTCATCGCCGGGCTGAATGTGCCGGAGCTCTTTGCATCAGGTCAATCGCTCGGCATGCTGTCTGCAAATGTCAGGATAGATAAGGGCGACTTTTCATTCGGCATGGAGGCCGGTCAGGGTACGGCGAAGGTATCCGGTACGGTCTCTCTCAAACAGCCCCATAAATGGTCGATGAACGGCTCGGTGGCAATCAAAGACGTGGATCCATTCGCACTGCT
>JBBIMH010000014.1:0-97515 GCA_037444505.1 Nitrospirota bacterium | reverse complement strand
GCTACCATACACCTTATACCCCTGTCCAGTTTTTGGGGAGTATTATAGACTTTGTTGATGGTCAACCAATTGAGAAATATTACAGAGACAGCCATGGCAATTTTCATCGAATTGAGATTTTTACGACGCGCAGTGGTACAGATGATGTTACTGCTTATCGAGTCCATCGGTACAATAAGTGCAGCAAGAAAGCCGGGGTGTTCAACATTCCGTTATTTACCTATGAACCCATGACCCCTGAAGCTGCAGACCTCCCTACATGGAAACCGGCTCTAATAATGGAGTTTGGCGAACCGCTTGTAGCTCCGAATGGTGCTGTGTATGCATGGGCAAGGACAAAGACACAATATAAAATCCTCAAATGGACCTGGGTGGATGATCCCAATGTGCCTAAGGGGCCGGATGCGCCGAGTAACCTTTCCGTTAGCCCGTTCATCAACGGCCTGTATCTCACATGGACCGCTTCGCCCAATGACCCCGGCTGCGTGACAGGGTATGAGGTTGGAAGAGCCACATCATCCGGCGGAGTCTTTTCCACCATCGGTACAGTGGACAAAGGCGTGGTCAAGTACAACGACACGACAGCAGAGGCTGGGACGCAGTATTACTACAAGGTGAGAGCAAAAGCTGGGAATGAATTCTCGCCGTTTACAGCAGAAGTCAGTGGAAAACGGTAGGATCAAGTAGCAAGGGTCAAGTAGCAGGGAGGGAAAAGATAGTTCAGAGTTCATAGTTCAAAGTTAAGAGAATGGGCCGCAGATGAACGCATAAAAGACGGATAGCCGCATAAACAAGTCCCCCTCTCCCCATTGAGTGGGAGGGGGGGTAGCTTTTGACATCATTTAACTCGAGATATCCGCAGGAGAGAATATGACAGAATCCCTGAAGGCCTTGATGAGATAGACCGTCTTCATCAATTCCCCGTCTGTCACATCCACGAATGCCGCACTCAGTCCTGCGCCTGCGATGTATGCCAAGTATGCAGAGGCGACCTTCGCCCTGAGCGGTTTCAACAGCCCGACAGATACGTTCGAAAGCCACACAATCGTGTTGATCGGAGGCTCCACCATCTCATTGAGCGCAATGATGCACTCATGCGCATTCAGGAGATGCTCCTGGCCCATCGCCCTGCCGATGTGTACGATTGAAGGATCGGCATACAGCCGTTCGTTAGGTATGTCCGCTGCATTCGCCTTCTCTATGAGCTCCTCGAGTATCATGAGCTTAGCCTCGAGCGTCGAGGGCACCGTGGACTTGAGCGCCCTGAGCACGAGAGATGATTTTGTTTCTTTGACGATGGAAAGGATGGAATCGGCGTTCTTTTCATCGGCGGAGAGGTAGTTTATTATAGGCGGCTCTTTGAGGATCTGGACCGCCTTCTTAAGCGCTTTGTCGTTTCTCGAGTCCAAACAAACGGGCAGACCAGCGGCCTGCACAACCCCAGCAGCGAACGGCAGACAATCCTCGTCCACTGAGCCGTCTAATGAGCACTGGATGCATATTGCGTCTGCCCCCTTCTTCGCCAGATCCTTCGCCATGGCCTCTATGGCATTTTTGTCCCTCTTCCTGAGCGACTCCATATATGCCTTGTTTCTCGTATTCAAATTTTCAGCAATCACGAGCATGACCCGCCTCCATATATCGTCTTTATTAAAGTATAGCACATGAAAAACAACGGCCGGATGACCTTATGGAGCTACATTTTTTTTGCGACGACTTTCCTCCCCTCCTCTGCAAAGAAGAGAAAGAGCGCGAATGGGACCAATGCGAGCCATATCGCCGCCGGGATGGGAGCGGTCATGAACATGCGGTTTCCGAGCGGATGGTATACAATGAACATCTGGAGCATGAGCTCGAACCCGATGCCGATGAATATCATTCTGTTCGAAAAGAAGCCGATTGTGAAAACGGACTCCTTGAAAGACCTGCATGCGAATACATTGGCGACCTGTGTGACGATTATGCCTGTAAGACAGGCCGTGGTGGCCTGGATGTAGAGTAAGTCGTCCGAGCGCAAAGGTACACCCCAATGCCAGCCGCTTGCGTACAGCACCGTAAAGAAACCGAACAAGGCCGCAGCGGCCTCTATCGGCCCCAGAAATAGATATGAGCGCGCAAGGAGTGGCATGTTCAGCAGCCTCTCACCTCTCCCCCTCGGTTTCGTCTTCATTATATCCGGAGACGGCCTCTCCGCACCGAGAGCGAGGGCAGGCAGCATGTCTGTGCCGAGATCCACTGCAAGTATCTGCATGATGGTTAGCGGCAGCGGTATATTGAACAGCACAAAGGCGATATACGGCACGATCTCGGGCACATTGGATGAGAATATATAGCCTATGAACTTTCTGATGTTTTCATATACAGTCCTGCCCTCTTCTATTGCATCAACGATGGTTGCGAAGTTGTCGTCCAAGAGAACCATGTCCGCGGCCTCCTTCGCGACATCGGTGCCGGACAGCCCCATGGCGATCCCTATGTCCGCCCTCTTGAGCGCAGGCGCATCGTTCACGCCGTCGCCGGTGACGGCCACTCTCTCTCTTTCTTCCTTCAGGATGTTCACGACGCGGAGCTTGTGCTTGGGGGTCATGCGGGAGAATATCACCTCTCCGCCGGAGAGAGCATGCCTCAGCTCGCTGTCGGACATGTTCACAAACTCATCGCCCTCTATGACCACAGGATCGTTGTGCGCAAGGCCTATCTCCGTCGCGACCCTGAGCGCTGTCTTTGATGCATCGCCCGTGATCATGATTATCCTGATCCCTGCCTCCCTGCACCTCTTTACGGCTTCAGGAACCTCCGGTCTGATAGGATCCTCGAGCCCCACGATGCCGACATACACAAGGCCCTGCTCGGCCTTTTTTCTGTCTTGCACATCATCTCGAGAGCCGACCCCCCGATATGCAAAGGCGAGCACCCTCAGGCCCATATCCATCAATGAGAGAGCGCGCGACGCGGCCTCTTTGACATAACGGCCCTCGAAAACCTTCTCCTCGCCGTCTTGGAGGCAATGTGTGCAGAGGGGGATGACCGACTCGGGTGCCCCTTTTGTGAGCACGTACATGGAGCCGTCTATCATGTTCAGTGTGCTCATGCGCCGCCTTTCGCTGTCGAACGGAAACTCTCGGATCCTGATCTCAGAGGGCAGGCCTACCGCCTCGCCTGCTGCTTCATAAAGCGCGACCTCTGTCGGCTCGCCGCGCAGCCTCCCGTTCTCCTCCCTCGTGTTGTTGCAGAGTCTGGATATGATGTGAATCCACTGGTAGTCTTTCTCTGAAGTGCCGAGACAGGAGATATTTTTTACCTTCATCCTGTTCTGGGTGATGGTGCCTGTCTTGTCCGTGCATATTACTGTAACAGAGCCCAGCGCCTCGACAGAGGTGAGCGACTTTATGATGGCCTTTCTCTTTGCCATGCGCTGACTGCCCATTGCGAGCGCGAGCGTTACGGTGGGCAACAGCCCCTCCGGCACATTCGCGACTATTATGCCCACGGCGAAGAGGAAGTTGTCCCAGAAAGACCTTCCGGCGAGATGGCCGACGCCGAAGAAGAACACGCCTAATATCACCGCTACGGCAGCCACTATCCTTGTTATTTTTACTATCTCCTTCTGGAGCGGGCTAAGGCCAGGTGTGACAGTACCTGTGAGGTGCGCGATCCTTCCGAATTCGGTGCGCATTCCGGTGGCGAACGCCACGCCCCTGCCGTACCCGGTCACTACCGTTGTTCCCGCAAAGGCGATGTTCGGGCTCGCAATGACGGCCCCGGAAAACGGGGCTGCCGTCCTCTCGAGGGGTTCGGACTCTCCGGTCAGGGCCGCATTGTTCACCATAAGATCGTTCGATTCTATGATGCGCATGTCGGCAGGGACCCTGTCCCCTTCCGAGAGAAGCACCACATCCCCAGGCACGACCTCGTCGGCCCCGATCTCCCGAACGCCTCCCGAACGCATGACCTTCGCACGATAGGGCAGCAGCCTCTTCATGGCCTCGACTGCCTTCTCCGCCCTGTATTCCTGTATGAATGTAAATACCGCATTTATGAAAATGACCGATACTATCGCAGTGCCGAGATGCAGCATGCCCTCGCCCGGGTGGAGGTATTCCGACAAAAAAGAAAGCCCCGCCGCCATCCATAGAAGCAAGGCCAGAAAATGGGTGAATTGGGAGAAGAAACCGAGGACGACCGGCCTTCTCCTGAACTCCTCGATCCTGTTGGGGCCGAATTCAGCGAGTCTGCGCCTCGCCTCTTCGTCACTAAGTCCGTCATAAGAGGTTACGAGCGCGTGGAATACTTCTGGTATGGCGAGGTCATGTATTTTCATGGCGAGGTCTCAGGATGATCAGATCGCAAGGCGTCTCTCTCAACACCTGCTCGACAGGATTCCCTCTAAGGAGAGAGCTCAGCAGCCCGCGCGTGCTTGGGCCCATCACGATGAGGTCCGCCCTCCTTGCTGCCGCCTCTATGGTGATGCTCCTGCCTTCCCTGCCTGGTGCAAGCCGTCTTTCATGTTCTACCTTGAGTCTATCGAGGTGCCCTATAAACTCCGAAATATCTCTCGGCAGCTTCTTTTCCCATTCGATAGGGGTGAGGTGCATCTCGCCGTGAAAGAATCTTCTTATGGGTCTTGTGGCATGGAAGAGATAGAGTCTCGCGCCGAATGCCCCTGCGAGCACCCCAACGAAGCGGGCCTGCTCTGCGAGCTCGGGGATCCTGGCCTTAAGAGGCACCAGGATCTCCTTCGGTCGGAGCCTGCCCATGTGCACCACCCTGACGAGGGCGACAGAGCAGGGGAGTCGGAGCGCGAGCCTCCGAGCGGTAGTGCGGACGAAGAACCTTTTCTCTACGTCTTCCCGCCTCGTGGCCGCGAATACGAGGTCTATGTCTTCGGTGCGAACTATGCCGCTGATCCGCTCCAGCGGGTCTCCAGACTCCACTATGGACTCTACCTCCACCGACAGCTCACGCGCTCTGTGGAATAGCCTAAACACCGCCTCTTCCGCCCGCCGGAACAGTCTCTCTGGAACGCCGCGCTCGACAACCGAGCAGAAATATATCTTACCCTTTGTATGCCTTGCGACCTCCATGGCATACCTTGCCGCCGCCTCGGAGTTCACATGCTCATTCACTGCTGCGAGTATCTTTCTGTACATGGCCGTGATGATTGCTCAAAAGAGCTTGACAATCTAGAATAAAATACTTATATTGACATCCTCGCTCAAAATCGCCCCTGGTTTTATTATAACCCCGGATTTTACGAGGCGGCCTCGAATCCGGAGCTGAAAGATTCGAAGATGATACGGGTCTACAATACGCTTACAGGCAGAAAAGAGGAATTCGCACCGCTTGAGTCCGGCAAGGTGCGCATGTATGCCTGCGGCATCACGGCATATGACTATTCTCACCTCGGCCATGCACGCGCTGCGGTGGCGTTCGACCTTATCCAGCGATACTTTCGTCGTAAAGGATATGAAGTCAAGTTCGTCAGGAATTTCACTGATGTAGATGACAAGATCATAAAAAGGGCGAGAGAAGAAGGCATCTCCGCCGAGCAGGTCGCAGAGAAGTACATCAAGGCATATCACGAGGACATGCAGCGGCTCGGAGTGGGCAGGGCTGACGTGGAGCCCAGGGCGACAGAGCATATTCCGGAGATGATCGAGGTCATAAAGAAGCTAATCGCAAAAGGACATGCATATGTCATGGATGGAGATGTGTATTTTAGGGTCATGAGCTTCCCTGGCTATGGAAAGCTGTCAAAGAGGAATCTTGACGAGCTCATAGCTGGCGCGAGGGTGGAGGTGGACGAGAGGAAAGAGAACCCGCTCGACTTTGCGCTATGGAAGGCATCTAAGCCGGGAGAACCTGCATGGGACAGCCCTTGGGGAAAAGGCAGGCCCGGATGGCATATAGAATGCACTGCAATGGGGTTTAAACACTTGGGCGAATCATTCGACATCCATGCCGGAGGCAAGGACCTCATATTTCCGCACCATGAGAACGAGATCGCCCAGAGCGAGGCCTATTCAGGCAGGCCGTTCGTAAAATACTGGCTGCACAACGGGTTCGTAAACATCAACCAGGAGAAGATGTCTAAGTCCCTCGGCAATTTCTTCACGATAAGGGAGATCCTCGACAAATACGATCCAGAGGTGGTGAGGCTGTTTTTGCTCTCGACACATTATAGGAGCCCCATAGACTTCTCCGATGCGAACCTCAAGGATGCACGGGCCGGGCTCGACAGGTTCTATACAATGAAAGAGGGTATTGTCGATTGCCTCTCAGGAAAGAAGGCGCCGGGGGTCAGACCAGAGGACGTCATAGAGGCTTCGGACCGGCCGCTCTATGAAAAGATAAAAGGCCTCCCCAAGGCGTTCGAAGAGGCGATGGACGATGACTTCAATACAGCGCTCGCGATCGGGCATGTATTCGATCTTGTCAGGGATGTAAACAGATTCATCTCGGACATCAACAACAAGGGGGAGGATGCCGCGGTCATCCTCCTCTCCGCTGCCAAGGCTGCCTTCAATGATGTGGGCAGTACGCTCGGCCTGTTTATGCGCGAGCCTGAGGAATGGTTCAAGGAAGGCAGGGCCGCCGACAAGAAGGTGGCCATGCCTGTCGAGAAGATAGAAGAATATATTCACCTCAGAAACGAAGCAAGGGCAAGAAAGGACTGGGCAGAGGCGGACCGGATAAGGAAGCTCCTGGACGAAGCAGGCGTGGCGCTCTTCGACAGGCCCGGAGGCACCGTCTGGAAGCCTAAATAGAAAACGGGCCGAGCCGCACCATGCTTGTCTCATGCTAGCGCAGGCTGGAATATGCATCTGCGGCTGCTGTGCCTATGCCCCTCCTCAGGCCTGAATCCACATGTCTATTCAGAAGATATTCGGAATAAATCCTGTACTCGAGGCGCTGAAGGCCGGAAGGCCCATACAAAGGCTTTTGGTGGCGAGGGAGAGGAGGGCCGATAGGCATCTCGCACGGATAATAGAGCTTGCAAAAGAGCGCAACATAGAGATAAGGCATGCAGGTCGCGAAGAACTCGATGCCGAGACCGGAGGGGCTGTACATCAAGGGGTTATGGCCTTAGGCGCGGCAACAGGCTATGCATCTCTGGATGATATAATCATCCCTGCCACGCGGAATGGGGTATCAGGCCTGCTGCTCGTACTGGACGGCATAGAGGATCCAAGAAATCTCGGCGCCATAATACGGACTGCAGAGGCTGCGGCCGTGCACGGGGTGATTATCCCGGAGAGGCGCTCTGCAGGGCTTACCGAGGCTGCATTCAAGGCCGCGGCTGGAGCGCTCGAGTATGTGCCTGTCGCCAAGGTGACGAACATAGCCAGGACCCTCGACGAGCTGAAAAAGGCCGGCTTCTGGATATTCGGCGCAGAGGCGGCAGGGGGGAGTATATACTGGGAAGTTGATTTCACAGGCCATGTTGCAATAGTGATGGGCGGAGAAGGCAGGGGTACGAGGAGGCTTGTCTTGGAAAAATGCGACTATATCATCTCGCTGCCCATGCTCGGAAGGCTCAGTTCCCTCAATGTCTCGGCTGCGACTGCGGTGATACTTTATGAAGTCCTGCGCCAGAGAAGGCTGAAAGCCGGTCGAAATTGATAAAAATATCCAAAGATGCGGCCATTGAACCCTGGGAGGGTAAATTCATCTTTTTTCTTGACATTCTAAGTACCTGTCTTTTATAATAACTATTCTTTGGAACTGCCGTGGATTTCGGTGCGGCGGGCAAGGCGGTTTGGCCACCGTAACTCAGTCGGTAGAGTAGCTGATTTGTAATCAGCCTGTCGGGGGTTCGAGTCCCTCCGGTGGCTCCAAGAACAAACCGACGACCGGCGACTGACAACATAAAGAAGCAAAACAGAAGAGCATCAATATTCGTATTCCGGCGGTCATGATTTGCGGGCTGCGAGTCACAGATCTATTTCCGGGGAGGTTCCCGAGCGGCCAAAGGGAACAGACTGTAAATCTGTCGGCGATAGCCTTCGGAGGTTCGAATCCTCCCCTCCCCACCATGCATTTGATGAGTCATCCACGGGCATTGCGGGAATAGCTCAGTTGGCTAGAGCGCCAGCCTTCCAAGCTGGGGGTCGCGGGTTCGAGTCCCGTTTCCCGCTCCAATAGTACTAGATCGTTCGAGCCGGATCCTGTTCGGACCGCTTGAATGGTTTTTTGACAACCGCCCATGTAGCTCAGTTGGTAGAGCACATCCTTGGTAAGGATGAGGTCAGCGGTTCAATCCCGCTCATGGGCTCCAGAGAAATAAAGTCGTGAGCGGCTCCGGGTTTTCTCCGAGCCGAGGTTTCATCATCTATTATTTGGGGGTGTTAAATCCCCTGCCCGACAGGAGGCATGAGAGATGGCAAAGGCAAAATTCGAGAGGACAAAGCCCCACGTCAATGTTGGAACGATTGGCCACGTGGACCACGGCAAGACGACCTTGACAGCGGCGATCACCAAGGTCCTTGCACTTAGGAACATGGCGAGTTTCGTTGCCTATGACCAGATAGACAAGGCGCCTGAGGAGCGCGAGCGCGGCATTACCATCGCCACGGCCCATGTCGAGTATCAGACGGACAAGAGGCACTACGCCCATGTTGACTGTCCTGGGCATGCCGACTATGTAAAGAACATGATTACCGGCGCGGCCCAGATGGACGGCGCCATTTTGGTGGTTTCTGCGGCGGACGGCCCCATGCCTCAGACCAGGGAGCACATACTTTTGGCCCGTCAGGTCGGTGTGCCCTACATAGTAGTTTATATGAACAAAGTGGACATGGTGGATGATCCCGAGTTGTTGGAGCTTGTGGAGCTCGAGGTGAGAGAGCTTCTGTCCAAGTACGGGTTCCCTGGGGACAAGACGCCCATAGTGAAGGGCAGCGCCCTCAAGGCTCTCCAGAGCGAGAGCAAGGACCCCAACGCCCCTGAGTACAAGAGCATCATAGAGCTCATGGACGCCATAGACAGCTACATCCCCGAGCCCAAGCGCGACATAGACAAGCCCTTCCTCATGCCCATAGAAGATGTCTTTTCGATTGCAGGCCGCGGCACTGTGGTCACCGGCAGGGTGGAGCGCGGAGTGGTCAAGGTCGGGGACGAGGTGGAGATAGTAGGCATAAAGCCCACCCAGAAGACTGTGGTCACTGGAGTTGAGATGTTCCGGAAGCTCCTTGACCAGGGCCAGGCTGGAGACAACATAGGGGTGCTTTTGCGCGGCATCAAGAAGGAGGAGGTGGAGCGCGGCATGGTGTTGGCGAAGCCCGGCAGCATTACGCCCCACACCAAATTCAAGTGCGAGGCATATATCCTCACCAAGGAAGAGGGTGGCAGGCACACCCCGTTCTTCAACGGCTACAGACCCCAGTTCTACTTCAGGACCACGGATGTGACAGGCGTTGTGAAGCTTCCCGATGGTGTCGAGATGGTGATGCCTGGAGACAACATAAGCTGCCAGGTGGAGCTCATCACGCCCATAGCGATGGACAAGGAGCTCAGGTTCGCCATACGCGAGGGCGGCAGGACGGTCGGCGCAGGCGTTATCACCGAGGTGATAGAATAGACCTTCGAAACGCAGACCGAGGCCTGCCAAGGACGGGGGCCTTTCCAGGTTAGGATGGAATTATTTGCAAGCGAGGATGAGAGATGAGAGAGATTATTCTGCTTCAGTGCAGCGAGTGCAAGAGAAAGAACTATTCGACCACAAAGAACAAGAGGAACACGCCGGACAAGCTGCAGCTCGAGAAGTACTGCAAGTTCTGTCGCAAGCATACTGTCCATAAGGAAACAAAGGCGTAACCCACCCATAAAGACAGCGGGAACTTAGATACAGGCCAGTAGCTCTAATTGGTAGAGCTCCGGACTCCAAATCCGGCCGTTGGGGGTTCGAGTCCCTCCTGGCCTGCCAGTTTCTCCCGCGGAAAGAGGTTGCGGATACATGTTCAAAAAGATCGTCGAGTTCTTCACAGAGGTGAAGCTTGAGCTCAAGAAGGTCGTGTTTCCCACTAAGAAGGAGGTTATCGGCTCTACCTGGGTGGTGATCATTACGGTGCTCATCTCCGCCCTTTTTCTGGGCGCGGTAGACCTGGGGTTGGCGAAGTTCATAACCCTGGCGTTCAAAAGATAGAATACTATGACTAAGAACTGGTATGTGGTCCATACCTACGCAGGCTTCGAGAACAAGGTGAAGGAGAGCATCCTCGATACCGTCTCCAAGCTCGGGCTTCAGGACAAGATATCACAGATACTCGTTCCCACGGAAGAGGTATTGTCGCTCAAGGCAGGGAAGAAGCGCAAGTCCCAGAGAAAATTCTTCCCTGGCTACATAATCGTAGAGATGGAGCTGGACGACAATACCTGGCATATCATAAAGGATACGCCGAAGGTCACCGGCTTCGTCGGCGGAAGCACGAACCCGACCCCTCTTACAGAGGAAGAGGTCAGGCATATACTCAAACAGGCCGAGGAAGGGGCGGTGGCGCCTGCGCAGCCGAAGGTCGCCTATCAGAAGGGAGACCGCGTGAGGGTGATCGACGGACCATTCAGCAGTTTCGTCGGTACTGTAGATGAGGTCAATCCTGCGCAGGGCAGGCTTACGGTCATGGTCAGCATATTCGGACGCTCCACACCTGTCGAGCTCGAGTTCTTGCAGGTGGAGAGGGAGAAGGAAAAATAATTCGAAATTCGAAATTCAAGATTTAAAATTTAAAATTCAAGATTAAAAATTCAAGATAGGAGTTATTCATGGCAAAGGAAGTCGTAACGAAGATAAAACTGCAGGTCCCTGCTGGAAAGGCCAACCCCGCGCCTCCGGTCGGACCGGCGCTCGGCCAGCACGGTGTGAACATCATGGAGTTCTGCAAGGCCTTTAATGCCAAGACTCAAAAGATGGGCGATACCATAGTGCCGGTCATCATAACAGTGTACTCCGACCGCTCCTTCACGTTCGTCACTAAGACGCCGCCCGCGTCTGAGCTTCTTAAGAAGGCGGCTGGCATCATCAAGGGCTCGGCCACGCCGAACAAGGATAAGGTCGGGAAGGTGACGCGCAGCCAGATCAGGGAGATAGCGCAGCAGAAGATGCCGGACCTCAATGCAGCGAGCATCGAGGCGGCCATGCGCACAATTGAGGGCTCGGCAAAGAGCATGGGGCTCGAGATAATAGATTGAAAACGACAAGTATATCCCGAAAGCCGATATCCGGATAATCGGTGATTCCGAGGTTGAGTGTCGGCGCTGTTCGGGATTTGGCATCAGGGCTTTTGAATTAGGAATTTCGACACTCAATTCTACAGCGGGAGGCCGTTAGAGGCCGCTCGTACCGCAAGGAGGGACAAATGGCAGGCAAGAAGTATAAGGCAGTCGCGGCGCTCGTGGATAAGACGAAACTGTACGGGATCGAAGAGGCGGTTGCGCTCGCAAAGAAGACCGCAAGGGCGAAGTTCGATGAGTCAGTGGACCTTGCAGTGAACCTTGGGGTGGATCCTAAGCAGGCGGACCAGATGGTGCGCGGAACAGTGGTGCTTCCGCACGGCACTGGAAAGAAGGTCCGGATACTTGTGTTCGCAAAGGGTGAGAAGGAAAAAGAGGCGAGGGATGCCGGGGCAGACTATGTCGGCGCCGAGAATCTTGCGGACAAGATCCAAAAGGGCTGGCTGGAGTTCGACACGGTGGTGGCCACACCCGATATCATGGGGCTCGTGGGCAAGCTCGGCAAGGTCCTCGGTCCGAGGGGCATGATGCCCAACCCGAAGACAGGCACTGTGACATTCGATGTGGCGAAGGCCGTAAAGGACATACGCGCGGGAAAGGTGGAGTATCGAGTAGAGAAGGCAGGCATCGTTCATGTGCCGGTGGGCAAGGCCTCGTTCGAAGAGTCGAAACTCATAGAGAACGCGAAGGCCGTACTCGAGTCCATACTCAAGGCGAAGCCTGCATCGAGCAAGGGGAAGTATCTCAAGGCCGCGTCGGTATCCACCACTATGGGGCCGGGCATCAGGATAGACACCGCGCAGATCGAGAAACTGGCTTAGTCGCCTGCGGCTCAAAAGACTTTTACGAATGCCGCAGGATATAATATGTTGGAATTCATATTGAAAGGTCGGCCCCCCGAAGCTCCATAAACGCGGGGGAGAGGTCCGAGACAGCAGGCACCGCCGGTTAAGAACAGTGGCGGTTTAATCCTTGAGAGGGCCTGCCGAGACCCGGGCAAGAGAAGGATGCACAATGCCTCTTTCTTTTGAGATTCCCGGGTGGAGGTCATCGGGAATACTCAAAAGAAAGGAGGAGAATGTGGAAAAGGCGGGAAAACAGGAGATCGTGACCGAGCTCCACTCCAAATTTGCGAAGGCAAAGGCGGCGGTGATCACGGGCTACACAGGCATCAATGTCGAGCAGATTACAGAGCTGAGGGCCCAGCTCCGCAAGTCGCAGGTGGAGTACAAGGTCGTGAAGAACACGCTGGCTCGCAGGGCCGTAGCAGGCACGCCGCTCGAGGTGCTGAAAGACCATTTCGTCGGGCCTGTGGGGATCGCAATTGGCTATGATGATCCGGTCGCTCCGGCGAAGATACTTTCCGAATTCCAGAAGTCCCAGGCAACGCTGGATATAAGGGTTGGTGCGCTTGACGGCAAGCTGCTCAAGGCCCGGGACATAAAGGCGCTCGCGAGCCTCCCGTCTCTTGCCTCGCTCAGGGCGAAGATCATAGGCCTGCTTCAGGCCCCGGCCTCCCGTATGGTGGGTGTGCTGTCAGCGCCCGGCGGACAGATCGCGCGGGTGATCAAGGCAAGGGCTGAAAAGGGATAGGGTGTTTAAATGGCCGGGTCTCGACAGACCAGGCGCGTATGAAAAAAAATTCAGGAGGATGATATCCATGGCGGATTTGGCGAAGATAGTCGAAGAGCTGAGCAGCCTGAGCGTGCTCGAGGCGGCGGAGCTCAGCAAGATGCTGGAAGAGAAGTGGGGTGTTTCTGCCGCGGCACCTGTTGCCGTGGCGGCTGTTGGGGCGCCCGGCGCGGCGGGCGCGGCCGCTGCTGAAGAGAAGACCGCATTCGATGTCATTTTGGCGAATGCAGGTGCGCAGAAGATCAATGTCATCAAGGTGGTGCGCGAGCTTACCGGCCTCGGCCTCAAGGAGGCGAAGGACCTCGTAGAGGGGGCCCCCAAACCTGTGAAGACCGGCGTGTCGAAGGAAGACGCGGAGAACATGAAGAAGAAGCTCGCAGAGGCTGGTGCAACCGTAGAGATAAAGTAAGATCGTTTGCTGCGTATTTTTGTGCGGGTCCTTGCCCTCCGGCGCCCCCGGAGGGCAGAGGACTTTTTGCTTTTTTGAGACGAGACGGAAACAGGCCGGAATCACGGCAGGAATATATGGTGCAGAGGGCGGAATCAGGCTTAGGGAACGGTGTCTGCCGGATATGATACCGCCTTTTGCAGTTTATATTTGAGCCGCAATATGCGAAGAACGGCTGCTCTTACGAGGTGAGAAGAATATGGCAAAGGAAAGTCGCGAGCTCGTTCGGAATAGAAAGGATTTCTCGAGGATACCCACCATACTCGAGATACCGGACCTCATCGAGATACAGAAGAGGTCTTACGACAATTTTCTGCAAAAGGATGTCTCGGCGGACAAGAGGAAGGACCATGGTCTCCAGGCTGCGTTCAAGAGCGTATTCCCCATCTATGACTTCAATGAGACGGCAATGGTTGATTTCCAGGGCTATTCCCTCGGAGAGCCCAAGTACACGGTCTGGGAGTGCCTCCAGAGGGGCGCCACATACGCAGCGCCGCTCAAGATAAAGACAAGGCTCGTCTTCTACGAGAAAGACGAGCAGGCGGGCACGAAGCGCGTCAAGGATATAAAAGAGCAGGAGGTGTATGTAGGCGACCTGCCATTGATGACCGACAACGGCACCTTCATCGTCAACGGCACGGAGAGGGTGGTCGTAAGCCAGCTCCATCGCTCGCCCGGCGCGTTCTTCACCCATGACAAGGGCAGGACGCATGCGAGCGGCAAGATACTGTACTCGGCCAGGATCATACCGTATCGAGGCTCGTGGCTCGACTTCGAGTTCGACGTGAAGGACATCATCTACGTCCGGATAGACAGGCGCAGGAAGATACCCGCCACGATACTGCTCAAGGCCTTCGGCTATTCCACCGAAGATCTGCTCAGGATGTATTACCCTATCGAAGACATCCGCATAAAGAAGGACGGCTTCACCAGGAACGTGCTTCCCGACGTGCTCGTAGGCCTCAAGTCGTCCGTGACCATAACCGACAAGTCCACGCGCGAGGTGATAGTGAAAGAAGGCGCGAAGATCACCCGCATGGCCGTAAAGAAGATGGAGGCGGCGGGCATCACCGAGATCCCCATCTCGCGCGAAGAGCTTATAGACCGATATGTCCTCCGAGATGTGATAGACCCGGAGACGGGCGAGGTGCTGCTTCCCGCGAACGAGAAGATCACAGATGCCTTCCTTACGAGGATAGCCTCCACCAAGGTGGAGAAGATGGAAGTATTGTACATCGACGGCATCCACGTAATCGGTGCAGTCCGCGACACCCTGCTCGCCGACAAGGTGCAGACATCCGAGGATGCGCTCCTCGAGATATATCGTAAGATGAGACCCGGAGAGCCGCCAACCATAGAGATGGCGCGGAGCCTCTTCAACGCCTTGTTCTTTAACCCGAAGCGCTACGACCTGTCGCCGGTCGGAAGGCTCAAACTCAACAAGAAGCTCGGCCTCGACATACCGCTCGAGAAGACTACGCTCACACCCCAGGACGTGGTGGAGGTGATACGGTATCTCGTAAATCTGCGCACGGGCAAGGGCGAGGTGGACGACATAGATCATCTCGGAAACCGCCGCGTGCGATCGGTGGGCGAGCTGCTCGAAAACCAGATACGGGTAGGGCTTGCACGCATGGAGCGGGCCGTAAAGGAGCGCATGAGCCTCCAGGACGTTGACCAGCTCATGCCACATGACATAATCAACCCCAAGCCCGTCATCGCGGCGATAAAGGAGTTCTTCGGTTCGAGCCAGCTCTCGCAATTCATGGACCAGACGAACCCCCTGGCGGAGATTACTCACAAGAGGAGGCTGTCTGCGCTCGGCCCTGGCGGTCTGACGAGAGAGCGGGCGGGCTTCGAGGTGCGCGACGTGCACACCACCCACTACGGCCGCATCTGTCCGATCGAGACGCCTGAAGGACCTAACATAGGCCTCATCGTCTCTCTCGCCACATATGCGAGGGTGAACGACTACGGCTTCATAGAGGCGCCGTACAGGCGGGTCAGAAACGGCAAGGTCACCGACGAGATAGAGTACCTCTCCGCGGTGGACGGAGAAAACTACGTCATAGCCCAGGCCAACACCCCTCTGGACAGCAGGGGAAAGATCGCCGTTGACAGCGTCTCGGCGCGTGTGGGAGGCGAATTCAAGCTGGTAAGCGCGGAGGAGGTGCAGTTCATGGATGTATCTCCGAAGCAGATAGTCTCCGTCTCTGCATCGCTCATCCCCTTCCTCGAGAACGACGACGCTAACCGCGCACTCATGGGCTCGAACATGCAGCGCCAGGCTGTGCCCCTGCTCAGGCCCGAGGCGCCCATAGTGGGCACGGGCATGGAGCGCGTGGCTGCCCGGGACTCCGGAGTGATCGTCCTTGCGAAGCGGGACGGCGTGGTCGAGGCTGTGGACTCCACGCGCATAGTGGTCAAGGGAGAGGATGCGAGGGGCCGCACTGTCGTTGACAATTATCCGCTCATAAAGTTCTACCGTTCGAACCAGAACACCTGTATAAACCAGAAGCCCATCGTGCGCATCGGCGACAAGGTGAAGAAGGGACAGGTGCTTGCAGACGGACCGGCGACCGACCTCGGCGAGCTTGCACTGGGTCAGAACGTCCTCGTGGCGTTCATGCCTTGGAACGGCTACAACTTCGAAGACGCCATCATCATAAGCGAGAAGCTCGTGAAAGAAGACCGCTATACCTCTATCCATATCGAAGAGTTCGACCTAGAGGCGAGGGACACCAAACTCGGCAAGGAAGAGATTACGCGCGACATCCCGAACCTCGGAGAGGACACGCTCAGGAATCTCGATGAAAACGGCATCATACGAATAGGCGCAGAGGTGAAGCCCGGGGACATCCTCGTAGGCAAGGTGACCCCAAAGGGCGAGACTCAGCTCACACCCGAAGAGAAGCTTCTTCGCGCCATCTTCGGCGAGAAGGCAGGGGATGTGAGAGACGCGTCCCTGTATGTGCCACCCGGCATAGAGGGCACGGTGATAGACGTAAAGGTCTTCTCGAGACGGGGGGAGGACAAGAGCGAGAGGCTCAAGACTCAGGAGGGCGAAGAGATCGCGAGGCTCCAGAAGGAATGGACGGAGGAGAAGAAGGCGGTACAAGAAGACAAATTCAAGCGCATTCGAAGGCTGCTCATAGGCAAGATCGCCGCCGACAAGATAGTGAACTCCAAGACGGGCAAGACCGAGCTAGCAAAGGGCAAGAAGATAACGGCAGAGGTGCTGGACAGGCTGCCTGAGAAGGATCTGCCGAAGATAAAGGTGGAGTCTGAGGACTATCCTGCCAAGCTCCAAGAGATACTCGACCAGGCAGAGAATCAGCTCGGGATACTCGAGGCCATGTATGAAGAGAAGATAGGCAGGCTGAAGCGCGGCGACGACCTGCCTCCGGGCGTCATAAAGCTCGTGAAGGTGTATGTCGCTATGAAGCGCAAGCTCTCCGTCGGGGACAAGATGGCAGGCCGGCACGGCAACAAGGGCGTTGTATCGCGTATCGTCCCTGAGGAGGACATGCCCTATCTGCCGGACGGCACGCCTGTGGAGATCGTGCTAAATCCCCTCGGCGTTCCGTCCAGAATGAACGTGGGCCAGATACTCGAGACCCACCTCGGCTGGGCTGCGAAGGCCCTCGGCCTGCATGTGGCCACTCCCGTCTTCGACGGCGCCTCGGAGGACAGGATAAAGTCGCTCCTCAAGGATGCGAAGCTGCCTATCACAGGCCAGACCATACTATATGACGGACGCACAGGCGAGCCTTTCGACAAGCCGGTGACTGTCGGATACATGTATATGCTGAAGCTCCATCACCTTGTGGACGACAAGCTGCATGCCCGCTCTATCGGGCCGTATTCGCTCGTCACTCAGCAGCCGCTTGGTGGAAAGGCGCAGTTCGGAGGGCAGCGGCTCGGAGAGATGGAGGTCTGGGCGCTCCAGGCATACGGCGCGGCCTACAGTCTGCAGGAATTCCTTACTGTGAAGTCCGATGATGTGACAGGCAGGGCCAAGATATACGAGGCCATTGTGAAGGGCGAGAACACCATCGAGCCGGGACTGCCCGAGTCGTTCTATGTCCTTGTTAAGGAGCTCCAGAGCCTCTGCCTCGATGTCGAGCTCATCGAGCGCAAAAACGGCAAGGAGCGTGTGATCAGCCTCGATAAGGCCGGCGCCGCCGTGAAATAAGAAGTACGGGACAAATAGGACAGACAGCACCTATGGAGGTTTAACCGTGGAAGACAAGAAGACCATGGAAAACAAGGCAAGGGCGGATGTAATGAGCCTTTTCGAAAAGCCCAAGGACCTGAGCTTTGATGCGATAAAGATAAAGATCGCATCTCCGGAGCGCATCAAGGAATGGTCCTATGGAGAGGTGAAGAAGCCCGAGACCATAAACTACCGCTCGTTCAAGCCGGAGAGGGACGGTCTGTTCTGCGCCAAGATATTCGGTCCCGTAAAGGACTGGGAGTGCCTCTGCGGGAAGTACAAGCGCATGAAGCATAGGGGCATCGTATGCGACAAGTGCGGGGTGGAGGTGATCCAGTCTAAGGTGCGCAGGGAGCGCATGGGCCATATAGAGCTTGCCTCGCCTGTAGCGCACATATGGTTTCTCAAGGGCCTGCCCAGCCGAATAGGCATGCTCCTCGATATGACATTGAGGCAGCTCGAGAAGGTGCTCTATTTCGAGTCCTATGTGGTGATGGATCCTGGAGACACGCCGCTCAAGGCAAAGGAGCTCCTCACGGAGGAGCGCTATCGCAAGGCCCAGATGGAGTACGGCCCGGGCTCGTTCAAGGCGGGGATGGGCGCGGAGGCCATCCGCGAGATGCTCGCCGCGATAAACCTCGACACAGAGGCGGAAGAGATCCGCAAGAAGGTGGAGGCCTCCACCTCTATGGCCACGAAGAAGAAGCTCACGAAGAGGCTCAAGGTCATAGAGTCTTTCAGAAAGTCCGGCAACAAACCTGAGTGGATGATACTCGACGTGATCCCGGTCATTCCGCCGGAGCTCCGGCCTCTTGTACCGCTCGAGGGGGGCAGATTCGCTACCTCGGATCTCAACGACCTCTATAGAAGGGTCATCAACAGGAACAACCGGCTCCGAAGGCTCGAGGAACTCAAGGCGCCTTCCGTCATCATCCGTAATGAAAAGAGGATGCTGCAGGAGGCAGTGGACGCCCTATTCGACAACGGAAGGCGAGGCAGGGTCCTGCGCGGACCGAACAAGAGGCCGCTCAAGTCCCTCTCAGACATGCTCAAGGGAAAACAGGGCAGGTTCCGCCAGAACCTCCTTGGCAAGCGCGTTGACTATTCAGGTCGCTCCGTGATCGTGGTTGGGCCGGAGCTCAAACTCCATCAGTGCGGACTTCCCAAGAAGATGGCGCTCGAGCTCTTCAAACCCTTCATATTCAACAAGCTCGAGGAGAAGGGCTTTGCGACGACCATCAAGAGTGCCAAGAAGATGATAGAGCGCGAGAGGCCCGAGGTCTGGGACGTGCTCGAAGAGGTCATTCAGGAACACCCTGTGCTCTTGAATCGCGCACCCACGCTGCACAGGCTCGGCATACAGGCCTTCGATCCTGTCCTCATAGAGGGAAAGGCCATACAGCTCCATCCGCTCGTATGCGCGGCGTTCAACGCGGACTTCGACGGCGACCAGATGGCTGTTCACATCCCCCTGTCCGTGGAGGCGCAGCTTGAGGCGCGGGTACTGATGCTCTCCGTGAACAACATCCTGTCCCCTGCGAACGGCCGTCCCATCGCCGTGCCATCGCAGGACATAGTCCTCGGCTGTTACTACCTCACTAAGGCCCGCTCGGGCGTACAGGGAGAGGGAAAGATATTCTCGAACCCCCAGGAAGTGCGTGTGGCGTACGACCAGGGCGTTGCCCACATTCATGCGCGCGTGCGCGTGCGCATCAACGGCAGGCTCGAGGAGACTACCGTCGGCAGGGTGCTCTTCAGCGAGATACTGCCGCAGGAGATCCCCTTCTCGTTCGTCAACAAGGAGATGACCAAGAAGGAGCTCGCCAAGCTCATAGACGAATGCTACAGAAAGCTGGGGCTGAGGCGCACCGTCGTGCTGTTGGACGACCTCAAGGACATCGGGTTCCGCTATGCGACGAAGTCGGGCGTCTCGATCTGCGTTTCGGATATGCACATCCCGAGCAAGAAGCAGAAACTCATCGAGCAGGCGCAGAAAGAGGTCATGGAGATACATCATCAATATACCGAGGGCCTCATTACGAACGGCGAGAGATACAACAAGGAGATAGACATCTGGGCGAATGTGACGGAGAAGATCGCGGACGAGATGATGGCGGAGCTCGGCATGGAGGCCGTGGAGCTCGGCATAGTCAGGAAGGCGGAGCTTCAAGAGGCGCGTTCGTTCAACAACATATTCATGATGGCGGATTCCGGCGCACGCGGAAGCACACAGCAGATACGCCAGCTCGCCGGCATGCGCGGCCTTATGGCCAAGCCCTCAGGCGAGATCATAGAGACCCCGATCACTGCCAACTTCCGCGAGGGTCTCACCGTGCTGCAGTACTTCATATCCACCCACGGCGCACGCAAGGGCCTTGCAGACACGGCCTTGAAGACGGCGAACTCCGGCTATCTGACCCGCAGGCTCGTGGACGTCGCCCAGGACGTCATAATCACCCAGCATGACTGCGGAACGACGGACGGCATCGTGGTCGGCTCGCTTGTGGAAGGCGGAGAGATCATAGAGCCTTTGTCGGAGCGCATTCTGGGCCGGGTTGCGGCGGAGGATATCAAGGATCCGCTCACAAAGGATGTCATCGTGCCGGCCAACACCGAGATTACAGAGGATCTCGTGAAGAAGATAGACGAAGCTGGGGTGGACAAGCTCAAGATACGCTCGGTGCTCACATGCCAGTCTTATCGGGGCGTCTGCCGCATGTGTTACGGCAGAGACCTTGCGAGGGGAAGGCTCGTTGACATAGGAGAGGCCATAGGCATCATTGCGGCGCAGTCTATCGGCGAGCCGGGCACCCAGCTCACGATGCGCACATTCCATATCGGTGGCACCGCGAGTAAGGTGGTCGAGCAGACTGTGCTCGAGGCGAAGAACGCCGGTACGGTGAAATACATATCCTTGAACACAGTCCGGAACAAAGAAGGCGACTATGTGGCCATGTCGAGGAGCGGGAGCATTGCGATCTATGACGATGCCGGACGCGAAAAAGAGAAATACAGCGTGATCTACGGGGCGCGTCTCAAGGTGCAGGATGGCCAGAAGGTGGATATCGGTCAGAAGCTCGTGGAATGGGACCCCTATTCCATCCCCATCCTTACGGAGATCGGCGGCAAGATCGCCTTCGGAGACATAATCGAGAGGGTAACCATGCGCGAGGAGGTGGACGAGGTCACGGGCCTCTCTCGGAAGGTCGTGATAGACTCCCCGGATCCGAACCTCAGGCCGCGCATCTCCATCAAGGACGCATCCGGCAAGACCGCGCGTCTGCCGGGCTCGACTGCGGTGGCGCGCTACCTTTTGCCGGCTGGTGCGCATATACTTGTCGAGAAGGGAGACGAAGTATATCCGGGCGATGTCCTCGTCAAGATTCCGCGCGAGACCACGAAGACAAAGGACATCACCGGCGGTCTGCCGCGCGTTGCAGAGCTGTTCGAGGCGCGCAAACCCAAGGAGCAGGCCATCATCAGCGAGATCGACGGCACCGTGGAGTTCGGAGGGTTCGTCAAGGGCATGCGACGCATTCTCGTCAAGGACGGCATGGGCAATGAGAAGGAGTATCTCATACCCAAGGGCAAGCATGTGAATGTCCACGAAGGTGACTGGGTCACTGCCGGCGAGCCGCTCATGGACGGTCCTGTGGATCCTCACGACATCCTCAATGTGCTCGGACCGAAGGAGCTTCAGAAATACCTCGTGGACGAGGTGCAGCAGGTCTATCGTCTCCAGGGCGTCTCCATAAACGACAAGCACATAGAGGTGATCGTCAGGCAGATGCTCCGAAAGGTGAGGATAGAAGACGCAGGGGATACGCCTTTTCTCATCGGCGAGCAGGTGGATCGTTTTACTTTCGCTAGAGAGAACGAGGCCGCCATTGCAAGGGGCGGCAGGCCTGCGACGGCAAGACCCATTCTCCTCGGCATTACAAAGGCGTCTCTGACCACGGACAGCTTCATCTCAGCCGCCTCATTCCAGGAGACCACGCGCGTTCTCACGGAGGCTGCCATTACGGGTGCGGTGGACGAGCTCGTCGGCCTCAAAGAGAATGTGATCATGGGCAGGCTAATACCCGCCGGGACTGGCATGAGGGATTACAGAAACACATTTGTGAAGGCGGTGGACGCTTCTGATAAGGAGAATTTTTGAATTATCCAAAAAACTCTTGACAACATGAAGGGTCGCTGATATAATGCCCAGGTTTTGACTCGACCTTTGGAATATATCGTTTAAGAGGAGTTTTGAGCCGTGCCGACGATAAGCCAACTTGTAAGAAAAGGCAGGACCCTCGCGGAGAGGAAGACCAAGAGCCCTGCGCTTAAAGGTTGCCCCCAGAAGCGCGGGGTCTGCATAAGGGTGTATACCACCACACCGAAGAAGCCCAACTCGGCCTTGAGAAAGGTGGCCAGGGTGAGGCTCACCAACGGCATGGAGGTGACGACGTATATCCCGGGCGTGGGCCATAACCTGCAGGAGCACTCCATCGTGCTCATCCGCGGGGGCAGGGTGAAGGACCTGCCGGGCGTGAGGTATCACATCGTGCGTGGCACTCTGGACACAGTGGGAGTGGCCAATCGCAAGCAGGGACGTTCCAAGTATGGTGCAAAAAGGCCTAAATAGCGAGCAGGCCGCGTTCCGCGGCCGGATCGCAGGTAATACAGCTTAGAGGGATTTGGTTATGCCGAGAAAACAGGTCGTTGTAAAAAGGGAGACCCTCCCGGATCCGAAATACAACAGCAAGCTTGTCTCTAAGTTCGTGAACGTGCTGATGCGGCAGGGGAAGAAGGGTGTTGCGGCATCTATATGCTACAAGGCCTTCGACCGCATAAAGGAGAAGACAGGCAACGATCCCCTTGCAGTCTTCAAGAAGGCGCTGGATAACGTCAAACCGCAGGTGGAGGTCAAGTCCAGGCGGGTGGGCGGTGCATCGTATCAGGTGCCGGTGGAGGTGCGTCAGCCAAGGAGGCTGTCGCTCGCCTATCGCTGGCTGCGCATGTATGCGCTCCAGCGGCCTGAAAAGACCATGGTCGAGAAACTTGCGGCTGAGATACTCGACGCCTCGAACAACACGGGCGGAGCCGTAAAGAAGAAAGAAGACGTACACCGGATGGCAGAGGCCAACAAAGCCTTCGCCCACTATCGCTGGTAAGGTGTTCGGGAGAAAGCGGAGGCTGAAGTGGCAAGGCAGTATTCACTCGAAAATACCCGCAATATCGGGATTATGGCACATATCGACGCCGGCAAGACAACCACGACCGAGCGCATACTGTATTATACCGGTGTTTCCTACAAAATAGGCGAGGTGCACGAAGGCACGGCGGTCATGGACTGGATGGTCCAGGAGCAGGAGCGCGGCATAACCATCACCTCTGCGGCGACCACGTGCTTCTGGCGGGACAAGCGCATAAATATCATCGACACCCCAGGCCATGTGGATTTCACTATAGAAGTGGAGCGCTCCCTCAGGGTGCTGGACGGCGCGGTAGCGGTGTTCGATTCCGTAAACGGCGTGGAGCCGCAGTCCGAAACCGTGTGGCGCCAGGCGGACAAGTACAAGGTCCCCCGCATCGCATTCATGAACAAGATGGACCGCATCGGCGCTGACTTCTACATGAGCGTCCAGACCATGATCGACAGGCTCGGAGCGAATCCGGTGCCGATTCAGATACCCATCGGCGCGGAGGACAAGTTCCGGGGCCCCATCGACCTCATCAACATGAAGGCCGTGTACTTCGACGACGAGACGCTCGGCGCCAAATATGTGGTGCAGGATATCCCTTCTGAGCTCCTCCCGAAAGCGAAAGAGTATCGGGAGAAGATGATAGAGAAGCTCGCCGATGTGGACGACGTCATAATGGAGAAGTACCTCAACGGCGAAGCGCCCACCATTGACGAGATAAAGGCGGCGCTCCGCAAGGGCACTATCAGCATGAGGATATTCCCGGTCATATGCGGCTCGGCCTTCAAGAACAAGGGCGTGCAGCTGCTGCTCGATGCAGTGGTGGACTATCTTCCGTCGCCGGTGGACATCCCGCCTGTCAAGGGCGTGAATCCCCGGACAGGGGAGGAAGAGATCCGCAAGGCCTCGGACAGCGAGCCGTTCGCCGCCATGGCCTTCAAGATAATGACGGATCCGTTCGTGGGACAGCTTACGTTCTTGAGGGTCTATTCAGGCATGCTGAACGCCGGCTCCTATGTCTACAACTCCACGAAAGGGGTAAAGGAGCGCATCGGCAGGCTGCTCAAGATGCATGCAAACAAGCGCGAAGAGATACAAGAAATATACTCCGGAGACATATGCGCAGCGGTCGGTCTTAAAAACACCCTTACCGGCCATACGCTCTGCGACGAGAGCAGGCCCATCATACTCGAGGCCATGAGCTTTCCGGAGCCTGTCATTTCCGTGGCCATAGAGCCCAAGACCAAGGCCGACCAGGACAAGCTTGGGATGTCGCTCCAGAAGCTCATGCAGGAAGATCCTTCTTTCCGCGTGATGACCGACCATGAGACCGGTCAGACCATTATCTCCGGCATGGGAGAGCTACATCTGGAGATTATTGTCGACAGGCTCATGCGGGAGTTCAAGGTGGACGCCAATGTGGGCAAGCCCCAGGTGGCGTACAGGGAGACCATCCGCAAGAAGGTTACAGCGGAAGGCAAGTACATCCGCCAGACAGGCGGCCGCGGCCAGTATGGCCATGTGATCCTCGAGCTCGAGCCCCAGGAGCCCGGCAAGGGCTTCGAATTCGAGAACAAGATCGTGGGCGGCGCCGTTCCGAAGGAGTATATCCCGGCTGTCCAGAAGGGCATTGAGGAGGCGATGGAGACGGGGGTGCTCGCCGGCTATCCTGTGGTCGATGTGAAGGTGCGCATCATCGACGGATCGTACCATGATGTCGACTCTTCGGAGATGGCCTTCAAGATCGCGGGCTCTATGGGCTTCAAGGAGGGCGCTGCAAAGGCTTCTCCCGTGCTTCTCGAGCCTATCATGGCTGTGGAGGTCGTCTGCCCCGAGGAGTACATGGGAGACATCATAGGCGATCTGAACTCGCGCAGGGGCAGGGTCCAGGGTATGACCATGAGGGGCTCTGCTCGGGTCATCGCGGCTCAGGTCCCCTTGTCCGAGATGTTCGGCTACGCCACGGACATCCGCTCGAAGACACAGGGCAGGGCGACTTATACCATGCAGTTCTCGCACTACGAGGAAGTGCCCAAGGGCATTGCAGACCAGATTATCGCAAAGGCGAAAGGCGAGGCCGTCAAGGCCAGATAGATATAACGAACATTCTTGGAGTGGCGGCATGAGAGGTCACTGCGCCGCTGCCCGACAGGAGGCATGAGAGATGGCAAAGGCAAAATTCGAGAGGACAAAGCCCCACGTCAATGTTGGAACGATTGGCCACGTGGACCACGGCAAGACGACCTTGACAGCGGCGATCACCAAGGTCCTTGCACTTAGGAACATGGCGAGTTTCGTTGCCTATGACCAGATAGACAAGGCGCCTGAGGAGCGCGAGCGCGGCATTACCATCGCCACGGCCCATGTCGAGTATCAGACGGACAAGAGGCACTACGCCCATGTTGACTGTCCTGGGCATGCCGACTATGTAAAGAACATGATTACCGGCGCGGCCCAGATGGACGGCGCCATTTTGGTGGTTTCTGCGGCGGACGGCCCCATGCCTCAGACCAGGGAGCACATACTTTTGGCCCGTCAGGTCGGTGTGCCCTACATAGTAGTTTATATGAACAAAGTGGACATGGTGGATGATCCCGAGTTGTTGGAGCTTGTGGAGCTCGAGGTGAGAGAGCTTCTGTCCAAGTACGGGTTCCCTGGGGACAAGACGCCCATAGTGAAGGGCAGCGCCCTCAAGGCTCTCCAGAGCGAGAGCAAGGACCCCAACGCCCCTGAGTACAAGAGCATCATAGAGCTCATGGACGCCATAGACAGCTACATCCCCGAGCCCAAGCGCGACATAGACAAGCCCTTCCTCATGCCCATAGAAGATGTCTTTTCGATTGCAGGCCGCGGCACTGTGGTCACCGGCAGGGTGGAGCGCGGAGTGGTCAAGGTCGGGGACGAGGTGGAGATAGTAGGCATAAAGCCCACCCAGAAGACTGTGGTCACTGGAGTTGAGATGTTCCGGAAGCTCCTTGACCAGGGCCAGGCTGGAGACAACATAGGGGTGCTTTTGCGCGGCATCAAGAAGGAGGAGGTGGAGCGCGGCATGGTGTTGGCGAAGCCCGGCAGCATTACGCCCCACACCAAATTCAAGTGCGAGGCATATATCCTCACCAAGGAAGAGGGTGGCAGGCACACCCCGTTCTTCAACGGCTACAGACCCCAGTTCTACTTCAGGACCACGGATGTGACAGGCGTTGTGAAGCTTCCCGATGGTGTCGAGATGGTGATGCCTGGAGACAACATAAGCTGCCAGGTGGAGCTCATCACGCCCATAGCGATGGACAAGGAGCTCAGGTTCGCCATACGCGAGGGCGGCAGGACGGTCGGCGCAGGCGTTATCACCGAGGTGATAGAATAAAGCGGCAATCATAAGGGGTACGGCAAGTGACGCAGAAGATAAGGATAAGACTGAAGGGATACGATCACAGGCTGCTCGATCAGTCCGTGGTCGAGATAATAGACACGGCGAAGAGGACCGGTGCGAAGATATCAGGCCCCATACCTCTACCCACTCGGGTCAGCAGGTGGACCGTGCTCCGCTCGCCACACGTGGACAAGAAGTCGAGGGAGCAGTTCGAGATACGTACTCACAAGAGGCTTCTCGACATACTCGACCCGACTCCTCAGACCGTGGACGCCCTTATGAAGCTCGACCTTGCCGCGGGAGTGGATGTGGAGATAAAGCTCTGAGGCTGTAGCTGCGATCCGCAGACGCTTGAGAGGACGCCGCGGTCACGCAGGCGCGTTTTGATCTATTGTATTCGCAACTAACACTGAGGGACATGTGATGAGCATCGGAATCATAGGCAGAAAAATAGGCATGAGCCAGCTGTTCAACGGAGGCGAGGTGATCCCCGTGACCGTGATCCAGGCGGGTCCCTGCACCGTAGTGCAGAAGAAGACCGTTGAGAAGGACGGCTATGAGGCGGTGCAGCTCGCCTTTCAGGAAGAGAAGAAGCAGAAGCGCGTGACGCGCGGCCTTATGGGCCATTTCAAGAAGGCGGGAGTGGCGCCGCATCGCTTCCTGCGGGAATTCAGGGCGGCGGGTCCGGAGCCGGGTCAGGAAGTGAAGGTGGACATATTCAAGAAGGGCGAACTCGTCTCGGTAACCGGTGTGAGCAAGGGCAAGGGTTTCGCCGGCGTCATGAAGAGGCATAATTTCGCAGGCGGTCCGGACAGTCACGGCTCCATGTTTAATCGCGCTCCGGGCTCCATCGGCGCCAGCGCATGGCCGTCCCGCGTATGGCCCGGCAAAAAGCTCCCAGGTCACATGGGTGTGGAGAAAGTAACCATAAAAAACCTAGAGGTCGTCGCTGTGCGGCCTGAGCAGAATCTGCTCCTCGTCAGAGGGGCGGTGCCGGGCGCAAGGAACTGCATCGTTGTGATATCAAAACAGGCATAGTCTTCAGGCAGGGGACAGAGATATGGCATCAGTCGCATTGGTGGACATGAACAATAAAAAGGTGAAGGACCTCGAGCTGCCCGGCATCTTCAGCGCTGAGGTGAAGCCGCATCTGCTGCATACGGCGGTGGTGAATCAGCTCGCCAATAAGCGCGCAGGCACTGCAGCGACCAAGAACAAGGCGCTGGTAAGCGGAGGCGGCAAGAAGCCCTGGAGGCAGAAGGGGACTGGCAGGGCGCGCGCTGGCAGCATCCGCTCGCCGCTCTGGAGGCATGGAGGCACGGTATTCGGTCCCGTGCCACGCGATTACTCCTACAGCATTCCAAAGAAGGAGAAGCGCTCCGCCATGCTCGCGGCTCTGTCGGCGAAGGTGAGCGAGAACAGGCTCATAGTGCTGGACAAGATAGAGCTTGCAGAGCCCAAGACAAGGTTGATGGCAGAGCTCCTCGAGAGGCTAGGCGTGAATGAAAATGCGCTGCTCCTGTTGCCGCAGGAGAACAGAAACGTCATGCTCGCGGCGCGTAATATACCCTCGGTCAAGGTGCTCAGGACGCAGAATCTGAATGTATACGATCTGCTGAAGTACCGTTATCTGATAACTACCGAGGACGCAATCAGCGCGATGAAGGAGGTATACGGCGTATGACTCCGGCTATCTATGATATAGTTCGTATGCCCCGCATCACGGAAAAAGGCACCAGGCTCAAGGAAAGGAACAACGTCATCACCTTCGAGGTGAGACGCGATGCCAACAAAGTTCAGGTGAGAAAGGCCATTGAGGCCATATTAAAGGTAAAGGTGGCCGATGTGACCACAGTCAATGTGGCTGGCAAAAAGAAGAGGCTCGGGCAGAGAATGGGCAGGCTTCCGGACTGGAAGAAGGCGTACGTCACGCTCAGACCGGGCGAGAAGATAGAAATGTTCGAGGGTGCTTAAATGCCGGTAAAATCATTCAATCCAACATCGCCGGGCAGGCGCTTCCAGACCGTATCTACGTTCGAGGATGTGACGCGTACGAGGCCTGAGAAGTCTCTTCTCATGAGGATCGTTGAGAAGGGCGGCCGGAACAACCGCGGAAAGATAACCGTACGCTATCGCGCCAGCTGGCACAAAAAGAAATACCGCATCATCGATTTCAGACGCGACAAGACGGGCGTGCCTGCAACGGTGGCGCATATAGAATATGATCCGAACCGCACTGCGCGGATAGCGCTTCTGCATTATGCGGACGGGGAGAAGCGCTATATACTGGCACCGGTCGGCCTCAAGCAGGGAGACACTGTGATGTCAGGTCCAGAGGCCGACATCAAACCAGGCAACGCCCTACCGATCAGCGCGATACCCGTGGGCACCGTACTGCACAATGTAGAGCTCAAAAAGGGCGCGGGCGGACAGCTCGCACGCAGTGCAGGTGCATCAGTCCAGCTCCTAGGCAAGGAAGGCGACTATGCGGTGATCCGCCTCAACTCCGGAGAGATACGCAGGGTGCGCACGGACTGCATGGCGACCGTGGGCCAGGTGGGGAATCTCGACCATGAAAATATCAGCATAGGAAAGGCGGGAAGGTCGCGCTGGCTCGGTAGGAGACCTCGGGTCCGCGGAGTGGCCATGAACCCTGTCGACCATCCGCTCGGGGGCGGGGAGGGTAAATCATCCGGCGGAAGGCCCGGCTGCTCGCCGTGGGGACTGCCCGACGGGACAAAGACGCGGAAGAATAAGGCTACGGAAAAATATATCATCAGCAGAAGGACGAAGAGCAGGTAGCCCTGTCTGAATAAGCACATTTCGAGTTTCAGTTTGCACGGAGGATATTGTGCCGAGATCGGTTAAAAAAGGTCCGTTTGTAGACGAGCACCTTCTGAAGAAGGTGGAAGCCATGAATGCATCCGGAGAGAAAAAGATGCTCAAGACATGGTCTCGCAGGTCCACAATAATACCGGAATTCGTGGGACATACACTCGCGGTCCACAATGGGAAGAAGTTCATCCCCGTCTATATCACGGAGAACATGGTTGGGCATAAGCTCGGCGAGTTTTCGCCGACGAGAACGTTCAAGGGCCATGGCGGCGCTAAGGCCGCTGAAAAGGCGAGCACCCCTGCACCGGCGGCGAAGAAATAGGCCGGACCAAATTCGAGAGCGGCTTTGTAGAGGATATAAGTCATGGAAGCAAGCGCAACTGCCAGACATATTAGGATTACCCCCAGAAAGGCGCGGCAGGTGATTGATCTCATCCGCGGGAAGAACGTGGGCGAGGCGAAAAACATACTGATGTTCACCCCGCTCCATGCGGCACGCATCGTCAAGAAGGTCCTCGACTCGGCGGTGGCGAATGCGGAGATCAAGAAGATAGGCGACCTGGACGCCCTGAAGATCGTCGAGGCGAGTGTGAGCCCCGGCGTCACAATGAAGCGCATGCGGGCGAGGGCTATGGGCAGGGGGAATATAATACGGAAGAGGACTAGCCATATCACGCTGGTGTTGTCGGCATAGTCTCAGCAACTTTTTGTGGAGGCATGATGGGTCAGAAAGTTCATCCTACAGGTTTCAGACTAGGGGTCATAAAGACATGGGACTCGAGGTGGTTTGCGAAAAAGAACTACGCCGAGCTTCTGCATGAAGACATAAAGATCAGATCCCTTGTAAAAGAGCGGCTGATACATGCGGGCGTATCCAAGATAGAGATAGAGCGTGCGGGCCAGAAGGCGAAGATAAACATACATACTGCGAGACCAGGCATCATAATCGGCAAGAAGGGGGCTGAGGTTGACAAGCTTAAAAAGGACCTCGAGAACCTTACCGGCAAGCAGATGTTCATAAACATTCAGGAGGTCCGCAGACCAGAGCTCGATGCCCAGCTCGTTGCGGAGAACATAGCCCTGCAGCTCGAGCGCAGGATCGCCTTCCGCAGGGCGATGAAAAAGGCGGTCACCTCGGCTCTCCGTCTCGGCGCACAGGGGATAAAGATAACCTGCGCCGGCCGGCTTGCAGGGGCGGAGATCGCAAGGACCGAGTGGTATAGGGAGGGGCGTGTGCCGCTCCATACTCTCAGGGCGGACATCAACTACGGATTCTTCGAGGCGAAGACCACAATGGGCCAGATAGGGGTTAAGGTCTGGATATACAAGGGCGAGATACTCGACAAACAGGCGTCTGCATAGCGTCTGAGTACAGGCAGCGCTGATCCGCGATATAGAGTCTACAACCATAAGGATTGAACAATGCTGGCACCCAAGAGAGTCAAATACAGAAAGATGATGAAAGGCAGGATGAAGGGAACCGCATACCGGGGAGCCGATGTGAGCTTCGGCGAGTACGGGCTAAAGGCGCTCGAGCCGGGTTGGATCACGAGCAGGCAGATAGAGGCGGCCAGAATCGCTATGACCCGGTATGTGAAGCGCGGGGGCAAGATATGGATCCGCATCTTTCCGGACAAGCCTATCACCAAGAAGCCTGCAGAGACCAGGATGGGCAAGGGGAAGGGCGCACCAGAGTACTGGGTGGCTGTCGTGAAGCCGGGAAGAGTGCTCTATGAGATGGGCGGTGTGGACGAGTCGGTAGCTCGCGAGGCGTTCAGGCTTGCAGCATACAAGCTTCCCATCGCTACAAAATTCGTATCGCGGGAGGGGTAGTAGGCATGAAGAATAAGGTTTCGGAGCTCAGAGACCTGTCTCGAGACGAGCTTCTCATAAAGACGGAGGATCTCAAGAAGGAGTTATTCAACCTGAGATTTCAGCAGGCGATGGGTCAGATCGAGAATCCGATGAGGCTGAGGCTTCTGAGGAAAGAGATAGCAAGGACAAAAACTGTGCTAAGGGAAAAATATGGGCGAGCATAAAAAGAGGAAGTTTTACATAGGGCAGGTCGTAAGCGACAAGATGGACAAGACGGTGGTGGTGGCCGTGGCGCGGAGGATTTCTCACTCCCGCTATAAAAAGACCGTGACGCGCCTCACCAGGTTCAAGGCCCATGATGAGAAGAACGAATGCAAAGTGGGCGACGTCGTGAAGTTCATCGAGACGAGGCCTTTGTCCAAAGAAAAAAGGTGGAAGGTGCTCGAGATAGTTGAGAAGGCGCCATAGCCGTTTCTCTTTGAGATCCGGCAGGCAGAATAGGGCATAGACTGCAGAGATCCGGCGGCTAACGCCGCCGCAAGACAAATGACTGAATTCAAGGATGAGAGATGATACAGCAGCAGACTGTTCTCGATGTTGCGGACAACTCCGGCGCGAAAAAGGTAATGTGCATCAAAGTGCTGGGCGGCACGCGTAAGAGATATGCGACCTTGGGCGACGTGATTGTCGTCGCCATAAAGGCCGCCATCCCAGAAGGCCAGGTGAAGAAGGGTACTGTAGCCAAGGCTGTGGTGGTGCGTACCGCCAAGGAGGTAAGGAGGCCGGACGGCTCCTATATCAAATTCGATCACAATGCGGCGGTGCTCATCAACAATCAGAACGAGCCCATCGGCACCCGCATCTTCGGCCCGGTGGCGCGCGAGCTGCGCAAGAAGAATTTCATGAAGATTATTTCGCTTGCGCCGGAGGTGCTGTAGGCATCGTCAAGTAGGAAATTTTTACGAGATATCGACGGCGGGTATTCATTATGCAGATAAGAAAGAACGATACGGTCATAATAACGAGCGGCAGAGAGAGGGGCAAGCGGGGTAGGGTGATAGCGGTCTATCCGAGCCAGAACAGGCTGGTTGTAGAGAAGCTTAATATAATCAAGCGCCATACAAGACCGAACCCCCAGCTCAGGCAGGGCGGCATAGTGGAGAAGGAGGCGCCTATCTCTGCAGCCAATGTCAGGCTTGTCTGCCCGAGGTGCGACAAACCCACACGGGTGACGAGGCGCTCTGAGGGCGAAGGCGCAAGGATAAGGGTGTGCAAGGCCTGCAATGAGCCGATCGATTGATGAGCTCTCGCAATAGTGCATGAGGTAGACCGTCCGGGATCCAGCCCGGCGGAGATTTCAAATAAACAGCTTATACACAGCGGATATTCAGGGACATATGGCTGAGAAGAAAGACAAGACAACAGCAAAAAAGGCGGAGACAGCGAAGAAGGCGCCTGCCAAGCCGAAGGAGTCTGCGAAACCCAAGGCCAAGGAGGCGGCGGCTGAGAAAGAGGCCGCAACCGCAGCGCCCAGGCCGAAGGCCGCGGAGCCGAAACTCGTGCCCAGGCTCAAGGAGCGGTACGAGAAGACGGTTGTGCCTGCGCTCATGAAGCAGTTCAACTACAAAAACGTGATGCAGGTGCCGAGGCTCGTCAAGATCGTGCTGAACATGGGTATGGGGGAGGCGATTACCAATGCAAAGGCCCTCGACCATGCGGTGGATGAGATGGCGCGGATCAGCGGTCAGCGGCCGGTCATTACGCGGGCTAAGAAATCTATCGCTACATTTAAGCTTAGGGAAGGGATGCCGATCGGCTGCATGGTCACCCTGAGACGCGAACGGATGTATGAATTTCTCGACCGGTTCCTGAGCGCGGCGCTTCCGCGTATCAGGGACTTCAAGGGCGTGCCGACCAAGTCGTTCGATGGGAGGGGCAATTATTCCATCGGCATAAAAGAGCAGGTCATATTCCCTGAGATAGAGCTCGACAAGATAGAATCTATCCACGGGCTCGATATATCTATCGTAACCACAGCTAAGACGGACGAAGAGGGAAGGGCGCTGCTCAGTCACCTCGGCATGCCGTTCAGAAAGTAATCCGGAAGGGGCGGAAGATGGCGAAGAAGTCATTGATAGCGAAGGCGAAGAGAGAGCCCAAATTCAAGGTCAGGGCGTATCACAGGTGTCCGCTGTGCGGCCGCTCGAGAGGGTATCTGCGGAAATTCGGGATGTGCCGCATATGTTTCAGGAACAGGGCCCTGCGCGGAGAGATACCGGGCGTGATAAAGGCGAGCTGGTAGCACGCCGCCGGTATGTATCACTTTATAGCAACAGTCTATCGCGAGGTTAGAGCCAGATGATGACAGATCCGATAGCCGATATGCTTACTCGCATACGGAACGCAAACAAGATGAAGATGGAGAAGGTTGATATACCGTCGTCCAAGATCAAGGTCCAGATTGCGAAGATTCTCAAGGATGAGGGGTATGTCAAGAACGTGAAACTCGTGAAGGACCGGAGGCAGGGGCTTATACGCGTATATCTTAAGTATACCGACGATGAGAGCCCGGCGATACAGGGTCTGAAGCGGATAAGCAGGCCGGGCTGCCGGGTGTATGTGGGTGTGGATTCCATACCCAAGGTCATGGGCGGACTCGGGGTCGCTATAATGTCCACTCCCAAAGGCGTCCAGACCAACAAACAGGCGAAGAAGGACAGGGTGGGCGGAGAAGTGCTCTGCCACGTATGGTAGAGGCCGGGCTGTTCCGAACTTGAATTCGAGGCAGGTTGAAATGTCGAGGATAGGCAGAAAACCAATAGAATTGCCCTCCGGCGTGGAGGCGAGGATCGAGCCGGGCAGGATCACTGTCAAAGGCCCGCTCGGCGAGATCAGTCAGACGGTGCACCCTAAGCTTACAGTGAAGAAGGTTGACAACAAGCTTGTGGTCGAGAGGCCTTCCGACCAGAAACACTACAGGGAGCTGCACGGGCTCGTTCGCAATCTCATTGCCAATATGGTCACCGGCGTGAGCAAGGGCTATGAGAAGACGCTCGAGATCTTCGGCGTCGGGTACAAGGCGGCTTTGCACGGAAGCAACCTGATGTTCAGCCTGGGCTTTTCGCATCCGGTTGTCTATCCCTTGCCTAAGGGCATAAAGGCTGTCGTGGATGCGAAGCAGACACAGATCATTCTGAAGGGCGTAGATAAGCAGCTCGTAGGCCAGACCGCCGCAAACATACGGAGTCTGAAGCTGCCGGAGCCTTATAAGGGCAAGGGTATAAAGTACAGCACTGAGAAGATACACATGAAGGAAGGAAAGGCGAGCAAGGGCGGCAAATAGGGCCCTGACGCATAAATATTCGCATAAACTATTTCTGACTGGAGCGGAGAAGTGGCACTGAGCAAGGTGGAATCGAGACATAGACGTCACCGCAGGATAAGGAAGAAAGTGGTCGGCATGCCGCAGAAACCGAGACTTACCGTTTATAAGAGCCTGAGGCATATATATGCCCAGCTTGTCGACGATACAGCGGGTAGGACCATCGTGTCGGCATCTACGCTCGACAAGGATGTGGCGGCGGGAGCGCGCACAGGCGGAAATGTAGAGGCGGCGAAGAAAGTGGGCGCCGCTATCGCACAGAAGGCGCTGAGCAAGAATATCGGCCAGGTAGTCTTCGACCGGGGAGGATACAGGTATCATGGCTGCATAAAGGCACTGGCCGACGCCGCACGCGAGCAAGGGCTGAAGTTTTAGCATTGGGTAATTTCATATTTGGAGGCTGCTTTGGCTGAGAGATACGAGAAGAAAGACGAGGGCGGCGAGGCCCAGGAGCTTAAGGACCGGCTGGTCTCATTGAACCGCGTGGCGAAGGTGGTGAAGGGCGGCAAGCGCTTCAACTTCAGCGCCCTTGTGGTGGTGGGTAACGGAAAGGGAATGGTAGGAGTCGGCAAGGGGAAGGCGGCTGAGGCTCCGGTGGCGATAAAGAAGGCAGTGGAACGGGCTAAGAAAAACATGATTCCGTTGTCTCTCAAGGGCGACACCATCCCTCATGAGGTGCTCGGCCGCTTCGGCGCCGGCAAGGTCCTCTTGAAGCCGGCTGCAGAGGGCACCGGCCTTATTGCAGGAGGCGCGAGCAGGGCGGTGCTCGAGGTCGCCGGCGTCAGAAATGTGCTCTGCAAGTCTTTGGGCTCGAGCAACCCTCACAACGTGGTCAGCGCGACAATGAACGGACTGTGCAAGCTGCGCGGTCCCGAGGCAGTGGCTTCGCTTCGGGGCAAAAAAGTGGAGGAGTTGGCATAGACATGGCTAAGGCTGGAGCAAAGACGATCAAGATTACGCTCATAAGGAGCGCCATATCGAGACCGGGCAAGCACAAAGCCGTCCTCGCGGGCTTAGGACTCACGAGGCCGAACAAGACAGTGATCCGGCCTGATACACCGGAGATACGCGGGATGATAAACAAGGTGTCTCATCTCGTGTCTGTCGAATAAGGCTGAAAAGACTGTTTTCTAATATATCCATTGTAAGAGAGAGATTGTATGAGACTCGAAGAATTAAGGCCTGTCCCCGGGGCCAAGAAGAAGCCGAAGAGAATCGGCAGGGGACCTGGCTCGGGCCACGGCAAGACATCAACAAAAGGCCATAAGGGCCAGAAGGCGCGCTCAGGCGGCGTGAAGGGTCCCGGGTTCGAAGGAGGCCAGATGCCTCTGCAGCGCCGCTTGCCGAAGCGGGGCTTCAAGAACCCGTTCCGCAGGGAATATGCAATAGTGAACCTTGACGATCTTGCGCCGCTTGCGGACCAGGGGACTCTCACTCCCGAACTGCTTCGTGAAAAGGGCGTTGTGAAGGACCTGAAGGACGGTCTCAAGGTGCTGGGCATGGGCGAGCTCAAGTCAAAGATAGTTGTCCAGGCGCATAAATTCAGCAAGAACGCATTAGAGAAGATACAGGCTGCGGGCGGAAAGGCCGAGGTGATCTGAGTTTGTTTGCTGGCCTGAAGAACATATTCAACATACCTGAGCTTCGGACACGGATCATGTTCACCATGATGATGCTCGTGGTGTACCGAATAGGCGCTCATATACCGACCCCCGGCGTCAAAGGCGAGGCGCTCAGCCAGTATCTTCACCAGGCCGCCTCAGGGCTGATGGGCTTTTTTGACATGTTCTCGGGCGGCGCTTTGTCCAGGCTTACCATATTCGCTCTAAACATCATGCCCTACATAACCGCCTCCATCGTGCTTCAGCTCCTCACGGTGGTGGTGCCGAGCCTACAGGCCCTTGCCAAGGAGGGCGAGGCCGGCAGGAAGAAGATCACGGAGTACACCAGATACGGCACGGTGTTCATTGCGGCGTTCCAGTCCTTCTGGATCGCCGTGGGTATAGAGAAGATGGGGGCGGGCGCATTCGTCGAGGCCACAGGCTGGTCATTCCGCATATTGACCATGATCACGCTTACAGCAGGCACCACCTTCATCATGTGGCTGGGCGAGCAGATAACAGAGCGGGGGATCGGCAATGGGATCTCCCTCATAATCTTCGCGGGCATAGTGGCGGGCCTTCCGCGGGCGGTTGGCAGCACCATAACCCTCATGAAGGCGGGAGAGATCCCCTATTTCATGGCCCTGGTGATACTCGCCATTGTGGTCGTCGTCGTGGCCGCCATAATCGTTATGGAGCGGGGCCAGCGCCGGATACCAATACAGTATGCCCAACGTATGGTGGGACGCAAGATATACAGGGGCCAGAGCACGCATCTGCCGCTCAAGATAAATTCTGCAGGCGTAATCCCGCCCATATTTGCGTCTTCTATACTGCTGTTTCCAGCGACCATCGCCGGTTTCGCAGAGGTGGGTTGGGTGAAGTCGATTTCTGAGCAGCTTATGCCCGGAAAGTTTCTGTACACAACGGCCTATGTGATCATGATTATCTTCTTTGCGTTCTTCTACACGGCCATTGTGTTCAATCCGGTGGACATAGCCGAAAACCTGAAGAAATACGGGGGATTCATCCCGGGGATCAGGCCGGGCAAGAAGACCTCGGACTATCTCTATCGGGTGCTGACCAGGATAACCTTGGGCGGTGCTCTGTACCTTGCGGCTGTATGTGTTCTGCCGGACATATTCTATAAGGTGTTCCGCGTGACCTTCTACTTCGGAGGCACTTCGCTGCTTATCGTGATAGGCGTCGCCCTCGATACGGTGTCTCAGATCGAGTCGCACCTTATTCAGAGGCACTACGGCGGCTTCCTCAAAGGCGCGACGATAAAAGGGAGGAGATGAAGGCCGCGGTGGCTACATGATCATCATAAAGTCGCCCGATGAAATCGAAAAAATCCGGAGAGCGTGCGTGATAGTGGCGGATGCACTTGAGGGGCTCAGGGAGCGGGTGCGTCCGGGTGTAAATACACTGGCGCTGGATGAATTCGCCGAAAAATTCATCCTCTCCTGTGGAGGCCGTCCGGCGTTCAAGGGCTACAGAGGATATCCGGCGACGCTGTGCGCATCGGTAAATGATCAGGTGGTCCATGGACTTCCCTCCCGCAGCGTAGTGCTTCGGGAGGGGGATATAATAAGCCTCGACCTCGGCGTGACCCTCGATGGATATTATGGAGACGCCGCAATAACGCTTCCGGTCGGCAGGGTGACGTCTGCAGCCGAGAGGCTTATAAATACTGCGGAGGAAGCCCTCAAGCTCGGCATTGAAGCGGCAAGGCCAGGCGGCAGGCTTTATGATATTTCATCCGCCATCCAGGGCCATGCCGAATCGCGCGGCTACTCAGTGGTGAGGGACTTCGTAGGTCACGGAATAGGCAAGAGCTTGCACGAGGATCCCCAGATACCGAATTTCGGAGAGCCGGGCAGGGGACCCAGGCTGAAGGCGGGCATGGTGCTCGCGATAGAGCCGATGATAAACGAGGGCGTGAGCGGCACGGTGATCCTCGACGATAGATGGACGGTGGTCACAGCGGACGGGAGGTTGTCCGCTCATTTCGAGCATACGGTGGCGGTTATGCCCGACGGTCCTCGCATACTGACGGCCCGGGAATAGGGCTTTGGAGAATATGTCCAAAGAAGATGTAATAGAGGTCCAGGGAACAGTGCTCGAGACACTGCCGAACGCAATGTTCCGCGTGGAGATGGAGAACGGCCACAAGATTCTTGCGCACATTTCGGGCAAGATGCGGATGCACTATATCAAGATCTTGCCCGGCGACAAGGTGACGGTGGAGTTGTCGCCATATGACCTGACCCGCGGAAGGATAACGTACAGGTTCAAATAGGGGTCGTACCGAATTTTTTTACATGTGGAGATAGTATCATGAAGGTCAGATCATCTGTTAGACGTATTTGCAAGAAATGCAGGATCATCAGGCGCGGAGGGGTTGTGCGCGTAATCTGCGAGAACGCGCGCCATAAGCAGCGTCAGGGATGATAGGCCCGAGATCCGCATAGAGACTGCTCGGACATACATTCAGGATCTCGGCACGAATACAGAGTTTAGATTCAGTTATACATCGAGGAGGGACCGTGGCTAGGATAGCCGGAGTAGATCTACCCAAGGACAAGCGCATAGATATAGCGCTCACCTATATTTACGGAATCGGAAGGAGCCTCGCAGCCAGGATACTCGCAGCGGCGGGCGTAGATCCGAGTACGCGGAGCAGCAAGCTCAGAGAGGACGAGATAGTCAAGATTCGCTCGATAATAGAGCGTGACTATGTGGTGGAGGGCGATCTCCGCAGGGATGTCGCCATGCATATAAAGAGGCTCATGGACATCGGCTGCTATAGAGGTCTGCGCCACAGGAGGGGCCTGCCCGTCCGCGGTCAGCGAACCAGGACGAATGCCAGAACGCGCAAGGGACCGAAGAAGGGCTCTATCGCAGGCAGGGGCAAGAAGAAGGGACTTGCGAAGAAATAGAACCGACACTACAGAGGTTGAAGAACTATGGCCAAAAAAGGCAAGGAAAAGAAGAACATTGCGGTCGGCGTGGCTCACATACACGCCTCTTTCAACAACACTATCGTAACGATTACAGATCCTGCGGGTAATGTGATCACGTGGTCGAGCGCCGGTAACCAAGGCTTCAAGGGATCGAGAAAAAGCACGCCGTTCGCCTCCCAGCTCGCTGCGGAGGCCGCTGCCAAGCGTGCGATGGAGCACGGCATGAAGCAGGTCGAGGTATATGTCAAGGGGCCGGGCGCCGGCAGGGAATCGGCGATTAGGGCGATTGCCGCCGCAGGATTGGAGATAACGGCGATCAAGGATGTCACCCCCATTCCGCACAACGGGTGCAGGCCGCCCAAGCGGAGACGCGTGTAGAGGGCTTTGCGTCATCAGGAAGTCAGATCCGAAGATAGATACTCAGGTAAAGAAGATTCGTTGCGGCATATTCGATCCCCGCGATACGCGGGGAAGGAGGAAATAAGTGGCAAGGTATAGAGAGGCGGTATGCAAGCTCTGCAGGCGGGAAGGCATGAAGCTGTTCCTCAAGGGAGAGCGCTGTTATACTGATAAGTGCGGCATCATGAGGAGGAACTTTCCTCCGGGCCAGCACGGGCAGGCACGGGTGAAATTGTCTGAATACGCACTCCAGCTCAGGGAGAAGGAGAAGATACGAAGGGTGTACGGCGTATTGGAGCGCCAGTTCCGCGGATATTTCGCACGTGCTGCGAAGATGAAGGGTATAACCGGCGACAACCTCCTGCAGCTGCTCGAGCGCCGGCTTGACAATGTAGTGCAGCGGATGGGATTTGCAGGTTCCAAGAAGGAGGCCAGACAGCTTGTACGCCACGGACATATACTCGTCAACGGCGGCAAGGTCAATATCCCGTCATATCTGCTCAAGGCCGGAGATGTGATTGAGCTCCGGGAGAAGAGCAGGGCGATTGCGCACATCCAGCAGACATTGGGGGCCGTGGAGAAGAGGGGCTTTCCGTCCTGGCTCGAGATAGACAAGGCACAGTATCGCGGGAAGGTGCTTTCACTGCCGACGAGAGACGAGACCACGATGCCGACTGTGAAGGAGCAGCTTGTAGTCGAGTTGTATTCGAAGTAGCGCCTCTCGGTCAAACTGTCGGTGTAAGGCCGACAGGACGCCGCGCGCGACGGCCTGCGCTGCCTAATTATCAGCCATTGTTTTTGGCGGAGTGAACCAGGGACTACTGCCCTGTTTAGGATAATTTCAATCGGATTAACCAAACGGCGGTCTGCTGTCGGTTTGAACGCCAGGTCGCAGCCTGGTCGGTCTCCTTGAACAGCGTTGGACTTTTTCGCTCCGTCACGGAGGAGATATGCTGAAAAGAGCAAAAGACGTTCAGATGCCAAAGAAACTGCAGTACGACCCCAAGAAGATGACCGATACATATGGGAAGTTCGTGGCAGAGCCTCTCGAGCGAGGTTTCGGCACTACGCTCGGAAACTCGCTCAGACGCGTGCTGCTGTCTTCTCTCGAGGGATCGGCCATCACGTCCGTGAAGATAAGCGGTGTGCAGCATGAATTCTCAAGCATACCGGGTGTGGTGGAGGACACAACCGACCTCATATTGAACCTGAAGGAGGTGCGTCTCAAGCTTCATTCTGAGCGGCCGAAGACCCTCATGCTTAAAGCCAAGGGCCCGGCGGAAGTCACAGCGAAGGACATAGAGGCGGATGCGGAGGTGGAGATTCTCAATCCGGACATTCATATCGCCACGATAGACAAAAACGGCAAGCTCGAGATAGAAATGAAGGCCAGGCGCGGCAGGGGCTATGCGCCGTCCGACAAGAACAAGGAGCCGGGACAGCCGATCGGCGTAATTCCCATTGATGCCATATTCTCCCCTGTGAGGCGTGTCAACTTCAAGGTGGAGAATGCGCGCGTAGGGCAGGAGACGGATTATGACAAGCTCGTTCTCGAGGTCTGGACCGACGGCAGTATCCGGCCGGATGATGCGGTTGCCCATGCTGCAAAGCTCCTCAAGGACCATCTGAGCATATTCATACATTTGCCCGAGGAGGAGGTGCTGCCTGCAGACGAGGAAGAGGCAAAGAAGGCTCCATCTTTTAATGAAAACCTCCTGCGCAGCGTGAACGAGCTTGAGCTCTCGGTGCGTGCAGCAAACTGCCTCAAGAATGCCGGCATAGAGACGATTGCGGAGCTCGTGCAGAGAACCGAGGGCGAGATGCTCAAGACCAAGAACTTCGGTAGGAAGTCCTTGAATGAGATAAAAGAGATACTTGCCGAGATGGGGCTGAACCTCGGCATGAAGGTAGATGAGTCAATCGTGGCTGAGGCGAGAAAGCTGCTGGACGAGCGGCCGGTGGAGGGATGAGTTATGAGACATGCATGCGCTGGAAGACAATTCGGCAGGAACTCTGGGCATCGCAAAGCCCTTCTGAGAACGCTTGTCACGTCATTATTGAAAAATGAGCGGATCGAGACCACTGTCGCAAAGGCCAAGGAGATCAGGCCTTTGGCCGAAAGGATGATAACGCTCGCAAAGCGCGGCGACCTGCATGCGAGGCGCCAGGCCCTGAGCTTCATTCTCGACGAGGCCGTGGTCAAGAGCCTGTTCAGCGAGGTGGCCCCCCGCTTCGCCGGCAGAAACGGCGGCTATACGAGGATTATAAAGACGCGCAACCGCATAGGTGATGCTGCGCCCATGGCGGTCATAGAGCTCGTCGAGAAACGCGCGAAGGAGTCAAAGCAGCCCCCTGCCCAGGGGAAAAACTAAGAATCAATGCCGACCCCCCTGGGGTCGTATAGAGGCAAGGTTGTGGCCTTGCCTCTACCATAAAAGAATCGCCCCGCCAAAAAAAAGCCTTCATGTAGATGGCCATTTTTATTTTTGGTCTTAAAAAAATCGCTTGACAACAAAAAATTATCTTAATATTTTCCCTCATCTCTTCCAGACATGGGAGATGCAGACATCAATGTGTCAATACCTTTTTTAGTTGAAATTCAGTACCAGCCCCTATGCTGCTTCAGGCAGCCGCTGCCTCCTTTTGTTCGTCTTTCTCTTTTCTCTGGCGTATATCTTTTTGCAATGCGTCTCTGAGTTCTTGGAGATGCCGATAGCCATTCACTCGATTAAGCCGCTTCTCAACGTCAAGTAATGCCGTTGCCACCCATCGCTGTTTCTGATTGCTGCTCTTCCAGTAATCAACCTTGTCTGTCCGCAGCGGCTCACGGCATCCTCTGTCTCCGGCACGCTCGCGACAGAAGGGCAGGTTATCATCAACAACCTTCTACACCGTCACGCTTAAGCCGGGCATCGAAGACGTTATGGGCAACGTCAGCATAACTGAATACGTTTCTACCTTCAGGACCGGAAGCTACAGTGAACAGCTAAGAGTGATGTACTACGATACAAGATATCCTGTGGCATGGATCAGCAGGGCAGAGGCATTGATCTACAAGAACTTCCTTGTTGCGAACGGCTTTACAGCTGTGGACGCCGACGAGCTCAAGACCTTTATGCAGGCGAACGGCGCGGGGTCTGTGGCAGTGATGGCCCAGGATGTGGCACCCGACACGGTGGCAAATGATCAGTCGTCTAATGCCATTATTAGAAAATATTTGGATGCCGGCGGGACAGTGGTGTGGATGCAGTAAGTCCCGCTGTATTACGTCGGTTCGTCGAATGGTACTAGTATTGTCTGGGGCTGGGGAGCCGGCCAGAACGTTCTCGGCATATCATGGTCAATCACATCATGCGGCGATGTAGATGTATACCGAGATGGCGCACTGCTTGGGATAAAACGAGATAAACGAGTTGCACGCCGGTTGCCGGATCGCAGGTGACGAGGGTGTACGTAGGGAATGGAAGTGGAGCAGGCGCACGGCTCAAGAACTACAATGCCGCCTATCCTGATTCAGGATTCATCCGGTTATGGGACAACAGCGGTGAATTTACGACGCGGGCGTATTTGGAAGAACTCATCACGATCTTGGGTTTGAACAAGGGAAACGTGAAGTATCCTGATCTTGCTGCGCAGTATCATATGGACGGCGACTGGACGGACGCTTCGGGAGATGGCTTGAATGGAACGGCTGTCAATATAGGTGCTCCGGCCTTTAATGACGGAAACAAGATTGCGGGTACGCATTCGGGCAATTTCAGAGGAGTTAATGATTATGTGAAAATAGGCAATCTGTACGGCAATTTTCCGGACAATGCCTTCACCATTGAGGCGTGGGTAAAGCTCGATGATACCGGCAACGGCGGCAGGAGAACGATAGCAGGCGGAGTGGGGAAATAGCGAGGATTACGCCATTGGATTGAAAGATAATCAGTTTGTTGCTTTTGTCGTGAATAAGTATTCAGGTTATTATGCCTACTCGGGGGTTGTGCCTGCGACCGGAGCCCAGACGGAGTGGTATCACGTAGCCGGTACATTTGACGGGAACAGGCTAAAGATATATGTGAACGGAGAAGTAAATAATGAGATATCGGCCTCATGTTTACAGTCGAACGGCGTGGCGGATTTCTAGATTGGGCAGGAATACTGCTTAGGCAACAATATAAACGGCCTGATAGACGAGATTATCATGACGATTTTGGTCGTGTAGCTGTGTGGCACATGGAAAATAACTGGAACGACTCGGCTACCAGCCAGAGTCATGGAACAGCTTTTGGTGGTCCTGTCTTCAGTGCAGCGTTTCGTGCTGGGAGCACAGCAGCAAGTCTCGATGGAAATGACGATTACGTCACTGGCGATGCTCCCAAGCTTCCTGGGAGCTTCGTACCTAGGAGTATTTAAGCGTTGGTGAAGGCCCCAGCAGGCAGGACAAGGAAGAAGGCAATCATCGAGTATGGGACGGCTCTTAGCGGAGGGACAACTAGAGACTTCGCCATGTATATAGATGATCTAAACCATGCTGCCGTGCTGAGCGGCCTAAATGCTGATTCGGTTTCCGGCACTACTGATTTGGCGGACGGCAGATGGCACTTCATCGCTGGTGTTTACGAAGGCCCGAGTACTAACGTTGTTCGGGTCTATGTAGATGATGCGTTGGACATCATAGGTTCGATCTCAAGGCTGCCTACCGTCTCGGGCGCTTACACGATAGACAGATTCCTTGACGGTAGCGGATACTTCGCTGGTCTCATGGATGAGCTGATCGTGTACAATCGCGCCATTACGGCCGAAGAAGTTGTAAAGTATTACAATAAAGATTTGGGTAGAGTGGCTTATTGGCGGATGGAAAACAATTGGGAGGATTCGTCTGGAAATAACAACTTTTTTACCGCCAGTGGTGGACCTGGATTCAATAAACCGGATGCTAAAGTCGGGGCTGCGGCAGGGAGCTTTAATGGATCAAATCAGTATGTATCGAATTTTGCTCCTGTAAACTTGAACATCACAACCAACTTCACAATAACCGGCTGGAGTTATCCTAAAGCTGCTCAGTGGGGTGGGATTATCGACCGCGGGCTCGAAAATACCGGCGGGTAGGAAATATGGTACGAAACAAACCAGAGCATAAGCTATCGGCATAACTGGAACAGAAGTCAGGGGTGGGAGTCAGTGGAGACGAATGCGGGTTCAGTACCTTTAAACAACTGGACCCACTTTGCTGCTGTTTATACGGACAAGAAGATTATTCTCTATCTTAATGGGCTTGAAGCTGTTTCGAAAGTATTCAACAACGACCCGATGATAAACGGAAACGAATGGATCGAGCTTGGCGTCAATAGACCCGGGGGGGAGGATGAATACTTCAACGGTCTTCTCGACGAGTTTGTCATCTATAACTGTGCGCTCACGCCTGACGAGGTCCGTGAGTTATTCAACAGTCAGAACGGAAAGACGCCGCCTTAGTTTCCATTGTAGTGGCGGCGGTGTGAGGATTGCGGGGAGAATAGGCCGGGCGCTTTTTTCAAGTTTGAGATTACCAGGGTGGATTACCGTCGGAAGCTGTCCAGCGCTTTATCTTGACCAGATGAAGACATAAGGGCAGCCGCACACCATAAAAAGCCCTTAACCTACGCGTAAAACAGACGCAATGGAGGCAGACGTTTATTTTTGCCTCTTTTTTATTGCGTTTACAGGGGCACTGTTTTGTGTTATTATAAGCTGTGATTTCAGCGGCACGGCCTATGGCATGGATACAGAAGATACTATCCCGTGCAGAAGCGCGCCTTCGCGCTTGCAGCCGATGGTTCGGAAGCATCGGCTGCAGGGTCTCGTTCTTTATGTCCCTCGCCATTCTTCTGGTGGCTGCGCTCGTAGGCGCGTTTTTCTACGCCACCGGCAAGGATGAAGTGGACAATGAGATCCGGCGTCGGGCCCTCTATATCGCAGGCCACATATCGGTACTGACCGCGGACGATGTAATCACACGCAACGCATACGAAGTCTACAAAAAGATCATTCCCGCTTTTCTGTCTGCAGATTCGTCGCCGACCCACAGCGACATCATCTATATTGCGGTCTATGACAACAAAGGGGATTTGATAGTAGGCAGGGCGGGCCAGAGCATCATCACGCCGGCTGCCGCAAAAAGGCCCGTTTCATTGCCCTCAGGCGCGTCCCTCCTTTGGCAATCTCCTGATGGTGAGGCAATGAAAAGCCTCGAGCCAACCTTTGTGATCTCCTCTGAGGGTGTCTATGACCTGACATACCCGATAGTAATCGCAGGCAATATAGTAGGCTATATCCGGCTCGGGCTGTCCGGCAGGCAGGATAATGAAAGGCTCTCCATATTCGCCAGAAGAGGCTTGGCTGCCTTTGCAGGCGTGTTTCTGCTCGGCCTCATCTTCAGTCAGATAATAGCCGCCAGCATCACGAAGCCGTTGTCACGGCTCTCTCAGGCAGTGAAAGAGTTGGGGAGGCAGAACTGGAAGACCCCGATGCCAGTAAACGGCCGGGATGAGATCGCCACCCTTGCGAGGGCCTTCAACCAGATGGCTGTAGCGCTCAGGCAGCGGGAGACGAGCCTATCTCAAGGAAACAGGGACCTGTTCATACTCCATGCAGCGGGTATAGATTTCATGGAGAGCCTCGATATTGATGCGCTTATAGGAAAGATTGCAGGCCGCGCAGAGGACCTTGTGAGGGCGGATACAGTTGCGCTGTCCGTGGTGGATCCGCATGAAAAGTCCATGAAGTATGCGGCCGTGTTCGGCAGCAAGACGGCTGCGCTCAAAGGGCTGGACCAGGCCTTGGAGGCCGGAGGTGTGTACAACTGGATTGTGAGCTACGGCTCGCCGCTTTTGATCCTGGACGCCCAAACCGACTTCAGACTCGATAGGGAGCAGGTGGAACAGCTCGGTATAAGATGTCTCATGTCCGTTCCACTGTGGTCATCCAACAAAGTGCTCGGTCTCCTTACCGCATTCAACAAGAAGGGAGGCACCTGTTTTGACAGGCACGACTTGAGGTTGTTTACCGTATTCTCGAACATGGCCGGCTCGGCCCTTCAGAACGCCAGGCTGTTCGAGGAGATCAAAAAGAATATGGAGGAATTGAGGCAGGCCCAGGAGCAGCTCGTCCGTTCTACGAAGATGGCCGCCATTGGAGAACTCGCCGCCACTGTCGCGCACGAGATAAACAATCCGCTCACGAGCGTCCTCGGCTATACGAGCCACCTCATGAAGACGCTCGATCTTCCGGAACAACCCAAGAAACTGCTGTCTATAATAGAGCAGGAAACCATACGGGTCAGGAAGATAATCAGGAACCTATTGGACTTCGCAAGACAGGGGCCGACGCGGAGGCAGCCCTCGGACCTGCTCAAGCCGCTCAAGGAGACGGTTGCGCTTGTCCAGGGTGTAGCCGGCGCATCCTCGATAAGGATTCACGAAGAGTATGACGGCGTTCCGGTCATGGTGAACATGAATCCGAATGAGATCAAGCAGGTATTCATCAATATAGTCAATAACGCCATCCAGGCCATGCCTAATGGCGGAGACCTGAAAATCCGGCTCAAATCTAGTGCTCCGAATGAGACGTGGGTGGAGATCTCGGATACCGGGACAGGCATCCCGCCCGAGGTCATAGGAAAGATATTCGAGCCGTTCTTCTCCACCAAGACGGACGGCGGCGGCACAGGGCTCGGGCTTTCTATAAGCTATCGCATCGTCCAGAACCATGGTGGCAGAATAGAGGTCGAGAGCGAGCCAGGAAAGGGCAGCATATTCAGGGTAGTGCTCCCAGTCCATGAGAGCGAGCAGGCGGGCCGGCCGGGCAGCGATATATGACACGGAGACTGATAATATATATTGTGCTTTTGACGATCATCTGTCTCGTCTCCTGCAAAGACAGAGGGCCTCGAGATACAGTCAAAAGGACGTCAGTGGGCTGTGAAGAGCTGCTCATAGGCCTGAGCCCTGAGCAGAACATATTCAGACAGCGTGAACGCTATCAGCACCTCGGAGACTATCTCTCGAAAAGACTCGGCATTTCCGTGACATTTACGAGCTTGAGCAGGTACGGCAACATAGTAGACCGTTTCGTCTCGGAACGTATGGATGGAGCCTTTTTCGGCAGCTTCACATATGCCCTCGCGCGGCAGAGGCTGAGCATCGAGCCGCTTGCAAGGCCCGTTAATATGGACGGGACATCCACATACCATGGCTATATATTCGTCCGGAAGGACAGCGGCATCCGCACTGCAGCGGACATGAGGGGTAGGAGATTCGCCTTCGTGGATTATGCTACTACCGCAGGCTATGTCTTTCCTATCGCCTATTTCCGTGAAAACGGCATACATGATTTAAAGGGGTTCCTTGCGGAGAGCATCTTCACCGGCAGTCACGACGCCGCGGTCTTCGCCGTACTTAACAGGGAGGCAGATGCGGGCGCAGCGAAGAATACTATCTACGATGCGCTTGCAGCTGAGAATCCGCGCATAGAGCGTGAGCTGATGATACTCGCGACATCACAGGTCGTACCTCAGAACTGTCTTGCGGTAAGAGGGGATCTCGATCCAGAGCTGAAGAAGGCGTTGAAAACGGCTCTGCTCGAGATGGACAGAGACCCCGAGGGCGCGAGGGTACTTGCCCAGTTCCGAGCCAGGGGGTTCATTGAGACCCTCGACAGGGAGTATGAATATGTCTATACCATGTCCAGACAGGCGGGGATCGACCTGAAGAAGTACGAATATTCCAACAGATAAAGGATGATGGCATCGTAAGAAGTCAACCTTACCACCGAGCACGCAGAAAAAGTGCGTTTTAATTCAGAGCCTTTCTCGGCGATCTCAGCGGCCTCTGCGGTGAAATGGGGCTTTTTACGAGTTCATCGGAGAATAGACCTATGAAAAAACGCATCTTCAGAGGGCTGGGGTTGATTCTGCTCATATTCATTGTGGGGAGCGCCATCGCCATAGCCTCGATCACAAAGACCACATCGAGCATGGACAGGCTCATAATGCTCCACCAGATAGAGATACAGCGCGAGAGACTCATTATCCATGTCCAGCAGGTCCAGTCCCACATATACAGGAGCCGGGCGAGGACGGGCAAGAACATAGACCTCCTTATTGCCCAGGCTCAAGAGATGGACAAGGCAATCAATGCCTGCCTCGGGTGCCATCATGCGCCGGAACTTACGCAGGGACTGCTCGCTATTAAAGACACATCGGATGAGTACAAGGCGGCCATAAGCAGGCTTTTCACAGCATCGGCAAATCCAGGGCGGATATCCGCTCTCGAGCGGAGGGCGCTCGAGCTCGGGCAGGAACTCATATCCATGACCCAGGGTATGGCCTTCAATGCAAACGTGAAATTGCAGCACAAGACACAAGAGACGATGGCTGTCATCAGGCAGGCAACGCGCATACTTTATATCATGCTGGCCATTGGGATTAGTCTCGCCCTCATCATAGCCTATTCGCTCGCCCGGAGCATAGACATCCCGTGCCAGAAGCTCGTGGATGCCACGCGGCGGATCGCAGCCGGAGACCTTCAGCACAAAGTCGATACAAGGGGCACAGAGGGAGAGGAGTTCAGGATTGTCGGCGATGCCCTCAATCAAATGACCCAGAGCCTCTATTCCTATAGGAGGCAGCTTGTCCAGAGCGCAAAGCTTGCAGCCATAGGCGAACTCGCCACGAACATCGCATACGAGGTCAACAATCCATTGACGGGGGTGCTGGGATATACAGGGCTGCTCTTGAAGTCGGATGATGTGCCTGAAGACAAGAAAGAGCACCTCAGGACCATCGAGAGAGAGACGTTGCACGCCAGGGAGATTCTCAAAAATCTGCTTGATTTCGCCAGGCGCAAACCCCCGAGGCTCGTATCCTTGGATATCTGCAGCGTTGTCGAGGACTCTGTGTCCCTCGTTCGTACTCAGGCCCGGCTTTCGGGTATAGAGATATCCACAGAATGCGACGGGCTCCTGCCCGCTGTTGCCGTGGATCCGGATGAGATCAAGCAGGTCTTCGTCAATATTATGAACAACGCCATCTTTGCCATGACGGGCGGAGGAAGACTGACCATCCGCTGCACCAGAGAGAAAAGGGAACTCGATTCCGATGTCATAAAGATATCTTTCGAGGACACGGGCATAGGCATCCCCGATACATATTTGGACAAGATATTCGATCCCTTCTTCACAACACGCGTTGATGGCTCGGGTACCGGCCTGGGACTGTCCATAAGCTTCATGATCGTCAGGAACCACGGCGGAATGATCGAGGTGGAGAGTTCTGTGGGGAAAGGGTCGGTGTTCACGGTCGTGCTCCCGATCGAGGCAGGCGGCCGTATTGCGTAGAGAGAGCATGAACAGAGAGGTCTTACAATGGCAGGTGAAAAGATACTGGTCGTAGACGATGAGGAGATGATCAGAGACCTATGCACGCACATCCTTACGGCGGAGGGATATCGCGTGACGACTGCTTTGGATGCCGCCGCCGCCCTGTCGGAATTCGAGCGTAGTGACATCGATATGCTGATTACGGACATAAAGATGCCGGGGATGGACGGTCTGGAGTTGTTCGAGCGGGTACGCGCAAAGAACCAGGATGTGGTCACGGTCTTTATTACCGGACACGGCACCCTCGACACCGCTATAGAATCGCTCATGCGCGGGGTGGAAGGTTTCGTGCTGAAGCCGTTTACGCAGGAGGAACTGGTGAATACGGTGGGCCGGGCGATGAGCCGCGCCAGGCTCCAGAAGGAGAACATCAAGCTCAAGGCCCTGATTCCCGTATTCGAGATAAGCAAACTCCTGATCAGCGAGATTGATCTTGCGCATCTGTTCAAGATCATCACAGACGTGCTTGTGAAGGAATTCGCAGTGGACAGGTTGTCGCTCATGCTTGTGGACGAGCAGACCGGGGACCTCGTTATCAGGGCGTCGCACGGCCTGCCGGCCGCCATGGTTGCTCAGGCGAGGCGCAAACCGGGAGAGGGCGTTTCGGGCATAGTGCTCAAGAAAAAACAGCCACTCATAATCTCCAATGGAAGACATCCCGACGCTGATGTCAAGGCTGCGTTGAATCTCGAGGAGATGCCGCTGTCGTCCATGTGCGTACCTCTCATCGGCAGGAACAAGGCCTTCGGCGTGCTGAATGTGAGCAGGCACAGCGGATCGCCTTTCTCCACGAGCGACCTTCAGATAGTGCTCATACTTGCCAGTCAGGTGGTCACGGCAATGGAGAATGCATTGCTCTACGAAGATCTGCGCGAGAGCTACTTCAGGACCGTCCAGGCCCTTGTGGCGGCAGTCGAGGCGAAGGATCCCTACACCCGCTGGCACTCCACCAATGTGGCCAAGTATGCCGTCGCCATTGCCAGGGAGTTGGGCTTTTCTCCTGCCCAGCTCGAGGAGATACATATCGCATCCATCCTTCATGATGTAGGGAAGATAGGAATAAGCGAGCGGATTATAAGCAAGCCCGACCGCTTGAGCCAAGAGGAGTACGACCTCATGAAGAACCATCCGGCCCACGGCATCAGGATCCTCGAGCCGATAGGTTTTTCTCCCGCCATCATCGATGCCATATATCAGCACCACGAGCGCTATGACGGCAAGGGCTATCCCCAGGGATTGGCAGGGGAGGAGATAACCATGGGCGCCAGGATACTCAATGTAGCCGATACCATAGATGCGATGGTGTCGGAGCGGCCCTATCGCGGGACGATCTCGAGTGCAGATGTGATCGAAGAGCTCGAAAAAGAATCAGGCGGGCAGTTCGACCCTGTCGTCGCCTCGTCTGCAAAGAGGCTGATAGAGAAGGGGCTGCTCAAGCTCGGGATGCATACTTATTATCACTTTGCGCAGGGGACATCTAAAAATGACGGTATGGATGAAAAGACTCAGGACGCGGTTTGATGCCGCTGCATCGCGTCTCGGCGCACAGGCCGGCCGCGTCTTTTCCTGCCTTTCGAAAAAGGTGAGAGAGACGCGCATCTGCATCAAAGGAGGCAGGCCGCCCGGGGAAGAGATGCTCATGCATATGGCCAGGCTGCTCGACAGCGTCGCTTCCGGAATCATATCGCTCGACGGCGCAGGCCGTATCAGAGTGTTCAACGCCGCTGCAGAGGAGCTGTTCGGCGCGCCGGCCGGGGCCGTCATAGGGCTGCCCTTTTCAGAGGTGGGCAGGATAATAGGAGCGGACTTCCAATGTCTGCGCGGCTTTTTAGAGAAGCTCAATAACGCGGTCTGGGCCGCGGGCGCGGCGATAGACCTCGAACACGAGCTCAAGGGCAGAGACGGCGCGCGCAAGGTGATAAGCTACAGCGTATATCCTTTAGGCAGGACGCCCTGGTCCGTGGACAACGGCGTCGTGATAGTACTCGACGACATCACCCGCAAGAAGGAAATGGAGGACAAGATATACGATGCCAAAAAGACGCTTCAGGCGGTGTTCGACGGCATAACCGACGGCATCCAGGTCGTAGACAGCGAATTTAGGGTGATTGCCGTGAACAAGTCCATGTCCCGGCTCTTGAACAGGCGGATTTCCGCCGGCGGCTACTGCTATGAGGCCTGCGTGTTCGGCGCAAAGATATGCGAAGACTGCCCTGCCATAGAGACATTCGCATCAGGCAAGGCTGCAACGATCACCAAGGCTATACCGTCCAGTTCGGCTGTGGGCGGCGGAAGCAGGGGGCGGATCGTCGAGATCACCACCTTCCCGATTTATGGCCGCAACAACGGCGTCGCACAGGTCGTAGAATATATCAAAGACGTGACCGAGCGCGTGAGGCTTGCAGAGAGGCTCGAGCATTCGAGGCGTCTCGCTGAACTCGGAGAGATGGCTGCGAGGGTGGCGCACGAGGTGCGTAATCCATTGAATGCCATAATTGGAGCCGCGCACTATCTCGCGACGGAATATGAAGGCGCAGTTGCCGCACGCAAGTGCACGGATCTAATCATACGGCAGGCCTCGCGTGTCAATCAGGTGGCATCCGACCTCCTATCCATGTCGAGGCCGCAGGCCCTCAGGCCTACGGATATAAATATAAATGCGGTTCTCGAGCAGGCCTTGGATGCGGTCTGCGGACAGATCAGGGGTCAGGGTATCGAAGTAATCAGCAGATTGGATTCGCACGTTCCTGTGATACATGCGGACGAGATGCAGATCGAGCAGGCCATGCAGAACATCATAAGAAATGCGATAGAGGCCATGCCGGACAGCGGTGTGCTGACTGTAGCGTCCGAATATAAAGACGGTCATGTAGTAGTGGCGATTGAAGACACCGGCCCGGGTATCCCTGAGGAGAACAAGAAGAAGATATTCCGGTCTTTTTTCACCACAAAGACCAGGGGCACGGGACTCGGCCTCACCATCGTGCAGAACGTGCTCAAGAACCACGGCGGAGACATCCGGATAGAGCAGTCCAAGACAGGCGGCGCAAGGGTGCTGGTGAGGCTGCCTGTCCGGAAGGAGAAGGCGGACAACCAGAGGCCGCATTATGAAAGGGTCTATCTTAATAGTAGATGACGAGCCGGACATCCTTTTCGTGATGTCTGCGAATCTCGGCAGAGAGGGTTACAGCGTCGATACGGCTGCGGACGGTCAAGAGGCCCTGAGGAAAGCGGAGTCAAGAGACTACGACGTCATAGTACTTGACCACCAGATGCCGCGACTGTCGGGCATAGAGTTCCTCGAGAAACTGAAGAGCAGCGACGGCAGACATGCAAACGTCCCTGTGATCGTGGTCACCGCCTTCGGTACGATAGAGATGGCTGTGAAGGCGATGAAAGACGGCGCATACAGTTTTCTCACGAAGCCTGTGGACTACAGCGAGCTGAGCCTCCAGGTGAAGAATGCGGTGGAGAAGCGGAGGCTGTCGCGCGAGCTAGAGAGCCTCAGGCACGAGGTGGAGGAGAGGTACCACTTCGGGAACATCATCGGATCGAACCCCCGCATGCAGGAGATATTCCACGTCGTCAGGACCGTGGCGGAGACTGACGCCACCGTGCTGATACAGGGAGAGAGCGGCACCGGTAAGGAGCTGATTGCGCGGGCGATCCATTACAACAGCAGGCGGAAGGACAGGCCGTTTGTGGTGGTGAGCTGCTCGGCCCTGCCCGAGACCCTTCTCGAGAGCGAACTCTTCGGCCACGAGAAAGGCGCGTTCACCGGTGCGATACGTCAGCGGATTGGAAGATTTGAGCAAGCGGACGGCGGCACGATCTTTTTAGATGAGATCGGCGAGATGTCTCCTGCGGTTCAACTCAAGCTGCTCAGGGTCCTTCAGGAGAGGGAGATCGAGCGCGTCGGAGGAAACGAGACCATAAAAGTGGATGTCAGGGTCATAGCGGCGACGAACAAGGATCTGCACCGTGCAATGCAGGAGCGCCACTTCAGGGGGGATCTCTTCTACAGGCTCAATGTAGTACCCATCAAGCTCCCGCCGCTTCGCGAGCGGATGGATGATGTGCCCATCCTCGCAGGGCACTTCATCAAGAAGTACTGCGAAAAGAACGGCAGGCCGGTCATGACTCTCTCCGCCCAAGCGCTTGCGAGCCTCATGCGGTATCAATTTCCCGGCAATGTGCGCGAGCTCGAAAACATCATAGAGAGGGCTGTGATCATGGAGAAGAGCGGGGTAATACGCCGCATAGATCTGCCGGCGACCGCATACCCCGGTCCGGTGTTTGAGGCTGTTGCACTGGGGGAGCTCCGTCCTTTCAAGAAGATGAAGTCGGAGTGCATTGAGCGTTTCGAGAGGGAGTATATCTCCAGGCTTCTCAAGATGTACGGGGGGAGCGTCACGAAATCAGCCAGGCACGCAGGCATGAACATCAAGAATTTCCATGAGAAGATGGCGAGGTACGGCATCAAGAAAGAGGACTTCAAGTAAAGGTTTTCGATGCATACCTGGCGTTTTATGGATACAGGCCCTGGTAACGCGGCCAGGAACATGGAGATAGATAGGCATCTGCTTGAGGAAGCGACCTCAGGCGCGCCGCCCACCCTGAGATTCTATACATGGGAGCCCCCTGCCGTCTCCATCGGAAGGTTCCAGCGGATCGAGACCTCTGTGGACATGGATGCCTGCAGAAGGCATGGTATCGATATCGTCCAGAGGATCACCGGCGGGCGGGCGGTGCTGCACCTTCGAGAACTAACTTACACCATTGCCTCTCCGGCGGATGTCCCTCTCTTCCCTTCCGACATACTCGGCACATACAGGGTCATTGCAGAAGGGCTATTGAAGGGACTCTCGAATCTTGGTATAGCTGCGGAGATACTCTCCCGGTCATGTAAAAATGTCGCGCTCGTCAAGAGGCGTTCAAAGGATCCGGCGTGCTTTTCATCGCCTTCTTGGTATGAGATAGTCGTGAACGGGAGAAAGATCATCGGCAGCGCCCAGAGGAGGGTGAGGGGGGCCTTTCTGCAGCACGGCTCCATCCTCATTTCGTACGATCACGCGCTCGAGGCATCTGTTATCCCGGGCGGGGGCTCTGCCGACGGGGTCGCATGCATAGAGGGAGAGCTCGGCAGGGATGTCCTGCTCGAAGAGGTGAAGGCCGCCTTTCGCCTCGGATTCGCCGAGGCATTGAATGCCTCATTCGACGTCATTGCATAGATCTGAAGCTATATTCGGAGAATATTTGGATTGAATTCCGTATCCTTTTAAGATAGAATCTCCTCATTCCCACCTGCTGCAGGGCTGATCAAGAAATTTGGCTCATCACTTTTTTGGTGCAGGCCGGCATGCCCTGCCAGGCTTTATCTGAAATTATTATTTGCACCATTATATGCGATGAGCCGGAAATTCTCGATGAGGGAGTCTCGGTATGCACGGCAAGGGGCTCGAAGGCTTGAGCAGGAAACCTATCCTATCGCTGCTTTCTGAATCGGACCGCCGCGAGTTCGTGCGAGGCTCTCTTCTTAAACTGTTTGCAGAAAAGCTGACCCAGAAGGAGTATCTCGACGCCGCCGTGGAGCTTTTGGCGGAATGGTCCGGGTGTCGGCATGGAGGGATCCGTGTGCTCACCGACGACGGCGGTGTGCCGTATTCTTCCTGCATCGGTTTCAAAACCACCTTTATAGAGTCCGAGGGATTTCTCTCGGTCGAGACGGACCACTGCGCCTGTACCCGCGTTATAAGCGGCAGGACGGAGCAGCAGGATGTCCAAGCCATGACCCCGTACGGCTCGTTCTATACGAACGACCTTCGGGTATTCTTCGACGGGCTGACGAAGGAGCAGAGGCAGAGGTTCCGCGGCGTATGTCTGCAGCACGGCTTTTCATCCATGGCGGTGGTGCCCATCAGATATAGAGACAGGGTATTGGGCGCTATTCATCTCGCGGATGAGCAAAAGGGCTTGATGCCTTTGGACAGGGTGGAGTTCCTCGAGCAGATAGGTTTTATCATAGGCGAGGCGGTGTATCGCTTCGGCGTTGAGGAGGAGCTCAGGAAGAACCACGATGCGCTCCAGAAGACGAACGAACTTTTGGAGAATATGTTCTCCAACATCCATGTGATGGTGGCGTTCATGGACAGGGACTTCAACTTCATCCGCGTCAACAGGGCCTATGCGGAGGCGGACGGCCGCGAGCCGGAATTCTTCATAGGAAAGAATCACTTCGAACTGTATCCGAACGAAGAAAACGAGAGGATATTCAGAAGCGTTGTGGAGACGGGAGAGCAGTACTCCGTCTCTGAAAAGCCTTTCGAATACGCAGGGCATCCAGAACGTGGGGTGACGTATTGGGACTGGAGCCTTGTGCCTATAAAAGACGGGGACGGATATGTCACGGGCGTGGTGCTGAGCCTCATAAATGTGACCGGACGCAGGAGGGCGATGGATGAGCTCAGGACATCACGAGAAATGCTCAGAAACCTCTCTGCTCATATAGACGCGGTGAGAGAGGGGGAGCGCACGAGCATCGCAAGGGAGATACATGACGAACTCGGCCAGGCCTTGACTGCCATAAAGATGGATGTCTCGTGGCTCAAAAACAGGCTTGCCGGGGACGAGGTGCTCCATTCTAAGACCGAGGAGATAATATCCCTCGTGGATCAGACGATACAGAGCGTAAAAAGAATATCACAGCAGCTCCGACCAGGAGTTCTCGATGACCTCGGTCTCGTCGCCGCGATAGAATGGGGCGCGAGGGAGTTTGAGAAGAGAACCGGCATAAAATGCGAATTTTGGTGCGACCCCGAGACCGTGTCCCTCGACAGAAACCGCGCAACTGCCATATTCCGTATATTCCAGGAGGCGCTGACGAATGTGGCACGGCATGCCCAGGCGACTAGGGTCTCGGTCACCCTCACTGACAGCGGGGGTGTGATTGTGCTTACTGTAAAGGACAATGGAAGGGGGATATCCAAAGCGGAGATGAGCGATCCCAACTCCTACGGCCTCATAGGCATGAGGGAGCGGGTGGAGTTTCTGGGCGGCAGGTTCTCCATAACAGGCGTTCTGGGCAAGGGGACGACCCTCACTGTCGCGATTCCACTGAACGAGATATAATCGGCCGGTCTGAAGACTGTCGGACAACTCCTACATCAAAATCGGTCGCAGGCCGACATGTATTGCGGCATCTAAGGTGTTATATTACACATGTTATGCAGGTCTGTGCAACTGAGCGTGTCATGATACGAATACTTATAGCAGACGACCATGCCATTGTCCGCAGAGGGCTCAAACAGATACTCTCGGATATCCCGGAAGTCGAGGCTATCGATGAGGCGTCGAATGGCCAGGAGGCGCTCGCCAAGCTCGGAAAGAGCAACTATAACCTCGTGCTTCTGGACATCTCCATGCCCGGCAGGAGCGGACTCGATGTGCTCAAGCAGATAAAGGCAGAAAGGCCGGGCCAGCAGGTGCTGATGCTGAGCATGCACCCTGAGGAGCAGTATGCAGTGCGGGCGCTCAAGGCGGGTGCATCCGGCTATATCTCGAAGGAGAGCGCTCCGGAAGAGCTCATTATAGCCGCAAAAAAGATACTCTCCGGAGGCAGGTATGTGAGCGCTTCCCTGGCGGAGAGGTTCGCGAGCGAGCTCAACAGGGGTATCGAGAAGGCGCCCCACGAGACCCTCTCGGACCGAGAGCTGGAGATCATGCTCATGATCGCATCGGGCAGGACCGTCAAAGAAATAGGCAATGAGCTCGCGCTCAGCATCAAGACCGTCAGCACATACCGCTCGAGGATACTTGCAAAGATGAACCTCAAGAACAATGCCGAGATAACAAGATATGCAATAGAGAACGGATTGTTGCAATGACTCTACACAGTTTTGCGCTCAACAGGACCCCATCATGCCCATGAATCCGTAAAAAACCGCTATCAAGCCTTCCATGTGATCCGGCTGAAAGCCGGATCCCTGTCTTTCAATGCATATACGCCTGCTGGTTGCCGTTTTCAACGGCCTGGCCTTTTGCAAGCCCGTCATACTTTTTTGTAGGAGACTTCCTACACATCGTTTCCCGCTTTCCTACGTAAAAATCCTACTCCCGCCGATACAACTTTTTCCCATTTTGTGATAAGAAAGAAACCAGTCATTGCTCTTAGTTCCCAAAAATCTTCATTCAACAATCATCAGTTGCAGCATGGAGCATGCTCTGATGGACGGGGGGCGGCATGAAGTGTCCTTTCCTTGTCGGAAAGAATATGTATTCCTGCAGCGCATCCAAAGAGGTCTATGCGCCCAGTGCATTCGAGATGGAGGAGTATTGCAAGAATACGAGATTCAAGCTGTGCCCCTTCTACTATATGCGCATTACGGCGGATGCGAGGACTGTAACATCCTTTGAGAATACGGTCGGAACAGGCAGGATAGCCGGAAGAGACAGGAAGTCTGTTTAGGCAACGACGCTGCTGAGGCGGTCAATGAAGAGAGTGCTCATCGTCGACGACAACAAATATATACTCGACGGCCTTGCCATGACCTTCAGCAGGGCGATCAAGGATATTGCCGTCCTGACTGCCGAAAACGGCGAAAAGGCCTTTGAGGTCATCGGCTCATCGCATGTGGATGCAATCATCACGGATCTCGCCATGCCTGTGATGGACGGCTATAGGCTCATACAGGAGGTGCGTAAGCGTTTTTCGGATATTCCGATATTCGTCATGACGGCGGACTGCGGGCCGGAGATCTCTGAAAGACTCGCTCCGTTCGGCGTTATTAGATGCTTCGAGAAACCGTTCGACTATTTAGAGGCGGCCCGCGCTCTTTTCGAGGCATTGACAGCCGAGGGGGCGTCAATGAGCGGCGATATGCAGGGCCCGACATGGCAATTGGTTTGGGGGGAAGAACAGGCGCATACATCTCAAGGAGGTGGATCATGGAACGGGCGATTCTCGATTTCATAGGCATCGAATCATATATCGGCGAGCGGTTCGGAGACATAGGCCGCGCGGATGAGCATGAAGAATATGTCTTTGCCCATGATGGGGATGCAGAATCGGATAGCGGGCTCAATGACGGCCTCGACCCTGTCAGATACTATCTGCAGGAAGTGAGGAAGTATCCCCTGCTCACGCGCGAGCAGGAGAGGGATCTTGCACGGAGGATCGCACAGGGAGATGAAGAGGCGCGGGCGAGAATGATAGAGTCCAACCTCAGGCTCGTCATCTCCATCGCAAAGAGATACATAAATCGCGGGCTAGACTTCTCGGATCTCATCGAAGAAGGAAACCTTGGGCTCATCAGGGCCGTGGAAAAATTCGACGGGGAAAAGGGGTTCAAGTTCAGTACATATGCATCCTGGTGGATCAGACAGGCCATAGAGCGCGCCATAGTGAATCAGTCCCGCATAATCCGGCTCCCCGTGCATGTGGCGGAGGATGTGAATGCCTATACCCGCGCCGTCAGGAGGCTCAAGCAGGAGCTGGGCTATGAGCCCGACTTGGAGACGGTTGCAAAACACATGGCGACGGATATAGAAAGGGTGAGGGCCATATCGCAGGTCGTGCGCGAGACCCTCTCGCTCGAGATGATAATCGGCGATCATGAGGACGATACATTGAAGGACGTCATCTCGGACGAGCACATCGTCAAACCCTGGGAGATCTCCGATGAAGAGCGGAGGAAGAGATGCCTGATGGACTGGCTCGAAGAGCTCAGTCCGGCGGAGCGCAGGGTGATAGAGTTCCGTTTCGGATTGAACGGCAGGGGGCCGATGACGCTCGAGAGGATCGGCAGGGAATCCGGCATCACCAGGGAAAGGGTGCGGCAGATCGAGGCGCATGCCATAGACAAGCTCAGGGGCATTACCAGGTCGAGAAATGTGACGGCTGAGGCGATGCTGTAGGAGAAACAGGGCGGCCTTCTCTGTTTTGAGGGAGATGCCCTTTTTGCTCCTTTACTTTCCTCCTGCTATGTGCTAAAAATCCTGCATGCAGGCCTTCCGTCTTTTCCTTATCAGCGCCTCCATCATGCTGCTGGGCGCATTCTCCATTCCAGCCTTATCATCCGACCTCTACGGAAGACCTGTAAAGGGCATAATATTCAAAGACGAGCATGGGGCTGCGTGGCCTGAATCCGACGGGCTATTGCCCCTCCTCGCTACACAACCCGGCGCCGCCTTTTCGAGCGAGACGATCAGAAAAGACATCCAATATCTCTATCTCAAAGGCCTTTTCAGGGACATAAGGGTGGGGGCATTTCCCGAAGACGACGGCGTAGTCCTCGTATATACACTCTTTCCGGAGACGGTAGTGGATGCTGTTAGGATTCACGGCTGCCGCGCTGTCTCGAGGTCGAGGATAAAGGAAATAGTCTCGAAAATGGAGGGCAGGCCGCTTAGGGAGAACCTGTTGCCCGAGGTCCGGATAGATATCATGACATTATACCAGGCAGAGGGCTATTTCGATGTGGACGTCGGCTTCAGAAAGGAGTCCGGCAAAAGACCCTATCGCATCATACTCCATGTCGAGATAGAAGAGTCCAAGCCGACCTTGGTCGAGAAGATAGAGTTCCGCGGCAACAAGCGCTATTCGGACGATGAGCTGCTCTCTGTGATGAAGACGCGTATTGGCAGGCCTATAAAGCGGGATGTGCTGTTCGATGAAGACCTGGAGGCGATAAAGAGGCTGTATGCGGATGCCGGGTATCCAGCCGCGAGCCTGTCCGTCGTGGACATGAACTTCAAAGAGGGGAAGGCATATATCACCCTTTCAGGAAATGAAGGGCCGCGTGTCGATGTGGACTTTCGAGGGAACAAAGCGATAAGCTCGAGGAGGCTGGCCAAGGGCCTTTTGATATGGTCCGAGCATGATGTGTCCGACTCCGTCTTAGAGAGCAGTGCGGACAAGATCAGGGACATGTATAGAGCCGAGGGCTATGCGGACGTAAGGGTGGAGGTAAAGAAGAGGCGGTCCGACGACAGTCTTCATATCCTCTTCGATATTACAGAAGGCCCCAGGGTGACCGTGAGCAGGATATCCATTGCCGGAAATACCCTATTCTCCGACAAGGAACTCAAGAAGGGTATGCGCCTGCGCGAATCTGGAAGATTCATCTCCAGGCCTTATGTGGATGAAATGCTTGACAAAGACATCGAGACCATCAAGTATAGATATATAGATGCAGGTTTTCTCGATGTATCTGTCAAGGCTGAGGTGCAAAGGAGCGCCGACCGGAGTAGGGCCTCTATAGACATAATCATAGCAGAAGGCGTAAAGACGGTAGTCGGCGTGGCCTCGTTCGAGGGCAATATCGTGTTCAGCAGTGATGACCTCATCCAAAGAATCAAACAGAGGCATGGAATGGGCTTCAGCGAGCGGCTTCTCGAGGAAGACAAGTACAATATACTATCGGCCTATTCGCAGATGGGGTATATATATGCCGCGGTATCGATAGAAACAAGGGAAGCGTTGCAGCCAACTGAAAAGTCGGCTAAGGACAGAGAAGCGGCAGATGTCAGGGTGCTCGATGTCATCTATAAAATAAAAGAGGACAGGCCGGTGTCCATAGGGAAGATAATACTTCGCGGTAATCGGACCACTAAGGACCACGTGATCATTAGGGAGCTTTCCGCGAGGCCCGGAGACAAGTACAACTATGAAGAGATACTCAGGAGCCAACAGAGGATATACCGGCTGGGCTATTTCGGGCTGGCGAGGCTCGAGCCGCTCAGGTCCGGGGAGAAGGAATATGTCAAGGATCTTCTATTGACCGTAGAGGAAAGGCCTGCCGGCGCGGTCGATCTGCGCCTTGGATACGGAGATCTGGATAGGTTCAGGGCCGGCGTGGAAATATCCCACAGGAACATCGGTGGAAGCGCACGCACAGCGAGCCTCCGGCTCGAGAACAGCGACATCCTTCAGAGGGTGACGCTCGGCTTTCAGGAGCCGTGGTTTCTGAACAGACGGCTCGAGAGCCGTTTTACTATGTCGTGGTCCGACTCCGACAGGATAAACGTTGACACTCGTGAAGTCTATTATCAGACGCGCAAGTCGTCCGCCGCCTTCGGCGTCGAGCATGTGTGGAAGGCACTGAAGACATCTCTGGTATATCAATATGAAAATGTGGAGAATTACAATGTCCAGCCCGGCGCGGTCCTTTCACCGGAAGACGAGGGCAGGGTGCGGATCAGCAGCCTATCTCCGGGTGCTGTCCTGGACATGCGGGATGACCCGTTCAATCCCAAAAGGGGATCTCTCCACGGGATCGCGATTAAGGAGGCGATGAGCGGTCTCGGCTCCGAGGCGGACTTTACAAAGGCCACGCTCCAGAGCAGTTGGTTCTTCCCCTTGAGCGACAAGATGATCGCCGCCCTGTCTCTGCGGGCCGGCATGGCATGGCCGCACCGGGATACGCGCGAGATCCCCCTGCACGAGCGCTTCTATGCAGGCGGCGGCACTACAATACGTGGGTATCTGCAGGACCTTGTCGGCCCGACAAGGCCGGGTGCCGACGGCCAGCCTGTGCCCACCGGCGGCGAGGCAATGGTCGTGGGGAACATAGAGCTGCGCATCAATCCGACAGGGAATTTCGGCCTGGTGTTGTTTGCGGATGCAGGCAATGTCTGGCAGGAGCGCACCATAAGAATAGACGACCTGCGTGCATCTTATGGCATCGGTATAAGATATAATACACCTGTTGGCCCCTTCAGGCTCGACTACGGACAGAAGATCAACCGCCGGCCGGGCGAGTCGCCGGGCGAGCTGCACTTTAGCCTCGGCCATGCTTTTTGATAACGCCGAAAGCGAGGAAGAGACAGGAGACGCCGATAATACACTCACACCCTGGTAGTCTCCACCAAAAAACGTAATGAGCCGGATTTTAGAGTTATGCCAAGCGGCATGGCATGAAGCCTCTCTTTGGAGACAGGGGCCATCGGCCGTGCCGCTGCTATTGCACTCTGAATGGTAGGGAGGTGAATTTCATGGATGTATTGCAGGCCATCAGGGAGAGGAGGTCTATAAATTTCTTCGAGCCGGGAAGGCCTCTTCTCGACCCTTTGCTTCGGGAGCTTCTCGAGACCGCGAATCTCGCGCCGTCATCAAACAACTTCCAGCCGTGGAAGGTCGTGGCGGTGCGCGATCCGGAAAGGAAGAAGATACTGAGAAATTGCGCGTTCAAACAGCCTAAGGTGGAGGAGGCCTCATGCGTTCTGATCATCATAGCAGATCCTCTCGCACCCGAGGAGAATGCAGACAGAGTGTACGAGAGCTGGGTGGAGCTCGGGTATATGACGAAAGAGGAGGCGGAAAAATCTAAGAAGGGCGCCATCAAGTTCCAGGGAGAGCCGGACAGTCTGAAAAGAAAAATATTCGCCGTCAAAAACACGGGATTGTTCGCGATGAATCTGATGATTGCGGCTAAAGGCCTCGGCCTCGAGACCCATCCAATGGACGGGTTCGATGAATCCTGCATAAAACAGGAATTCGGCATCCCGGAGCATATGATCATACCGATGCTCATCGCAGTGGGATGGCTCAAGACAGGCGTGGAACTCAAGCCGAGGGCGTTCAGACGGAGGATAGACGACTTCGTCAGGTTCGAGCGATATGGATGAAACATCCCGCGCGGCTGTTATATATCCAACAGCTTGAATGCCCCTGAGCGGATCATCTTTACCGCGAAGGCCGCGAGTATCAGCGCCATTATCTTTGCAAATGCCCGGGAGCCGTTGATCCCGATGAACTTTATTATCCTCTCGGCCTGCGAGAATATGAGCCAAGCGATCAGGATATTTACGGTAAGAGAGAGGAGCACCGGAAGGTAGCCGTAATTGCCTACGAGCACCAGGGCCGTGGTCAGCGTGGCAGGGCCTGCGACAATGGGTGTCCCGAGCGGAACCACACCGAAGGATGAACCTATGGCGCCGGACCTCTTTTCTCCCGCCCTGACGATATCATTCACCGCGATTATGAGCAGGACGAGCCCTCCTGCGATCATGAAGTCTTCCACCATTATGCCGAGGGCGTCGAAAACCAGCCTGCCTACGAGGATGAAAGCCAGTGCCACGAAAAAGGCGGTTGCTATGGACTGGCGTACTATCCTCCTCCGCTCTCGCTTCTGCACCCCTTCTGTGAGGCCGACGTAGATGGGCAGCGTGCCGGGCGCGTCGATGGCCACAAGGAGCGGGATGAAGCTTTCGAGAAAATCTCGTAGCAGGCTATGTATGTCCATATGCGAAGTCCTTCCGCAGGCGGCGATTGCCCGCCGCCTGCAGGCATGATCAACCCTTCTTCTCCAGCAATTTCTGGAATGCTGTGACGAGGTCTATGGGCAGGGGGAAGATGATGGTCGAGTTCTTCTCGGTGCCGATCTCTGTCAGGGTCTGAAGGTATCTCAACTGGAGCGCGGTCGGTGTCTGTGCTAGTACTGAGGCCGCCTCGGCCAGCTTCGTCGAGGCCTGGAGCTCGCCCTCTGCGTGGATGACCTTGGCGCGGCGCTCGCGTTCCGCCTCGGCCTGGCGGGCGATAGCGCGCTGCATCTCCACAGGGAGGTCTACGTTTCTGACCTCTACAGCGGTGACCTTGATGCCCCACGGCTCTGTCTGCTGATCTATCACCTTCTGCAGCTCCGCATTGATCGCCTCGCGGTTCGCAAGCAGGTCGTCCAGATTGTTCTGGCCGAGTATGCTTCTCAAGGTGGTCTGCGAGATCAGGGACGTGGCGTAGAAATAGTCTTCCACCTCGAGTATCGCCTTTCTCGGGTCTATGACCCTGAAATACACTACCGCGTTTACCTTCACGGTCACATTGTCCCTCGTGATGACGTCTTGCGGCGGGACATCGAGGGTCACGGTCCTGAGGCTTACCCGCACCATCTTCTGGATGCCGGGTATCAGTATGATCAGGCCCGGACCCTTCACGCCTCTCGTGAGACTCACCTTTCCGAGTGTGAAGATGAGGGCGCGTTCGTACTGCCTCACTATCTTGAGTGTGTTGTACAGCACAATGAACATCAGGACGAAAAGGAAAAAGATGCTTGTCAGAAACGGCTGCATGAGAGACCTCCTTAGATGGATTACTGGATTTTCTTGACCTTCAGTCTGAGGCCGTCGACCGAGGCGACGACGACCTTTTCGCCTTTGTGCACCGGCTCATCGCTCGATGCACTCCATATCTCGCCGCGCACGAATATCTGGCCGTCGGCATGGACATCTGTCCTCGCCTCGCCAGTGAGGCCGATCAACCCTTCCATGCCGGTGTCCGGCTTCTCTCTATGGACTCTTACGGCAACGGTAACTGTCGCTATGAAAAGGGCCGAGGATACGATCACAACAGGGATGATGACGGCCCACGAGAGCTGGATGAAAGGTGATTCGGACTCAATGAGCATGGTGGAGCCAAGAAACAGCGAGACAGCGCCGCCCAGGCCGAGTATGCCGTGGCTCGTTACGAATGCCTCCGCTATCAAGAGGCCGATGCCGAGCAGGATGAGCAGCAGTCCCGCATAATTAATCGGAAGCGTCTGGAGCGCATAGAACCCCAAGATGAGGCAGATCGCTCCGGCGACACCCGGGAATATCGCGCCCGGGTTCGCAAACTCGAAATACAGGCCGTAGAAGCCGAGGATGAGCAGTATATATGCGATGTTCGGGTTGCTTATTATCTCGAGAATCCTGAAGCGAAAGCCCATCTTCACCTCTTCGACCTTCGCCCCTGCTGTCTTGAGGACTCTCTTGCCGAGCACCACCTCCACAGTCCTGCCGTCTATTGCCTTGATGAGAGAGGCCAGGTCAGGCGCGACCAGGTCTATGACATTGTTCTTCAGCGCCTGGCTGTCGGTGATTGAAACGCTCTTCCTCACGGCCTCTTCCGCCCACCGGGCATTGCGACCGCGTTTTTCTGCGATGCCCCTTATCATCGCAGCGAGGTCGTTTACGATCTTCGCCTCCATCGTCTTGTCCATCTTGCCTTCCATCTGCACAGGATGGGCGGAGCCCATGTTCGTACTCGGCGCCATCGCCGCTACGTTCGCAGCGAGCGTGATGAACACTCCCGCGGATGCGGCCCTGGCGCCGCTCGGCGAGACATATACGACAGTGGGGACCTCAGACGCCATCATTGCCTTTACGATCTCCCGCATGGAATCTACGAGCCCCCCCGGTGTATCGAGCTCTATGATGAGGGCCTCTGCGCCGGCCTTCGTCGCACGTTCGATGGAGCGCACGATGTACTCCGCCACGACAGGCGTAATGGCTGAGTTGATCTTTATCACATAAATCTTCTTCTCCGGCATCATCGGCTGGGACAATCCGGTGCGCCGGGAGTCCTCTTTCCGCTCCTTTTTCTGCTCAGCCGCTTTATTTTCCGCACCCCGCACATCAGAAACGGACAGCGGGATGATCAGTAGAGAAGAGACGATGAGGACCCATTTCGCTATCTTGAGCATTTCGTGTCTCCTGGCTATGAAATTCGAGCATCGGAAGGCATTCTGGAGGATGACCCCATGATGTTTTAAAAGCAGTCCTTCCGGATCGGTTGTGAGGTATTATTTGAATTATATATGCGGCTTGATGGGGTGTCAAGAACCGCTTGACTATACGAGGCTTTTTTTGTAGCATCGAGGCGCACGGATATGATTTACCGCTATGCAGATTCGTATCTCGATTAAGATGTAAGCGCCAGACGCGGAAAGCATGCTCAGGCCCTTTTCGAGATGAAAGGCCTAAAAGGAGCCTGCAATGCTCAGTGCATATAAAGTGGATCACATGGACCGTGAAGGATGAGGATTTCAGGCGGCACAGGACGCGGCAGGAGGATCACAGTCCCATCCGGATCCGTTGTCAGGCCTACCTCGGATAAGGTCAGGCAGGCCCTTTTCAACATACTTGGAGACAGGATCTCGGGATCCGTATTCCTCGACCTCTTTGCCGGCGCCGGCGCTGTGGGGATAGAGGCCATAAGCAGGGGCGCAGGGCTTGTGGTGTTCGTGGATGCATCGAGACGCTCCGCAGGGATAATCGAGAAGAATCTCCACAAGACAGGCTTCTGGGAAAAGGCGAAGGTAGTCGTAGCCGATGCGGAGGCGTTCATAAAGAGGCAATCAGGACCATATGATATCATTTTCATGGACCCTCCATATGCAGAAGACATAGGGGACTTGCTGGAGCGGATCGGAGATTCCGGGCTGCTCAAACCGGATGGGCTGTTGGTCTATGAGCGCTTCAGAAAACGGCCTTCGCTCGAGAAGTCTGGGACGCTGATCTTGTTCCGCGAGGCGAGATACGGAGACACCGTGCTGTCGTTCTATAAGTTTGTTCGCGGCCAGGAGGATGCGTCATGAATGAGATATTATTACCCGACAATACGGATGGCCAGAAATGGAGAATCAGATGAAACACATAGCTGTATATCCGGGCACGTTCGACCCTGTAACCAACGGACATATCGACCTCATCGAGAGGAGCCTCAGGATATTCGATGAGGTCATAGTCGCGGTCGCCGAGAACCCGAAGAAGCACCCCCTCTTCGGTCTCGAAGAGCGCATCGCCATGCTCAGGGATGCGACTGCAAGATACGGCAAGGTGAAGATCGAGGGGTTCAACACCCTGCTTGTTGACTATGTGAAGGCTAAGAAGGCGGCGGCGATTATCAGGGGATTGAGGGCTGTTTCCGACTTCGAGTACGAGATGCAGATGGCTCTGATGAACAGGAAGCTCGACAGCTCGATAGAGACCGTGTTCATGATGCCGAGCGAGGAATATGCATACCTGACGTCCACTATCGTGAAAGAGATAGCGGCATATGGAGGCGACGTCAAAGGCCTTGTTCCGGACGTGGTGGTGGAGAGGTTGAAGTCGAGGATAGAGAGAAGATGACGCCGGGGAGAAAGCGCTCTGGCGAAAGCAGCGAAACAGCAGAGTGCGTTTATGCCGTCTTGCCTATCATGAGCATCTCGAGAATCGCCTTCTGTGTGTGGAGCCGGTTTTCCGCTTGGTCGAAGGCCACCGACTGAGGCCCGTCGATCACCTCTGCAGTTATCTCCTCCCCCCTGTGTGCAGGAAGGCAGTGCATCACGAGCGCACCGGGCACAGCGGCCTTTACGAGCTTCTGGTCGACTTGATATCCTTCGAAGTCTCTCAGCCGCTTTTCCCGCTCCTTTTCCTGTCCCATGCTCGTCCAGACATCCGTGTATATCACGTCGGAGTCCTTTACGGCATCATAGGGGCTGCGGAGGACCTCTATCTTCGCCCCTGTCTTCTTCGCCACATCACCGGCACCCGACACCACGGCCTTGTCCGGCTCGTATCCCTTCGGGCATGCAAGCGAGATGTGCATCCCTGTTTTGGCGCATGCCTCGATCAGGGAGTGGGCCATATTGTTTCCGTCGCCTATGTAGGCGAGCTTGAGCCCTGAAAGCCTGCCACGCTTCTGGAGAATGGTGAACATGTCCGAAAGCGCCTGGCAGGGGTGGTGCATGTCGGTAAGTCCGTTGATCACCGGGATAGAGGCGTGAAGCGCGAGGTCCTCGACCGTCTTCTGGCTGAATGTGCGTATCATTATGCAGTGCAGATACCTGGAGAGCGTCCTGGCGGTGTCCTCGATCGGCTCTCCCCTGCCTATCTGGAGGTCGTTCGCGGAAAGAAAGAGCGCCTGTCCGCCCAATTGATACATGCCCACCTCGAAGGACACCCTTGTGCGCGTGGATGCCTTTTCGAATATCATGCCTAGCGAGCGGCCTTTGAGCGGCTGATAGGGGGTGCCGGTCTTCTGCATCCGCTTGACAGCGGCGGTGCGCTCTAGGAGATACTCCACATCCTCTATCTCCAGGTCATTGACTGTCAATAGGTCCTTTTTCATCTGAACTCCTTCTCCTGCGGTGAGTATTGTCAAAAACTAACCACGGGGCCCAAGAAGAATGTCCTGAATGAAGAGGCAAAACTCCTCGGTGTCCTCACTCCCACTCTGCCTCCTTTCATTAGCGGCTCCATTTGTTTTTGTCCTGTATTTAACCACACAAGAACGCAGAATATTTTACTCAAGTCCTCTGTGAGATCTGTGGTTTTATTTCTCATCCTCTTTTTTCATGGAGCTTTTGACACTACCATGCAATGGATTTCGGGCTAATATCCCTTCGCCATAGGAGGCAGTCCTGAAATATTACAGGCGGCTCCGATATCGGGCCGCCTCGATGTCAGTAAATGCCTGCCGGGGGTGACGCTCAGCGCTTCTTGAATATTCTGTCGAGGACGTCGACGAGCCGGTCTATATCCTCCATTGCCACGATGAGCGGAGGCATGAACCTCAAGACATAGTCTGCTGTGCAGTTTATCAAATAGCCTTCTCTCAGACAGGCGGTAACGATGTCCCTGCCTTCGAAGTCCAGCTCCATGCCGATGAGCAGCCCCCTGCCGCGCACATCCTTTATGAATGGATATCTTTCTTTGAGGGTCGCGAGGGACTGCATGAAGTGGCGTCCCAGATGCTCTACAGACTGCACAAGAATGTTGTCCTCGAGTATGGTTTCCAGGGATGCGAGGGCCGCCGTGCACGCGAGCGGATTGCCGCCGAATGTCGAGCCGTGCGAGCCCGGGGTAAAGGCCTGTGCAACCCTTTCCGTCGCGAGCATCGCGCCTACTGCGAGCCCTCCGCCGAGCCCCTTTGCAAGGGCCATCACATCAGGCGCTGCGCCTTCATGTTCATAGGCGAACAGCCTCCCTGTCCTGCCCATGCCTGTCTGTATTTCATCGAAGATGAGAAGGATGCCGTGTCTGTCGCAGAGCCCTCGCAGCTCTTTTAGGTATCCGTCGGACGGTACATTCACGCCGCCTTCGCCCTGTATGGGCTCGACAAGGACGGCGCATGTATGCTCGTTTACGGCCTTTTCCACCGCTTCGATGTCATTAAAAGGCACGAATCGGAAACCGGACACAAGCGGCTCGAACCCCTTGTGAAATCTCTCTTGCGCCGTCGCAGAAAGGGCACCGTATGTCCTTCCATGGAAAGAGCCGCGCATCGTTATTATCTCATACCGGTCTTGCTTCAGCACGTCCCTTGCAAAGCGCCTTGCGAGCTTTATGGCCGCCTCGACGGCCTCTGCGCCGGAGTTGCAGAAAAAGACCTTGTCGGCGAATGAGTGCCTTACGAGTTCGCGCGCCAGCGCCACTTGCGGTTCGTTGTGATAGTGGTTCGAGACATGTATGAGCCGTTGTGCCTGCTTCTGGAGCGCCACGACTACGCGCGGATGACAGTGTCCGAGGTTGTTCACTGCAACGCCGGCGACGAAATCTAAGTATTCGCGTCCGTCCGAGTCATATACCTTCATGCCGCGGCCCTTCACGAGCACGAGGGGCTGCCGGCTGTAAGTGTTCATGATATACTTGTGCGAGTCGGAAATTATGTCGCTGGTGATCATGGCCCGACAAAATTAGCATAAACAGGCCGAAAAATCAAATAATTTCTTAGGCCAAGATAATAAACATTGCTCCCGATACAGCGGTGATATCCGTCTTTGTTCTAGGAGAGAAGAAAGGCATAAGCCTTGTCAAAGCCAAGGTAAGCCGGGCCGGCGATCTTCGGCCTGCCTTAGAGAGGGTTAACCGCGGACTCGAGGGCGTGGATTTTATTCTGCTGAGCAGCGTAGAACTTGAACTGCACGAAAGCCCTTTATCTCATTAACAGTAAGGAACGGAGAGAGACGGCGACGATCCGGGGATCCGGAATCGTCACGTCGTCGCGAAGCGTTACGAGAACGCCGAATGGAGCATTATAGGCTGTCTTTTCGATGAAGGCCCTCAGCCCCAAGGTGTCCCGATGAACGTCTATCTGATGTCGGTATTTGACTTCAACCGGTATGCGGCGTTCACCGATGGTTATTATGAAATCAACTTCAGGCTCGGCTCCGCGCTGCGGGAAATACGCCAGATCAAGGTGCGGCAGGCCGCCCATGAAATAGCCCGTAATGCTCTCAGCCAAGTGGCCTGCCAGGTCGTGAAGATGCGGCTTATTCATAAGCGACTCGGGGTCGAGTGGAATAATCTCCTGCAGCCAACTTGCCCGCAGCCCATGGTCGCATATGCAGATTTTATGGCTGCCCTTCCGCTTCTTCAACCTTAATTCCAATGGATGAATTAATTTGAGCAGGAGGGCGCCGTCGAGGAACTTTAAATATGCAAGGATCCGTTGCCAACCGATATTCGCCTGAAGCGCCTGTTTGATCTCTTGAACGAAAACCGCCTGACCAGGACTCTGCCCCGCATAGCGGCATGCAAGACGGAAGACTTCTTCCAGCAACTGAGCGTCACGTTTCACGCCTTTCGTTCCCATACGTAGGTCATGTTGAATCGCCCGATGGATAACGGTCTCATTTAATTGGTCGGCTACTTCAGGCCACGGCACATCGGCCCTTGCCTGAGCCATGGGATACCCGCCGCGTTCCGAAAAGGCTTTGAATGCCTGATCTCGTATGTCTCGATGAGAAATGCCGTGATGCTGCAAATCGCGCCAGAATTCCTGTCGAAGAAGAGGTTCAAGTCCGTTTACCGGGAGATGAGGCTTCACCTCCTTACCAAAACGAAGGCCCGCGATTTCCCGCAGAAGCAGCGTGCCGAGTTCAACCTGCGTGATCCGGCCTGCAAGGCTGTCCCTTCCGGCCTCTATCCGAAGCGCAGAGCTGCCGGTAATGAGCACCTTGACCGTATTATGATCGACAAATGCTTTCAGTTGCGGCGCCCAGTCGGCCAGGTTCTGAACTTCATCCAAAAGCAGGTAAGCCCCTTCCCCTTTACGCGCGGCTTCGTTAAACGTCATCCCAAGAATACGATTTTCAAACCAGCGCGCAATTGCAAGGACGGGATCCTTTACACCTCGAAGTGATGGAATATCGTCGAATTGAATGCGTAGAATGCGATTCGGACTGATTGCTTTCTCTTTGATTAAATATTCAATAAGCTGTTGTTGCAACGTCGTCTTGCCGACCTGCCGTGGACCGCGGACTACGACAACAGGCGCAAGACCGCTTTCCATCTTTTTCAGCGTCAGGTTGAAAGCCCAGCGGCGGTAGGTGGGCAGCGCAGGGCCGGGCTTCCCTTCCCACCATGGGTTTGTGGATCGCAGGAAAGCATCGACTTCGGGCGGCATGCGCTCTATGTCGAATATATCCTTTGTCATATCATTTCAACCGGCGCTGAAGCAATGTTCAAGGCGGGCTCGTCCGTCGCTGCCTTGTATAGGTTTCGATATCGTTGACTGTCTTTCAGCCTTCCACTTCTCTGTTCCGTGTTTCCGGACCACGATTGTCCAATAAAGTACATCTGCTTGAAAAAATTACTATACTTTGCTGGAAAAGGCAAGGAAAAGAAGTAAGTCTAAAAAATATATTTCTTCCAATACGCCTGTTTTACGCGCCGCTATATGGCCCTTTGACAGTGTATACAATGCCCCTTCCCGAATTATTCTGCCTAATTGCCACATCTGATTCTGAAAGATACAGCCCTTTTTTGTGTCTGATTAAAATAGCTTGCGCGGTGAGGAAAGAAGAAAGTACGCCTGAAAACGGGAGGATTATTTTATCATGGACGGCTATTGCGCACTTGGAGAGAATGGATGACTAAAAACAATAAATTAGACAAAAAAATATGTCGTATGCGTTGGGTAAGAACCGTGTTTGTCGAGGCATGGTGATACGGAGATAAATGATTGATTTATTTGAAATTTTATTCTTAAAACCTTCCTTGACTAAAGTATTAATTATGCTAAAGTCTAAACTGTAGGCGCCTTCAGGTGAACTCGGAGCGGGTGCATTTTAGCAGCTTGCTGCAGTAAGCTTCAATTCGCTCCGGATCATCCGCGCCTTCTTGTTTGAGAGGCTTTAGAAAGGCATGAAACATAGAAGCATATCCCGGGCTGGTCCATGCATCGCCCCTCCTGCTGCATGTTCGGCAGATCCGGCATCCGCCGATCAGCAAGCCGGCCTCCTGCGTCTCGAAGAGGCGGTCCAGAGGTTCAACGAAAGGCTGAGGGATATAGAACAAAAGTGTCGGACGCCTGTGACCGATCCGGAAGGGCTGCTGAAAGAGCTGTCCGATGCCATATTCCAGATGTCTTCTTCATGCGCTGAATTCGAGAAGACATGCCATACAGACAGGGCAGGGCTCAAAGAAATACAAAAGAGGGTGAGGGAGCGGACAGATCCTTACTTTCTACAGAGCAGGCTCATGCGCCATGCCAGGACATGGCCCAAGGGCTATCCAGGCGACTATGTGATCCTCGAAGGTATCTACAATAATACACCGGACTCGGAAGGCATAGGTTATTATCTCGACTGGTATTTCCTTTCCACTATCCTCGCCAGGGCGGTGCGCGGCAGAAAAGACGCGATGAGGGATCTCTTGAAGTCCGAGTTTTCAACAAGGAAAGGTCTCGAAATCATGAACTTGGGCAGCGGCTCCTGCAAAGAGACGGCGGAGCTTGCAGAGGAGCTGATCTCCTTGGGTAGCAGAACCATCTGTATCGATGCGGACCAAGAGGCGCTCGATTTCTGCGCGGCCCGGTGTAGAAGCCGAGGCCTGGGCGCGGATACCATCACGTTCAGAAGGTACAATGCGCTCAAGATGGTGAACCATGAGCGGAACCTCCGGGAATTCGGGTCGAAGGACATCATCTACAGCATCGGGCTCTTCGATTACCTGAGGAACGATATTCTGATCCCGCTCATCTCGGCCCTCTACCGCCTGCTGAATCCCAGCGGAAAGCTCATATTTTCCTTCAAGGACTCCGACCGATACCGCACCCAGGAATATCACTGGCTCGTGGACTGGGATTCTTTCTTTCAGCGGACCGCAGAGGAGCACCGTATGATCATAGAAAAGGCCGGCATCTCCGCCGACAAGGTCTCTACCCTGCGGGATGCCACAGGCGTGATCGCGTTCTATATCGCGAGACGATGACCTCTCGAAAACGTCCTTCTTTTACAACGCATAAGATGATATAATCCAGACATGGACAGGGAAAAAGAGGCTTATATAGAGGCCCAGACCGACCAGATGCTCCAGACGAGCACCGGAAACATCATCCTTCTCGGCGCAGCCCTGTTTATTTTTATCGGCATCATTGACTACTTCGCAACCCCTGAGAACTTCGGCCTCTTCATGCGCTACCGCTTTGGGATAGCAGCCATATTGCTCATCCTCTACGCCGTGAATAAGTACAGGCGCAGCCGCAGACACCAGTACTTCGTCATACTCACCGCGACCGCGCTGTCGGCCATCACCATAGAGCTCATGATACTTAAGCTCGGGGGCCATACATCATCGTACTATGCAGGCCTGAACCTGCTCGTCATATGCGCCGTGGTGCTGATTCCGTTCAGCCTACCTATATCCCTCGTCGCTGTCGGGCTGATCTATGCAATATACCTGGTCCCGATATTCATCTACGACACCATAACCGACATACGCGCCTTCGCCACTCACAACGGGTTCATGATCTCCACGTTTATTATCGCATTCACGTGGAGGATGCTGAGCCACAGGAGCATGATGAACGAGCTCAGCCTTCAGTACGACCTCTCGAGAGAGAAGATGAAGCTCGAGCGCTATTCTACGCGGCTCGAGGATCTCGTCGCCGAAAAGACGAAAGAGCTTTCCATATCCGAGCAGCGCTACAGGGCGTTGTTCGACAACGCGAACGACGGCATCGCGGTTCTCGACAAAAACGGCGTGATCGTGAATGTGAACCATCGGTTCTGCGAGCTGCACGGCCTCGAGCGCGACGCCCTCCTCGGCGCTCACTTCAGGCTCCTCGAGGTGGAAGAGCGGCCTGGTGAGATAGATTCGAAAATAAAAAGGATTCTCGAGGGCGAGTCCATAGTCTATGAAGCGGAGCACTACAGGAAGGACGGGGCGCGGACCGTGCTCGAGGTGAGCGCCAAGGCCATAGAGCTGGGAGGTGTGCTCCATATCCAGTCGTTCCACAGGGACATCACGGACAAGAAGAGGCTTCAGGAACAGCTCCTGCAGTCTCAGAAGATGGAGTCGATAGGCGTGCTTGCAGGCGGCATCGCGCACGACTTTAACAATATACTCACCGCCATCCTCGGCCACGCAGAGGTGCTCAGGAGAAAGAGCAGCCCCGGGGACGAGGCGGCCTTGAGGAGGATAAAGACAATCGTGGACGCGGCCAGGCGGGCCGGCCAGATGGTCTCTAAGCTTCTGAGCTTCGCAAGAAAAGAGAGCTTCGAGATGGTGCCCACGAACCTGAACGATGTAGTCAAGGACACCATAGAGCTCCTCGAGCGCACACTCGTGAACAAGAACGTAAAGCCGGTCATGGCGCTCGAAGACGGGCTGCCCGCGATAAACGGAGACAGCATCCAGCTCGAGCAGGTGATAACGAACCTTGTAGTGAATGCCGTTGATGCGATGCCCGACGGCGGCGAGATCTCCGTCAGGACATCTCTCAGAGACCTCACGAGGGGCGCATTGCACGTGCACCCGCTCCTCTCCCCGGGCATGTATGTGACCCTTACCGTCACGGATACAGGCACGGGCATACCGGATGAGATCATCGGAAGGATATTCGACCCCTTTTTCACGACCAAGGGACCCGGCAAGGGTACCGGCCTCGGGCTTGCCATGGTTTATGGCATAGTAAAAGCGCATCAAGGAGAGATTCGTGTCAAAAGCAAGGTTGGAGAAGGGACTTCGTTCGAGGTCTTCTTTCCCGCCTCGGACCAAAAGGTGGAGTCTTCTTTGGAGACGCCCGCGGCCGATGTCACCGGAAAGGAGAGCGTTTTCGTGATAGACGACGAGCCGGATATATTGACGTTCATCAAGGACACGCTCGAGGCCCATGGATATCAGGTGCTTGTGGCGGACAACCCTGTATATGCACAGGACCTGTTCAGAAAGATATCGAATGAGATCGATCTCGTGATAACCGATATCATGATGCCGCTCATGAGCGGTCAGGAGCTCATCAAGCAGTTCAGGGAGATCAAACCGGATGTTAAGCTGATCGCCATGTCCGGCATCGATGCCGTAGCAGGGGCGAAGGAGGGCACGGATGTGGATGTCTTCATCAAGAAGCCGTTCGAGGGTAAGTACCTCTTGATGCTCGTGAGGGCGGTGCTGGACACAGGGAAAAGCTCCTCCGACCAGCATGCCTGAATTCTTGCGCGCCTTCACCGCAATTGACTGCAGAGACGCCGAGCGGATAAGTAATGTCCACACCTCCAGAATCGAATATACGCCTGTGGATGCGTTATGCTTGTCTTAGGCTTATCACGTATAATGGTGCAAATTATAATTTCAGATAAAGCTCGGCAGGATATACCTCCATGACTTTTAGAACACGATGAATATTATATCTGTGTATTGTGAATATATAATCTCCGGCCTCATGAATCAGCGCTGTGTCTGTTATGCAGATCTCCGCCTAAGGGTATCGCTCTAAAAGTCATTCCGGCACACCCTGCCAGCTCGCACCTAAAAAAGTGATGAGCCTTGTCTTGTCAATAGTATAATCCGATTAAATCGCACACAGTCCTTCATACCTCGTCCGAACGTCGCCGTCCATAAAGTCCAAGTATTTTATTGACAAAAAAATGAGACTGCTTTATTATCGAAATTACCCTAAAAATTGCATGGTTACGCTCCATAATATCCTGTTTTTGTTCTGAAATCAGCCTGCCGGGGTTTTTCTGTGAACAAGGCCGGCAGTAAAGTCGAAAGGATGTAAGATGACCGACAGATTCGGCAGGATAAAAAGGCTGCCGCCTTATGTGTTTGCGATAGTCACATCTATGAAGATAGAGGCGAGGAGGCGTGGAGAGGACATCATCGATCTCGGGATGGGCAATCCCGATCAGGGCACTCCTCAGCACATCGTCGACAAACTGGTCGAGGCGGCCCAGAACCCGAAAAATCACCGCTACTCGGCCTCGAAAGGCATCACCAAGCTCAGGGCCGCCATCTGCGATTGGTACAAGAGGCGCTATGACGTAAGCCTCGACCCGGAGACAGAGGCGGTGGTGACAATAGGCTCCAAAGAAGGGCTGTCGCATCTCGCCCTTGCCACGATCGAGCCGGGCGATGTGGTCCTGACCACTACGCCTGCATATCCGATTCATCCGTACAGCGTGATAATCGCAGGGGGAGAGGTGCGTTCGATCCCGTTGCGCAAGGACTGCGACTTCTTCTCGGATCTCAATGAGGCGTTCAAAAATACATGGCCCAGGCCGAAGATGCTCATAATCAACTTTCCCAACAACCCCACCACCATGGTCGTGGACCTCGACTTCTTCCAGAAGATCGCGGACTTCGCGAGGGAGAACAATATCATAGTCGTGCACGACCTGGCGTATGCAGATCTCAATTTCGACGGCTACAGGGCGCCGAGCTTTCTCCAGGCGGAGGGCGCGAAGGATGTGGGCGTGGAGTTCTTCAGCCTCACGAAGAGCTACAACATGGCTGGCTGGCGCGTGGGCTTCTGCTGCGGCAACAAGGATGTGGTGGGCGCCCTCGTGAAGATTAAGAGCTATCTCGACTACGGTATGTTTCAACCCATACAGATCGCATCGATCATCGCCCTGAACGGGCCGCAGGAGTGCGTAAAAGAGATATCTGACATGTATCAATCCAGGAGGGACGTGCTCGTCGAAGGACTCAACAAGGCGGGCTGGCAGATAGATAAGCCAAAGGCGACCATGTTCGTATGGGCGGAGATCCCCGAGCCTTTCAAGAAGATGGGCTCTCTGGAGTTTTCGAAGTTTTTGATCAAGGAGGCGAAGGTTGCGGTCTCTCCGGGCATAGGATTCGGCGAATACGGCGAAGGTTATGTGAGGTTCGCGCTCGTCGAAAACGAGCACCGCATCCGGCAGGCAGTAAAGGGGATAAGGCAGGCGCTGAATAAATAAGCGGGGCCGGGGGCCGAGCCCTGTGCAAGCAGGGTCATTGAACGTGCATAAATGGAGCAAGGATGGCATTCAGAGGCAAGAATTCAATAGATGTCGGTATCATAGGTTTCGGGACCGTAGGGACGGGCACGGCGCGGATACTCATTGAAAACGCTGCGACGATAAAGAGGAGGCTGGGTGCTTCAGTCAGGCTCAAGACCATTGCAGACCTCGATATAAACCGTGACAGGGGAATCCCCCTATCCGGCGCAAGGCTGACAACGGATGCCTCGGAGGTGCTCGAAGATCCAGACATCGACATCGTTGTGGAGCTCATAGGCGGATACAGGCCTGCAAAGGAGTTCATACTCACGGCCATAGATAAGAAAAAGCATGTGGTCACCGCCAACAAGGCGCTTCTATCGGTGCATGGAGAGGAGATATACGCGGCTGCTGAGAAGGCGGGCGTCTGCATAGGGTTCGAGGCCTCAGTGGCGGGCGGGATCCCTATCCTGCGGGCGCTCAAGGATGGACTCGCTGCGAATGACATCGAGTCCATTTTCGGCATCGTGAACGGTACATGTAACTATATTCTAACGCTCATGACCAACGAGCGCAGGATGTTCGAGGATGTCTTGAAAGAGGCGCAGCAGAAAGGCTATGCAGAGGCTGATCCGACATTCGACATCGAGGGCATAGATTCTGCGCACAAGCTATCGATCCTCGCTATGCTCGCCTTCGGCACGCCTGTGAGGTTCGACGACATTTACACCGAGGGGATATCCAAGATCACCCCGCTCGACATAGAGTTCGCCAGAGACCTGGGCTACAAGATAAAGCTGCTCGCGATATGCAAGATGGTCAACGGCGAGATAGAGGCGCGCGTTCATCCTACTATGCTTCCGGAGCGGCATCCAATCGCGATGGTGGATGGGGTCTACAATGCCCTTTCTGTGGTGGGAGACGCGGTGGGCACCACGATGTTCTACGGCCGCGGGGCCGGGGACATGCCCACCGGCAGCGCAGTGGTGAGCGACATCATGGACATCGGGAGGGACATCCTTGCCGGGAGCATGCGGCGCTCTCCTGTGACGGCCTTCAGGGAGAGGGCGGAACTCAAAATCAGGAAGATCGATGATATCACCTCCTGTTACTATCTCCGTTTTTCCGCCATAGACAAGCCGGGTGTGATGTCCAGGATATCGGGCGTGCTCGGCAGGAACAACATAAGCATATCTTCTGTGATCCAGAAGGGCAGGAAGGTGGCTGAGGCGGTGCCTGTCGTCATGATGACGCACGAGGCGGTCGAAAGGGACGTGCGCAGGGCCCTCGCTGAGATTGATACACTCGACTGCGTGGGGGGAAAGACTGCCTTCATCAGGGTGGAGGGCAACGATGGCTATTGAGTAGAATCTATTTTACAGGGGAGAAGGGTATGGGAGATGAAATCAAACCGGACAAGGTGATCGACATCCGCGGCCAGGTCTGTCCGTATACGTTCGTCCGCTCTAAGCTGGCCATAGAGAAGATGAACATCGGCGAAGTGCTCGAGATAGTCCTCGACCACAGGCCTGCAGTGGACAATGTGCCGAGGAGCATGGAGAACGAAGGGCAGAAGGTGCTGAAGATAGAGCAGACCGGCGACAAGGAATGGCATATCTTCGTCCGGAAGGATAAGGAGAAGAAGAAACAATAAGAATGTGGAGGCGCGGGGCGACGTTCTCGTTCCGCTGACGGGAAATGGAATTCACAGAAGAGCAGATAATGAGATATAGCAGGCACATCCTTCTGCCCGAGGTAGGGGGAGAAGGGCAGGAGAGGCTGCTTGGAGCGAAGGTGGTCCTCGTGGGAGCGGGCGGGCTCGGCTCGCCTGTGGGTTACTATCTCGCCGCTGCAGGAGTGGGAACAATCGGCGTGATAGACAACGACAGGGTCGAGCTGTCTAACCTCCAGCGCCAGATCGCCCATAATACGAACCGTCTGGGTGTGGATAAGGCAGACTCCGCCAAAGAGACATACGAGACGCTGAATCCGGACGTGAAGGTTACAACGCACAAGGAGCGGCTTACATCGGCCAATATCATGAACATCATAAAGGATTACGACATCGTCGTGGACGGAAGCGACAACTTCCCTACGCGATACCTTGTCAATGACGCCTGCGTGATGCTCAAGAAGCCCCTCGTGAGCGCGGCGGTGTTCAGGTTCGAGGGCCAGGTGATGACAATACAGCCTGGTGAAGGGCCTTGCTACCGCTGCCTGTTCGAGGTGCCTCCGCCGCCAGGCATGGTGCCCTCATGCCAGGAGGCCGGTATACTCGGCGTAGTTACAGGCGTGATAGGTACGATCCAGGCCACAGAGGTCGTAAAACTCATCCTCGGCATAGGAAGGCCGCTCAAGGGAGCGCTCCTCCTCTGGAACGCCCTCGATATGAGCTTCAGGACGGTGCGCGTGCCGCGGAATCCCGACTGCCCCATGTGCGGGGACAGGCCGACCATAACCAGCCTTGTGGACTATGAGCAGTTCTGCTCCATGTCTCATTGACGGTGTCTCTATGGCTCTGCTCAGGATACCGGCGGAGGACGTGAGAAAGATAATAGACCACTGCAAAGCGGCGTACCCGGATGAGGCGTGTGGCATGCTCGCGGGTCTGGATGGAAGTGTGAAAAAGGTCTATTGCATGAAGAATGCAATGCCCGGGCCGGTGTATTATGAAATGGATCCTGAAGAGCAGTTCAGGGTCATGAAGGACATCCGGGCGGCCGGGCTCGAGCTTATAGGCATCTTCCATTCGCATCCGAGCAGCCCGGCGCATCCCTCTGCGACGGATGTAGAGAGGGCCTACTGGCCGGGCACTCTCTACCCGAACTATCCCGGGGTCGTCTATGTCATCGTCTCCCTTATGGACATGTCGAGACCTGTGGTAAAGGGATATTCCATAGAGCAGGGCTCGGTGAACGAGGTAGAGCTGCTGAGTGAATAGATCGACTGTAGGCGCACCGCGATCGAGCGCGGCCGCCGCATTTTTTCAGGAGGAGGTTCGCATGCCTGTAAAGGTGAGGATTCCCACGCCGCTCCAGAAACTGACGGACGGCAGGACAGAGGTCGAGGTCGATGCCTCAACCGTGCACGAGATGCTCGACCTGCTCGAAAGGGATTATCCGGGGATGAGAGAGCGTCTCTCGGAAGGCGGAAAGATAAGAAGGTTCATAAACATATATGTAAACGACGAAGACATACGCTTTATGAACAAGGAAGAGACACGTCTCAAAGACGGGGACACCGTCTCTATTGTGCCTGCGATAGCCGGAGGCGGATGGACAGCCTGTCTGTCTTGAATTATGTAGGGGGCATCTCGGCTATCGGATGGGAGGGGGACATGGCCACAAAGAGGGTCAAACTGATCTTTCCGCAGGAGCTGATCAAGGAGCCGGTCATCTTTACGATGGCGAAGAAATTCGATGTCATGCCGAACATACGGCGGGCGAAGGTGACCGAGAGCGTCGGCGAGGTGGTGCTCGAGCTCGAGGGCACGGACAAGAACATCAACGACGGGATTGCATATTTGATCGAGCGCGGAGTGAAGGTGGAGCGGGTGGAGATGGATGCATTGTGAGCGATAGCATGAAGTATATCATCCTGGTAGGCGACGGCATGGCAGACAGGCCCATTCCGGCGCTCGGCGGAAAGACATGCCTTCAGGCGGCCCATACGCCGAACATGGACCTTCTTGCGAGCCTCGGCGAGATAGGCATGGTGCATACCGTGCCCGAGGGGTTTTCCCCGGGAAGCGATGTGGCGAATCTTTCGGTCCTGGGTTATGACCCGCGGAAATACTACACAGGCCGCTCTCCGCTCGAGGCCGCGAGCATGGGTGTAGAGTTGGGTGAAGCGGACGTGGCGTTCCGATGCAATCTCGTTACGCTCAGGGTCACGGCCGGCGGTTCATCCGGCCGTGGACGCAGAGCGGTGATGGAAGACTTCAGCGCCGGCCACATCTCCACGGAAGAGGCGCGCAGCCTCATCGAAGAGATAGACGCCAAACTCGGGAGGGAGTCCATTAGGTTCTATCCGGGCGTCAGCTACCGCCACCTCATGGTATGGAAGAACGGCAGGGAAAAGGTGGAGTGTACGCCGCCTCATGACATACAGGACAAGGACATATCGGACTATCTGCCGCGAGGAGAGGGCGACGAGATATTGAATGAGCTCATGGAGGCGTCCTACGACATACTCTCCGCTCATCCTGTGAACAAGGCGAGGCTCGAGAAATCCAAGCGGCCTGCAAACTGCATTTGGCTGTGGGGCCAGGGCAAAAGGCCCTCCATGCCGACATTCAGGCAGAAGTACGGTCTCGAGGGTGCTGTGATCTCCGCCGTGGATCTCACCAAGGGGCTGGGGGTGTATGCGGGTTTCGAGGTGATCAATGTGCCCGGCGCCACGGGGTGGATAGACTCGAACTATGTCGGCAAGGCGGAGCATGCCCTTTGGGCGCTCCGGAGCAAGGACATCGTATATCTTCATGTCGAGGCGCCGGACGAGGCAGGCCATACAGGGGACGTCAAGAATAAGATCAGGGCGATCGAGGACTTCGATGAATTCGTGGTCGGAAATATCATCCACGGCATGAAACAATTCGACGAATACCGCATCCTCGTGCTTCCGGACCACCCCACGCCCATAGAGATACGCACGCATTCAGCGGAACCCGTGCCGTTCATCATCTACGACAGCAGGCGTGAGCAAAGGGGCCAGAGATTGTCATTCGACGAGACGATCGCGCAGTCCGGTGATACAGCGGTATTCAAAGAAGGCTACAGGCTGATGGACTATTTCTTGGAGAAATAAAGAAGGAGACTCGGCTGAGAGGTCATAGAGGACCCAAAAAGGGGCGGGAGAGGCGGAGGCATCGGCTTCGCGGCTGAGTTCTCTTTGCGGCCCCTATGCCCTCATGGGCGGGCTGCTTTTTATATATGGAGGGGAAAGGGTGTTAATCGTTCAGAAGTATGGCGGGACCTCGGTGGGAAATCCAGAGAGGATCAAAAACGTCGCACGCCGCGTGTGCAGGACGAAAGAAGAAGGCCACGATGTGGTAGTGGTGGTCTCCGCCATGAGCGGCGAGACGGACAAGCTCATCAACCTCGCCTATCAGGTGACCGACAATCCAGACCCGAGAGAGATGGACATGCTCGTCTCTACAGGGGAGCGGGTCACGATAGCGCTGCTCGCTATGGCCATACAGTCTTTAGGCTACAAGGCGCAGTCGTTCACCGGCAGGCAGGCAGGCATCATCTCGGACCAGGTGCATACAAAGGCGAGGATAGAGAAGATTACGGGTGAAAGGCTGCGCCAGGCCCTCAAGGAGGGGAAGATCGCGGTCGTGGCGGGTTTTCAGGGCATAAACGAGCAGGACGACGTCACCACGCTCGGTCGCGGCGGCTCGGATCTTACCGCGGTGGCGGTTGCAGCGGCCCTCAATGCCGATTACTGCGACATCTACACGGATGTGGACGGGGTATATACCACAGACCCGAACGTGGTGCCCACTGCAAGGAAGCTGGACAAGATTTCATACGACGAGATGCTCGAGATGGCCAGCCTCGGCGCAAAGGTGCTCCAGACACGCTCGGTCGAGTTCGCAAAGAAATACAATGTCCCTGTAAGGGTGCTCTCGAGCTTCAACGACAACCCGGGCACCCTCGTTACTAAGGAGGATGCTGATATGGAAAAAGTGGTTGTGTCCGGCGTTGCATACGACAAGAACCAGGTGAAGGTGACCATACAGGGTGTGCCGGACAGGCCCGGCGTGGCCGCGAAGATATTCAGCGCCGTATCCGATGCCAACGTAGTCGTGGACATGATCATCCAGAACATCGGAGAGGCCGGGCTTACGGACATGTCCTTCACCGTGCCGAAGACCGATTCGAAGAAGATAATGGATGTCATGAAGAAGGTCGTGGCCGAGATTGGCGCAAAGGACGTCAATCTCAAGGAAGACATCGCAAAGGTGTCCATCATCGGCGTCGGCATGCGCTCGCACTCCGGCGTGGCTGCGAAGATGTTTGGTGCGCTGGCGAAGGAGGGCATAAATATAATGATGATAAGCACGTCGGAGATAAAGATTTCGTGTATCATAGAAGCCAAATACACCGAGCTTGCGGTGCGCGTGCTGCATGACGCATTCAAACTCGAAAAGGCCGCGTGAGGAGATACGGCATAGGGCGCAGAGGCATGAGACAGGCTGTGTATATATATGATACGACGCTTCGAGACGGGGCTCAGGCCGAGGACATAAACTTCTCGGTAGAGGACAAGATCCGTGTCTCGAAGAAGCTCGATCAGTTCGGCGTCCACTATATCGAGGGCGGCTGGCCCGGCTCGAACCCCAAGGACACGGCCTTTTTCGAGCAGATGAGGCGCGTAAGGCTCAGGCACGCGAGGCTGGTCGCATTCGGCTCCACCCGCAGGGCCGGGCTCAAGGTGGGCGAGGATGCGATCCTCAAGGCGCTTGCAGCCTCGGGTGCGCCTGCGGCAACTATATACGGCAAGTCATGGGACCTCCATGTGCGCAAGGCCCTCAAGACCACGCTCGCTGAGAACCTCGCTATGATAAGGGACTCCATCTCTTTTCTCAAAAAACACATGGACGAGGTATTCTTCGACGCGGAGCATTTCTTCGACGGATTCAAGGCTAATCCCGAGTATGCCATAGATACCCTGCTCGCGGCGCAGGATGCAGGCGCGGACTGTCTCGTGCTGTGCGACACCAACGGCGGTACACTGGTGCACGAGGTGGAGGAGATAGTTAAAAAGGTCAAACAGCGCATCAAGGCTCCGTTCGGGATACATGCGCACAACGACAGCGAGCTTGCGGTGGCGAATTCCCTCGCGGCCGTGAGGCTCGGCGCATCGCAGGTGCACGGGACGATAAACGGCTACGGCGAGCGGTGCGGGAATGCGAACCTCTGCTCCATCATACCCGCCCTCAAGCTCAAGATGGGGATCAACTGCATCTCGGACGCGAATCTTGCGCGTCTCCGGGAGGTCTCCCGCACCATAGACGAGAGCGCCAACATGCAGCACAGAAAGAGGCAACCCTATGTCGGAGATAGCGCATTCGCGCACAAGGCCGGCGTGCATGTGGATGCAGTGGCGAAGAATCCATTGACCTATGAGCACATCGTTCCCGAACAGGTCGGAAACAAACGGCGCATACTCGTCTCGGAATATTCCGGCAGGAGCAATATAATCCAGAAGGCCGGGGAGATGGGCATCTCCATTTCGAAGGACAGCCCCGAGCTTGCGGAGATATTGAGGAAGGTGAAACAGCTCGAGAACGAAGGGTACGAGTTCGAGGGGGCGGAGGGCTCTCTCGAGCTTCTGATGCTCAGGGCGAGCCACAACTACGAGTCCGTATTCAAGATATTCGACCGCATAGACTACAGGGTGCTTACGGAGAAGCGCAAGGTGGATCCGCATCCGGTGAGCGAGGCCACGATTACAGTGGAGATGGGCGGCAATGTGGAGCATACAGCCGCATGGGGCAATGGTCCGGTGAACGCGCTCGACAAGGCGCTCAGAAAGGTGCTGCCTAAATATTTCCCCGGCAGGGGTCTCGAAAAGGTGCGCCTGCTCGACTACAAGGTCAGGGTGCTGACGGCGGCGGACGGTACCGCCTCCCGTGTGCGCGTGCTCATAGAGTCCGGCGACGGAAAGAACAAGTGGGGCACTGTCGGGGTGTCCGAGAATGTGATCGAGGCGAGCTGGCAGGCGCTTGTGGACAGCATAGAGTACAAGATACTGAAGACGAAGAAGACGGCATTGGGACGTACGGCATAGGGTGGGCGCGCAGTCGTGCGTGTTTCAATGAGGGCAATGTCAAAAGTTTCATGAAAAAAGGCAAGAAATGAAACCGCAGGGCTCGCTAAGGAATTGCTTCGATAAAATGCCGGCTGTCCTCATTGGGTTGAATACAGGACAAAAATAGGGCCTGAAATGAATGGGGGCAGATAGGGAGTGAGGACACCGAGGAGTTTTATTCCTTCATTCGGGTGATCCTCCGTGGGCCGGTTTGTTTTCAATAATACGTCAAGAAGGGTATGGTTAATATATGATAGAAGAAGAAGGCATAGTGGCCGAGACGACAGGTGGTACGGCAAAGGTAGCCATTCTGAAAAAGAGCGCATGCGAATCCTGCGCTGCAGCAGGGGTCTGCCATCCAGGGGATCAGGAATTCATGGAGGCCGACAACCCTCTGGGGGCGAAGAAAGGCCAGAAGGTCAAGGTCGTTGTTGCCCCGCAAGTTTATCTTAAGGCCTCGATAGTGCTCTACGGCGTGCCGATGGCAGCGCTCGCCGCCGGGGCCGTCATAGGCAAGAATATTGCGGAGAGGTTCGGCGCCGCTAAAGACTCCGACCTCTGGGCGTTCGTCGCGGGGATGGGATGTCTTTTGGTCTCGTTCATATTCATCAAGATGTATAATAAAAAGGTGGAGAAGAGCCAGAAGTACCGACCTGTGATAGCGGAGATAATAGACTGATCTTTCTGAGGTGAAAATCCGGGGATGAGACTGATTACGAATCCAGATGAGGCCCGAAGGCTGGCACGTACGATCCTGTCGGACATACTCCTCTACAATCAGGCGAAGGTCAAGGAGGGGATAGAGAAAGACAGTCTCTTCGATGTGCTCAAAGACGAGCTCGATGAGGGCAGGAAATATTACGAGAGCATGGTGGACGAGGGCGTCCGCCGGAACACGAATTTCTTCAACGAGGCGGTGGCGGACGTGCTGCTGAAGCAAGGAGGCAAGATAAAGTCGGAGATCTGGTAGACAGGCTTCTTATAAGAATATATCGATATCATCCTCAAAGGAGCCCCTTATGAAAAACCACGAGGTAAAAGACGTCCGGAATATCGCCATCCTCTCACATGGCGCGGCAGGGAAGACATCTCTTGCAGACGTCATGATCTATGCATCGGGCATGACGGACCTCATGCCGAGCGTGGATGCAGGCAGTTCCATCTTCATGCACGAGCCGGAAGAAATCAGCCGAAAGCTCTCCATCACAGCCGCCATAGGATACGCCGACTGGAAAGGCGTCCGCATCAATATCATAGACACGCCGGGATATATCAACTTCCTCGAGGAGACCCGCGGGACCCTTCGTGCGGTCGACGGAGCAGTCGTCATCGTCTCGGCCATATCGGGTGTGAAGGCGGAAACAGAGAAGGTATACAAGTTCGCCTGCGACTACGAAATACCGCGCGTCGCGTTTGTGAGCAAGCTCGACAAGGAGCGTGCGGATTTTTTCCGGGCTGTAGGCGATATGGAAAAGTATTTCTGCAAGGGTGCGCTCGTACTGCAGCTCCCCATCGGCAAGGAAGAGAATTTCTCCGGCGTAGTGGACCTCATTTCCATGAAGGCCCTGTATTTCTCGAACGACGGTAGCGGAAAGACCGAGGAGAAAGACATCCCTTCGGACATGAAGCATGATGCGGAGGCCTATCGCAAGAAGCTCGTGGAGCAGATCGCTGAGACCGAAGACGGTCTTCTCGAGAAGTATCTCGAGAAGGGCGACTTGGGAAGGGATGACCTCATAGCCGGTCTCAAGCACGGCACCTTGGCAGGCGGGCTTTTGCCGGTACTATGCGGCTCACCCGTCAGGAACATGGGAGTGCATCAGCTCATGGATGCGATTGTGATGTGCCTGCCCTCTCCTGCAGAGCGGGCGGGTATTGTTCCCATAAAGGGCATTGATCCCAAGAACAACGGCGATGTGCAGCGGCGGCCCCTGCCGGACGAGCCTCTGTCGGCACTTGCATTCAAGACCATCATCGACCCCTATGCAGGCAAGCTCTCCGTCATACGGGTGTTATCCGGCACGCTCAAGTCCGACTCTACGGTCTACAATTCCACCAGGCAGGCCAAGGAAAAGATAGGCTCTCTGTTTCTGCTCCAGGGCAAGAAGCAGGTGCCGGTCCAGGCGCTTCCCGCCGGCCATATCGGCGCAGCCGCGAAACTCAAGGATACGCTTACGGGAGACACCCTCTGCGCGGAGCAGCAGCCGATGCTCCTTCCATTCGTGAAGTTCGCCGATCCTGTCATATCGTTCGCCATAGAGCCCAAGACGCGGGGAGACGAGGAAAAGGTGAGCACCGGCATCCATAAGCTGCTCGAAGAAGACCCCACGCTCCGCTTCGCATACGATGAACAGACGAAAGAGATGATCCTATCCGGTATGGGACAGGTGCACCTCGAGGTCACTCTCGAGAAGCTCAAGAGAAAGTTCGGTGTGGATGTCCACATGAAGACACCAAAGGTCCCGTACAAGGAGACCATACGCGCCAAGGCGCGGGCGCAGGGGAAGTACAAGAAGCAGACAGGGGGCCACGGCCAGTACGGGGATGCATGGCTCGAGGTGGAGCCGCTGCCCCGCGGAGGTGGATTCGAGTTCGTTGATAAGATAGTAGGCGGCGTCATCCCCAGGCAGTATATCCCTGCTGTAGAGAAGGGGGTTGTGGAGGCGATGCAGGAGGGGGCGCTGGCAGGCTACCCGATGGTGGACATCAAAGTCACGCTCTACGACGGCTCGTACCACACCGTCGATTCATCCGAAATGGCGTTCAAGATCGCCGCTTCGATGGGCTTCAAAAAGGCGGTGAGCGAGGCCAAGCCCGTCCTTCTCGAGCCGATCATGTCTGTTGAGGTGGTTGCGCCGGACGACGCGCTCGGCGCCGTCATAGGAGACCTTAATGCGAGGCGCGGAAAGGTCCAGGGCGTCGTTCCGCAGGCCAACGGCCAGACTATCAAGGCGCTCGTGCCTATGTCCGAAATGCTTTCCTATGCGCCCGCTCTCAATTCGCTCACGAGCGGGAGGGGCATGTACACAATGGAATTCTACGGCTATGAAGATGTCCCGAGCCATCTTGCCCAGAAGATCATAAACGAGCGGCATTCACAACAGGCGAATCAAAAAGGAAAATAATCTGATCAGGACCTCGCTCTTCACGGATAATCTATGTACAGAAAAGACACGCTTTCCAACGGCATAAGGGTCGTATCGGAGACGGTGCCCAAGTCGCGCTCCGTGTCCATAGGCGTTTGGGTGAAGGTGGGCTCGAGGCACGAGCCGAAGGAGATGGGCGGCATATCCCACTTCATCGAGCATATGTTCTTCAAGGGCACGGCACGGCGCAGCGCAAAGGACATCGCCATAGAGATGGATGCCCTCGGCGGAGAGATGAACGCCTTTACATCCCAGGAGACCACTACATATTATGCCAAGGTGCTGGATGAGCATCTGCCCAAGGCCGTGGATCTGCTTGCGGATATCCTCATATCCTCGAGATTCGATCCGGTCGAGATCGAGAAGGAGCGAAAGGTCATACTCGAAGAGATAAAGGGTGTGGAGGACACGCCCGATGACTATATCCATGAGCTGTTCACGGGCACTGTCTGGCCGGACCATCCGCTGGGCCGTCCCATACTCGGGACGAGAGAGACGGTGAAGGCGCTGACCCATAAGGACATCATCTCGTATATAGACAGCTACTACAGCCCGAAGGAGATCGTGATCTCCGTGGCGGGAAACTTCGAGCACGACAGGATGGTAGAACTTCTCGACGAGAAATTCGGAACATATTCCAAACAGGGCACGGCCAAGAATGAAGAGCCGCCCAGGTTCAACCATGCAGTATCCGTGAAGAAGAAGCAGCTCGAGCAGGTGCAGTTGTGCCTTGGGTGCAAGGGCATACACTTTACGCACGAGGACAGATTTGTGATCTCGGCGCTCAACGCGGTGCTCGGAAGCAGCATGAGCTCCAGGCTGTTTCAGGAGGTGAGGGAACAGAACGCCCTGGCCTATTCCATATACTCCTATGTCATGTCATATCGAGACGCAGGCCTGTTCACCGTCTATGCAGGCACAGATCCGTCCAATGTCATAGAGGTCATAAGGCTTATCATAAAGGAGTTCAGAAAGATCAAGGAAGAGGGCATCACGAAGGCCGAAGAGGAGAGGGTGAAGAACCAGATAAAGGGAAACCTCGTGCTGTCGCTTGAGAGCAGCAACAGCCACATGAGCAGGCTGGCCCGGCAGGAGATATACTACGGGAAGTACTTATCCGTGGACGATATCATCAAAGGCATAGAAAAAGTATCTCAGGCGGACGTGCATCGCCTGGCCGGGCAGCTCTTCAACACGGAGAATATCTCTCTTACGATACTCGGCCCTGTAAGCAAGGCCGATGTGCCTGATTCGGTGATCGAGATATGAAAGACAGGGGGCGGCATACTGTAGACGGTCTGCCTTCTACTATATATGCCGGGAACCTGGATATGTGGGATTCGCTTACAGTCGAAATAATGCAACTTCCTCATGCGCAGGGTCTTGATCTGCCCAAGTACCAGACTGAGCATGCATCAGGCATAGACCTGCATGCCGCAGTCGAAGGGGATGTCTCCATAGAGCCGGGTGCATGGAAGCTCATACCAACCGGCATCGCGGTCGCGATCCCGGAGGGCTATGAAGGACAGGTGAGACCCAGGAGCGGTCTTGCACTTCGGCACGGCATAGGCATGCTCAATTCTCCCGGCACTATAGACGCCGACTACAGGGGTGAGATCAGCGTTATCCTCTTCAATTTCGGGAAGGAAAGGTTTATTATCCGGCGAGGGGACAGGATCGCGCAGATGGTGTTCGCCAGGGTAACGAGGGCGGAGCTCCGTCTTGTGGCCAGGCTCGATGACACGAGGCGCGGGAGCGGCGGGTTCGGCCATACCGGGATATAGATGTCATCGAAGATGTCTTTGCAGCCGAGCGGGGTGCCGAGGGCGGACTGGCCGTAGGCGTTGATTCGATATTTGCAATTCGGAGTTAGACATGCGTCTTTTCAAGATGATTGCAGCGACTGCGCTGCTTCTGTCAATGACCGCCGTCCCTGCCGTACCGCAGGGCCTTGGCGTGACGGAGAAGGTCCTTCCGAACGGGCTCAAGGTACTGCTCAAAGAAGAGCACAAGGCCCCTGTGGTGACATTCCAGATATGGTACAAAGTCGGCTCCCGCAACGAGCAGCTCGGCAAGACAGGCCTTTCGCACCTGCTCGAACACATGATGTTCAAGGGCACGAAGAAGTACGGGCCGAAGCATTTCTCGCGCACCGTGATGAAAAACGGCGGCAATGACAACGCCTTTACGAGCAAGGACTATACCGCCTATTTCGAGAATTTCGCCTCCGACCGCATCCATATAGCCCTCGAGCTCGAGTCCGACCGCATGCAGAACCTCCTGCTCGATCCCAAGGAGTTCGAGTCTGAGCGCAAGGTCGTCATGGAAGAGCGCAGGATGCGCTACGAGGACGACCCGGTATCGAGCATGATAGAGCAGATGACGGCGACTGCGTTCCTTGCCCATCCATACCAGTGGCCGGTGATAGGCTGGATGGCGGACCTTGAGTCCATCACGCGGGACGACCTCTTCCGCCACTACAAGACGTACTATGTCCCGAACAATGCGACAATAGTCGTCGTGGGCGATTTTGATACAGAAAAACTCCTTCCGCAGATTGAGAAATATTTCGGCAGGATACCGCGTGGACCACAACCGCCTAAGGCGGCTGCGAAAGAGCCGAAGCAGACGGGAGAGCGCAGGATCGTCGTGAAGCGGGAGGCAGAGCTGCCGGCCGTGTTTGTGGGCTATCACACCCCTCATTTGGTACATCGGGACTCGTATGCGCTCGAGGTCATAGAGGCCATACTTTCTGCTGGCAGAAGCTCGCGCATATACCGCAGCCTCGTATATGAAAAGCAGATCGCTCTCGATGCGGGCGGGGGGTATGACCGCGTTTCTGCGGATCCGAATCTTTTCTATGCCTATGCAGAAGCTATGCCAGGAAAGAAGCCGGAAGATGTAGAGGCGGCGCTGTATGCAGAGATAGACAGGCTCAAGACAGAGCCTGTAACGGACGAAGAGCTCCAGAAGGCCAAGAACCAGATAGAGGCCGGCTTCATCATGTCCCAGGACTCAGTCTTCTATCAGGCGATGCTCTTAGGCAGATACGAGACCACCGGGAGCTGGAGGCTACTCGGTGAATATCTCGACGGCGTCAGGGCGGTCACGAAGGAAGATATCCGGCGTGTGGCGGGGGAATACTTTACTGAGGACAACAGGACGGTAGGCATCTTGATACCGATTCGGAAATAGAAAGCATTGAGATGTCCATTCTTCATAAAGGTGCGGAAATGAGACGCGTAGTCTTAGCAATCCTTATAATCATAATTCTCTCCCTCCATCATTCGGCGATTGCCGGCGCGGACGCGCCTCTCGGAAAGAGGATCGTCCTCGAAAACGGCATGGTCCTGCTCTTTTCGGAGAGGCATGACCTTCCGATGGTCACGGTGAACATGGCGATACGTGCAGGCGGACTTTCGGAGCCTGTGGACAAGCCCCGGCTGTCCTATATCACCGCATCTCTTCTGATGCAGGGGACGAAGACTCGGACGGCCTCGGACATAAGCAGGGAGATAGACTTCATAGGCGGCTCTCTTTCAGTCGCCGGCGGGCAGGACTATGCGACAGCGGGGCTGCGGGTTCTGAAGAAGGACATAAGAAAAGGCTTCGACCTGCTATCTGATGTATTGATGAACCCCGCCTTCGACCAGAAGGAGATAGACAAAAAGGTGAAGGAGTTCCTCGCAGCGGCCCAGCGACGCAAGCAGGAGCCTGCTGAAGTCGCCGCGGATGCATTCATAAAGGCCGTCTTCGGCGACCATCCCTACGGCAGGACGGACGACGACATGGCTGCATACCTGCAGAGGCTCACAAGGCAGGATATAATAGATTTCTATTCATCCCGCTACAGCCCCGACAATACCATCATCGCAGTCGTAGGAGATATCACAGAGCAAGAGATCAGGGCGCTCATAGATGAATTCTTCGGAAAATGGACGAGGAAAAAGGCGCCTGCATCCGCGGCAGTCCCCCTTCCTGAGGTAAAGGACAATACAGTCATAAAGATACACAAGGACATAACCCAGGCCAACATAGTCATGGGCCACGTGGGTATCAGCAGGAGGGACCCGGACTTCTATGCCGTAATGGTCATGAATTTCATACTCGGTGGCGGAGGTTTTTCGTCGAGGCTCATGGACAACATCCGTGATAACCGCGGCCTCGCCTATGACGTCTCGAGCGGATTTGACGCACGAGTGGAGCCCGGCGCCTTCTCAGTGGACATCCAGACCAAGAACTCTTCCGCCAATGAGGTGATAGACGAGGTGCTGAAGGAGATGGCGAGGATCCAGCGAGAGCCGGTATCTGAGAAGGAGCTCGCGGATGCAAAGGCGTATCTCACTGGAAGTTTTCCGCTCAGGATGGACACCTATTCCAAGATCGCTGCGATGCTCATTTCCATCGAGGTAAATGACCTTGGGCTCGACTATCCCAAGAGGTATCGCTCCATCATAAATTCCGTGACCAGAGACGATATCCTCAGAGTCGCGAAGAAGCATCTCAGGCCGGACAGGATGGTCATCGTAGTCGTGGCGAATCAAGACGAGGCAAGGCTCAAGTATTAATGCACGGAGATGGACGGGCCTTGTAAAGTTTATTCCCTGGTCATGCGGCCGGCTCCGGCGGCCTACGGTTACAGGATCGCGATCCTCACCCTCAAAAAAAGGCTCATCGCGTATAATGGTGCAAATTATAATTTCAGATAAAGCCTGGCAGGGCATGCCTTCATAACTCTTAGAGCGCGATGAATATTATATCTGTGTATTGTGAATATATAACCCTCGGCCTCATGGATTGGCGCTGTGTATGTTATGCTGATTTCCGCCTAAGGGTATCGCTCTAAAAGTCATTTTGGCGCACCCTGCCGGCCAGCACCAAAAAAACGTGATGAACTAAAAAATATGACGGCCCAATCCAAAGAGCCCAGGACGAAAAAGCGTGCTTCGCGTAGTGCAGCGGCGGTTCGCCTCGACCGACTGCTTGTCGAGCGCGGCATTGTCGAGACCAGGGAGCGGGGGAAGGCGCTCATACTTGCGGGTCAGGTGATGGTGAACGGCCGGAAGGTGGATAAGGCCGGCGCCCTCGTTCCGGCAGACGGAGATATCCGCATACTCGGGCTGCAGATGCGGTATGTGAGCAGGGGCGGCTTGAAGCTCGAGGCCGCACTCAAAGAATTCAAAATAGACGTAAGCAGAAAGACGGCGATGGACATAGGCGCGTCCACCGGAGGGTTCACAGACTGCCTGCTTCAGCACGGTGCGAAGAAGGTCTATGCCGTGGACGTCGGCTACGGCCAGATGGCCTGGAGATTGAGGACCGATTCCCGCGTCGTTTTGATAGAGCGGACGAACATAAGAGAGATGGAGCCATCTCTCGTCCCCGAGCCGATAGATATCGCGACCATAGACGTCTCATTCATCTCCCTCGAGAAGGTCATTCCGCATGTCATGAAATTCCTTGCCCCAGGAGGAGGGATAGTGGCCCTCATCAAGCCGCAGTTCGAGGTAGGAAGGGGTCAGGTGGGCAAGGGAGGTATCGTGAGAGATGCGGCTGCGCGCAGAGCTGCGGTCGAGAAGATAGAGTCGTTCATACGGAACACCGAATTAGATGTCAAGGGCGTTATTGAGTCGCCTATATCCGGCCAGGACGGAAATGTCGAGTTCCTCATTTATGCTGTGCGCCGGACATAAAAATAGAAATCGATGCGGATTTGGAATATCCTGCCGGAATGCTGAGGATGATCATCCTGCACGAAACGGCGCCGCCCTGGAAACCCTCATTCGACCTTCTATCCGGTCAATCTCGCTGCAAACTCCTCTCCAAGCACCACGATGGATTCTATGTCCAGATAATGCGGCACATTCCTGTCAAGCAGTAGCTTGCACTGCGCCGGGAAGCCTTCATTAGCCACTGCATCATAGAACAGGAGCAGGGCGGGATATATTGGGAAGAACCTGAACTCATATGCCGCATCATGGCCTCCCTCCACCTCCGCTTTTACTCCGGCCATGCGCTCGCATGCCGCACAAAGTCCTTCCAAATCGCCGGAGAAGCGCCTCGCTATGACCTCTTCCACATGGCCCGCCCAGGCCTTGTCCTTCGCATGCGAAGCCGGCACGGAGCTGAAGGTGATCCATTCCCCGGAGGGAGGCGGCGGGTCCGGCATCAGGATGTGATTATAGATGAGAATGGATATCCAGGGCCTCGCCTCCATTCCGTCTCTGCCGAGCACACTGTCCTTGCACACCCTGTACGCTTCGTTCAGAAACGGCATCTCGAGACAATCCCTGCCGATTAATCTTGCTTTGAACCTCTTCGCGATCTTCTCGAAGTCGGCGGTACGGGTCTTTTCCCTCAGGCCCTTGAGCGCCTGCTCATACACCGTTCCAGGAGAGCCTTGCCTCTTTTTCGACTCAGCGGAGAGGACGGCCCTGGCCTCTTCCGTCATGGCAGGGCATGCATCAGGCGACGCCATGCCGGATGCGAGCTTCGCGGCGAAACCGAAGCAGGTCCCTGTTCCGCACCTGCCGCAGTTGGTCCTGGGAAGAAGTCTATAGACATCTACAGCGGTCTTCATGCATGATAGATTAACGCCTGCGCATTCCTGCGTCAATCGCTTTTTACCAGATCAAAAATGGAGGGGTAATGTCAAGAGTTTCCTATCTTCTCGCGCTTGGGCCTCTTGTTGGCTTCGAGTATTTTCTTCCTCAGTCTGATGGATTGGGGGGTGACCTCCACGAGCTCGTCTTCCTTTATGAACTCGAGGGACTGCTCGAGCGTAAGGATACGGGGCGGGATGAGACGGAGGGCCTCGTCGGCACCTGCAGCCCTAATGTTCGTGAGCTTCTTCTCCTTAGTCACGTTCACATCTATGTCGCCTTCCCGCGCGTTCTCGCCCACTATCATGCCTTCATACACCGGCGTGTTCTCTTTCACGAAGAGCACCCCTCTCGGCTGGAGGTGGAACAGGGCATACGTGGTCGTCTTTCCTGCGCGGTCCGCCACGAGAGCGCCTGTTGCGCGACGGGATATGGGCCCCTGCCAGGGCTCGTATCCATCGAACATGTGATTGAGGAGCCCGCTGCCCTTGGTATCGGTCAAAAACTCAGATCTGAACCCGATAAGACCGCGGGATGAGATGCGGAACTCCAGCCTCACCCTTCCATGGCCGTGGTTCGTCATCTTCATCATTCTGCCCTTCCTGGCGCCGAGCTTCTGCGTCACTACGCCTATGAATTCTTCGGGACAGTCTATGACGAGGAGCTCCATGGGCTCGTACACCTTGCCGTCTATCGTCTTTGTGACTGTTTCGGGCTGAGACACGGAGAGCTCATATCCCTCGCGCCGCATCATCTCTATCAAGATCGCGAGCTGAAGCTCTCCCCTGCCTAGTACCTTGAAGCTGTCCGTGGCCTCGAGAGGCTCCATCCTTATCGCGACATTGTATAGGAGCTCTTTTTCGAGCCTCTCTCGCAGATGCCGGGAGGTGACGAATTTCCCCTCCTTGCCGGCGAATGGGGAATTGTTGATGGAAAAAACCATCGATATCGTTGGCTCATCCACCGCGATCCTGGGCAATGCCCGCGGCGTCTCAGGGCTTGTGATCGTGTCTCCTATATTGACGCCCTCCACGCCTGCCAGGGCGACGATGTCGCCGACGGTCGCTTTCTCCGCATCCACCCTCTTGAGTCCCTGGAACTCATAGAGAGATGTGACCTTCGTCTTGAGCATGGCGCCGTCCTGCGTGACTACACCTATTTGATCCGCCACCTTCACGGTACCGTTGAAAACCCTTCCTATCGCGAGTCTGCCCACATAGTCGTTGTAGTCTATGTTAGCGACCAGTATCTGGAGTGGAGCGGTCTCGTCGCCCTCCGGCGGCGGTATGCTCTTCACGATCATCTCGAATAGCGGCCGGAGGTCCTTGCCCTCTTCCTCAGGGGATAGGACGGCGATGCCATCCTTTGCATTCGTATAGACTATCGGGAAGTCGAGCTGGCTCTCCGTCGCATCCAGGTCTATGAAGAGATCGTATATCTCGTTCAGCACATCGCTGATCCGCGCGTCCGGTCTGTCTATCTTGTTGATTACCACGATGGGCGGAAGCCCGAGTTCCAGCGCCTTCTTGAGCACGAAGCGCGTCTGCGGGAGCGGCCCTTCGGATGCGTCCACAAGGAGCAGAACGCCGTCAACCATCTTGAGCGTGCGCTCTACCTCTCCGCCGAAGTCCGCATGGCCGGGCGTATCCACTATGTTTATCTTTATGCCGTTATAGCGCACGGCGGTGTTCTTCGCCATGATCGTGATGCCGCGCTCGCGCTCGAGGTCGATATTGTCCATCACGCGCTCCATCACCCTCTCGTTGTCGCGGAACGTACCGCTCTGCCTCAGCAGACCGTCAACAAGCGTGGTCTTGCCGTGGTCCACATGTGCGATGATGGCTATGTTTCTCAGATCAGTCCGTTTCATAATCCCATCGTTAATCGAGGCTATTGCATAAAGCGATACCTAAGGATCGCTGCTACGCCGCCACCCGACTTTCGTACGAAATACGTAATATCGCTTCCGAGGCTGGGCTTTATACCATTTCAGGGCATCGAAAGTCAATGAAATAGTGGAAACTCGTCAATCCAAAATAGAAATGGCTGGTTTATAGAGAGAGGACCGGAGATGCTGTTCGTCGGCCATCAATGAACAAAAAGTCTTTGTCGAATGGGGATAGCTGCGCAGACTAATTTCAACTTAAAATTTGACAAGACCGAAAGATGTATCTGCTTGTCATAATTCAATTTGCCATCACATCCTTTGATGCATAACGCTCCTGTTCAGCTGCACGTTAAAGCGAAACGGAGCGGCGACGGGTGCAAATATTGGTTAGCTGCCCGCCAATAACAATTTAATGTAATCATAATCCTCACTGCGTTCTTGAAAGAGGATGTGCTTTTCGGCGTACTTTGCCCGATCCCATGTGCCATCATAGTAGCGCTGATAGAGTTCGTCATAGGGCGTAGCGGAAACGATGAATGAATCTAGAGAAATACCTTTTCGCCGACTCCTTTGCGCCACTTCTTGCGCCAGTTGCGGCAGCCGCTCGTGCAAGCGGGCTTTCTCATCGTGAATA
>JBBIMH010000013.1:34493-166269 GCA_037444505.1 Nitrospirota bacterium | reverse complement strand
CGCCAAGGAGAACCTTGCGGCGGTGGAGCAGATGTCAAAGGCATCGGAGGAGCTTGTCGATATGGCCAAAAACCTCATGCAGAATGTGGAGAACTTTAAGGAGTGATGTTTGCCGGCGGGACGATGATAGAGGCAGGCCGTAAATGGGCGATGAACTTCGACGAGGCTGCCATAGAGAAGATAAAGAATTTGATATACGAGAGGAGCCACCTCTCTTTCCTGGAGAGCCGCGAGATACAGCTCAGACGCTGGCTTGCACAGAGAATAGAAGAAGGCGGCTTTTGCTCGCTCGATGAGTACTATCGGGCACTTACAACGGATGATTCCGAATTCTGGCTGCTTATATCCTTGATCACCACTAAGGAGACGTATTTTTTCCGCATGCCTGAGCAGTTCGAAGTTCTTGCGGATACCGTTCTGCCGGAGATAATAGACCGCGAGGGCAGGACGGCCATGAGCGCCCTCGCCAGGGGCGAGACATACCGCATGAGGCTCCGCGCCTGGTCTGCGGGCTGCGCCACAGGCCAGGAGGCGTACTCGCTCGCCATGCAGATACTGGATACGATCCACTATCCAAAGGCCTGGGACATGAAGGTGATAGCCACGGACATCAATGCCGAAGTTCTCGAGATCGCGCGTATCGGACGATACGACACGATGCGGCTCGGCAAGATGCCGCCGAGGTTCATCGAGAAGTTCTTCCAGATCTCATCCGCCGACAGCATAATGGTCAACGACGAGGTCCGCGAGATCATGGAATTCAGGGTATTCAACTTGAGATACCTCGACGAGACGGCGGCGTACCGGAACTTTTTCGACATAATCTTCTGCAGGAATGTGATGATTTATTTCGATTTGGCCGCCCAACAGCGGCTCGTCGACGGCCTTGCGAGGTGTCTGAGGCCCGGCGGATATCTCTTCACCGGGGAAGGCGAGGTGCTCCATCTCTACCGTCATAATCTCGAGATAATAGACAGGGGTTCCTGTATATTCTACAGAAAGACAGAGGACTAGTATGATGCTCGATTCAGGCACGATATGCATCGAGACGAAGAAGCGGAATTTTCCCGAATGGCTGGACGCAGCAGATAGGGCGGCGGAGGCCGGGGATTTCTCCATGCTCATGTCAATGTTCTATGAACAGGGATGGCAGGGCAAGGAAAAGATAACCTCCATATTTAGAGGTGCTCCGGACGAAATCATCTTCCCGGAACTCGAACGCTGCCTGCGCGACAACGAGAATGCCGGCCTTAGGAACGCGGCGATGGAGATATACGTCGGGCTCGGTAAACGCTCTCTACCGAGGATCATAGGGCTTCTGAAGGACGAGAACGAAGAGGTCCGCACCTTCAGCGCCGTGATGCTCGGGCGGATGAGGGATCCCGATGCGGTGCAGCCCCTGATCGAGTCTCTGGCTGATCCTGATCTCAACGTCAAGCACGCGGCCTCGGAGGCCCTGGGCCAGATAAAGGATAAAAGGGCCGTGCCCGCTCTCATAGAAGCGCTCCAGGGCGACATGTGGCTCCAGTTTCCCGCTGCAGTAGCGCTCGGCGAGCTCGGGGATAGGAGGGCTGTTGCTCCGCTGATCTCGCTCCTCGATATGCCAGGCGCGAATGTGCCCGCGATCCAGGCGCTGGGGAAGATAGGCGATCCGGCTGCGATCGGGCCACTCACCAGATTTCTCGAAGACGACGAAGAATCTTTGAGGGAGTGGGCGCTCGATGCGGTCGCGACGATAGCATCACGCAATACCGGAATGCCCGTGTCAATCGGGCTTTCCGAAAAGGCCCAAAGGCTGCTCATCGAGACCCTTAAGTCCGACAGCCTCAAGGCGAAGAGGAATGCAGTGATAGTCCTCGGCGCCGGCATGGTCCGCAGCGCAGTGCCTCTCATCGCGGATCTTATCGCAGACAGGGACCTGAGAGAAGATGCACTCGAGGCGATAGCGGCGATCGGCGGAGAAGATGCGCTCGATGCCCTGATGTCGTATGCAGGGGATTCCGACCCGCTCGTGAGGCGGGCCGCTGTCTCTGCGCTCTCCGGGATCGGCACCGAGAAGGCCATGAAGGCCGTCCTGCCCTTTTTGTCAGATCCGTCTGAAGAAGTGCGTATGGAAGCGGCCCTGGCGCTTGCCAAATTCGATTCGGACGACGCCAGACAGGCCATTGCAAAGATGCTGTCGGACGTAACGGGTGCGGCATATGAGGCGGAAAGAAAGGCGCTCGAGGCGTACAAGACGCTTACATCTACACAGCCAGCGCCGTTCGTGTTCAACCTCTCTGACACGATGGCCCTGCGCGATTACATATCCGATAGGTTGGGGCTCCATTATGACGAAGAGCGGCTGAATGTGCTCTATCACAGGCTCTCACCGCTTTCAGTATCCGCTGGATTCCGCTCGCTCGGAGAATACTACAGATATCTCGTAACAAAGGGGGGCAGCGAGGATCTGCATCGCATTGCAGCGCAGCTTATGAACAACGAGACATATTTCTTCAGAGAGATAGAGCAACTGAAGGCATTCGTCCAGTCCCTTCTTCCAAATATCTTCAGGAGGAAGAGCGGGACCGGCGAACGGGCGATAAGGGTGCTCTCGGCGGGATGCTCGAGCGGAGAAGAGGCCTATACAGCGGCCATACTGCTCGAGGAATCCGGTCTTCGCAAGACAGGCTGCACATATGAGGTCATCGGCATGGACATAGACACAGGGGCACTTGATGCGGCGGTCAAGGCCAGATATTCTGCACGCTCTTTCAGGGCGTCGCTGAACGGACTCGAGAAGAAATACTTCACCACGGACGGTGACTGGTTCGTGCTCGATGAACAGATAAAAAACGCCGTGAGCTTCAAGCACGGCAACCTCCTCGAGCCGCCTGCCGGCCTGGGCGCTTTCGATGTAATTCTCTGCAGGAATGTACTCATATATTTTTCTGACCGCTCTGTGGAACGTGCAGCCCACAATCTCTATGGACTGCTCAGGCCGAACGGCTATCTCCTCTTGGGACACTCGGAGTCTCTCTGCAGGGTGAACACCGATTTTGTCCCTCTCAGGCTCGAAGGTGCGGTCGTATATCAAAAGGCGTAAAATTCGGGACCGACTGTGTCGGTGGAGGGCGCTGCAATCCGAAAAATGAAAAAGATCAGGGTGCTCATAGTAGATGATTCAGTATTTGTACGCAAGGCCGTCATGCGCATGCTCTCTCTTGCGCCGGACATAGAAGTCGTGGACACAGCGACGGACGGCCGCGAGGCCGTCCAGAAGGCGGCGCTTCTGAGACCGGATGTGATCACCATGGATGTCCAGATGGCGGGTATGGACGGCCTCACGGCCCTCGAACGGATCATGCGGGAGTCTCCCACCCGTGTGCTCATGCTATCCTCGCTCACGAGGGAAGGGGCTGAAACCACGATCCGTGCGCTAGAGCTCGGTGCGGTGGATTTCATAGACAAGGCGCGTGCGGAATCCGCGATGGACATCACGCTCCTCGGGAACGAGCTCATCGACAAAGTCCGCACCATAGCAGGCGTAGATGTAGAGAAGGTGAAGGCGAGCCAGTCGAGCGCAGCCGGAGCAGGCTTGCAGGCCGAGCAGGCAACAAGTCTATCGGGACCCGTGCGCACGAAGACAGGCCGCGTGGATGTGGTCGCCATAGGCACCTCGACAGGCGGTCCGCCCGCGCTTCAGAGCATCATACCCAGGCTGCCTGCGGACTTTCCAGCCGGGGTCGTCATTGTTCAACACATGCCGCCGGGCTTCACCCGCACCCTTGCAGAGAGGCTCAACAGCCAGAGCAGGCTCGAGGTCTCAGAAGCCGAAGAGGGAGACCTGCTCCGGCCCGGCAGGGTGCTTGTTGCACCTGCTGGCAGGCATTTTTATCTCAAAAAAAGGAATTCGAAATATACCGTTCATCTGAGCGATAAGCCCTCGGACTCTCTTCACAGGCCCTCTGTGGACATCATGATGGAGTCGGCGGCAAAGGCCTGCGGCAGCCAGGTGCTGGGAGTACTTCTCACCGGCATGGGCAGCGACGGGGCCAGGGGGATGAAGGCAATCAAAGAAGCAGGCGGGATGACCATTGCAGAGAGCGAAGAGACCTGCATAGTCTTCGGCATGCCTAAGTCCGCCATTGAAGAAGGGGTGGTGGACAAGGTCGTGCCGCTCCATGAAATGGCGAATGAGTTACTCAAGCGGGTTTAGTCGAGTAGAGACCCTTTACCCTTCATTTAATGCCGTCGAGCCGCCGACAACAACCATTCACCTGTCGCAAAAAGTCCTTGACACCTCATCTAAACAGATGTTATTTTGACATTCCAAGGGGTTTCTGCGCGGCTGCGCATTCATGCATTGTTCGCTGAAGAGGGCTCAAAAACCGGCGGCATGTGGTTGCAGGGTCATCACCCTTCCTTATTTTGGATATTTCCCTGTCGATGTTCGGGGTCATGGAAAGCGGATTTTCAGATGAAAATAGCGATTACAGGCAAGGGCGGTGTCGGGAAGACTTCTCTTGCAGGGCTGCTTGCAAGGCTCTATGCGGCAGAGGGCCGAAAGGTCCTTGCAGTGGACGCGGACCCGGATGCGAACCTCGCCTCCGCGCTCGGCATCTCTCCTGAGAAGGCGGCAAAGGCCCTGCCGCTTGCAGAGCAGGCAGACCTCATAGAAGAGCGCACAGGTGCGAGGCCGGGTTCGCCAGGTGGCGTGTTCCGGATGAACCCGAAGGTCGACGACATCCCTGAATCTTACAGCGTGACACACGAGGGCGTGAAGCTCCTTGTCGTAGGGAAGTCTAAGGAGGCGGGCGCCGGCTGCTACTGTCCCGAGAACGTTCTATTGCGCAGGCTCATAAGCCACCTTATCCTGAAGCGCGATGAAGTGGTGATCCTCGATATGGAGGCGGGCATAGAACACTTGACGCGCGGTACCACGGCAGGGGTGGACGCATTCATCGTCGTGGTGGAACCGGGCCAGAGGAGCATCCAAACAGCCAGGCAGATAGAGTCCCTCGGCCGAGGGCTGGGTGTGAGGGATGTGTATGTGGTCGGCAACAAGATACAGAGGGACTCCGATAGGAGATTTCTCGAATCGCAGCTCCAGGGCATGAAGTTTCTGGGGTTCATGAGATGGTCGGACGAGATCGTCCAGGCGGATCTCGAAGGCCGCTCTCCTTATGACTCGTCTCCTATGGCGCGCGAAGATGCGGCAAGGATCAAAGCGGCCCTTGATTGCATAAAAAAGGTGGGTGACTGACATAGGCGACACAGGTGCATTTACCGAAGGCGCCATCACAAGGCCTCGTGCGAAAGACTCTCTTAGGCAGCGGATTCTTAGCGAAAGGTTCAAGCTCTCTTCAGGCGAGAGGAAGGCGAAGAGCCGGAGTATAGAAGAGAGGCTGTTTTCCCTGCCAGAGTTTCGGGACGCCCGGGCGGTGATGTTCTATGCCTCGTTTCGGAGCGAGGTGAAGACATGGGACATGATCCGCAGGGCGCTGAAGTCCGGCAAGAGGGTCTTTCTCCCGAAGGTGAAGGGCAAGGGGCTGTCGCTCTTCGAGATCAAGGATTTCGACAAGGATGTGGAGCCCGGGGCATGGGGCATCCCTGAGCCGAATACCGGCATAGCCGCGAGGATGGATGATATCGATCTCGTCATTGTGCCGGGCTCTGTGTTCGATGAGAAGGGAAACAGGCTGGGATACGGCGCAGGGTATTATGACAGACTTCTCGCCGGATATGACGGCATGACTGTAGGCCTGGCCTTCGAACTCCAGATAGCGCCGGAAGTTCCGGCAGGCCCTCATGATGTGCCGGTCAAAAAGATCGTGACGGAGAAGAGGGTCATAACGGTGCAGAGTGCATAGAGCAGAGAGGGACGGGTAAAGGCGTTTACGCTTTGCGCCATGCGCTATGCCCCAAGCGAGGTTCGTGGACATCGATGGACATCAAGAAGATCGAAAAAGGAGTTCGGCTGATCATCGAGGGCATAGGAGAAGACCCTGAGAGGTCGGGTCTAAAGAGCACACCGCGACGGGTGGCCGAGATGTACGAGGAGATATTCTCCGGCATCTCCGCAGACACCTCAGAGCTCTTGCGGCCCATGGAGGGTGAAAGCCACGACGAGATGGTGATGATCAGGGACATCCCCTTCTACTCTGTATGCGAACACCATCTTCTCCCCTTCTTCGGCAGGGCCCATATCGCATATATTCCCGCGGCGGGCAAGATTGTGGGTATCAGCGGCCTTGCCAAGGCGCTCGAGGTCTTTGCCAAGCGTCCTCAGGTGCAAGAGAGGCTCACCGCCCAGTTCGCGGACCTGATCATGAACAGGCTCAAGCCGAGGGGCGCGATGGTGGTGATAGACGCCGAGCACCTCTGCATGAGCATGCGGGGCGTGAAGAAGCCGGGTGCGCGCGTGATAACATCCGCGGTGCGCGGCATCTTCCGAGCCAAGCAGTCAACAAGGGAAGAAATGCTCGAATTGCTCGCGAAGAGGGATTGATCAGAGAATACATGCCGATCCGAGACAGATTCAGGATTGGATCGGGATTTTTTCATAGCAGGAGTGTTGGATGCCAGAGACAAGGACAGAGATACAATCATACAGATCTTACAGCGCGGATATGAAAGAGACACGGCCATACTCCCCTTGCAGGGCCGCCTGCCCTGCTCATACCGATGTCCAGGCCTATGTCTGGTTCATCTCCCAGGGGCGGTACAACGAGGCCTTCGATGTGATTACAGCCCCTAATCCCATCGCCTCGGTCTGCTCCATGATCTGCCATCATCCCTGCGAACAGGCCTGCCGCAGATGCGGGGTGGACGAGCCTCTCGCCATCCGGCATCTCAAGAGATTCGCCATAGAAAGGTCTCTCGACTACCGCAGGTCGAAACGAAGGCTCGTCCAAAAGACGCGCGGCAAGAGCATCGGGATCATAGGCTCCGGGCCTTCGGGCCTGACCGCGGCTCGGGACCTGGCGGCGTTAGGCTACAATGTCACGCTCTACGAGCGCCATCCTGTCCCGGGCGGCATGCTCGCCTCTGCGATCCCGCCATATCGCCTCCCTCGCGAGGTGCTCAAGGAAGACATCGATGACATCGTCTCGATGGGCGTAGAGGTGAAGACGAACTTCGAGGTCGGCAGGGATGCGGGGCTCGATAGTCTCGCGAAGAAGCATGATGCGGTCCTGATCGCGACCGGTCTTTCCAGAAGTAGGTCGCTCCCCATTCCGGGAGTGGACGGTCCCGGCGTGCTTTTGGCCATTCCGTTTCTCGAGGACGTCGCGTTCGGCAGAAGGCCTAAGCTCGGGAGCAAGGTCCTGGTCATCGGCGGAGGAAACGTGGCCATGGACGTTGCCCGCACCGCGAGGAGGCTCGGCGTCAAGGACGTCTCTATGGTCTGCCTCGAGAGCGCGGAGGAGATGCCTGCATGGAAGTGGGAGGTGGACGAGGCCCTCGAAGAGGGCGTAAAGATCAATCATAGATGGGGTCCGAAGACCGTAAAGCGTGAGGGGGAGAGGGTGCTGGGCCTCGAGGTGAAGAAGGTCTTGTCTGTCTTCGATACGAACGGCAGGTTCAATCCGGCGTATGACGAGACAGTGACAAAGGTGATCGAGGCAGACACCATCATCATCACCATCGGTCAGACGGCGGACCTTTCCTTTCTCAAGGGCACCCCTGTGAAGGTGGATGAGCGCGGCAGGGTGGAGTGGAATCCCGAAACCCAGATGAGCAGTATGAAGGGCGTATTTCTGGCGGGCGAGGTCGTGACCGGGCCGGGCTCTGCGATAGCGGCTGTTGCAAACGGACATCGAGCGGCCCTAGCTATTCATCTCTATTGCCAGGGCGAGAGGATAGAGGGCAGGCTGCCTGCCCAGGAAAAAGAGAAGATAGCACCGCTTCCTCCCGAGGTTGCGGAAAAGATTATCAAGGAGCCTCGCAGAAAGATCCGGCATCTTCCTCCAGAGGCCCGCTGCGACAGCATGCTCCACTTCGAGATAGGCTATGACGAGGCCGAGGCGCTCGCCGAGGCGGGCAGGTGCAGGGGGTGCGGAGGTGGCGCGGTAGTGGATGCGAAAAAGTGCATGGCATGCCTGACCTGCATGCGCATCTGCCCCTACGGCGCTCCTGTTGTCACCTCTGTATCCGAGATCAGGCCGGAGTACTGCCAGGCCTGCGGCCTCTGCGCGGCTGAATGCCCGGCGGAGGCCATCAGCATGCTGAGCTACGACGTCCGGGAGTATCGGGACAAAATGCCGTCGGTCATCGGTATGGCAGACCCGGGGCGGCAGGAGCCGGTAATCGTCGCTTTCATGTGCACGCACCATGTCGGGGTGCGCGGCTTCGATGTTCCTAAGAACGTGAAAGCGATGCCGGTGCACTGTATCAGCCGCGTGGACGTGCTAGACATCTTGAAGGCGTTCGAATCAGGCGCGGACGGCGTGGCCGTAGTCCGCTGCGACAGCGGGACATGCAAGTACCGGGACGTTGCGCCTCGGGTGAACGCCAGGGTGAAGCGGGCGCAGGATTTGCTCGGCGCGCTCAAGATCGAACCCGGCCGCATCGAGCTGCTTTCCGCCGCGCCCGGCAACGACGGGAATCCCTATGCGGCGGAGTGTGCCGAGTTTTCGGAGCGCATCAAAAGGATAGGGATGAGGACGAAGTAAACAGGTTATGGGAGTTGTTTTAAACATCCATGAATTTCAAAGTCAAGGGAGAGATAAGGGATATTGAGACCATCGCCGTGGGGCGAGGTATAAAGAATTTAAATCGACTGAATAAGGTATATGGCAAAGCAAATTGGAGAAAATTGAAGGGAATTTGCAAAGTAACATAGGAAGATGGCGCGGTCCTTGAGGCTGAAGTGCACTGGTATGAAGGACATGGGATTGGAAAGAAGGAAATGAAGATCAAGCGGTATCTGTAAACGAGGCGGTTATGAAAAAACATTTTATGATTTGCGTTGAGAATCGTGGATATGAAGCGTCGTTAGAGATCAGAAAAATTTATGAAGTATTGACTGATCGCGAAGCAGAGAAACACCACCAGGTACGGGTGATCGATGAATCGGGCGAAGACTATCTGTATCCGGAAAAATATTTCGCTCCGGTACGGTTGCCGTCCGAGACGAAGGAGAAGTTGGAACTGATAACGGCGTGATGGATAATTTCAGATGAAACCCCGCTTAGCCTTTCTCGAAAACGTCAAGATTCAAGACCTGACCCTGAGCGGGCACTGAGGGGCGCACCGCGACATCGCGCCTCGGGTGAACGCCAGGGTGAGGCGTGCACAGGACCTGCTTGGAGCGCTCGGGATCGAGAAAGGCCGACTCGGGCTCCTCTCCGCCTCGCACGGCAATGGCGGGAACCCCTACGCGGCGGTGTGTGCGGAGTTCTCGGAGCGGGTGAAGAAGATGGGGATGAGGGCGAAATAAATATGGCGCTTCGGCAGGCTATACATATTTCGGAAGAAGAGAAGAAGATTCTGCGCAGGAAGATCGCGGAGCGGCTGCTGTCAAGCGAGCAGATTGTTTTCGCATATGTCTTCGGCTCTTTCGGCGCCGGAGATTTCCGTGATATCGACGTCGCGGTCTTTGTCTCTGATACTGGCGGGAAAAAGCCTCTCGAGCTTGAGATGGAACTCGAATCTGCGTTGGAGACGCTGACCTCCATGCCCGTGGATGTTCGGGTCATCAATCATGCGCCGCTCACGTTTGTCTATAATGTTTTGAAAGGCGGCGAGGTCCTGGTTGACAAGGATCCTTCCCTCAGGGCGGATTTTGAAGGCCGTCTCTGCAAGGAGTACTTCGACTTCCGGCATCTTCGCGAGGAATATCTGCGGGAGATTGCGCATGCCCCGGTATAACCAGGACAAGATCGCGAAGCTGATTTCGGAGCTGCGCAGGGCCGTTGAGCGGCTGCGGGCGCTCAAGGCAGTGGACAAGAAGATATTTCTCGGCGATCCTAATAAGATCGGCAGCGCAAAATATCACGGGTTAGCCCGCACGGTTGTCGAAAGGGGGTCACGGTCCTTAAACGGAGCCGATCGATTCTGAGAGAATATGCCGAAAACAGTAAAGACCATAGCTAACTGGGTTGAGTTATCGAATTATGACATCAAAACTGCATCTCGGCGTAGAAGTGTCGCAGGTCATCTTGTATGGGTCGTATGCAAAAGGATGCGCGAAGGACTACAGCGACATCGATGTGGCAGTGGTCTCGCGGGCGTTCGAAAAGCTCGACATCCTTGAGCGACAAAGGCTTTTGAGCAAGGCGCACCATAGAGTCAGAGAGCCTCTCGAGCCGATTGGGTTGACGCCTGCGCAGATCCGGAAAAGGCAGGGCTTCGCGCGGGAAGTTCTCGAGAACGGCGTGACGGTGTTTCGCCGGAAGTGATTTCCTTGGGTACGATGCTTTAACCGCATCCATTACTATGGGTAGAAGAAAAGAATACATCCCCTCGCCGCAGCATTGGAAAGACATGTACGACAATCCAGCTCGTGCCGGCATGTGGACGTCGAAAGACAAGGTGTCTATAGACACGATAAAAATAGACAAGAACCTGTTTGACTTCCGGAATGAAATCGACTACAAACAGGTTCTCGATATGCTTGTAAATTTCGATCAAGAATTATGGATGCCGGTTTTAGTGAATGAACAAAATTATCTGTTGGACGGACAGCATCGGTTGAAGGTAGCGAAGCAGTTGTGTTTGAAGTATATTGATGTAATCGTTCAAAAAGAGGCGAGATAACGATAATGGTTACCAAAAAGAAAAAGCATAACGTGAAACCGACAGGGAAAATCTTGCCTTACAAAGTATCAGAAAGCCCAATAGAGTTTTATATTTCCGAGGCAACGGCAGAGTATGGAAAGAAGAGGCCGTTTAGTGTTTATTACGATAACCCAGAACATTTTGTAAGGTTGTTAAAGGGGGATTGCATCGAAATATTGAAGCAAGCAAAAGAGGACAGCGTAGACATGATTTTTGCAGATCCGCCATATTTTCTTTCTAATGGCGGTATTACCTGTCACGCAGGCAAGATGGTTTCTGTAAACAAAGGGATGTGGGATAAATCACGAGGTGTACAAGAGAACCATAAATTTACTCTCGAATGGCTTAGAGCCTGTCAGCGTGTTTTAAAGCCTAATGGCACGATTTGGGTTTCAGGAACCACTCATATAATTTATTCTGTCGGCTTTGCTATGCAGGAGTTGGGCTACAAAATTCTCAATGACATAGTCTGGTTCAAGCGAAATGCACCGCCGAATCTTTCGTGTCGTTACTTCACTCATTCAACTGAGATAATTCTGTGGGCAGCGAAAAATGAAAAAAGCAAACACTATTTCAATTATCAGCTAATGAAAGCAATGAACCGCGGAAAACAGATGCGAAACGTGTGGGAAATTTCAGCACCATTAAGTGAAGAGAAACGATTTGGCAAGCACCCTACTCAAAAGCCGGTCGAATTGCTAATGAGAATAATATTGGCGTCAACGCAAGAAGGAGACCTCGTCCTCGACCCGTTTACAGGAAGTTCCACGACGGGCGTCGCCGCTGTTCAGTTGAAAAGAAAGTTCGTCGGAATCGATATGGAAGGGGAGTTCTTGCAGCTTTCAAAAAAGAGGCTCAAAGATACTCTTAAGAGGCCGTCTTTCTTTGGTAAATATGCAGCTATGCCACAAGAAGGGCTTGCCGTATGATTCGAAGTGAAGCATTGCGAAAGCTGAAGAAGCTTGAGGGGAAGGATCTCAGGCCACTTGCCGATAAATTTGGGATCACTGTTTTTAAGGATGGGAGGCCGAACAAAGGTTGGGCGGAGCAGACAATCGAAACAGCAATTGGATTACCTTTGAATAGCTCACAAAACCCCAATGCTGGATCGTGGGAGCTCAAGCTCGTTTCTTTGAAAAGAAAGCGTGATGGAAGTATTGTGCCAAAAGAGACGATGCAGATAACGATGATAAACGCGCAGGATGTTCTTAGCCGACCCTTTGAAGATAGCCACCTGCTGGCAAAGCTGCGCAGCATAATAATTTGCGGACGCATTTTTGTTAGCCAAGAAGAGCCCGAGTCTATTTTGTTCAAAGTGAGCACTTTTGATTTACAAGGCGACCTTTATGAGATGGTCAAGAAAGACTATGAAGAAGTCAGACGAACAATACGAACGAAAGGTTTTCAGGCATTAACTGGGCACATGGGAAAGCTTGTTCAGCCAAGAACGAAAGGCCCTGGACACGGGAGCACAAGTCGGGCGTTCTATGCGCGGACTGGTTTCGTAAAAATCATTCTCGGTCTTTAAGACGATGATGCAGGTGTTATGACAAAAAAGAAAAATATATATCAGCATAAGATCGATTTAATAAATTTGAAAATTACAAATAGGCCTTGTAATGAATTCAGAAAAATACTCGAAGACATTCACTATAGAGGTTACGAAGTTGAAGAATTATCAGATGGTAGAAAAATTGTTATAACTAAGCCTGGCGGCAAATTTGTTTTCGGTAAAGTCATCCGCGAAGATTTCATGGTTTGGATATTCAATCCAAGAGATTCAACTCTTTGGCTGATTTCACATAAAGATATACGGACCGATATAGAAGATAAAAGGGCTGCAGAACCGCGCGACGCATTAAAAGTGCTAAATGCTCTTGAAAAGGTTTATAACGGCGAGGAGCCAGATGAAGTAATAGGCGCTATTAAATTGGCCAACGTCACTGGTGAGCCTCTTGAGCTAATATTGAAGGCCTATAAGTGGATATGGGGGCAAGAGGATTGTAATTATCCTGACGGCAAGGGCCGTGCAATGTCTTGGGAAGGCTGGACAAAAGATGGTGAGAAGTGGATTAAAACGGGCGAAGGTTTGCTTGATATGAGAAACCAATTAAGGGCTGAGCTGGGAGAAGATTAAAATGCTATGGATTACGCATAGTCTGTCAAAATGATGGTGTTCGTTTGATAGCTAACTGATATGATGTAAAGGAGCAACTTGCTATGATCGTCGGATCGCAAAAACCAATCGATGAAATCTGGAATATGGTAAAGGACTATAAGAAGGTCCTGGTGTTCGGGTGCAATACCTGCGTGGCCATATGCCATGCGGGCGGCGAGAAGGAGGCCGAAACCATAGCATCTCTTTTGAGGATGAAGGCCTCGCAGGAGGGCGTTGAGATGACGGTGAGCCATCTTGCCGTGATGCGCCACTGCGAGCCTGAGTATTTCGAGCCTGTGATGGACGAGATCAAGAAATATGACCTTATCCTTTCGACAGCCTGCGGAGTCGGCGTGAACTTCCTGTCCGACAGGACAGGAACGATCCCCGTGTATCCGGGCATCAACACATCGTTCTACGGAGCAGTGGAGGCGCCCGGGGTGTTCAAGGAGCTCTGCGCGGGCTGCGGGGACTGCATACTCCATCTCACAGGGGGCATATGCCCGATCGCCCGCTGCGCAAAGACACTTCTGAACGGGCCGTGCGGCGGCACGAACAAAGGCAAGTGCGAGATCTCTAACGACATCGACTGCGCCTGGTATCTGATCGTGGAGCGCATGAAGAAGCTCGGCCGGCTCGAAAAACTCGTTGAGATCCAACCACCGAGGAACTGGGCGACATCAAGGGACGGCGGGCCGAGACGCATCTCGCTGGAGCACATTCGGGAGTACGAGGAGAAGGAAGAGGCCAAAGCAGGGAAATAATCAGAATCCTTTGGGGGCGGATAAATGCAGAGCGCTTCGCGCTACGCAGATAAATCTATTGAATTGAGCGTAAAGAAGAACGCTTAATCTGCATGCATCTGCGAAAATCTGCGTCCAAAGATTTCAAGCTTGGAGGAATCAATGAAAAGCGGAAGCAATCTCGAAAAAGTCATTGCGAGCGGAAAACCCGCTGTTACCGCGGAGCTGGGACCGCCCATGAGCGCGGACGGCCACGAGGTCGTAAAAAAGGCTCAGATGCTCAAAGGTTATTGCGATGCGGCGAACATCACGGACTGCCAGACCGCTGTGGTGCGCATATCATCCATCGCAGCGGCTGCAATCGCGCTCCAGCAGGGGCTTGAGCCGGTGATGCAGATGACATGCCGGGACAGGAACCGCATAGCCATACAGGCGGATCTCCTGGGCGCAGCAGCGCTCGGGATCAAGAATTGCCTCTGCCTTGCAGGGGACCATCAGAAATTCAGCGCAGCAGGTAGGCTCAAGGGCCATCCAGGCGCGAAGAATGTGTATGACCTGGATACATGCCAGCTCGTGGGAGTGCTTAAGAAGATGCGTGACGAGGGCAAGCAGGAAGGCGGAGATCCGCTCGAGGCGGCGCCGAAGTTCTTCATCGGCGCATCATGGACGCCGATGGGAGACCCCATCGACTTCAGGCCGATAAATCTGCTCAAAAAGGTGAACGCAGGCGCTGACTTCATCCAGACCCAGGGCATATACGATATGGCCTTGTTCAGAGAGCAGATGGCCAAGATCAGGAACATGGGGCTCCATGAGAGGACGGCTATACTGGCAGGGATCATCGTGCCCAAGAGCGCCATGATGCTTAAATACATGGACTCCTCTGTGGCGGGCGTCTCCGTGCCGAAGCCTCTCATAGACCGCATGAACAAGGCGAAGGAGGCTGCAGGAGACGACAAGAAGAAGGCAAAGGAGCTTCAGGAGCAGGAAGGCGTCAAGATCGCCATAGAGCTCATTCATCAGGCCCTGGAGACGCCTGGTGTGCGTGGTGTGCATATACAGGCCATCGAGTGGGAGTCGGCGATATCCGATATAGTTAAGCAGGCTGGATTATATCCCAGGCCGCAGGTGTAATGGAATCAACACGAGACCGAGGCGTAGGGCAGGAGGGCGATGTGTCATATAAAGTCAGCATAATTTATAGAAAAGGATGAGCATGGCTATTATGCCTATTGCCCGGAGCTCGAGGACTGTCATCGCAGGGAGATGCCTTCGAAGAGGTCATGGCTAATATAAGAGAGGCCATTGAGCTCTATATAGAGACTCTCTCGGAACAGGAGATTAAAGAGGCTCTGAGCAGGGAGATACTTACCACGTCCTAGAGGTAAAGGTTGCCTAAGACATTGCGACTGGACCCCGGGAAGCTGAAAAGATGTTATTGAAGGCGGGCTTCTCTCTTCTGCGGAGCAAGGAGAGCCACAGAATATACTTCAAAAATGGAGAAAGAATCGTGATCCCATTTCATGCAGGAAATACGCTCCATCCTAAGGTCATAAAACAGGTTATAAAGGCGATAGAAAAGTAGGAGCGGCCATTATGTCCAAGATTACCATCCCCGATATATACAAGAAGAAGTCGGAAGGCAAAAAGATCACGATGCTCACGGCCTATGACTTTCCTACGGCCCAGATAGTGGATCAGGCTGGCATAGACATGATCCTCGTGGGCGACTCCCTCGCCATGGTCGTGCAGGGCATATCGAGCACCCTTCCGGTTACGATGGATGAGATGATCTATCATACAAAAATGGTCTCGCGGGCTGCGTCATCCGCCCTCGTAGTCGGGGATATGCCCTTTTTGTCTTATCAGACCAGCCTGGAAGAGGCGGTGCGGAATGCAGGCAGGTTCCTCAAGGAGGCGGGCGCAGAGGCTGTGAAGCTCGAGGGCGGCAGCCGGATGGCGCCTGTGATCCGGGCGATAGTCGATGCCGGCATACCGGTCATGGCGCATATAGGCCTTACCCCTCAATATGTGCATATGCTCGGCGGGTTCAAGGTGCAGGGAAAGGACGAGGCTGCGAGAGAGAGGCTTTTGGCGGATGCAAGGGCAGTGGAGGAGGCAGGCGCCTTCTCTGTGGTGCTCGAGGCTGTTCCCGCCGGCCTCGCAAGGGAGATACATGAAATGCTCCGTATTCCTACCATAGGCATAGGCGCAGGACCTGACTGCGACGGCCAGGTGCTGGTGCTGCATGACCTTTTGGGCCTTTTCGACAGATTCACCCCTAAATTCGTCAAACAATATGCACGTCTAAAGGAGATAGCAGTAAAGGCGGTGAAGGAGTATAAAGAAGAGGTGGAAGCAGGCAGGTTTCCGTCAGCCGAACACAGTTTTAGATAAGTCACCGGAAATAACACGGATGTTCTATGCACCGCTACCATAAGTAACGCGGCTGAATTTTTATATGCGAAACTTATAATTTTATTAAAAAAATTATCTGTTACTTTTCTTATTTTGTCTTGACTCATGAACAAGCTGCTGTTTATAATTACCAACCCCTGCTGTCTCGGCGCCCTTCTCCAATGTCGGCTCAGGGGCCCAAGGAGAAGGAGGCGGGATGCCTGAAGCGGGGTTGAATGTCGTACTTTTGCGCCATACGCCTGAGCCCGAAGAGGTCGTGGCAATGGCTGCAAAGCTCTGCTACAGCGCGTCGGGAGTGGAAGAGCTGAAGCAGAAGATAGAGACCGGGGATCAGGCGGCCTTTGTAGAGAAGCTCGCTGCCATCGGACATCTTTCTCCGATAGAGCATGTCTCATTCACGTTCGGCGTAGAAGGCATATCGAGGGCATGCTCTCACCAGTTGGTGAGGCATCGGTTGGCTTCGTACTCGCAGCAGAGCCAAAGATATGTCAAGGAAGAACAGTTCGACTATGTCATCCCGCCGAGCATAAAAGCCGACCCCGACGCCAGGCGGGAATTCGAAGATTTCATGGCCGAGTCCCAGCGCCGCTACACCTCGATTCTAAAGCGGCTCGAAGCAAGGGGTATAAAGGGAGAGGCGGCGAACCAGGACGCGAGGTATGTGCTGCCGAATGCGGCAGAGACTAAGATTGTAGTGACCATGAACGCCCGGGAGCTCCTGCACTTTTTCAGGGTGCGCTGCTGCAACCGCGCACAATGGGAGATCAGGGCGATGGCTGAGCGGATGCTGGAGCTCGTGAAGCAGGTCGCGCCGACGATATTCAAAAAGGCCGGCCCCGGCTGTTTATATGCGCCGTGTCCGGAGGGCCGGATGACCTGCGGTAAGATCGAGGAAGTAAGGAAGAGATACGGAGTGGAGAAACAAGGAGGGTCAAGGGTCACGCAGTAAGGGTCGAGTAAGCGGCTTAAGGTAATTCCAGGCCCTGCATCCTTGCCCCATGACCCTGGCGGTTCTGATGGGTTTTACAATCGCAGTTGCTGGAAAAGGCGGTACAGGCAAGACGAGCCTCGCCGGCCTTGCAATCCGATATTTGACAGAGAAAAAACGCAGCCCTGTTCTGGCCGTAGATGCAGATGCCAATTCGAATCTTCACGAGGTGCTCGGCGTAAGAGTGCACACTACTGTCGGCGCCTTGCGGGAGACCTCACTCGATGCGATAAAGTCCACAGCGCCCCGTCCGGGCGGGATGAGCATGGAGCAGCTCTTCGACTACCAGATACAGCAGGCGCTCGTGGAGGCGAAGGGTTTCGACCTACTCGTAATGGGCAGGCCCGAGGGACCCGGTTGCTACTGCGCGGCGAACAACATCATCCGCAAGTACATGGACAAGCTCGCAGACAACTATCCCTATATGGTAGTCGACAACGAAGCCGGTCTAGAGCACCTCTCCAGGCGGACCACGCAGGATACCGATCTGCTCCTTATTATAAGCGACCCCACGGTCCGGAGCGTAATGACAGCTGGAAGAATCGCCGGCCTCGTAGAGGAGCTTAAGTTGAATGTCAAACGTCCGGTCTTGATCGTCAACAGGGCCCCGGAGGGAGTCGGTAGGGACGGCGCATTGAAGGCTGCGATCGAGCAGCAGGGCATCGAGTTCGCGGGGTTCGTCCCGGCTGATGACATGATATTCGAATTCGACCTCGCAGGCAGGCCCCTCATCGAACTGCCTCCAGAATCGAGGGCGCTAAAGGGCTACTACGAGATCCTGGAGAGGCTGCTTGCATGAATATGACCACGGATGTCGGATGAAACTTCCAATATCCGCGATCACAAAAGGGAATGAAAGGCCCTTTTAATCCCGCCCCGCTTTAGGGGCGGACCGAGGTAGAGGCATATCGTAAATACCTGGAAAACCGTCTCGATCATCGGCGCAGGACGGGTGGGGGGCGCTGTCGGCAGGCTTCTGTCGAAGGCGGGTTATAAAATAATTGCCGTGGCAGCTAAAAGCGCTGCATCCGCAGCCAAGGCCGCAGGATTCATAGGCTCGGGCAGGCCTGAAATAGACGTCCGGAAGGCGGCTGTAGGCGCGGATATAATATTCATCACTACGCCCGACAGCGCAATAGCCCTCACGTGCAGGAAATTGGCGGAGAGCAGGTCGATCGGTCGGGGCGCGCTGGTGGTACATATGTCTGGGGCGCACTCACTCGAGCCTTTGGACTTTGCAAGGTCGGCGGGCGCATACAGGGCTGTGATCCATCCGCTGCAGTCCGTGCCGAGCATGGAGCTCGGTGTCGAGAACATTCCTGGTTCTTATTTCAGGCTCGAGGCGGACGAAGGCGGGGTAGAGGTTGCAAGAGAGATTGTAGATGCCCTCGGCGGAAAAGAGCTTAGGATGGGCGGCTGGACCTCGGACGAGCACTCAGCGGCCCTCTATCATGCAGGGGCGGTGGCTGTATCGAATTTCTTCGTGGCCCTCGTTCATTATGGGCTCGGATTCTACGAGTCGCTCGGCGCTGAGAGGGCGGAGGCGCTCAAGGCTGTGCTTCCGCTGATCAAGGGCACGCTCAAAAACATAGAAGCGGCAGGCATACCTGACGCCCTTACCGGACCGATTGTAAGAGGAGATGTCGAGACAGTCGAAAGGCATATAGAGGCGATGAAGGAGCGGGCCCCTCAATTGATCCCGTTGTATCGTGAGCTTGCGAGACAGACGGTGTTGACTGCGAGGGAGCGGGACCTGTCGGAAGAGAAGGCGGCTGAACTGCTCAAGATAATCACAGGTTGAAGACCGATAAGGTCGTAATAAATCAAAATCCACCACAGAGAGGTCTCAAGGGATGATAGTTATTGGAGAGAAGATAAGCATCATTGCAAAGAAGGTGCGCGAGGCGCTCATGAGCCGCGACCCGAAGCCCCTTCAGGAGCTCGCAGTAGCCCAGGCAAAGGCAGGTGCGCATTATATAGATGTCTCCATCGGCCCTGCCGAGGACAACGGCCCTGAGCTCATGGACTGGGCGGTCAAGGTGGTGCAGGAGGTGGTCCAGAAGCCTCTGTGCCTCGATACAACCAACGTAAAGGCCATGGAGGCAGGGCTCAAGGCCCACAACAATACGTGGGGCGGCCCGCTCATCAACTCGACTTCGAATGAGCCGGAGCGGTTCCCCATGATGGAGCTTGCTGGCAAATATAATGCGAAGATAATCGCCCTCACCCTCGGCAAGGGGAGCATCCCGGCGGATGCGGAGGACCGCTGCGTCATTGCATCCGAGATCATGGCTCGGGGCATGGAGTATGGCGTGCCCATGGAGAATATTTTCCTAGATCCGCTCATACTACAGATATGCACCATGCAGGACCAGGGTAGGCAGGCCATCAGGGCGATCAAGATGTTCCAGCAGCTCAACGACCCGCCTATGCAGACGGTGGTCGGGCTCTCCAACATATCAAACGGCGCACCCAAACATGTGAGGCCTGTTATAAACAGGAATTACCTCGCGCTCCTGATATACGAAGGGCTGTCAGCCGCCATCATTGATCCGCTCGACAAGGACATGATGGATACAGTCAAGACGGTGGAGATGATCATGGGCAAGACAATGTATGCCCATTCCTATCTCGATATGTAGGTCAAAGGATATTGCAGATTGCGAAATGCTGAGTTAAGGGCTATAATGCATTTCGTTTCGGCATTCAGCGAATCAGGGAAAGGCCTTTTCGACGGCAGCGGGCATGGAGCTATTGCTTTGACATCCGGAAATTCACATCTCGTGCCTCTGCAGCGGATTACGACTGTTTCCCGGCTTATTGAATTTCTATAATCGGTTTAGAATGATTTAAGGAGGCTTTCATGGCACTGGCGATCCCTAAGGAGGCATACAGCGGAAAGATATACGAGGTCCAGCTCGGCACCGGGCCGAAGGCCGTGACGATAGGAGGTGCGAACGCGCTTCCCTTTCTCGGCTTCGAAGGCGTTTTCCCTCACAAGCCTGCGATTGCGCTGGAGGTTACCGACACATCTCCGGATGACTGGCCCGAGACAGTGAGAAAGGCGATAGGAGATGCAGGTAAGAGCCCTGCTCAGTGGGCGAAGCTCTGTCAGTCGGCAGGCGCGGATATCGTCGCGCTGAGGCTCATCGGGACCCATCCCGACCAGCAGAACAAGTCGCCGGAAGAGGCTGCCAAGGTCGCGGCGGAGGTGGCCTCTGCCGTGGACATACCGCTCATCGTCCTGGGCAGCGGGCATGCGGAAAAAGACAGCCAGGTCCTGCAGGCGGTCGCAGCAGCCGTGCGCGGCAAAAACTGTGCAATCGGCAAGGCCATGGAGGAAAATTACAAGACAGTGGCCGCGGCTGCTATGGCGAACGACCATAAGCTCATCGCAATGAGCCAGCTCGATGTGAACCTTGCAAAGCAGCTTAATATACTTCTCACGCAGATGGGTTTCGCCAAGGAGAGGATCATTATGGATCCCATGTCCTCGGCCCTGGGATACGGTCTGGAGTATACATACAGCGTCATGGAGCGCATCAGGCAGGCTGCGCTCCTTCAGAATGATCCCATGATGCAGACACCCATCGTCTGCGACATCGGGATGAATGTCTGGAAGGTGAAGGAGACAATGGCGCCGGAGGCGGAGGTCTCCGAGTGGGGCAGCCTGGAGGACAGGGCGGTGGCGTGGGAGGTGATTACAGCCTCTGGTATGCTTGCTGCGGGAGCGGATATGCTCATCATGCGACATCCCGGCGCCGCGGCGAAGACTAAGGAGCTGATCTCGGAATTGATGTAAAGGAACGCAGAGGTCATAGCGTAGAGCGTTGAGAAGTTCACCTTATGCGCTATTGCGATTTTATAAATCTTCCATCCCTACAAGGAGAAAAACCATGGCTCTCTCTGGTGTTGAGATATTCAAATATCTTCCAAAGACGAATTGCAAGAAGTGCGGGCATCCTACGTGCCTTGCCTTCGCTATGAAGCTTGCGGCCAAGCAGGCCAGCCTCGATGCCTGTCCCGACGCATCCGAGGAGGCGAAGAAGATATTGGGCGAGGCCGCTGCACCGCCGATCAGGGCCGTCACCATTGGGACCGGAGACAAGGCCGTGAAGATTGGCGACGAGATATGCCTCTTCAGGCATGAGAAGAAGTTCTTCAACCCGACCGTCTTCGCGGTCTCGATCAAAGACACCGAGGCGGGCGAGGCCGCGGCCAAGAAGATAGAGGCGGTCAAGTCATCCGAGATAGACCGTGTGGGCCAGAAGCTCAGGGTCGAGGCGATCGCCGTAGTGGAAGAATCCGGGGATCCGGCCAAGTTCGCGTCTCTCGTGAAGCAAGTAGTGGATTCCGCGCCCGGAGTGCCGCTCATCCTTGTAAGCAAGAACCCCGCTGCGATAGAGGCCGGCATAGCCCATTGCGCGGACAAGAAGCCGCTCATCTATGCTGCGACGAACGATAATGCAGAGGCGATGGCCAAGATCGCGAAGGAGAAGAAGGCATCGCTCGCTGTCGCGGCGGACGGCCTGGATGCGGTCACCGCTCTATCCGAGAAGGTGAAGGGCTTGGGCGTCGAGGACATCGTGTTGGATCCGGGCGCAAGAAAGGCCAAGGACATGATAGAGCAGTACACTATCATCCGTAGGGCCGCCATCAAGAAGAACTTCAAGCCCCTTGGCTATCCGATTATCAGCTTCGCCGCCGACGGCAATCCGATGACAGAGGCTGCGCGTGCATCCATCGCCGTGATGAAATACGCCTCCATCGTCGTGCTCTCCAATATAGAGAAGTGGAAGATGCTCGCCCTGCTGTCCCTCCGCCAGAACATATATACCGATCCGCAGGTGCCGATGCAGGTCGCCCAGAATATCTACAAGATAGGCGAGGCGAACGAGAATTCACCTCTTATGATCACCACGAATTTCTCGCTCTCCTATTTCATCGTCCGTGGGGAGGTGGAGAACAGCAAGGTGCCTTCATGGCTGGCTGTCATGGACAACGAGGGCCTGTCTGTTCTTACCGCCTGGGCCGCCGGAAAGTTCACCGCGAGCCGTATAGCCCAGTTCATCACCGAGAGCGGGGTGGAGAAGAACATAAAGCACAGGGAGCTCATCATTCCGGGGTATGTCGCGATCCTCTCCGGCGCACTAGAGGAAAAACTGCCTGGCTGGAAGATCACCGTAGGGCCGAGGGAGGCGAATGGTCTGCCGAGCTTCCTCAAGGGAAGGGCATAGAACGATAGTCCGGACCGTTGCAGCAGTTCGAAACGCAACGTCAAACCGATATTCAAGGAGTATCTCATGTCGAAAGTCATTGCCACAGGCGCCATACTGGGCGCTCACTATTATGTAAAACAGGCCGAGGCCCTGGTTGAGAAGGCCATCACGGAAAAGGGGCCGGACCATAAGTTCGAATTTCCGGATACTGCATATTTCCTGCCCCAGCTCTATGCCATGACAGGCTTTGAGGTCAGGACGGTAGGAGATATGAAAAAGGCGCTCGAAGAGCAGGTAAAGCCCTTGCTTTCCGAGGCGCCTTCGGACACCCTCTATGTCCCGTATCTGGGCGAGGCCCTGGACTCCGGAATGGCGGCCTTGTTCGCGCAGGAGATGATAATGGCCGTAAGATATATCTACGGCCAGGAGCCTGTGAGGGACGATTCCATCGGTCTTACATACAACGGCTTCATCACCGACACGATCCTCAGGAACCTGGGGGTCCAGCTCGTGGACGGCACGATGCCCGGCTATGTATGCCTCATCGGTGCGGCGAATGACGACGATCATGCTGTGGAGATTGCACGCGAGCTTCAGCAGAAGAACATCCTCGTCCTCATGTGCGGCAATGTGAACGGAGACAGCATGACCAAACAGCTCCTCCGGAAGGGCGTGGAGCTCGGATGGGACACGAGGCTCGTGCCTCTGGGGCCCGAGGTGGAGCATGCGATATACGCCCTGAACTGGGCGGCGCGCGCAGGACTCACCTTCGGAGGCATGAAGGGAGGGGACTATAAGAGGATTCTCAAGTATTCCAAGGATAAGGTCTTCGCCTTCGCAATGGTGCTGGGGCCGCTCAACGACCGCATCTGGACCACAGGCGCAGGCGCTATCAACATGGGATTCCCTGCGATCTGCAACACCGATGTGCCCGTCATCCATCCGACAGGGGTCACGATCTACGAGGAAGTGGAGAAGGAGCTCGATCCGAAGAAGATCGTGGAGCGTGCCATAGAGGTGCGGGGACTCAAGATCACGGTGTCCAAACCTCCGATCCCAGTGGCCTACGGCCCTGCATTCGAGGGAGAGCGCATCAGGAAAGAGGACATGCATATAGAGTTCGGCGGCAACCGCACACCCGCCTTCGAGTGGCTCAAGGCGGTCGACCTCGACCAGGTCGAGGACGGGAAGGTAACGATTGTAGGCGCTGATGCAGAAGCTAGGTACCAGAAGGGCGGCCAAATGCCCTTGGGCATCTATGTCGAAGTGGCGGGCCGCAGGATGCAAAAAGACTTTGAGCCTGTGTTGGAGAGGAAGATACACCACTTCATAAACGAGGCCCAGGGTATATGGCACATGGGCCAGAGAGACCAGAACTGGCTCAGGGTGAGCATCAACGCTCTTAAAGAAGGCTTCCAGCTCAGGCACTTCGGCGACATCCTTACGACTCAGATAAAGCACAAGTTCGCGAATATAGTCGATAAGGTACAAGTGACCTTGTATGTGGACGAGGCGGACGTGAAGAAGCACCTCGAAGAGGCCCGCAAGGTCTATGCGGAAAGGGATGTGAGACTCGCAACGATGACTGACGAGTCTGTGGATACGTTCTATTCCTGCATACTCTGCCAGAGCTTTGCGCCTAATCATGTCTGCGTAGTCTCGCCGGAGAGGCTCGGTCTCTGCGGTGCATACAACTGGCTCGATGCGAAGGCCGCTTACGAGATAGATCCCAACGGCGCGAACCAGCCCGTCGTGAAGGGCGAGGTCATAGATCCAGTGAAGGGCCGTTGGAAGGGCGTTGATGAATATGTCTATAAGAATTCGCACCAGGCGATAGAGTACTTCAATGCCTACAGCATAATGGATGCGCCCATGACCTCCTGTGGCTGCTTCGAGTGTATAGTGGCCATAGTGCCCGAGGCGAACGGGGTGATGGTCGTGAACCGCGGATACACCGGCATGACGCCCATCGGCATGAAGTTCTCTACTCTTGCAGGCACGGTAGGCGGAGGCGCACAGACGCCCGGCTTCATGGGCATAGGACGCTTCTTCCTCACGAGCAAAAAATTCCTCGCCGCGGACGGCGGGTTCAAGCGCATCGTATGGATGACCAAGAACCTCAAGGAGTCATTCGCCGAGGAGTTCAAGAAGAGGGCGGAGGAAGAGGGCGTGCCGGATCTTATGGACAAGATAGCGGACGAAACCGTGGCCGAGGACTCGGAGAAACTCCTCCAGTTTCTCACGGAAAAAGGCCATCCGGCCCTCACGATGGACCCGATGTTTTAGATTTAGGAATGAATGAAAAGGCAGGAAAGAAGCTCCTGGCCGTCGGGAAACTGCAGGCGGCCATTTCTGTCTTAGCAGGACAAACGCGCGAATGAGGAACGGACAATGGAAGAAAGACTCCAGGGCATATTGGACAACTACATAAAGAACGAAGGGAACCTGATCTCCATCCTGCAGGACATCGAGAGCGAATTCGGATACCTGCCCGAGGACGCGATCATCTGGTTCTCCGAGCGGCTCGACATACCGCCCGCGAAGTTCTTCGGCGTTGCGACGTTCTACGCGCAGTTCCACCTGAAACCTCGGGGCAAAAACGTGATCACCGCCTGCTGCGGGACCGCCTGCCACGTGAAGGGCTCGGAGCGGCTAATCAACAGCCTATTGAAGGAGCTTGCGATTCCAGAGGGCGAGGACACGTCCGAGGACCGCAAATTCACGGTGGAAAAAGTGAATTGCGTGGGTGCGTGCAGCATTGCCCCTGTCATCATCATCAATAAGGCCGTGCACGGTAAGATGACGCCTGACAAGCTCATGAAGGAGATCAAGACCCTCAAGGAAGGGAAGCGGGAGTACACGGACTATATTTAGCAAGACAAAACCGGTCTCCCACTAAGGCATCCCCGGCAAAGTTACCGGGGGGCGGGCTCCTATACGAAGAAATGCAATGATCAAAAATAAAGTTTAAGGCTTTTCCTTGGGAGCTCTGCGGCTTTGTGTGATAATCAGGTTTTCGCTTATCCGGGATGCGTATGAACAAAGATATTTTGATAAAAGTCTGTATGGGCACGGGCGGCATCGCCGCCGGCGGTGAGGCGGTGATCGCCGCCTTTGAGAAGGCCTTCCGGTCCGCGGGGATATCAGCGAGCGTTGAAAAGAACTGCTCGGTCCACAAGGTCGGCTGCCGGGGCTTCTGCGCCCGGGACGTGCTCGTGGACGTCATCGTGAACGGCGACAAGTTCACCTACGAGTACATCAAGCCAGACATGGTCGAGCGGATCGTGAATGCGCACATCAAGGCCGGTATTCCGGTCGCCGAATGGCTCGTGAAGGACGACTATCACACCTTCCACAACAAGCAGGTGAAGGTGGTGCTTTCGGACTGCGGCGAGGTTGACCCTGAAGATATAGATTCCTACATAAACCGCGGCGGGTATGAAGCCACGAAGAAGGTCCTTACCGCCATGAGCCCGGAAGAGACGATCGAGACCGTCAAGGCGTCGGGCCTACGCGGACGCGGGGGCGCTGGATTCCCCACGGGCGTGAAGTGGGAGATGGCGCGTAGGCAGCCGGGCAGCGTGAAATACATCATTTGCAACGCGGACGAGGGAGACCCGGGCGCGTTCATGGACCGCTCCGTGGTCGAGGGGAATCCGCATGCCGTGATCGAGGGAATGATCATCGGGGCGTACGCCTTCGGCGCGAGGTATGGATATGTCTACATCCGTGCAGAATATCCGCTTGCAGTAGAACGGCTCCACCTCGCGCTCAGGCAAGCGAGGGAGCGCGGATTCCTGGGAGAAAAAATCCTCGGCACAGAGTTCAGTTTCGACATCAAGATCAAACTCGGCGCGGGAGCGTTCGTGTGTGGCGAGGAAACCGCACTCATAGCGTCCATAGAAGGTAAGCGTGGCCAACCCCGGGCAAAGCCGCCGTTCCCGGTGCAGAAAGGGCTATGGGGCAAGCCCACGGTGATCAACAACGTTGAGACCCTCGCGAACGTGCCCTACATCATACGGAAGGGTGCGGAGTGGTTTGCCGGGATGGGCACCGAGAAGAGCAAAGGCACCAAGGTCTTCGCCCTTACCGGCAAGATCAAGAACTCGGGGCTCATCGAGGTCCCCATGGGCATTCAGCTCAGGGAGATCATCTTTGACATCGGCGGCGGCATCGAGGGTGGCAAAAAGCTCAAGGCTGTTCAGACGGGCGGTCCCTCGGGGGGGTGCATTCCGGCAAGCATGGTGGACACGGCTGTGGACTACGAGTCCCTCGCCCGGATGGGGTCGATTGTGGGCTCGGGCGGCATGGTGGTGCTGGACGAGACGGATTGCATGGTCAACGTGGCGAAGTACTTTCTCCAGTTCACTCAGGCGGAGTCCTGCGGCAAGTGCGTGCCGTGCAGGGTGGGGACCAAGCGGCTCCTGGAGATACTCACCAGGATCACCGAAGGCAAGGGCAAGGAGGGGGATCTCGAACTTCTTGAAATCCTGAGCAGCGATGTAAAGACAACGTCCCTCTGCGGCCTGGGCCAGACCGCGCCGAACCCGGTGCTCTCCACGCTCAAGTACTACAGGGACGAGTACGAGGCGCATATCTTCGAGAAGCGGTGTCCCGCCGGCGTGTGCAAGGACCTCCTTACGTACTCGATCCTCGAAGAGTTTTGCAAGGGCTGCACGGCCTGCACGCGGGTCTGCCCGGCGGGTGCCATCATAGGCGAGAAGAAGAAGCCCCACAAGATCATCCAGGACGTCTGCATCAAGTGCGGCGCATGCTTCGAGACGTGCAAGTTCAAGGCGATCAAGAAAGGGTGACGCAGAGTAAGGAATTAGGAGAGGTGAACGAAAGCAGAGTAAACATGATAACACTGACAATCAACAACAGACAAATCTCGGTTCCTGCAGGGACGACAATCCTCGATGCGGCGCGTCGGAACGAGATCCACATACCCACGCTCTGCGACGATCCGCGGCTCGAGCCGTACGGCGGCTGTAGGCTCTGCTTGGTGCAGGTGAAGGGGATGCCCAGGCCGGTGACTGCGTGTACCACACCTGCAACAGACGGTATGGAGGTTGAGACCTCGAACGCGGAGATAGAACGGCAGCGCCGCACTGTAGTGGAGCTCCTTCTCTCTGATCACCCGAACGACTGCATGGTCTGCGAGAAGGCCGGCGACTGCATGCTTCAGGAGCTGGCGTACTTTTACAACGTCCGCGAGAACCGCTTCGCCGGCGAGCGCCGGACCTACGCGAAGAAGGACATGAATCCGTTCATAGAGCGGGACATGGAGAAGTGCATCCTCTGCGGGAAGTGCGTGCGGGTCTGCGACGAAGTGCAGGGCGTTGCCGCCATCGACATTGCGAACAGGGGATTCGGCTCCAAGATCAGCCCTCCCTTTGACAAGGACCTTAACTGCGAGTTTTGCGGCCAGTGCGTCTCCGTCTGCCCCACGGGGGCGCTCCTCGGGAAGGAGTCCCTCGGGAAGGGCAGGCAGAAGGATGTCAAGGAAGTGGAGACCGTCTGCCCGTACTGCGGATGCGGCTGCAACCTCACGCTCCACGTGAGCAGGAACGAGGTCGTGCGGGTCACGTCGAAACAAGACACGGTAAACGAAGGCTGGCTCTGCGTCAAGGGCAGGTTCGGTTTCAATTTCATCAGCAGCCCGGACCGGCTCACGGCCCCGTTGATCAGAAAAGGCGGTGCGTTCGCCGAAGCGTCGTGGGAAGAGGCGCTCGGATACATTGCCGAGCGGCTGACGGCGATCAAGAGCAAGCACGGTCCCGACGCCATCGGCGGCCTTGCCTCCGCACGGTGCACAAACGAAGAGAACTATCTCTTCCAAAAGTTTATGCGCGCTGCCATCGGCACGAACAACGTGGACCACTGCGCCCGCTACTGTCACAGCTCAACCGTGGCCGGTCTGGCCACTGTGTTCGGCTCGGGAGCCATGACGAACTCCATCGCCGAGATCGAGAAGAACGACGTGATGTTTGTCATCGGCTCGAACACCAAGGAGAGCCACCCTATCATCGCGCTTCGGATGATTAAGGCCAAGCGCAAGGGCGCAAAGCTTATCATCGCTGATCCGCGGCGCGTACCCCTCGTCCGGTTCGCCGACATCTGGCTGCAGCACAGGCCCGGCACGGACGTGGCGCTCCTGAACGGCATGATGCACGTGATTGTGAAGGAAAACCTCGTTGATAGAGCCTTCATCGAGTCCATGACCGATGGATTTGACGAGGAGTTCAAGAAAAATCTCGAACCGTATTCACCGGAAGCGGCGGAAAGTATCACCGGCGTCCCGAAAGACCTAATAGTCAAGGCGGCGCGCCTATATGCCGGTTCGAAGAAAGCAGGCATTTATTACACCATGGGCATCACCCAGCATGCGCACGGGACGGATAATGTCTATGCCATCGCGAACCTGGCGCTCATGACCGGCAACCTCGGCAAGGAGGGTGCAGGTGTCAACCCACTGCGGGGCCAGAACAATGTGCAGGGGTCCACGGACATGGGCTGCATCCCGAACATGTACCCCGGCTATCAGCGGGTGACTGTCCCAGCAATCAGGCAGAAGTTCGAGGCCTTGTGGAACGTGAAACTGCCGGACAAGGACGGTCTCACCGCGCCGGAGATGCTTATGGCGGCGGAGAAGGGGTCGCTCAAGGCCTTGTACATCATGGGCGAGAATCCCGCGCTCTCCGATCCTGACCTCACGCACACGGTCAAGGCGCTCAAGGCCCTCGAATTCCTCGTGGTCCAGGACATCTTTATGACCGAGACCGCGGAGCTGGCGCACGTGGTGCTGCCCGGCGCTTCATTTGCTGAGAAGGTCGGCACCTTCACGAACACCGAACGCCGCGTCCAGCGCGTGCGCCGGGCTGTCAACTCACCCGGGACGGCCATGAAGGACTCGCTTATCATCATGGAGCTCTCGAAGCGGATGGGCTACGAGATGAACTATTCGCACACTGTCGAGATATTCCGCGAGATCGGCCAGGCATGGCCCGCCCTTGCCGGCATGAGCTACGCCCGGCTCGAGGACGGCGGGATCCAGTGGCCCTGTCCTACCCCGGACCACCCGGGCACGCAGTACTTGTTCAAGGGCGGCTTCCCCCGCGGCAGGGGCAGGTTCACGGCGGTGACGTACCAGCCCTCCCACGAGGAGCCGGACAAGGAATACCCCTTCATCCTTACTACGGGTAGGACGCTGTTCCAGTACCACACCGGGACCATGACGAGGAAGGTACGACCTATCAATGCCGTATCGCCCGAGCCGTTCATCGAGATCAACCCCCAGGACGCGCGGGCGCTTTCCCTCGAAAGCGGCGCCAAGGTCAGGGTCAGCTCACGCCGCGGCTCCATCACCCTGAAAGCTGTCGTGACCAAGCGGCCTGGGAAGGGCGTGGTCTTTATCCCCTTCCATTTCAAGGAGGCGGCGGCCAACATACTCACAAGCGGCACGGCCCTGGACCCCGTGGCAAAGATCCCGTCGTTCAAGGTATCGACCGTACGGGTGGAGAAGGTGTCATAATTCCGAAAACAGAGGAAAGAAAATGGAGATTGAGGAATAAGCGGAGGAGACCCTACAATCGCTGATAGCTCAATCACTATTCTTCATGGGTTCACATCAAGGAGGGCCACATGATCGACAAGAGCGATTTGAAACGGCAGATTCTTTTCAGCGACCTGACGGACGCCGAGATCGACATCATAGCGAATAAGATCGCGGTTGAGCAATATCAGAAAGGCAAGCCGATCTTCCGGGAGGGCGAGGCCACGAAGGGCATCTACCTCGTAAAGAGCGGAAGGGTTGAGATATCCAAGATCACCGCCGACGGCTGGAAGCAGACGCTCGCCGTCCTCACCGAAAACCACATCTTCGGCGAGCTATCCGTGATCGAGGACAAGAAAGTCCACGGCGCCGATGCCACGGCCATCGAACCGACGGAGGTCTACCGCATCACCGCTGAGGACTTCAAGGCCCTCGAGAAAACGGACACGAACATGATGTACAAGATCATGAAGACCATCGCACGCGTCGCGAGCAAGAACGTGCACTCCATGAACGAAAAACTCCTGAAGCTTCTGGTCAGCTACTAATGAATTGAAGATTGAAATTTTCAACTTCTGGTTTCAAATTATCAATAAGGGAGGGGTGTCATGCCACTGGATCCTACAAAGCATGCGGACTGGGAGATAGCTGAAGCAGCGGAAAAGAGGATGAAACCTATAGCGGAGATAGCCAAGAAGATGGGGCTCACGGATGAAGAGCTCCTCCCACACGGGCACTATGTCGCTAAGGTGGACTTCAAGAAGGTCCTTGAGCGCCTCAAGGACAGGCCTGACGGCAAGTATATCGACGTCACCGCCATAACGCCCACACCTTTGGGCGAGGGCAAGTCCACATCCACCATCGGACTCACCCAGGGGATGGGGAGGCGCGGAAAGAACGTTATTGCTACCATACGCCAGCCCTCGGGCGGGCCTACTATGAACATAAAGGGTTCCGCAGCCGGCGGCGGTTTGTCGCAGGTGATCCCGCTTACGCCCTTTTCGCTCGGGCTTACCGGCGACATCAATGCCATCATGAATGCGCACAACCTCGCTATGGTCGCGCTCACATCCAGGATGCAGCACGAGTTCAACTATACCGACGAGCAGCTTGCGAAGCGCAAGCTGAAGAGGCTCAATATTGATCCGCACAACGTAGAGATGAAGTGGATCATAGATTTCTGCGCCCAGGCGCTCAGGGAGATTATCATCGGCATGGGCGGAAAGCAGAACGGATTCATGATGAAATCCGGCTTCGCCATTGCGGTCTCCTCCGAGGTCATGGCCATCCTTGCGGTCGCGAAGGACTTGAAAGACATGCGCGAGAGGATGGGAAGGATAGTCGTCGCCTACAGCAAGGACGGTACGCCCATAACCACTAAGGACCTCGAGGTGGACGGCGCAATGACCGCATGGATGGTGGAGGCCCTGAACCCGAACCTCCTCCAGACCATCGAAGGCCAGCCCGTGTTCGTGCACGCCGGCCCCTTCGCTAACATCGCCATAGGCCAGTCCTCGATCATAGCGGACAGGGTCGCGCTGAAGTTGGGCGACTATGTGATCACCGAGTCCGGATTCGCAGCGGACATCGGATTCGAGAAGTTCTGGAACCTCAAGTGCCGCATGTCGGGGCTCAGGCCGCATGCAGCGGTGATCGTCGCGACTATCAGGGCGCTCAAGTGCCATGGAGGCGCGCCTATCCCCGTGCCAGGCAGGCCGATCCCGGAGGAGTACAAGGGAGAGAACGTTGGCTGGGTCGAGAAGGGATGCGAGAACCTTATCCACCACATCAAGACCGTGAAGAAGGCCGGCATCAATCCAGTGGTCTGCATCAATGCCTTCTATACGGATACGGACAACGAGATCAAGGCGGTTCGCAGGCTCGCCGAGGCTGCAGGCGCGCGCGTTGCCTTGTCGCGCCATTGGGAGAAGGGTGGCGAGGGCGCGCTCGAGTTCGCCGATGCCGTAATAGACGCATGCAACGACAAAACCGACTTCAAGTTCCTCTATGAGCTCTCCACACCGTTGAGGCAGAGGATAGAGCTCATTGCAAAAGAGGTCTACGGCGCCGACGGAGTGGACTATACGCCCGAGGCCCTCGAGAAGGCGAAGAAGATGGAGGCGGATCCCGAGATCGCCAAGCTCGGCACCTGTATGGTGAAGACGCACCTCTCTCTCACTGACAACCCCAATCTCAAGGGCGTGCCGAAGGGCTGGAGGCTCAGGGTGCGTGACATCCTTACCTTCAAGGGCGCCGGCTTCGTCGTGCCGGTGGCCGGCTCGATCACGCTCATGCCCGGCACTGCATCCGATCCTGCATATCGCCGCGTGGATGTGGATGTAGAAACAGGAAGGGTGCAAGGGCTGTTCTAAGCACGGAGGTTTATATTGCATCTCTCCAGAGGCCTGTGCCTTAGAATCGGCACAGGCCTTTCTTTTAGCGAGAGCAGTGGGAGGCGTTTATGTTCATCAAGAGGCTGTACGACTGCCCGGAGTTCATCGCCGGCGACAACACCATTCTTCGCGAACTGCTCCATCCGGCCAAGGCCGACCTTATGCTTGGCTACAGTCTTGCGCATGCCGTCCTAAAACCAGGAGAGGCTTCCAGGCCTCACCGCCTCGCGACTTCGGAGGTCTATTACATCCTCGAGGGCGAGGGCGAGATGCAGATCGACGCAGAATCCGCGGCAGTGAGGCCGGGAGACGCTGTTTACATCCCGCCGCGCTCGGCTCAGTACATACGCAATACGTCGAATACAGAGCTCAAATTCCTCTGCATCGTAGACCCTGCATGGAGAGAAGAAGACGAGGAAGTACTGTAAGCAGTTTCCAAATGAATCGGCTGTGCTATAATCGATTAGGATGATGTCCTTGCGATGCCGGGTCAGAATGGCGGATGGGCAAGAAAATAGCAAATAGGGCCGAAAGGCGAAGACAATCTGGATTGCTGCCGTCGGCCCATAGCGAGACCGCGGATGAAATCACCTTGCTCAGGGAAGAGGTCAAGCTGCTGAGGAATAGGCTCAATGAGCTGACCCCTTCGCTATCCATCCTCTTGAGACGAAGAGGGTTTCGCATTTACAAAAAAGAACCAGCCGACGACCTGCTCATTCCCTCCGAGAAATATCAGCCGGAATACTACCGCATGCTCCACAATTATTCATTCAGGCTGTTTCTGCGCGATGCGATAAAGCACCAGACCGGGTTTACGCTCGAGCAGGTTGCGAGGTATGCAACTCTGGAGGTCACAAAGGGCTATATAGACTATCTTCTTGGAGTCAAGATTGCAAAGCGCACCCCTAATGGGTTCTGCCTTGCGAAGGGGCCTATCAGGAGTTTCGGGGAGACCCTCGAGTGGTACATTGCGGAGGTTCTCAAGAGGGAGTTCGGCGCAGAGGCGATCTGGGGCGCCAAATTCAGAAGGCCGAGGGTCGGAGGTGATTATGATGTAATCGCGAAGATAGACGGCTCTCTTCTCTATATGGAAGTTAAGTCATCCCCTCCCAAACAGATCTACGATTCGGAGATTTCAGCCTTTCTCGACAGAGTGGAGGACCTCTCGCCGGAGATCGCTGTATTCTTCATGGACACGGAGCTCCGCATGAAAGACAAGATAGTCCCCATGTTCGAAGACGAGTTCCGAAGGCGGCAGGCCTCTCCAGCGGTGGTAAACAGAATTGAAAGAGAGCTCTTCGAGATTAGAGACAGGATATTCATCGTCAATGCGAAGGAGGACGTCGCACGTAATATAGAGAAGGTGCTGTATAGGTACTATATGAATAGATTCCGAACATAGGTCTTTATGAAGACTCAGCGGCTGTAATGGAGTCCGAGGCTGTAGATATTGTCTACTACCTCCGTATCCGGAAGGCCGGAATCGCTCATCTGTCTGTCCTAGTTCGCGGACAGATACCACCCTTCTTCCACCTTTTTCTCCAATCCCGCGGATATAGTATGCGACGTGACTTTCGTTCCCCCTCGATCTTCGATGGCTCTTCTGAGTTTTATATGGGTCACTTTTGATCAGATTGTGACGTCTTAACCGCATCTGCAGCGGTTTTTCAAAATTTTTTGCTCGTTAAAGACTTGATACGTTTTGGTTAAGCGGGTAAGGCCTGTGTCATGAATAAGCCTACCTTCAGCTCGCTCTACAGCTTTCCGGGGTTTTGCGCCTTATCACGGATCAAGGAAGTACCCTAAGATCCCGGAGCCCGCATCGTCGTCCTTCGCCTGCGGCAAAAAAACAATACTAAACCGAAAAAACGGGAAGACATCCAACGGTTGCTCAATTTATCATAATATCGTCTAAAAGTTCCTCGCGCGCAGCGCCGGCCTGTTGCATTCCGCGCGATTTTTACGAAATAATACGACAGATTTCTAAACAAGAATCTCTTGACAGAAGTGGAAGCTCTCTGGTATTCTGCGTGCTGAGTAGAGGGGAGTAGCCTTTACGCCGGCATCGTCAACACGCCATCGGATCGGAGATGGCCGGTGCCTGCGGTCAGGGTCGCCTGACGCGCGAGACCTTTACCCGAAGCAGTGTGGGTAAAGGTTTTTTTGTCTCTCGAGGAGCAGGCCTATAATGAAAGAGATCATGGGAAGGATACCTAGGGTCATGTCCACCCAGCATCCTGACAATGTCCAGCTTCCGTTCTTCGCGGAGAGCCAGGACATGTCCGGAGACGACGAGGTCCAGGAGGCGTACTATGCCTTCTCTCACCTGGGCTGCGACGAGCAGATGTGGGACTGCGAAGGTAAAGAGGTGGATGACTTCGTAGTGAGGAAGCTCCTCACTAAGTACGAGCACTTCTTCAGACAGACTAGGCTCGGTGAAGACGTCAGACTCACCCTCAGGCTCCCGAATCCGGACGTGGAGAAGAACGAGGCGAAGGTATTCGTGGAGACGCTCGAGAGCATTCCGCGCTCATGCGATGCGGCGAGCGTGTTCTACGGCTGCGACGTGCCGCCCATCCACGAGGTCATTCTCCCCATGACCATGTCCGCAGAGAGCCTGAACAGGGTCTTCTACTATTACAAGGACTTCGTGGTCGGGAAGAAAGACCAGCCCTTCTACCCGGGGGACATCACCATATCCGAGTGGATAGGAGAGTTCAAGCCCAGGGAGATAGGAGTCATACCCCTCTTCGAGGACAAGGAGCACATGCTCGAGGCGCACAACATCCTCAGGGCGTTTCTAAAGGGCAAGGACATAGAGCACCAGCGAGTCTTCATTGCGCGCTCAGACCCGGCGATGAACTACAGCATGGTGAGCGCGATCCTATGCAACAAGGTTGCGCTCCAACGCCTGCGCAGGCTCTCCGAGGAGATCGGCGTGAAGATATACCCGATACTCGGCGCAGGCTCTGCGCCGTTTCGGGGCCACCTCGCGCCGGATACTGTCGAGAGGGTGCTGGAGGAGTATCCTGATGTCCAGACCTTTACCGTCCAGTCCGCCTTCAAGTACGATCATCCGGTGCCGCAGGTCATCGCCGCCATCAGCAGGCTCAAGTCCACGGAGATGACGCGGGGCTATGACATAGACGAGGGAAAGTGCCTCGATATTATCGAGAGGGTCTCCAGCGAGTATCGGAGGCTCATCGAGATCCTCGCGCCTATCATCAATTACGTGGCTGGGTTCGTTCCGAGGCGCAGGATGCGGAAGCTCCATGTAGGTCTCTTCGGATACGCGCGGAGCTTCGGTCGGGTTCAGCTCCCGCGTGTCATCAGCTTCTGCTGCGCGTGCTACTCCATCGGGCTCCCGCCGGAAATCCTCGGCCTGAACGTCCTGTCTGAGGACGACCTTCGCTGCATGAAGGACATGCATGTGAACTTCCCATTCGACATGCAGACGGCCATGTCGTATTTCAACGAGGATGTATTTTCGATCCTGCCGGATGAAGTTGCGTCATCCTTAAAGCTCGACTGGGGGCCGTATGAGGCAAACCAGGAGCACAAGGCTATTACGTCAAGGGTCATCAAGGCCGTACGGGATAAGGACAGCGCGAACCTTCAGGGCATGCTCGTGGAGGCGGCGCATATAAGGAAGTTCCTGGGTTAGTCCGGGAAGAAAGGATCGCGACATGGAGCGGCTGTACAAGGGCATACATAAGTTCCATGCCAAGCACTTCAGGGAGGAAGAAGAGTTCTTCAAGAGGCTCTCCAAGAGCCAAACTGCTGAGGTCATGTTTATCACATGCGCCGATTCACGGGTAGATCCGAATCTCGTGACCCAAAGCAGGCCCGGCGAGCTTTTCATTCTGCGGAATGTACGCAACATAATCCCGCCCTACAACGCTATACGGGACAATAACAATGTTGTTCTACGATAGAATTTGCCGTGCTCGGTCTGAAGGTGTAGGACATAATCGTGTGCGGTCATTCCAACTCCGGGGCGATGAGGATGCTTTTCAAAGATGACGCAGCGTTTCTCGATATGCCGCACCTCCGCGAGTGGGTAAGGCTTGCAGAGCCAGTGAAGCGCATAGTTGAAAGATACTATCCAAAGTCAGAGCCTGAGGTCAAGGGCAAGATTACGGAGAAGGAGAATATCCTTGTCCAGATCGGAAACATAGAGACCTATCCATTTGTAGAAAAGGCGCTGGAATAGGGGAGGCTCAGGTTACATGGTTGGTATTACGATATAGGCACAGGTAGAATATCTGTATATAATCCAGAGACGGATGTTTTCGAGGACATCGCTACGTAATCGACTCGAGGGTGCTATGCAGACATATCAGATTGATGCAGAAGAGGTGCTCAAAGCTCTCGATGCCTCGCCTCAGGGTTTGACGCCGGAAGAGGCGGAGAGACGCCTGTCGCTCTACGGCGCGAATGAGTTGGCCGAGAAGAAGAAGCGGTCGCTCTTCATGATGTTTCTTGACCAGTTCAAGGATTTCATGATTATCGTGCTTATAGCGGCAGCGGTCATATCCGGCATAATCGGAGAACCGGCCGATACAATTGCGATCATCGTGATCGTGGTCTTGAACGCGGTCATAGGCTTTGTGCAGGAGTATAGGGCCGAGAAGGCGATGGCCATGCTGAAAAAGATGGCTGCCCAGACTGCGAGTGTATTAAGAAACGGGGAGATAGTACATATACCGTCTGCGCATATCGTACCAGGTGACATAGTGCTTCTCGAGGCCGGAAATATCGTGCCTGCGGATATGAGGCTCTTGGAGACGGCTCGACTCATGATCGAGGAAGCGGCTCTGACCGGAGAGTCCATGCCTGTTGAGAAACACACTATGCCCTTGCACGAAGAGCATCTGCCATTGGGCGACCGGAAGAACATGGCATACAAGGGCACTATTGTTACCTACGGCCGAGGTAAGGGTGTAGTGACTGCAATAGGCATGAAGACAGAGCTCGGGAAAATCGCCAGCCTGCTCCAGGAAGGCGAAGAGGTAAAGACACCGCTACAGAAGCGCCTCGCGGTATTCGGCAAAAAGCTTGCGCTTGCCGTGCTTGTTATCTGTACGGTTGTCTTCGTCGCCGGTCTGCTCAGGGGCGAGGATAGGTTGTTGATGCTCCTTACGGCCATCTCGCTTGCAGTGGCGGCGATACCAGAGGCCCTGCCCGCAGTTGTAACTATATCCCTTGCTCTGGGTGCAAAAAAGATGGTCAAGCAGAATGCGCTGATAAGAAAGCTGCCTGCGGTCGAAACCCTGGGCTCGGTCACGTATATATGCTCCGACAAGACCGGCACACTGACCATGAACAAGATGGCCGTGGAAGAGATATGGGTGGATGGAGCGGTAATAAAGACGGCGGGTGAAGAGGGCTTGAAGCAGGGGACGGAAACTTCCTCACGTTCTATGCTTTTGACCGCACTTGCTCTCTCTAATGATGCAGGAGAGGACGCTGCGGGTAGGCATATTGGAGATCCCACCGAGGTTGCGCTGTATCTCGTCGCCAGAAAGGCCGGCTTCGATAAAAAGATGCTCGAGAAGGATTTCCCGCGAGTGGCGGAGATCCCTTTCGATTCGGACAGGAAGTGCATGACCACATTCCATAGAACGCCGGAAGGGGGTGTCATATCATTCACAAAAGGCGCTATCGATGTTCTTATTGAGACATCCTCTGATATATTACATCCCGACGGCCCGAGGTGGCTCGATCCCGAGGAAGTGCAGAGGGTAAATGAGAAAATGTCCGCCGACGGTCTGAGGGTGCTCGGCATCGGCATGAAGAAGTGGGACAGGCTGCCGGATGATATGTCGCCGGGGCATGTAGAGCGAGGCTTGACCATGCTCGGTCTTGCAGGCATGATGGACCCGCCCAGAGAGGAGGCGAGAGAAGCAGTAGGCCTCTGTAAGACAGCAGGCATCAAGCCCGTGATGATAACAGGAGATCACCCTCTTACAGCCACCACGATCGCGCAGCGGCTTGGGATCATCGACAATGACTCGAAAGAGGTTATTACAGGCAGAGAACTCGATCGTCTGTCGCTCGAGGAGTTTGAGGAACGTGTCAATGACATACGGGTTTACGCCAGGGTCGCACCGGAGCAGAAGCTCAAGATTGTGAAGGCACTTCAGGACAAGGGACAGTTCGTTGCAATGACTGGAGACGGTGTCAATGACGCGCCGGCGCTCAAACGGGCGGATATCGGCATCGCAATGGGTATCACAGGAACGGATGTCTCCAAAGAGGCCTCCCACATGATTCTTCTGGACGATAACTTTGCGACTATTGTGAAGGCTGTGAAGGAAGGCCGGAGGATATTCGAGAATATCAGAAAGTTCATCAAATATACGATGACGAGCAACTCGGGCGAGATATGGACGCTCTTTCTTGCGCCTTTTTTCGGACTGCCCATCCCCCTGTTGCCGATACACATACTGTGGATCAACCTTGTGACAGACGGGCTTCCCGGCCTCGCCCTCGCAGCAGAGCCTGCTGAGAAGGGTGTGATGCAGCGTCCGCCTCGAGATCCCAAGGAGAGCATCTTTGCCCACGGCCTGGGTACCCATATAATCTGGGTAGGTCTCCTCATGGGCGGGGTCTCGCTATTTACGCAGGCATGGGCCATCAAGACAGAGCACAGCCACTGGCAGACTATGGTCTTCACGGTCCTATGTCTCAGCCAGATGGGCCATGTCTTGGCGATCAGGTCGGAGACGGAATCTCTCTTTGCTCAGGGCTTGTTCTCGAATAAGCCGCTCTTGGCCGCATTTCTGCTGACCTTCATTCTGCAGATGGCCACGATCTATGTATCGGCTCTCAACCCTATCTTCAAGACAGAGCCGCTTACTCTGGATGAACTTGCCATCGCGCTTCTGCTATCCACGGTCGTATTCATTGCGGTGGAGATAGAGAAGGCGGTCAAGAGGCGTCTGGGTAAAAGACGTATGGATTCGGCTCAGCGCGGGAGCAGGCCGTGATTCTTCATCTTCGTCCTGAGCTGCTTCCTTGTGATCCCCAGGACCTCCGCGGCCCTGCTCTGGTTCCAATCGGATTTATTGAGCGCCTGGAGGATAAGCCTCTTTTCCATCTCCAGGAGGCCTATGCCTTCGAGTGGCGGACGGCCTTCCCCGGCTGATTGCTGAATCCTCGACGGCAGGCATTTCGCCGTAATAGTCATACCAGAGCATAGGACATAGGCGCGTTCAACGGCATTCTCAAGCTCGCGGACATTACCGGGCCAGTCATACTTGAGGAACAGCTCGATTACAGAGTCGTCGAAGCCTTTTATCTGTCTCCCTTCGATGCGCTTTATCTTTATTATATTTTTATCATTGCTAAGATTGTAATTTATTGTATAATTATAGATATTGTATGTAAAAGATCATTTAAGAAGGGGAGGTGAGAATGCCTGTTCATGTGTGTCTGCTGAGGTTGTAGAGAAGTCTGTGCCTGGTAGGACATTACACTGAAAGGGGGATTACAGAGATTATGGAAGCAAAGAGTAGGGGAATCAGTGAAGACTGGTTGTCGCTTTGGCTCGGCCTGTTCATATTTGTTTTATCCCTCGGGCTGTTCGGGGGCGTGGATGTGCTCGGCTGGGGAGTCAATACCAAAGAGTGGGTGAATCTGGGCAAGGCATTGGAGCCGATCTCGAAGAACTATGCAGGCATGTCCGGGATTGTCTCACTCATTCTCACGTATCTGTTTCTGCTCGTCGTAATGGGCGTGGGGGCCGCCCTTCTCAAGGCGGACGTTAAGAAGTTCGCCATAGGGTTCACCGGCGTGTTCTGGATCGGCTATGCATGCTGGCTTGCCGGCCACTATGCCTACATAGCAGCGACGCCCGACAAGCTTCAGAAATTCGGCATTACATGGTCATTGAACCTTACAGGCGAGGCCGGATTCATCGTAGCGCTTGTGGCGGGCCTCATCGTAGGCAATTTCTTTCCCAAATTCTCCAACACACTCCAGGAGGCTACGAGACCCGAGCTCTATATCAAGACCGCAATCGTAATCATGGGCGGCACCCTAGGCGTGAAGGCTGCCGAATCGCTCGGCCTGGCCTCTGCAGTGATGTTCCGTGGACTCTGCGCCATAGTCGAGGCGTACCTCATCTATTGGGCGCTGGTATACTTCCTTGCACGCAAGTACTTCAAGTTTAGTCGTGAATGGGCCGCGCCGCTCGCCTCCGGCATTTCTATCTGCGGCGTGTCAGCGGCGATCGCAACCGGCGGTGCCATCCGCGCCAGGCCCATCGTTCCTATCATGGTTTCCTCGCTGGTGGTGATCTTTGCCGTGGTCGAGCTCATTCTGCTCCCCTGGGTTGCAAAGGTGTTCCTCTGGAAGGAGCCTCTCGTTGCCGGCGCATGGATGGGTTTGGCAGTCAAGACCGACGGCGCAGCCGTTGCCTCAGGCGCCATCACTGACTCATGGATCAGGGCCCAGGCGCTGGCCCAAACCGGAGTGAATTATAAAGAAGGATGGATGATCATGACCGCCACCACTGTGAAGATGTTCATAGACATCTTCATCGGGGTCTGGGCATTCATTCTGGCCGTCATTTGGTGCGCCAAGATAGAATGCAAGCCTGGCGAGAAGGTGGGCGCAGGCGAGATATGGAACCGCTTCCCGAAGTTCGTGATCGGCTACGCAGTCACATTCCTACTCCTCCTTATTATAAGCTATCCGTCGTCTAAGGCTATCAACGCGATCGAGGACGGCAAGAAGGCCGCGGCTCAGCAGGTCGCAACCCTGGAAAAGTCTCTTGCAGAAACAAAGGTAAAGGCCGAAAAGGCGGCCATAGAGGCGAAGATTGCGGATGAAAAGGCGAAGCTTGCTGCAATGGACGAGCAGCTCAAGGCGCCCAAGGCCAAGATGTCCACGGCCAAGGTGGCGACGAACGAGAGCAATGTATTCCGAGTCATGTTCTTCGTTATGACTTTCTTCACGATCGGCGTGGTCTCTAACTTCAAGAAACTCTGGGAGGAGGGCATCGGGAGGCTTGCCGCCGTATACATCATAGCTCTCTTCGGGTTTATCATCTGGATCGGTCTGTTCATCTCATGGATATTCTTCCACGGCGTGAAACCGCCGCTGGCGGGTTAAGGGAAAGGAGGCTCGATATATGGCACAGCAACCTAAAATTGCCGAGGAACTGAAAAAGATGGAGTGGGAGCCCCTGCTCCCTGTTGAAAAGAAGCTTATCGGCTGGAGCTTAGGCCTTGGGGTTGTGCTCCTGGGCATTCTGATATGGATAAGCTATACATTCTTCCCTGCCGGTGCAGGACATTGATCTTCCGGAAGGCGGGGCTGGTTCCATAGACCCCGCCTTCGCTAATATGGACGAGTATGGACGGGCTTATGAATACGGATGAATACGAGATATCGCTGTCGCGCGAAATAACCGTGTGCGAAGGCTACGTGCGGAAATACCAGATGCTCATACACTCCCTGGAAGAGCGATACGGCATGACAACATCGGAGTTTCTGGAACGTATGCGCCGCGGCACCCTCCCATCATCAGCCTGCTTCGCCCAATGGAATATGGGCGCTCAGGCCCTTCAGTATTGGACCGAAACTCTCCGTGAATATCAGGGGTTTCTCGAATCAATGAAGGTCTCAGCATCCTGATCCGTTATTGATTTCGTCTGAGGTAATAGAATGTTCGATTCGGTCAGCTTTGGGAACTTTTCCGTGGAGTGGACCTTTTTTTCTTCCATCATCGGCATTGTGATCATAGACCTCATCCTTGCCGGAGACAACGCAGTGGTCATCGCCATGGCGGTCCGCTCCCTCCCGAAGGAGCAGCGCAATAAGGGGATCGTCCTCGGCGCTGGCGCTGCCGTTCTGCTCAGGGTGATAGCCACCTTCTTCGTTGCTCGACTCTTGAATATCAATTATGTGAAACTCATTGGCGGCGCAGTGATCCTCTGGATAGCTGTGAAGCTTTTTGTAGAAGATGCTTCAGGAAATGAATCCGGCAAAGAGGCCAAGACAATGTGGCAGGCCGTAAGGATCATCGTGATCGCGGACATCACCATGGCCCTGGACAATATGCTGGCTGTGGGCGGAGCGTCTCACGGCAATCTCTTTCTCCTTCTTTTCGGCCTGGGCCTTTCGATACCGTTCGTCGTCTTTACAAGTAACCTGCTCTCCACCCTCATGGATAGATATCCTGTCATCATTTACATCGGCGCTGCCATCCTCGGCAAGGTAGGCGGCGAGATGATTATCACCGACCAGTTTATCGTAGGAATGCTGCCTCCCTCGCTGCTCGCACTGGAAGGACTCGCGCCGGCCAAATCGTTGCTGTACGCCATTGAAGCCTTCTTTGCTGCGGGCGTAATAGTTGCCGGCAGGTTTTTAATGCGCTGGAACACCAGGAAACAGGCGCAGGCCGAGCATGTCCACGGCCGGACATAATGAGGTCACATTAGCTTTTACATCTCCGGTATAGTTTTCTTGACTCTCCTGTCGGCTTTGATATAATTTTGAGGCGGATATATCCAGCAATCAGGAGATCGTCATTGAAAAAAGGCCTGCTTGCCATTGCCGGTCTGCTCGTGTTGTCCGCCAGCCCTTCCTTTGCCAAGTTCGACCCGTCATTCACATGGGCCACGCTCGAGACCCCGCACTTTCTCATTCACTTCCATCAGGGAGGTGAAGGAGCCGCAAAAAGGGCCGCGGCCATCGCAGAGGACGTGCACGCAAGGCTCGTGCCGCGCGTAGGGTGGGAGCCGAAGGACAAGACGAGGCTCATCCTTGTAGATTCGATGGACGAGGCGAACGGCATGGCGTCACCCATCCCATATAACCAGATGGTCATACTGCTTACTCAGCCCGTAGGAGAGCCTGGATTCGGCGCTACATACTACGACGATTGGCTGAGGCTCGTGATAACGCATGAATACACGCACATCCTTCAGCTCGACATGGTCACAAAAGGGCCTGCGACGCTCCAGAAGATATTAGGGAGGATATATTTTCCGAATATGTGGCAGCCTGTCTGGATGATAGAGGGGCTTGCCACATACGAAGAGACCGAGCAGACATCAGGCGGGAGGGGACGCTCTCCAGCAGTGGACATGGTGCTGCGGATGGCCGCACTGGAGGGGCCCTTCCCTTCCATAGACCAGGTCTCTGTCTTCCCTGACTCATGGCCGGCAGGCCAGGCGCCGTATCTGTTCGGGGAGTCGTTCACCAGATTCATCGCCGAGACATACGGCAGAGAAAGGCTTGCTGAGATAAGCACTGCCTACAGCGGCAGGGGCTGGCCTTTTCTCGTAGGCTCTACAGGCAGGATGGTATTGAAGAAAAATTACACCGACCTCTGGAGCGAGTGGGAAAACAGGCTTAGGCATCGCTATTCAAAGCAGGCAGAAGAGATACGCGCCAAAGGCATCACCCTGTCTACCGCGCTCACCAGGAAAGGCTATCTTACCCTATCCCCCTCGTACTCTCCTGACGCCAGATTCATCGCCTACAGCGGGGCGAATGCGGATGAATTCCCGGGCATATTCCTGATGAATTCCGACGGAAGCGGAGATAGAAAACTCCTGGAGAACAGATTTCCCGTGTCTGTCTCAGGCGCAAACGTCTCGTGGAGCCCAGACGGCACGAGAATATTCTACACGAAGATAGAGATACGTGCGGCGAATTATTACAGCGACATATACTGTTACGATATCGCAAGCGACAAGGAATACAGGATTACAAAAGGCCTGCGGGCCAGGGATCCGCACATATCGTCTGATGGAAAGAGCCTGATATTCGTTATGAACAGGCTCGGTATGAACAGGCTCGCGAAGATAGATCTCGGGAGCAGGACGAAACCGCCGTATCGCATGGGCGATGTCGTGTTCCTTACGGAAGAAGGCCCGTTCCAGTACGAGACACCGCGGTTCAGCCCAGACGGGGACAGGATCGCGGTGGGTGTATGGCAGCCGGGGGGATTCAAGGATATCTGGATTCTCGATGCCTCCGGCAGGAAAATAGAAGAAATCTCGAAAGACAGGGCCATGGACGGAGCGCCTTCTTGGAGCCCTGACGGTAGATATATATTCTTCTCATCCGACAGGAGCGGGGTGTTCAATATATTTGCATATGAAACAGCCGCTAAGACGTTGTTTCAGGTCACGAATGTAATCGGCGGCGCATTCACTCCTGCAGTATCTCCGGACGGAGCAACGCTCTTATTCTCATCCTACAGCGGCAAGGGATACGATATACACAAAACAGACCTCGACATGTCGAGATTGAAGCCCGCCGAGCCCTATCATGATCTGTATCCGGCCCGGCAGTACGAAGAAAAGACGCCCGAGATGACCATCCATCCCTACAATCCTCTATCTACTCTCTATCCGCGCTTCTGGCTACCATGGTTCGGCTATAGCAATGAGAGCGGCCTGCTTGTGGGAGCATTCACTTTCGGGCAGGATGCGGTGCAGAGGCATCAGTACTATCTCACGGCGTTGTACGGTCCGAAAAACGGTAGGAGGTGGTATTCCCTCGACTATTTCTATGATGGACTCGCCCCGACCATTCACATCGAGGCATCTGACATGGACATGACATACAGCTCTATGCCGATGGACGATTACGGCAATACCGAGGACTACGTGGAGCGGAGAAGGACCTACGGCATATCCGTCATAGCACCTTTTCTTAGGGTATCGCGGCAGCAATATGCATCGCTAGGCTACAGATGGACAGAGGCATCACATTTGAGCGACATCTCCATATGGTCCATGTCGCCTTCCGCACTCGTTCCGAAAGAGGGCGTCATGGCCTCTGCAAGGCTCTCTTATCTATTCAACAACTCGCGGCGCTACGGATTCTCCATAAGCCCTGAGCATGGGAGGATGATCGAGCTCGCATACGAGAGGCTCGACAAATCTCTTGGAGGAGATTTTGAGATACATAAATACACGGCGGATTGGCGCGAGTATATAAACCTTCCTTGGAAACATCATGTCTTTCTTGCGAGGGTGTTCGCTGCCACGTCTTCGGGAGACGTCATTCCGCAGAGGGCGTTCCAGCTCGGCGGAGACGACCCGGGAGACATCACCATTTCGCTCGACGAGCAAAGCGTGCACCTTCGGGGCTATCCCGTAAATCAATTCCGTGGGCAGAAGGCCTGCCTTGCCACGCTCGAATACCGCCTTCCTCTCCAGGATATAGAGCAGGGATGGGACACGAAGCCATTCTTCTTCCGCAGGATACATGCCGCCGTATTCGCTGAGGCGGGGAACACATGGGACGGCTCGTTCCGCGGCTCTGACCTGAAGCGCAGCATAGGAGCGGAGGCCCGTTTCGATTTCTACCTCGCATATTATCTTCCCGTCACCATCCGTGTAGGTATAGCGAGCGGGTTGGATGAAGGAGGGGAGACACTTTCATACATCGGCCTGTGGGTGCCTGTGCTGTTCTGAATTATTCCACTATCAAAAACAGGGAAGCTATCGATGTGGCGAGCACTTGGCTTGACAATGAGGAAACAGGGTTTGCCGTATAAGAAAACAGAGCATGCCGGCTCCAATCATCGGCCCCAAGTTGGAAACTGCCCACGAGAGCCCAAGGCGGGTGAATGGTCGTGAAAACGGCGAACTAATTGCTGCCTTGGAGCAGGGTAACCTTGATAGAAAGGAGGTTGCAGCTTAGAATATGCAAAAGAGGATAAAGGGCGCAATATCTAAGCAAATAGACAAAAGGTTGGTACCAATTTTATCCTAAGAATATTATCAACGTGCTTAAATGAAGTCAGGTTATAAGGTCTTGACACTATTTAGCCCAAAACAGAAGTTCAATTATACAAAAACATGTAATAAGTGGAGAGCTGTTAACCACTGCGCAGTTCAAATTTCTTGCGTTAAAATGAATTCGTGAGTCCTACAATTTTACGAGAAAAGGGGTATAGGTTCTTTTTCTTTTCACGTGAAGGATCACGAATGCATGTCCATGTCATATGTCCTGCGGAGAGGCAAAATACTGGTTAGAACCCGAAATCGATGTTGTCCCAAAAATAGTTGAAGTAGGAAGCGCCCTCGATTAAAATGTTTCAGCTAAAAATCATTAAAGAGGTGAGGCATGATACTTGTTACAGGCGCTACCGGTTTTGTGGGCGGGCATCTCGTCCGAAGGCTCAGAAAAGGCGGGCTGCCTGTCCGGGCGCTCGTTCGCAACCCTGAAAAGGCAAAGTCGCTCGAAGGGCTAGGCGTGGAGATCTCGGTCGGAGATATTTCGGACGCCGCCTCCCTCGATGCGGCGATGAAGGGGGTGGAGCGGGTGATCCACCTGGTCGGGATCATCCAGGAGGCGGCCGGCGCTACCTTCAGGGGCATCCATGTGGAGGGCACGCGCAGGCTCCTTGATGCGGCCAGGAAATCCGGCGTACGCCACTTCATCCATCAGAGCGCTCTTGGAACGAGACCTGCTGCGAAGAGCGAGTATCACAAGACCAAGTGGGAGGCCGAAGAGCTCGTACGGGCAAGCGGGATCCCGTACACGATTCTCAGGCCGTCGCTCATATACGGCCCGGGAGATCAGTTCACCATCAGGCTCTCCGAGATGATAAGGCTTTCCCCTGTGCTGCCTGTGATAGGCACGGGAAAGTCCAAGATACAGCCGATATTTATAGACGACGTAACAGCCTGCATAGAGAAGTGCACGACGACCGATGCATTTATGAACGAGATATACGAGATTGGAGGTCCGGACCGGCTTACATATGAAGAACTCACCACTGCGATAGCAGAGGCGATGGGTGTGAGGAGACCGATGCTACATCTGCCCCTGTTTTTCGTCAGGCCCATGGCCCGAGTGCTCGAGGCGGTCCTGCCCCGGCCTCCCATTACAACGGACCAGCTCATTATGCTCCAGGAGGACAATGTCTGCAGTCTCGATGACATCCGCGAGGCCTTCGGTGTGGAACCGGTGAAGTTCGCGGAGGGGTTGAAGCGGTTTATAAGTAAAGTATCAGGCTGATCACGGGGCATCTCGAAAAATGCTAGGCGGTTGACAGGCTTCTCCCCATCTATCATGTGAGCACAAATGTAATCATGGAGGCAATATGTTACGCACACAGATCCAACTGACGGGGCAACAGGCCAAAGCGTTAAAAAGACGGCGGCATCACGTCATCTTTTCCTGGCGGAACTGATCCGGCAGGGGGTCGACAACCCGCTGCGGTCGATTGTCATAATAGATGCGGAGGAAAGGCGAAAGAGGGCACTTGCGGCAGCCGGCCGCTATCATTCGGGAAAGTGGAACGTTTCCAAGGAGTATGATAAATACCTTGCAGAGGCGTTCGGTAAATGATCATCTTCATCGATACTTCTGCGTTCTATGCCCACCTCGATCACGATGAAGCGAATCGCGCCAAAGCGAAAAGGGTCTGGAACGAAATCCTGAGCCTCGAAAACACGCTTATCACGCCAAACTATGTCTGCGCAAAGAGTAGGGGTTAAGGGCCGAATCATCGCTGATGACGGATTCTATGCCACTACTTAGGACCTAAAACCATATGCTCACACGAAGTCACGAGACGCAGGAGGGCGTCGCGCGACGCGCGTATTTTGACAGGGAACGATGGCTGGAAGGAGGTTAGGAGCCCGTAACGGCTATTATGAACTTCATGAAAGCCCTTGAGAAATTGCCGCTGCCGGTACGGATCTGGCTCGCCGTGTTGGGATAGTTCAACATGCTCATCCCGCTTTTTCTGCCGGGGCATTTCGAAGCGCGGATAATGGTCATCGCGACGGCGCTGAGCGCAGCGATCGGCGTTCTCCTGCACAAACCAAAAGCATGACGCGTATACTGGGGCTGATGCACGCGCCGTGGCTTGTCGCCGTCTATTTTCTGCTCGCAAGAATCATTGTCGAAGAAGTATCTGGTTTTTACGGCTTATGGATGCGTGCCGCCGTGATCGTGACGGGCATAAGCCTTGTTCTTAACGTATCTCTGTTTTGTGGCTTCGTGCGAGCCTGGTTTAAAGGTCTTGATCTTGATTCAAGTCTGAGAGAGGCCTTGCTTGGAAACAGCGTAAAGCCTGAATCGTAAGGCCTTAATTTCGCAAAGCCGCAAAGTCGCAAAGAGAAGCGGCGTCTTGGCGTCTCTGCGCGAGACGATTTCGCCTTTGAATGGGCTTTCGATGACAGGAGATGGTCAAAACTCCGAGGAGGCAAGAAACTCTTCCGGTGTTAAGACGGGAATTTTATCGCCGCGATAGTCCGCCTTATTTCTCGTAACGAGGCAATCGGCTTTTACCTGCAAGGCCGAATAATACTGTACGGCATCCTCAAAATCCTTGAACTCCGAGGTGAGAGATAGGTCGATCACCTTTTCATCGACCGGCGCAACGTGAAAGACGATCCGGACTTTCTCCAGCGTTTTCATTGCTTTGTCCCTGCGCAGGGCCTTTGAAAGCAGGTAAAAGAGCGTCGGGAAGCTGAGTGCGCACAAGTATCCCTTGAGTTTCTTGTCCTCGATTTTTTTGAACAGGCGCGCGGCGGGTGCATAAAACGGCTCCCGCTTGAGGAAAATATCGAGAAAAAAATTGACGTCGCAGAGGACTGTTTTCAACGATATTTCTCCTCAAGGCGCTTTTTGTAGCTTCTGAGAAGCTTCTTCTCATCGGTCTTCGGTGAAAGGATGCCCGATATCTCCGAGAGAACGGGAGATTCGATGGATTCTTTTATCTGCTGCAACGAGATGGTCTTGAAATAATCGGCGACCATCTTCGAAAGGCTGACCCCTTTTGAGCGGGCAGCCCTCTTTGCATTTTTAATCAGCACATCTTCGAGCCGTAAGGTCAATTTCGTGCTCATTTTCGGTTTCCTCCTGACGTATAAATTCTATTCCATTGTACGTCAGATGTCAAGGCGAAAATCATCATTATGGAGTGCGGTCTTAGGAGGAGTGGAGGGAGGGGAAATTTTGCGCAAAGAGTAACGTTTTTTATCTATCTTTTCTTTGCGTCTTGACGTCTCTGCGTGAAACGCCTTCTGCTTTTGGCTTAATTTTATGTCCTGTTGGTCTGAAACGAGGCGAGGAGCCGAGATGGTTGGGTGAACTATTATCGTGCTGACACGTTCTTTTTTTCGCCGCTCAGCATATTCTCTGCTTTTCGGTACTCGGTATTGAGTATATCTATGTCGTCCTTATAGGTTTCGTCGTATTTCGCAAAGTAGTCCGGATACAGAGCGATGGAACGGTTAATGAACACGAGATAATGCCGTCTCGCCGATTTCCCTTGCCCCTCTCCGTCATACGTTTCGGCTAATTTCTAATTTATAATAGACATCCGAATTATGCGCAAGCTCGTGAATCAAATTGAGTGATTTTAGAAAGCTTAATCGGGCTTCTTTGAGGGCGCCCTGCCCGAGCGCTCAGACCCTGCAAACGTATTCCTCAAACGATTCCCTCTTGCGTCTATTGCTCCTATACGCCGTGTAAAACGCCAGTGGGGATCAACGCCACCTCATTTACCACCCTAACGCAAAGCCCACCGGAACGACATAAACTGCGGTCAGGCCGAACGATGCGCCCTCTTCCGGCGACATCTTTTCAAACGACGAAGGCCGTTTCTTTGCAATTTCAACCGAGAGTCTCTCCATCGCTTCTTCTTTCGAGCGTATTTTTTCGCCTACTTCGTTAAAAAGCATTTTCCCGTCATAGGTGTAACCGCGAAGGCGCCCGTCGTATACAAGCTTGGTCTCTTCTACGCTGGTATGCTTGGGAGGAGGGGTAATATCGGTAAGAAGATCATTTAACCCCTGACGTGAAGCGCAACCGACTAATGCGAAAAAAAATTGCGAGCATAGAGCGCTTCTTTGACATAGCCTCCCTTCATCATTTCATTTTCATTGGCTTGATTGATGCAGATGCCTTTTAAGGGAAAATGCCTCATCTTCACTACCTCTTCCTCTCCTCCAGCTCCCTTTTCACCGTGGGGAAGGCCTCCAGGTTTGTGTGCGGCAGAAACAGGGCCGAGAGGTATTCGTCCATGAAGCTCCTCGATACGGACAGCTCTATATACGTCATCTTTTTTGCGATTTCCTCAGCCTCGTGCCTCAGCCTGTCGCACAAGAGGGCATAATAGGCGCCTATTATGGATGTGTTTCCGAGGAACACGAACTTCTCTACAGGAAGATCCGGCAGCATGCCTATTGTTATGGCGCGTTCGACGTCGATGTATCTGCCGAACCCCCCGGCGATATATATCTTGTCTACATCGGCGAAGCCCACTCCCATATGGCCGAGCAGTGTGGAGAATCCCGCATATATGGCGGCCTTCGCCCTGATGAGATTGTCGAGGTCTACTTCTGTTATCACAATCTCCTTGTTAACGGCGCTTTCCACTCGCCAGGCGAGGACATACTCGAGACCGCTTTCTCCTCTGCGGATGCGCTTCGAGCCGATCTCCTCCCTCATCTTTCCCTTCTGGTCGATGACGCCGGTGAGATACATCTCTGCCAGGGCGTCTATCATGCCGGAGCCGCAGATACCGATGGGCTTCACATCGCCGATGACCCTGTAATTCACATCATACGTCTTTGGATCTATTTCCACTTCTTCTATGGCGCCTTCCATCGCACGCATGCCGAATTTGATGCCGCTGCCCTCGAAGGCAGGGCCTGCGGAGCAGGCGGCGGTCACGAGCCAGTCTCTGTTGCCGAGCACTATCTCTCCGTTCGTACCGACGTCGATGAACAGCGACAGCTTTTCCTGTTTGTGTATCTGCGAGACGAGCACGCCTGCTGTTATGTCTCCGCCTACATAGCTTGCTACACTCGGCATGGCATAGATTATAGCCTGCGGGTCAATAGAAAGCCCTATGTTCTTTCCGCGTACGAGCGGAAAGAAGGTGGCCGTGGGTATGTACGGCTCCAGGCGGATATACTCGGGATTGACGCCGTAAAATAGATGCGTCATTGTCGTGTTTCCGGCGACCACGATGTAGTCTATCATTCCGGGTTGGATATTGTGTCTTGCAGCGAGCTCCGAGAGCATCGAAGAGATGTTTCCCACGGCAAGCCCCTGGAGCTCGGAAAGGCCGTTCTTTTCCGTGGCATATACGATGCGCGTGATAACATCGTCTCCGCAGTTGACCTGGCTGTTATAGGTGGAGGCGGAGCCCAGAACCTTGCCGGTCGTCATGTCGACGAGATAGACGACGACGGTCGTGGTGCCTATGTCCACTGCTGCGCCGTATCTCGTCTTTGTCGCATCGCCTGGGAATATATCGAGCACCTCCAGGACCCTGCCTGCGGCCGCAATGGAGACGGTTACACGCCAGCCGGACTCTCTCAGGACCTGAGCGAGCTTTTTGAGGACGAGGTAGTTCATGTGGAGATTAGAGGCGTCGAAACCGGCCTGCTCGAGGGCCCTTCTTATGCGTTCATAGTCCGATATATTGTCGTCCAAAGTCGGCGGGCTGAGCTCGAGATACAGCCTATTTATACGGGATTCGAGACAGCCTCCAGCCGACTCCAGGATACTGAAAAGCTCCTCTGTCTTCGCGCCCGTCGCGATCTTGTGCTTCGCCTGCATGCGGGACTCAGGCGGGATCTCGACTGTTATGTCTTCTGTGATGACCGAATGGCAGGCGAGCACATAGCCTCTCTCGTTCTCCTCTGCGGTGAGGAATGACCGAGACCTGCCGGGCTCGACCTGTCCGCTTTTTATCACCACCTTGCATTTTCCGCAGTTGCCCTTGCCGCCGCAGGACGAAAGCACGTATACGCCCGCCGCCTTGGCCGCCTTAAAGAGGCTGGTCTGCGGCTCCACTTCTACAGTGATATTGTCTGTAAGAAAGGTCACCTTATGTTTCATGGACGGAACTATAGCAGGTAGGCGGAAGAAAAATCAAGATATTTCTCGAGGCTACCTTCTTTCCCTCTTTATGCCCTTCTTGAGCGCCGCCCTCCTCAGGCGGTCTTGTTTGGCTTTCTCTGCAATGGCGGCCCAGATGCCGTACATGAGCACCTGAAGCCCTATCACCACTACGAAGCCTATCCGCATGCCGTATCCCAGGGAGACCGCCATCTGGTTGGCTATCTCCTCTATCCTTCTGTAGAAGATGAGCATGTTGGTCATTGCAGTGACAAGCGTTACCGCGGCTCCGGCGAAGACCGCCTCTATCACAGCGCTGCCCTTTGATGTAAAACCGATCCAGAGGCCGGTGCCGAAGCTCGTAACGATTGCGATGAGAGAAAGTAGGTAGAAGCCATCGCTTCCGGAAAGCCAGGGATGCTCACCCTTGAGAAATCTGCCTATGGTCTCTATCCCGAAGCTTCCGTACAGTTTTGTGAGATAATCTCCTCGCAGTCCGACATAGAGCACGACGAATAGGATCTCGAAGAGTATCTTTATGCAAAAGCTCACGCCTATGGCGCTGATTACCCGGCTTGTCGTCACGTTTTCGAATATCTTCTTTACGCCGGCCTTGAGTTCTTCCTTCGCCTGGGAAGGCGGAATGGGCCTAGCCTTTCCGGTCTTGGCCCTTTCCACGGCCTCATATACAATGGCATAGAGAATGGGTATAAGGGGGAATATCCGGCTTGTATAGAACTCGAGGTCGAGCGCCCTGCTGAGATATACGAGGCCGATCGCTGCTCCGACGGCGATACCGAAACTTAAGAATAGATTGCCCATATGGAATAGATTATACAAAAAAGATCCGGGTTATCGACCGGGCCTTTTCCGCCTTTTTTCCGCATAAGCCGAAAGCTCTTTGTAGAACTCCTGGCCGAGCAGGGTCTCTATGGTCTTTCTGAGGCTAAGGTACATGGGCTCTCCTGCAGGCTCCTTCATGCAGGGGATGTGGCTCAGATATGGGGTGTTCTGGATGGACAACACCTTTTTCCCCTTGTCATTGATATAGACGGACAGCGGATACTGCACACAGTCGGAAAACTTGAACTCCTCCCATACCATCCCCTTTTCGATTGCATAGGAATGGACTGCGCAGTACCTGAGCCCGCGGCTGTTCGTGTAGAGCAGCACGCAGTCATTATTGAACAGCAGCACGCAGCGGAATTCCTTGCCCCCGAAGTTCCGCCTGATTGCCCTCGCCTCGTCGTCGTGGATCACGCAGCCTGCCGGGCATTGCTTTGCGCATGCAGCAAGTATCCCCTGGTTTTTTCTGACGGCCTCCCTGTTTTCAACCGGAAGGTAGGGCAGTATGCCGTCAATATGCTCCTCTACCCTCTTTGCCTCTGCATCCGGCACAATACAGGAGCGGTAGCAGCACATCGACCTGCAACCATACCTTTCCACATCGCATACATAAGGCCTCGTGAATATCTCCGGATTGACGAGGACGGAGCCTATCTCTACAAAACTCTCTTCCAAATCCATCAAAACCCTCCGCTCCGAGAAATGCGGCCCGTTTCTGGAATTCAATAGCCACTCACAGCGACAATTTTAAAACTCTGTATCCTCCGTGTAAAGACTTTTTTCTGTTTGTCGCGTCATATTTTCGACGTCAGCCGACCTGCGATAAAAAAAATCACTCTCAGATGATTTTATTCTTGACAAACCGCAGCATTTTTGCTAAATGACGGTTTAATAAATTCGTTGGAAGCGCCGTTCGAGGTCGGAACGGATATGGATTCACACGACAGCCCTTCCGCAAGAGGAGCGGGAGGCGGTGCTCGCAGAGACTCCAAAACGGACGGGAGAAAGCGGTTCGGCGGGCGGAGAAGGAGGCAAAGAGGTTGCACGCATTGGGGACTCACCTGCTGTTAGAGTTGCGGGACTGTAACCCCAAAACCCTAAGCAATTTGGAATTTGTGCAGCAAGCGATGAAGAACGCCGCTTTGGCAGCGAAGGCGACGATAGTTGAGGTCGCTTTCCATGAATTCAGCCCTTTCGGCATCAGCGGAATGGTCGTGATAGCCGAATCTCACCTCGCCATCCACACCTGGCCAGAATACGGGTATGCCGCTGTGGATGTCTTTACCTGTGGCGACCTCATCAAGCCTCAGGTGGCCGCGAAGTATCTCATTGAGCAGTTCGAATCCAAGAACCCGAGCATCGTGGAGATGAAGAGGGGCATCCTCGGCCACGAGAAGCTGCCCCATAAGATTACATCGGTCCAGGAGATGGCCTGCGCATGATAGAGCCGAAGAGCTACAAGTGGTTTATCGAGTACACGAGCCCCGAGGAGGGCCATCTCCATGGCATCCGCAATACCTATTACTCCAGCCAGACGAAATACCAGCGGATGGACATCATGGAGACCGGCAGCTATGGCAAATGCCTCGTGCTGGACGGCAAGATACAGTCATCCATTACGGATGAATTCATCTATCATGAGGCCCTGGTCCATCCCGCCATGCTTACCCACCCGGATCCCAAACGCGTGTTCATAGTGGGCGGAGGCGAGGGCGCCACCCTCAGGGAGGTGCTCAAACACAGGTCCGTCGAATACTGCATGATGGTGGACATCGACCAGGAGGTCGTGGAAAAATGCAGGCAGTTCCTGCCCGAATGGCACCAGGGCGCCTTCGACGACCCGCGGACGGATCTCAGGTTCATGGACGCCAGAAAGTACCTCGAGGAAACCTCGGACACCTATGATGTCATCATAATAGATATTTCAGAGCCAGTCGAGGAAGGCCCAGCCTATCTCCTATTTACACGCGAGTTTTACGAAATCGTGAAGGAAAGGCTTTCTTCCGATGGTGTGATATCGCTTCAGGCGGGAACTACAGCGCTCCATCAGCTTTTGAACTTTACGTCGGTGAACAAGACGCTGGCAACGGTGTTTCCCATCGTCGCGCCCTACGATATCCCCATCCCGTCTTTCGGACTGCCTTGGGGCTTTACGCTCGCATCCAAGAACAGGGATCCCAGGGCATGGACTCCGCACGAGGTGGATGAAATGATCTCGAAGCGGATCAAGGGCGAGCCGCGCTTCTATGACGGCATTGCACATATCGGCCTTTTCAATCTGCCCAAGCATATCCGTACTGCATTAGAGGCGGAGACGCGCATTATAGAAGACAATGCCCCGCTTTTTACGTATCACTGAAAAGCTATGAGCCCGCCTCCCAGAGCCGACGAGGAACAGAGCCGCACACCCCTTTTCGATGCGATGGTGAACCTTGCAGAGAGCCGCAAGGTCTCTTTTCACACGCCCGGCCACAAGAGCGGCAAAGGTATATCCACGCGTTTCAGAAAGTTCGTCGGCCCCAAGATATTCACCATAGACCTCACCACCCTCGACGAGGTGGACTCCCTCCAGAACCCCACAGGTGTGATCAAAGAGGCCCAGGAGCTTGCTGCGAAGGCGGCAGGCGCAGACCGCTCCTACTTTCTCGTAAACGGCACCACCGTCGGCAACCATGCAATGGTGGCGGCGACGACCGCGCCCGGCGACAAGATACTGATAGCCAGAAACTGCCACCGCTCCGTTCTTACGGGCCTTATCATAAGCGGCGCACGGCCTGTTTTTTTCCACCCCGAGTTCGATCCGGATCTCAAGCTTACACTGAACATTACTTTTGATTCTGCCCGCGAGGCCATAGATGCAAATCCCGATGCAAGGGCATTGCTGATTACCTCGCCAAACTACTACGGTCTGTGCATAGATCTCGAAAGGATCATCGGCTATGCGCATGACAAGGGGCTGAAGGTGCTTGTAGACGAGGCCCATGGGCCTCACCTCAAATTCAATCCTAAACTGCCCAAGTGCGCCATGGATGCGGGTGCAGACCTGTGTGTGCAGTCCACGCACAAGATCGTGGGCGGCATGACCCAGGCCTCAATGCTGCACGCAAGGGCAGGGAGGGTGGACATCGATCGCTTAACCAATGTCCTGAAGCTCCTTCATACGACGAGCCCTTCTTACATACTCATGGCCTCGCTGGATCTCGCACGCATGCAGATGGCGACGGAGGGTAAAAAGCTTCTGAACCGCGCATTAAGGCTTGCCGAGGATGCAAGGGTGGAAATAAACAAGATTCCAGGGCTCTATTGCCTCACAAAGGAGCGGGCCCGCGCCGCAGGCATGGCCGATATGGACGTCACCAAACTTGCGATCCGTGTCTCCGACCTCGGTCTTTCCGGATACCATGTGTCTCAGATACTCAATACTCGCTTCGGCATACAGGTGGAGATGGCCGATCCGTTTCATATCCTCGTCATCGTATCCATCGGCGATAGGAGCGAAGACCTTCAGGGGCTCGTTGACGCCCTCCGCGTGCTGGCCTCAGAGACAGGTCTGCAGGGCTCGCTCCTGCCCCTGGATAGGGTGCGCCCGCCGCTTCTCAGGAATAGGGCCGTGATGACCCCGAGGGAGGCGTTCTACAGCAGGACGGAGATGGTTCCCATAGCCGAGGCAGCAGGCCGCATCGCTTCTGAGATTGTCACTGTCTATCCGCCGGGCATTCCGCTTTTGGTACCAGGCGAGGAGATATCCAAGGAGGCCATCGAGTATGTGAATAACATGTCAGGCCTCGGCGCGATTATCGACGGCCTTAACGAAAGCAACTCCATCGTACGTGTGGTAAATGCCTGACCTTTTGTTGCAATCTCAACTTCGGGGCGGTCGGGATACCGCCTCTTGGAGTGCTCGGCTGCGCTCTCATACGGCTTATCAACAACCCATCACTTAACAACACCATGGCGGGGCCGGCCGCTTGAACGCCGCTGTCGCGTCATCCAACTGTATACTCTCGGAGATGCTTCTGGTATAATCAGGCATGGCCATCTCCAGTCACAGGGGCAGGTTCGTACAAGGCGTATGCCTCTTCCTTCGTGTACTTTTGAGCTACCGGCTCTTCGCACTTCGCAATCTATTCGCCTCTTCCAGCCGGAAAAAAAAGGGGCTCAGGCTTCTCCACAAGAAGAACGCCCTCATGCTCCGGGAGCAGATGCTCGAGCTCAAAGGCGTGTTCATCAAGATCGGCCAGTTTTTGTCGTCCCGGGTTGACATCCTTCCGGAAGAATATACGGACGAACTGTCGAAGCTTCAGGACCAGGTGCCTCCTGCGCCATTCTCCGACATTGCAGAGAGAATAAGAGAGGAGCTCGGGCCGGTGGATGAGGTTTTTTCGTCCTTCGACCCAACGCCCATCGCCTCGGCCTCCCTCGGCCAGGTGCACAAGGCATGCCTCAGAGACGGGGACTGTGTGGTGGTGAAGGTCCAGTACCCGGGCATCGAGGACGTGATTTCGGCGGACATAAGGACATTGAACTTCGTCATAAACATCCTGAAACGGCTCTATCCTCACATAAATCTGGATGTGATCTACTCCGAGTTCTCGCGCGTGGTGAGGGAGGAGCTCGACTATGTCCAGGAGGGAAGGAACGCAGAGACATTTGCCCGGAACTTTGCAGAAAACCCGCGGATCAAGATACCGCTTGTGTACTGGCCCTTCACGACGACTAAGGTGCTGACCCTCGAATATCTGGAAGGGATCAAGATCACGGATTTCGATGAGATCGACGCCCGGGGGATAGACAAGAAGGAGACGGCGCGTATCCTTGCAGAGGCATACGCCCAGATGTTCTTTGTCGACGGCGTCTTTCACGGAGACCCGCATCCGGGCAATATCTTTGTCCGTGAAGGGCCCGAGGTCGTTCTAGTCGACTTCGGCATGGTGGACAGGATATCGAGACCCATGCGCGAGGGGCTTAGGCGCGCATTCACGGCGATTGTGCAGCGCGACAGCCTCGCCGTGGTCCGCGCCCTCGTCGATATGGGGTTCATCCCCCTGACGAAGGACATAAGACCGCTTGTGCAGTTCGTAGAGCGGCTCTTCGAAAAATACAGAGACATAACCCCGAAGGAATTCAAGGCAATGGACATACAGGAGATAGGCTTGGACATCCAGAGGGCCCTCCAGCTCAACCCCTCCATCCAGATTCCGAACGACTTCATCCTCTTCGGCAGGGTGGTGGGTATGCTGAACGGTCTGGGCTCGAGGCTCGATCCGGAGACGAACATAATCGAGATCGCGGCGCCGTTCGCTAAGAAGTTCATTAAGCCCGAGACCGGCATCCTTTCGCAGGCGACAGCAGCGGGCAAAGACCTCCTATCGATGCCGAGGATGCTATTGGAGTTTCTCGCTCAAGCCTCGAGAGGAGAGACTCGGGTGGAGATCACCTCTGAGGATATCGCAGGAGAGCTCAAAAAGATATCGAGGCTGGGCAGGGGTTTCATCCTCGCGATTCTCAGTGTCGGCGCGGGTACGGTCTCCGCGCTTTTTTATGTGAACGGCCTGGCGCGGGAAGGCTTCGTTGCCGCCGGAGCGGCAGCGGTCTTTGCGGCTGGGGTCGTCTTTGTTCTCATGAGATCACGTTGATGGTCAGCGGAGGAGGGTTGTATAAAGCCGAATCCATATCAAGACCGCTGCGGGCGTCAGGCCTTCTGCTTCCGATTGCTTTTTGCAACGCCATCATATATAATTGTGCCACGACAGTATTTTTCAGGGGAGGATTTCAATGGGAAAGCGCTTGATAGCATTGAGTTTTATTTTGGCGGTCTTATTCATCGCCGCTCCGTCCGATGCAGAGCAGGGGGTGACGAACAACCAGATAACCATCGGCATGTCTACGGTGCTGACAGGTCCTGCTTCGTTTCTTGGCATTGATTTCAGGGTGGGCGCAGAGGCGTATTTCAACAGGGTGAATGAAGGGGGCGGCATTAACGGCAGAAAGCTCAAGCTCATTGTATATGACGACGGCTATGAGCCGAAGGCCGCGGTGGAGAATGTGACAAGGCTCATAAAAAAGGACCACGTCTTCTGCCTATTCGGAAATGTCGGCACCCCTACCACCGTTGCGGTGAAGCCTTTTTTAGAGCAGGAGAAGGTGCCGCTCTTCGCTCCGTTTACAGGCGCCGAATCGTTGCGCAACCCTGTATCGAGATATATTCTCAATTATCGTGCAAGCTACAATCAGGAAGTCGAGGTGTTCATACAGGGATTGGTTGATACGCTGGGCCTTAAAAGGATTGGGGTCTTCTATCAGGACGATGCATATGGCCAGGCGGTGCTCGATGCGACGAGGCATGCCCTCGCCAGGCGCGGCCTTTCACCTGTTGCCACAGGCACATATACGAGAAACTTAGAGGATGTATATAACGCACAGGAGACCCTCATGGCTGCAAAGCCCCATGCTGTGGTCATGGCCGGCACATATAGTGCATGCGCGAAGTTCATTTCAGGTTGGAAGCGCCAGGCATTCATAAAGGGCAAAAAGGAGAGCGACATCCCCATTTTTATGAACGTCTCTTTTGTGGGACCGAATAAGCTCGCAGAGCTCTTAGATAAGTACGGCGAAAGGGTGGTCGTGACGCAGGTGGTGCCTCCGATACAGGCCGGTGCCAACTATCCGGCTGTCGTGGAATATGTCGAGTCGCTCAGGAAATACTCTCCGCAGACCAGGCCCGGCTCGGTGAGCCTCGAGGGCTATCTCGCGGCAAAGGTTTTCGTGGAGATACTCAAAAGAGCAGGCAAAGAGCTCACTCGGGAAGGTTTCATCCGTACCGCGGAGGCTGTCCGCGACCTGGACATTCAGGCGGGCAATGTCATAGGCTTCTCGGATCAGAACCACCAAGGCTCCCAGACGGTATATCCGACATTCATAAAAGACGGCACATTCCACCTGATCAGAGACTGGAATGCATTGAAATAATGAAGTATTCGCCCTCTACGGCAGCTGCTCGTAGATTATGCTATACTTACCATCAGTCTTTGATGGCCAAGGGTTTTATTTTATATTGACTATAAGGTATTTAAGGGGTTATAAAATAATTGTTCAGGCCGGCTCCGAAGGATCGGCGCCGGTCTGATTTTTTTGCAAGAGGCGTATTAATGTTGGCCTTACTTATTCTGCTCGGTTTCATCCTCATCCCTTCTGTATCGTATGCATGGGGTCCGATGACCCACATATTTCTCGGCAACGAGATATTCTCATGCGCACCTCTCATCCCGGCGGGCATATACTCGCTCATACGCAAGTACAGGCAGGATTATCTATACGGCAACCTCATGGCGGACAGCATTATAGGGAAAAAATATCTGCCCGACAACAAGACATCCCATTCATGGGAAGTCGGCCTGAACCTCCTCTCCCAGGCGAAGGCCTGGCCTGAGAAGGCCTTCGCCTATGGATATCTTTCCCATCTGGCTGCGGACACGGTTGCGCATGAGACGCTCACCGAGGACATGCAGAACATAGAGCACGCATGGATGGAGATGAAAGCGGACAGTATAATCAGAAAGACGTACTGGTTTCAGTCCGTCACATTCAGCAAGGCGGTCCAACGCAGAAACGACCTCCTGCTCGAGAGGTCGCTCCATACATATCTGTTCTCGGTAAAGACGAACAAGCGCATCTACAAGGGCATGGTATTTCTCTCCCTTCTTAATAAAAAGAGGAAGCGCGGCCTGGACAGGGGGCTCATCGAAACGCTGCACGAGCTCTCTATAGCCAGGATGCTGGATCTTCTGCAGAACGGTACGGATGCAGCCGTGCTCTCCAAAAGCCCCTTGTAGCAGCCTGCCTCGTGCAGTCGGCGTCTCACGGAGTCATTATATCTATAGCTTGCAAGGGTTCATCTCTATATCCAGCCTTCACACCCACGGTGTTCGAGATGACTGTACCTCCGGATGAGTCTGCTTATTGCCTTCCTCGGCCTTGCAAGGTTGGAAGTCGATTATGTAATCAGCATGCCCGCACATCCTCTTGACAAATTGACCGATAGTGGCCTATAGTTCATCTTATGGTTTAGATCATGATATTGTTCCTGTTGATAACTATAAGGGAAGGAAGATGCTTAAAAAGACGGTGCGAAAGGGTAGCCTGAGTGGTTTCTCTGAAATAAAAGAGAATCTCCCTTATTGGTTGTCAAGACCGCCTGAAGAGCGTATAGCCGCTGTCGAGGGTTTGCGGATGGAATATTGTGGAAGTTTAGAAAGACTTCAGCGAGCTGCTTGCGTTGTTAAACGCTCATGAAGTCGAGTACATCATAATCGTGGCATCGGCATGCGATGTAGTTTCATAGTGCATATCCGCCGCCTGACATGAAAAATCAGCAGATCGCAAAGATATTCAACGAAATGGCGGAGCTCCTAGAGCTCAAGGGCGAGAATGTATTCCGCATACGCGCATATCGCCGCGCCGGCCAGACCATAGACAGCCTTCCGAAGGACGTCACCGACCTCTCCGATGAAGAGCTCACGGCGCTGCCCGGAATCGGGAAGGACCTCGCGGGAAAGATCAAAGAGTATATATCTACAGGCAAAATCGCGAAGCACGAAGAGCTCAAAAAAGACATCCCATCAGGCGTGCTCGAGCTTCTGAATGTGCCCGGGCTCGGGCCGAAGAAGGCGAAGCAGCTCTATGAGACCCTCGGCATAAAGGGCATAGATGAGCTCGAGAGCGCTGCAAAAGGCGGCAGGCTCAAGGGCCTGCCTGGAATACAAGAGAAGACCATAGACAATATACTTAAGGGCATTGAGCTCATAAGGCGCGGAAGCGAACGCAGACCCCTGGGAAGGGTGCTTCCGCTTGCGCAGTCAATAGTGAGCCGTCTCAAACAAGTGGCTCCTGTAGGGAGAATAGAGGTCGCAGGCAGCATCCGCAGGATGAAGGAGACTGTGAAGGACATAGATATCCTTACTACCTCCAAAAAACCGGAAGGGGTCATGGAGGCCTTTGTCCGCCTGCCCCAGGTAAAGAGGGTGCTTGCACACGGCCCGACGAAGTCTTCCGTGGTCACGGAAGACGGCATACAGGTCGATCTTCGAGTGGTGGATGAAGATTCGTTCGGCGCAGCGCTCCAGTACTTCACAGGGAGCAAAGAGCACAATATCAAGCTCCGCGAGATGGCCGTCAAGGCGGGGCTCAAGCTGAATGAATACGGCGTGTTCAAGGTGGCCGGGGAAAAGAGGATCGGAGGCAGGACAGAGGAGGAGATGTACAAGGCCCTGAGCCTGCCCTGGATACCACCGGAGTTGAGGGAAGACGCGGGTGAGATAGAGGCTGCTTCGGCAGACAGGCTGCCGAGGCTCATATCCCTCGAGGACATTAAGGGAGATCTTCATGTCCACACGAACTGGTCGGACGGGGGCCATGACCTCGAAGGGATTATTGAAGCTGCACGAAAAAAGGGTTATGAGTATATAGCGATTACGGATCACACAAAGGGTCTTGGAGTCGCCCACGGTCTGGATGAGAAGAGGCTTGCGGACGAGATGAAGCTCATAGACAAGGCGAATGAAAGGATATCGGGCTTCAGGGTCTTGAAAGGTACCGAGATAGACATCCGCTCGGACGGGAGCCTCGACCTCCCTGATGAGGCGCTCTCTGGACTCGATATTGTAGTCGCCTCCATACACTCCGGTTTCAAGCAGTCAAAGGAGCAGATTACAAGGCGGCTGATAAGCGCGATCAGAAACCCTTGCGTCAGCGTGATAGCCCATCCGACAGGCAGGCTCATCGGAGAGAGGGATGCATACGAAGTGGATATGGATGCAGTGCTCAAAGAGGCAGCGAGGCACGGTGTCGCCATGGAGATCAATGCATATCCTCTGCGACTCGATCTCAATGACCAGCACATCAGGCTCGCGAAAGAATACGGGGTCATGCTCGTTATAAGCACCGATACCCACACGATCGACCAGTTCGACTTCATGTCATACGGCGTCTCTGTGGCAAGGAGGGGATGGGTGGAGAAGAAGGATGTGCTGAATACATTGCCGTACGAACAGGTCATCAGAAGGCTCAAGATATGCAGGTCGAAAGGCAAAGGCCGCTCTTGATAATCTAAGCGGAGGCGATGGATAGACTATCTTATCTTCGCCTTGATAAACTCCCTGTTCAATTTCGCTATGAACCGCACCTTGATGCCCTTTGGACAGACCGCCTCGCATTCGTAGTGATTGCTGCAGCCCCCGAAGCCCTGCCTCTGCATCTCCTCCGCCATGGCGCATACACGCTGCGCGGCCTCTATCCTTCCCTGCGGCAAGGCAGCGAGGTGAGAGACCTTGGCCGCTGTAAACAACATGGCGGATCCGTTCGGGCAGGCTGCGACGCATGCCCCGCAGCCGATGCACTCAGCCGCCTCCATAGCCCTCGCTGCATCCTCCTTGTGGATCAATATCGAATTTGCATCAGGCGCGCCGCCAGTATGAACCGATATATATCCGCCCGCCTGGATGATCCTGTCCAGGCTGCTTCGATCGACGATGAGGTCTTTGATTACAGGAAACGCCTTTGCACGAAAAGGCTCTATATAGACGGCATCGCCGTCCTTGAAGTGGCGCATGTGAAGTTGGCATACCGTGGTCCCACGCCGTGGTCCATGGGGGATGCCGTTTATGACCTGAGAACATGACCCACAGATGCCTTCTCTGCAGTCATGGTCGAAGGCGATCGGCTCTTCTCCTTTCTTGACGAGACCTTCATTCACCTTATCCAGCATCTCGAGGAATGACATCTCCGGTACGATGTCCCTTGCCTCGTACTTCACGAGGCGGCCCTTGTCATCAGGTCCTTTCTGTCGCCAGACATATAGGGTAAGGTCCATAATCACCTCTTAAAAACCTATCGTAAATGAAATTTCAGCTCATCACGATTTTTTAGTGCAGGCCGGCAGGGTGTGCCGGAATGACTTTTAGAGCGATACCTAAGGTGGAAATCAGCATAACAAACACAGCTCTAATCCATGAGGCCGAGGATAATATATTCACAATACAAAGATAAAATATTCATCGCGTTCTAAAAGTCATGAAGGCATGCCCTGCCAGGCTTTATCTGAAATCATGATTTGCCCCATTATCCGTGAGGAGCCGAAATAATTTCTACGAATTCGAGATGGCCGGGTTTCAAGATTGTTCAAGCCTCGTATATCACCGCTTCGTATTTTACCTGTAGCTCCTCGCTTCCGGCTTTGCATACTCGAAGGTCAATATCTCTTTGTGCAGCATGGGTTCGCTGTTTTCTCCGTTGTACTGCCATGCGGCGACATAGGAAAAATTTGCGTCGTCGCGGAGCGCCTCTCCGTCCTTTTCCTGATATTCGAGCCGGAAATGCGCCCCGCACGATTCGTTTCTGTGCAAGGCATCCCTCACCATCAGTTTCGCAAACTCGAGGAAGTCGGCGACGCGGCCGGCCTTTTCGAGCTCTTGGTTCAGGTCGGACACGTTAGGAACTATCAGGTCCCGCCAAAACTCCTCTCTGATCTCCTCTATCCTGTTCAAGGCCTTTCTGAGCCCTTCTGCGCTCCTCTCCATACCGACATTGTCCCACATGACCCGGCCGAGCTCTCTGTGGAATTCAGAGGCTGTTCTTCTGCCTTTCATAGAAAGCAGCCTCGCCACGAAGGACTCGACATTCTTCAAAGCTCCTTTGAATTCCTCATGCTCTGATGAGAACCTTCCGGGCTGCGTTGTTGCGAGATAGTCGGCGATGGTGTAAGGCAGGATGAAATAGCCGTCGGCTAGGCCCTGCATCAGAGCGCTCGCACCGAGGCGGTTTGCGCCGTGGTCAGAGAAATTAGCCTCGCCTATGACGAACAGGCCGCGTATATTGCTCTCGAGATTGTAATCCACCCAGAGTCCGCCCATTGCATAGTGAGGAGCGGGATATATTCGCATAGGCGCCTCGTATGCGTTCTCTCCGGTGATGCGCTCGTACATGTCGAATAAATTTCCGTAGCGCTCTCGGATCTTCTCTCTTCCCAGCCTCTTAATGGCGTTCGAAAGGTCGAGATACACACCACGGCCGCCGGGGCCTACGCCGAGACCCTGGTCGCATACTGCCTTCGCCGCCCTCGAGGCAATGTCCCGGGGCGCCAGATTTCCGTATGAAGGATAGAGCCGCTCGAGATAATAGTCCCGCTCATGCTCTGGTATTTCATTCGGTCTTCGGATGTCGCCCTTCTTCTTGGGCACCCAGACCCTTCCATCGTTTCTCAAGGACTCGGACATGAGGGTGAGCTTCGCCTGGTGCACGCCGGATACGGGTATGCAGGTGGGATGTATCTGAGTGAAGCAGGGGTTTGCGAAGAAAGCCCCTCTCTTGTATGCCCTGAATGCCGCGGTGACATTACCTGTCATGGAGTTAGTCGAGAGGAAATAGACATTGCTGTATCCTCCGGTTGCAAGCACGACTGCATCCGCTGCGATGGCCTCTATCCTGCCGGAAACGAGGTCACGCGCCACGATCCCCTTCGCCTCTCCATCGATCACGACGAGGTCGAGCATCTCGGTGCGAGGATGCACCCTGACCGAGCCGATTCTCACCTGTCTCATCAAGGCGCTGTATGCGCCGAGCAGAAGCTGCTGCCCTGTCTGGCCTCGCGCATAGAATGTGCGGGACACAAGGGCGCCACCGAAAGACCGCGTCTCGAGATAGCCTGCGTAGTCCCTCGCGAAAGGCACACCCTGTGCGACGCACTGGTCGATGATGTTTCCGCTGACCTGGGCGAGGCGATAGACATTCGCCTCGCGCGACCGGAAGTCCCCTCCTTTGATCGTCTCGTAAAACAGCCTCCAGATGCTGTCTCCGTCATTCGGATAATTCTTGGCCGCGTTTATCCCACCTTGGGCCGCTATGCTGTGCGCCCTGCGCGGCGAGTCGTTCGTACAGAATACCAGGACATTATATCCCAACTCTCCGAGAGACGCAGCCGCAGACGCACCAGCGAGTCCAGTACCTACGACTATTATGCGGTACTTGCGTTTGTTAGCAGGGCTTATGAGCCGCAGCTCCGCCTTGCGCTTGTCCCACTTCTCGTGAAGCGGGCCTGATGGGATTTTTCCGTCAAGAAGCATACAAGTCCGACTTAGATGCTGTGGCATCGCGCAAGTGGCATCAGATAATCATTCCGATCCACCGTCTTAGTGAGAGATGTTTTCAATGTTTCGATATGCCTGTTATGATCGCGACCGGTATCGCCGAATACGACAGAAATATGGCGAGCGAGGCGATCGCTCCGGATTTCACGACTATCGGCAGCATCCTGTCATTGTTTAGGCCCAGAGTCTGGATGGAGCTTTGCAGCCCGTGCAGCAGATGCAGTCCGAGCCCTGCCAAACCGGTCATATATGCCGCAGAGACAGCGGTGCGGCTGAAGCTCTCCACTACCATCATGAATACATCAGGCCTGCCATATGAGTCAACGCGGCGCACAGCGGAGAATTCGGGATATATGACCTGAAATGTGAAGTGGAGCAGATGATAGACAAGAAACGCGGCGATGATCGACCCTGTCCAGATCATATTCCTGCCGGCGAAGGTGGACTTGAGATGAGCGCTGATTGCATATGAGTCCGGCTTTGCCCCTCGGTTCTCGAGGGTGATGATGACGCCGAGATAGATGTGCAGGCAGAGCATCACTGACATAAATATGCGAACAGGCCACTGGATGCAGGGCATCCCGGCCAACGAAGCTGCATAGGCATTCAGATCTCCGAAAAAGATGGTGAGATTGCCGAGCAGATGAACAGCGACGAAGAGCACCATGGCCTGGCCGGTGAGGGCCATGACCATCTTTCTCGCCGGATTGGAAGCGAATGACATGATCTCTCCTTTCGCCCATCACCGAATTTCCCCGCCGGTCATGCCTTTGGGATCAAGAATCCTGTCCAGCTCCTCCTTGGACAGGCTCGTCGTCTCTGCGGCTATCTCTTTGACTGAGCGGCCTTCCCTGTATGCCTTTCCCGAGATCTCTGCGGCCTTGTCATAGCCGATTACAGGCGCGAGCGCGGTGACTATTATCGGGTTCTTCTCGAGAAGGGACTCCATGCGGCTCTTGTTCGCGGTAAAGCCGGAAACGACCATGTCCGAGAAAAGCCTCGAAGAATTGGCAAGCAGTGTCATGGACTGGATGAGGTTATATGCAATCACCGGCAGCATGGTATTGAGCTCAAAGTTGCCGTGCTGATTCGAAACGGTGATGACCGTGTCATTTCCGATTATCTGGGCGCACGCCATCATCAAGACCTCGCAGATGACAGGGTTCACCTTTCCTGGCATGATGCTCGAGCCGGGCTGGAGGCCGGGCAGCTCTATTTCTCCGAACCCGGCAACCGGGCCGCTGCTCATGATTCTGATGTCGTTCGCGATCTTGATAAAAGCGGTCGCCGCGGTCTTGAGATGGCCTGAAAGCTCTACTGCGGTGTCCATGGCCGCTTGGGCTGCGAAATGATTCTCCGCCTCCCGGAGCGGAAGCCCTGTAAGCTTGGAAAGTTTCTCAGCGACCTTTGCTCCGAAACCAGGCGGCGCATTCACACCTGTGCCGACTGCGGTGCCGCCCATGGCGAGCATATAGAGCCTCGGGAGACAGGATTCCAGTCTTTCTACGGACTGGGCCGTCTGATAGGCCCAACCGCTTATCTCCTGGCCGAGCCTGATGGGCATCGCATCCCTCAGGTGGGTGCGGCCTGTCTTAACTACGTCCATCAGCTCCATCGCCCTCTTCTGCATGGCATCTCGCAGGTGAAGAAGAGAGGGCAGGAGGGATTCATGAAGGATGAAACAGGCACTCAGATGAACTGCAGAGGGAATAACATCATTCGTCGACTGTGACATGTTAACGTGGTCATTGGGATGCAGGGCGCCTGGAGAGTTCAATATCCGAGAGGCGAGATTAGCAATGACCTCGTTGGCGTTCATGTTAGTGGATGTTGCTGAACCTGTCTGGAATACATCCACCGGGAACTCTTTGTCCCACTTTCCGTCCGCGACCTCCATGGCGGCCTGTCTAATCGCCGCCGCGTTTTTTGGATTGAGGAGGCCGAATTCCATGTTCGCCTCTGCGGCAGCCGCCTTGATGAGACCGAGTGCCCTGATGAAGACGCGCGGAAAACGGATACCGCTTACAGGAAAGTTATCCACCGCCCTCTGCGTCTGCGCACCATAGAGCGCGTCCCGCGGCACCCTCACTTCGCCCATTGAATCCTTTTCCGTTCTATATTCAGTCATAACATCAAATCTCGGCTGTCCGGCTGGGCATCTCGATCCACGCCCGAGCCCTTATGACTCGATGCCTCCAACCGAAAACGACACCCTCTCGCCCTACTTGCACTGGCCGATCCACCTGCCCGAGAGGTGCTGGGTAAAGTCGCCTTTGGCATGCTTGACCTTTACCGTGCCCTTGAAGCTGCTTCCCTTGTATGTGGCCTTGCCGCTAATAGTGGTCGTCCCGTCATCATCCTTGCACTCCATCAACCATATGACTGTGTCGCCCTTCTTCTCATTCTTAATCAACCTGCACTTCTTGTCTTTCTCCTCTTTCTGAGGGATCATGTCTTTCTTCGTGAGGCATTGTTTATAGGTCTGGCCCGGCATCTTCATCGGCATGCCTGGCATATCCATGCTAACCGTCACCTCCCAAAGACCTTCCTTCATTGCGTCTCCGGCGGATACATGGCCGGAAAAGAGAAAAATACAGACCGCAACTACAGCTCCGAATATCTTCATCCTCTCCTCCTAAAAATGAATATAACGTGGACTCCTGCCGCATGCTCTAACCTTAACAAGCGTACATAGAATTGTCAAGCCCCTTGAAAAAGGCTCAGCCGAGATACGGATTGAAATATCCGAATACAAGAGACGGCTTTGCACGCCGCATCTCTCTCATCCACTCGATAATGCCCGAGGGCTTCTCCTGCGTGATACCTGTGCCGAAAGCACCTATGTACCAATCCGGATCTATATTGTGATTGCGCATCTGGATCATGTCAATGGAATACTTAGACACCAGACCTTTCAAGGCATTCATCTCTGTCCTGGTGTCTGAAAGCCCGGGGAAGATCAGATAATTGAGAGACACCCAGACGCCGTGAGCCTTGGCGATCTTTATGGATTCTAGCACCTCTTTCAGCCCGTATCCGCGTGGCCGATAATATGCCTCGTATATCCCGGGCCTGGCGCTGTTCAATGACACGCGCATGCTGTCGAGCCCGGCCTTGCAGATGCGCTCTACCCTTTCCGGCAAGGAGGCATTGGTATTCAGGTTTATTGTACCCATCTTTGTGAGCGCCCGCATCGCCCGCACCGCTTCTTCTATGAGCTCGCCGCGCGTGAGAGGCTCTCCCTCGCATCCCTGGCCGAAGCTCACTATGGCGCGGGGCGCGGTCCTGAGATGGGGCACGGTATATTCCACTATCTCATCCACGCTCGGGATGAATGTGATCCTCGGTTGTGTCGCCGGCACTTTGCTTTCCTTGGGCTGGCTCGATATGCAACCGAGACACGAGGAGTTGCAGGAGACCGAGGTGGGGATCGGCGCCTCCCATCTGGCCATGACCCAGTTCCTTGCAGCAGGACAGAGATATGTGAAGGCACAGTTATGGATGAGGTGATGCACCAGCCTGTTTTTCGGGTGCTTCTTGAGAATCTCCCTGCCGCGCCTGATAATCTCTCTCTGATCGAAGTTTTCGGCATCCTGCCTCTTGTCCCTATCGACGCGGACGGCGGTGGTGACGAATCCCTTACCGTTGAAACCGAGCGGCGCATACGAGAATAGGGGCAGGGTTACAGCCTTGTTTTCGCGTCTATATGCCGCGTGATAAAGAACTGTATAGGCTGGCGCTACAAATGCAGATGCCGGCCTGAGCCTGATCCCCTTATAGCTCGCTATGACTACGGCACTACCTGTCCTTCTGTCTATGCCGACTGGCAGTCTGTCGGGAAGCATATGCAGCTCGCTTCCGTGGGGAAGGGGAATGATCTCTTCTTTTTCCGGCGGCCTGAATTCGACGCCGTGCCTCACCGCAAGGCCGTACTCGGGTAGGTCGAATAGATTCCCGTTTTGATCGCTCACAATGAGAGAGGGGAGATTAGAGATGTCTTTGCGACCGGTTTTCATCTCAAAACCACATTTCCGATTATGACACGAAGTTGTGAAGATGGAATCAAGCCCTACAAAGTCTACACGCTATAATCGCTCTCAGCAGGGATCTGCGATGAGCATGGCCTCTTTTATCTTCATCGCCTTTTCTCTGCCGGAAAGCCTCTCTACGAGCGCCAGGCCGAAGCATAAGGCGGTTCCAGGCCCCTTGCTCGTGAGCACATTTCCATCCCAAACAACAGGCCTGTCTGTATATACCGCGCCAGTCAACCTCTCCTTGTAGGATGGATAGGCGGTGGCCTTCTTCCCTTCGAGTACGCCCGCGCCGCCGAGGACGTACGGCGCGGCGCATATGGCGGCTGTAAGCTTTCCCTTCTCAGCGAAGGATTTGATGAGGGCCTTGACCCTTCCGTCCCTATTCAGATTGTCCGACCCGGGCTGCCCTCCCGGCAGCACAAGCATATCGAAGTCGTCCGCATTTAGTTTGTCGATGACGGTATCAGGGACGACCTTGACCTTTCTGGCGCTCTCGATATAGCCGTCATGGAGTCCTGCGATGACCGTCTCGATATCCGCCCTGCGCAGGATGTCCACTACGGCCATGGCCTCGACCTCTTCGAACCCTTCCGCAAAAAGCACGACAACCTTCGACATATCCACCTCCTGATATATCTATCGTGACAGATCATTGATAGGCCGACTTGTCGCCGATGTCATAGGCGATCGGCATAAAGACCTTGCGTAGCGTGAATATGATCATCAACACGGCAGTCAGGCCCAGGGCGTATCCGGCGCCTGTCTCCCGCAAGACGCCTGCCGAGGCCGCGAGCAAAAAGAGCGGCATGAGCATGGCGAGCAGATACCCCTCGATAAGCCTGAAGCAGAAGGCCTCCTTCGCAGTTACGAACCCGATGCAGCCCGAGAGCGGCAGCAGCAGCATCAGGCTTGCGGGCGCAGTCATAACAGCGCGGGTCGGAGAACCCCCTCCTATATACACAAGTGCTGCAAGGGAGAGGAGGCCGATATAATAAAGATATTTCAAATATACTTTGAGCCTCGTTATGTATAGATGAATGAAGAAGACAGAGAGCCCCGCTGAAAAATAGAGCCCAAGGATGATGTTATCCATGATTAGCGGGGGGGTCTTCGAATCAGAAGCGCCCGCCGACAGAAATAGATATGCGAGCCAGCTCATGAAAACAGCCGCAAGCAAGATACCTGTCCTGTAGAGAAAAACAGTCACCCTGTCTTCCCTGGTCAATGGCTGGAAAACCTGTCTTTCGCCCATTCTTCACCTCTCATATATAACCCAACGATGATTACTTCCTGCGCCTCTTCCATATAGAGAGGTCTTTCATCATCAGCCTAAGGAGTCCGGAAAGGCTCATTTGCGAGACCTCTTTGCATCTGCATGCGTCAAAATCGTTGCGCGAAAGGCCTTGGCCCGCTGCCTTCTCCTTCCCCGCCATTTCTCGCCCGGTCTTCTTCTTGATGAGGATGTCCATGGCCATGCCTCGTTTCTTTATTACATATTACATCATAGAATGAATAATGCAAGACATTGTCTCAACCGGCTTTTTTGCTTGTCCTTCTTGATAAAATAAGTTATCTTTTCCTCCCTAAGGGTAATGAATACGGCAGGCCTTTTGAGAGGCCTTTGGCGGGTTATGGACGGATCCTTGCTCAAGAGAATCCATAAGAGGCTTCAACGATTCATGTCCGACAGCGGCTCTCACTATATCCTCGTCTCGGTGGAGCGCCAGAGGCTCTTTCTATGCAGAGGGGAGGATATACTGAATGAGTACTCATGTTCGACCTCGCGTCTCGGGATCGGCAACAGAGAGAACTCTCTCAAGACGCCGCCCGGCATCCATAGGGTCATAGAAAAATATGGGGCAGGTGCGCCGGCCGGCCGCATCTTCAGGGACAGGGAAGATACAGGAGAGGACTGGAAACCGGGAGACAATGGAGATAATCTTATTCTGAGCCGCATCCTGCGGCTCGAAGGGCTCGAACCCGGTATAAACAAAGGCCCGGGCGTGGATTCATACGAGCGCTATATCTACATACACGGCACAGGTCGTGAAGACCTCATCGGCGCCCCCATGTCTCACGGCTGCGTCTGCATGAGAAATGACGACATCATCCGGCTCTTCGACCTGGTTCCGGAAGGCACGCTCGTATATATAGACCCTCCGCCGTTGAACGTCGCCGGGCATGGATGCCGCAGCCTGCATCTTGTAGGGGTATTCGGTAGCGGCATGAGCGCCGTCGCCCAGTATCTCAGGTTCCAGGGTATATGGGTCTCGGGCTCGGACAGGTTCCATCACAGCGACGATACTGCATCCATCAGGCGCGGCCTCGAAGCACTCGGCTGCGTCATCGCGCCCCAGGACGGCTCAGGGATAGATGAATATACGGACATTGTCTGCATTTCGACCGCCATAGAGGAAGGAAATCCCGATATCCTGGAGGCCCGGCGCCGGGGCATACCAATACTTCACAGATCCGATGTCCTCTCAGCGTTAATCTCTGCAAAGAAAACTATAGCAGTGGCAGGGACGAGTGGAAAATCGACTGTCACCGCTATGATATTCGAATTCCTCGATGCATGCGGAAAGTCACCGTCGCTCATAAGCGGTGCTTCCCTCTTGAAGCTCGAGAGAAAGGGGCTTATCGGGAACGCCTACAGCGGCGGATCCGAGCTATTGGTTGTGGAGGCGGATGAGAGCGACGGGAGCATAGTCAAATACAGACCGGAGATAGCCGTCATACTGAACATATCCAAGGACCACAAAGGCGTAGATGAGCTCCAGAGGCTCTTCATGACCCTTGCAGGAAACTCGTCACTTACGGTAATAAACGCGGACGAGCCTCTCCTCGCCCCTATTCGCGCGCGGATCAGATTCGGCAGAAACGCACAGGCATCTTGGAGGCCTGATTACGAGGAGCTCATGCCCCTGTCCGCGAGACTCGTGAAAGGAGGGGTGGAATACACGCTTCCCCTTCCGGGTAGGCACAATCTCGAGAATCTCATGGCCGCCCTCTCGGTATGCGAAGCGCTCGGCTGCGATGATAGGCGGCTTTCGGATGCGACGAAGAAGTTTGAGGGAGTGGCGAGGAGATTCGAAACGGCTTTAACGAGGCGCGGGGTCTATGTAGTGGACGACTTCGCTCATAACCCTGCGAAGATCTCCGCAGCCGTATCTACTGCACGCGGCCTGTCCGACCGGATCATCGCTGTATATCAGCCCCACGGCTTCGGCCCTACGCGGTTTCTCAAGGATGAATATATCCGTAGTTTCCGCTCGGCCCTCCGGCCCGGCGACTCGCTCTATCTCCTGCCGATATACTATGCAGGCGGAACCGCTCAAAAGGACATATCTTCCGACGACATTATAAAAGGACTGGCCCCTGTCTCGTTCAATGCAGAGGCGGTGAAAGACAGAGACGGCTTGATCGATATGCTGAAGAATGACGCGAGACAGGGCGACTGCATACTTATCATGGGAGCGCGCGACCCCTCGCTTCCGATGCTTGTCAAAAAGGTTATCGAAATATTCGGCGGAGAGGCTTGACCTATGTATCTCTGCCAAGCGGAATGCCCGCGGAGATTGAAAGATAAGGGTTCAACGGTCTCATCCGGGTCGAAGATAACTTAACATAATTGTTAAAGATGTCATGGTATTATACACAATCTGTGACGCGGAAAATGAGTTCTATGCAATATCGATTAACACGTAAAAAGCTTTTCACCGCAGATGATGCTGAGGGCGCCGAGAAAAACGTGAATGGGCTCTCTCTGCGTTATCTGAGATCTCTGCGGTAAATTCGGTTTTTTACGAATGCATCAAGATTGATGGCATCGTAAGAAGTCAACCTTACCGCCGAGCACGCAGAAAAAATGCGTTTTCATTCAGAGCCTTTCTCGGCGATCTCGGCGGCCTCTGCGGTGAAATGGGACTTTTTACGAGTTCATCAAGATTGAAATAAGAAAAAGACAGGGAAGATTAAAACAGAGACGTAGATTGCTTAGAGTGCTAATCTTAGTAAAATCGTGTTGATATAGGCATAAATATATGATATAAATGGGCGTGAAAAAGAACGCTCCGCGCAGATTGTACGACAAGACACTCACTGAATTGCGCATGTGAAGTGACTTCCAAAATCAGTACCGCCCGTTGCGCTAAAGCGGCGGCCTGAAAACTTGCTCTGAAGTTCAATGCGTGATGAAATAAACTACCTTCGATAATTATTGCAGAGGTTAATTAATGAGTAAGGTTGTCAGGAAAATAGAATATGTTTTAGGGGCGCCCTTCAATGCATTCCAGTCTTTTAGAAAGCTCAAACAGTTTCACAGCAAACAGAGGACGATAGAAGAGATTGTAAATATGTCGCTGACATTCGGCGGACACGGATATTTTAAGGTAAGAACAATGCAAATATATTCAGAGATAGTAGCCTTGGCCAGGGCTGTTGAAAGTTTGAAGCCTCGCACTATTTTGGAAATAGGCACGGCCTATGGCGGCACCCTTTTCATTTGGTCGCATCTTGCAACCGAGCGCGTGATCAGCTGTGATATTGAAAACAAGGGCCTTGCTGCTCTTCTGTATAAATCATTCCCTCCGCCATCATCTGGGTGTCGTGTTACCCTTCTTACTGGAGATTCGCATACAGATGCGATGAAAGAGCAGGTCGCTATGCAATTAAACGGAAAGCGCGTCGATTTTTTGTTCATCGACGGCGATCACTCAGAGAGCGGAGTTGCCGCAGACTATCACGCTTATAAAAGATTTGTGCGCCCCGGGGGGATAATCGCCTTTCATGATATTATAAAGAAACAGCATCTTTCAACAAATCAGGTTTATTATTTTTGGCAGGAACTGAAAAAAGAAGTGCAGACTGAGGAGTTTATACACGATCCGAATCAGACGGGTTATGGGATTGGAATTGTTCATGTGCCAATAGGATAGATTGATGCGGTAGTTTAATGCAGATATTTAGCTTACTCCAAAGAGATGTTGGAGAGTTTATGCGTGTGATGAAAAATAATAATGTTCATTGGCATCATGCCACAGTCAATCGTAGCCATAGAGAGGCGATCAACGGTCACAAAAGCGTATGTTTGTGGTTCACGGGCTTATCCGGTTCAGGGAAATCAACTATTGCCCATGTTACTGAGGAGAAGCTTTACTCGATGGGGTATAGGACTTATGTATTGGACGGAGATAATGTCCGCCATGGCTTGTGCTCGGACTTAGGATTTTCCGATAATGACCGCACTGAGAACATCAGGCGCATTGGAGAGGTGGCGAAGCTATTTGTCGATGCGGGCATGATCATCATGACCGCGTTTATTTCGCCATTTCGTTCAGATAGGTTATGGGTGCGTCGTTTGCTTGGAGAGCTGGATTTTTTAGAGATATATTGCAAGTGTCCAATAAATATATGCCAACGACGCGATGTGAAGGGCCTTTATCGAAAGGCCTTGAAAGGAGAGATCAGTAATTTTACGGGGATATCATCTTTATACGAAGAACCGCATGTGCCGGATCTGGTTATAGAGACTAATACGGTGTCAATCGAACAAGCCACTGATATGGTATTGCGCCTTCTGGTTGAGAAAGGCATTGTGCGTGAAAGATAATTTGTTCAAATGCAGCTGTGACTGTTTGGTCTCCACTTTTTTCTTGTAGAAGGCTTTTAGACCTTTCCCTCGATGAGAATTCGACACGGCATATTATGATGCGGGAAGGGTTTTTGATAAAAGGGTTTGTTCAACCATTCAGGTCTATAAGCGGCGGTACTATGGATGATGTCTCATTCTCTGAAAAGGTATTATGTATGATGCATTCGTAAAAAGCCGAATTTACCACTGAGTGCGCGGAGAGAACCTATTCAAAATCTTTGCGCTCTGCGGTGAAAAGCTTTTTTACGAGTTTGTCGTATATTAACATGGGTATAATTCCATGCTTTTGTTTACTGCAGGCTCAAATGCCATCGTGGTTTTTGAGGAGGTATTTTGAAAATAAGCGTAATTGTCCCTACATATAATCGGCCGCATGCACTTAAATTATGCATAAAATCATTGATGCAGCAAAGTGTGCCCCCAAATGAAGTCGTTATCGCCGATGATGGCAGCGGTTCGGAAACTGAGGCAGTGGTCAAGGAAATGCAGGCGGCCGCAGAGAAACATTTTGGTATAGTCCATGTGTGGCAGGAAGACATTGGTTTTAGAAAACCGCATATTATCAACAAGGCGGTCGTGCAGGCGTCCGGGGATTATCTTATTTTTATAGATGGCGATTGCATGGCGCACAGGGATTTTATCTCAAGCCATATCAGGCATTCCTCGCCTGATGTCGCTCTGTGCGGTAGACGTGTCGAGATAGGCAAGGCATTGACCGACCGACTTATCCAAAGAGATGAAGTAATGAATAACATAAATCTTCGCCTGCTGATAAGCTCCATGAGCAAGGACCCATTTCATTCACGTCGTGTATTAGAGGCGATACCTATCAAAAGCGCCATGTTGAGACGCCTGATGCATCGAGACCGTATTCCTAAAGACGGTCTTTGGGGTTGCAATTTCAGCCTGTACAAAGACCTGTTTATCGCAATTAACGGTTGCGACGAAGATTTTGTTGACGGATCCATAGAGGATAACGATATCGGGGTGCGCGTGCAGAATTACGGCGGACAGCTCAAGAGCGTAAGGGGGCTCGCGATTGTATTTCATCTCTGGCACGGTTCTACTTGGAGCTTTAATAATGATAAGTACCAGCATAATCTTTCGATACTTAAACGGCGTATGGAGCAGAGAGAGCCGATCTGCAAGAATGGCATCAGAAAATTGTCGTAGCCTCCCATAGTACGTGTCCTTAAAACGTCCATTCTAAGTTGGAATAACCCGGCCCGCGGGGCAAAGGCAGCGTCGTCTCTAACGATTTACAGATGGTGATCAGGTGTTGCCGTTTGGGTACTGTTTCCCGGCCTTCGTGACTATACTGATCGTCGAATTATGAAGCCGCATACAGTGGACGATATTGGGTTATAGATCCACATAGCTATCCACGGCCTATGCGATCAAGCGTTGTCTCATCTGTCGGATCATTCGCTCAGATTAAGACAAGGCCGGCGCTTGAAAAACAATCTTTGGATGCACCCATGCTGGTTTGACACGGCCGCCTGCTTGCGGTAAAATGACCATTGAAAAACCTTCTCGTCAAGGAGGTGCGTTTTATGGTGAGAAGGGCGGAGATCAGACCGGAACATCCCCTAAGAAGGCTTTTCAGGCGTGCGCTTGAGTTCGGGCTGCGCGCGAATCCCCAATCCAAGCCGGAGGCAGGCGAGTACATCGAGGAGCATATACTTTGCGAGTTCATACATACAGACAACCTGTATAAGATAAAAGACTCCCTCGGCCGGAACTTAGAAGACATAGCCGATATGCTCGCCGAAGGAGATGTGCGCCCCAGGGACGCCGAGGTGGACCGAGAGTTCCAGGTGCACAAGCATATCGGAGACTATACCCTCTTCATGCTCGGAATGTTTCCCATGGCCTTGTTCAGAAAGCGCGGAAAGGAGTTCATACTCGGAAGCCTCATAGTCCCTGGTTCCACCCTTTTCGAGCACTACCAGCTCCAGGGCAGGCGCTCCTACAGTCTGGCGGCGGAGTATACACAAGGCGACATCTTCAAGGAGCTTGCGGAGAATTTCGCCATATACAGAAATGTGCTCGAGCTCGCGAGAATGTCCCTTGATTCGATGAAGAACAGGGAGTTTCTCCGGGTGCGAAAGATCATCACAGACGGGGACTGATCCGCATCTTACGCCGTCCCGGGTCAAGCCGTCTTCTTTGACTCTTCCTTTCGTGACTTGTGGGTTTCCGGCTGATTTATTGCCCATTCGCCCTGCCTACACCTTTAGGGTCAATTGACAATCCGGTCTGTAGTGATAAAATAATAATTACGGATACAAGAGAGAAAAAAGCGCGAAATAAAATAAGACTTTTGTACTCCTGATTAGGGGGTAGTATGCCGAAGAATCTCGCATATAAGATCCTCGAGTCGCATCTCGTGGAGGGAGAGCTTGTCCCCGGCAGGGAGATAGGAATAAGGATAGACCAGACCCTGCTGCAAGACGCGACCGGCACGCTTGCCCTGCTCGAATTCGAGGCCTTGGGCATCGAGTGTGTCAAGGTGGAGACGGCGGTCCAGTACGTGGACCATAATCTTCTTCAGACCGACAACAAGAACGCCGACGATCACAGGTTCCTCCAGACCGCCTCCGCTCGATTCGGCATCCACTTCAGCAGTCCGGGAAACGGCGTGTCTCATCAGGTGCATATGGAGCGGTTCGGCGTGCCAGGAAAGATATTGCTCGGGGCGGACAGCCATACGACGGGTGCGGCAGGCGTCTCTATGCTGGGGATCGGCGCAGGAGGTCTGGATGTCGCGCTGGCCATGGCGGGCTATCCTTATCGTCTCGAATGCCCGAAGGTGCTGGGTGTGAAGCTGGTGGGGAAATTGCCCGACTGGGTGAGCGCCAAGGACGTTATACTCGAAATGCTTAGGAGGCATGGCGTGAAAGGCGGCCTCGGCAAGATCATCGAGTATTACGGCCCGGGCGTAGCGAATCTGTCTGCTACGGACAGGGAGACCATCGGCAACATGGGTGCCGAGCTGGGTGCGACAAGCACCATATTCCCGTCTGATGAGAGGACAAGGGAATACCTTAAGGCCCAGGGCAGGGGGCATGTATGGATCGAGTTGAAGGCTGATGAAGACGCTGAATATGATGAATACGATGAAATAGACCTGTCCGGGCTGGAGCCGCTCATCGCGCTTCCGCCGTCTCCTGGAAATGTGGTGCCTGTGCGCGAGGTCGCAGGTATGAAGGTGGACCAGGTGATAGTGGGAAGCAGTGTGAATTCATCCTTCCGAGATCTGATGATGACGGCGAAAATAGTGGAAGGCAGGCATGCGCATCCTGATGTCCATTTTCATATCAATCCAGGCAGCAGACAGGTCCTCGAGAACGTGGCGAGACAGAACGGGCTGTTGTCCTTTCTCATGGCCGGCGCGAGGGTTCATGAGCCGGGTTGCCAGGGCTGCATCGGCATGGGCCAGGCCCCCGGCTCGGGTTGGGTGAGCCTGAGGACGTTTCCGCGCAATTTCCCGGGAAGATCAGGCACGAAGGACGATCGCATATATCTCTGCTCGCCCGAGACCGCTGCTGCATCGGCGATAAAAGGGGTCATCACTGATCCGCGCGAGCTGTCCAAAGAGATGGAGTACCCAGAGATCACAGACCCGCAGAGATACCTCATCGATGAACGCTCCATCATATTCCCCTCAGAAGAAGGTCGAAAGACCGCGATAATCCGTGGACCCAATATCAAGCCCCTTCCTGTGCTTGATCCACTTCCTGATATTTTGACTGCGAAGGTTGTGCTCAAGGTGGGCGACAATATATCCACGGATACGATAATGCCTGCAGGAAACGAGGTGCTTCCGTTCAGATCCAACATAGAGGCGATAAGCGGATTCGTGTATACCCAGATAGACCCTGAGTTTCCGAGAAGGTGCAGGGCTGCGGGAAATGCGGTCATAATCGGCGGAGAGAACTACGGCCAGGGCTCGAGCCGCGAGCACGCAGCGCTTGCGCCCCGATATCTCGGCGTCAGGGTCAAGATTGCAAAGAGCTTTGCACGCATACACAGGGCCAATCTCATCAACTTCGGAATACTTCCACTTACATTCAAGTACCCCGAAGACTATGACAGGATAGAGCCCGGTATGAAGATGGAATTCTCGGATCTCAAGGCCCGCATAGAGAAGGGTGAGGGGGAGATTCCGGTTGTTGTTGATGGGCGGATTATTATTACGTTGCTCGATGTCTCCGAAAGACAGCGCAGACATCTTCTTGCAGGAGGGACGCTGAATTACATCAAAGAAGAGATCAAGAAGGCGGCGTGATCTGAAAATGCCGGAGAGGCCCGTGTAGTCGGAAAGGAGCTGTGTCATGGCGGTGAATGTGGATATAAAAGGGCAAACAGGTCAGCGGCCGGGAGGGGCCATAAAAGTCAAGAACATAGGCCTGCGCGGCGTGACTGTGGCCGATACAAAAATAAGCCACATAGACGGCGAGAGCGGCATATTGATATACCGAGGCTACAGGATAGAAGACCTTGCAGTTAATTCCGGCTTCGAGGAGACAGCGTATCTGCTGCTTCACGACAAACTGCCGTCGGATAAAGAGCTCGAGGAATTCAGGGCGAGGCTGGTCGAAGCTCGGTCTCTGTCTGGATTCGTATTCGAGGTACTCAAGAAACTCCCGAAAGAGAGCGGCCCGATGGATGTGCTGCAGGCGGCTGTGCCGCTTCTCGCGACCATAGATCCCGAACTTTCGGACGAATCGAGAGAGGGCAATCTCAAAAAGGCGGCAAATCTCATCTCCCGCACGGCTGTGATGGTGGCGGCCTGGCACAGGATAAGGCAGGGGTTCGATCCGGTACCTCCGGATGAGAATCTGTCCCATGCTGCGAACTTCCTCTGGATGCTTCACGGCGTTCATCCGGACGCGGAGACCGCACGCGACCTCGACACCTGTCTTGTGCTCCATGCAGACCATACATTCAATCCCTCGACTTTCGCGGCAAGGGAGGTGGTCTCTACAAGGGCACACATGTACGCAGGCGTTGCAGCTGCGGTGGGCGCCCTCTCCGGCAGCCTGCATGGGGGTGCCAATAAAGAGGTGATGAAGATGATATTCGAGCTTGACGGCGAGGAGAATATATCTGCCTGGGTGAGGAGGGAGCTCGATAGCGGCAGGAAGATAATGGGTATGGGCCATGCCGTATATAAGACTACCGACCCGAGGGCGAAGTTCCTGAAGGAGATGTGCATGAGGCTGGGTATGAAGACCGGCCAGTCCCGATGGTGCCGCATTCTTGGAGAGGTGGAGCAGGCTGCTGTCTTGGAATTCGAGAGGCGGGGCAAAAGCGGCATAAAGCCGAATGTGGACTTCTACAGCGCGCCTGTATATTATATGATGGGTATCCCGGCTGATCTGATGACGCCGGTCTTCGCCGTCGCCAGGGTCGCCGGCTGGACAGCCCATATCATCGAAGAGAAATTCGGAGACGCGCAGGAGAAGCCTGCGCTGTACAGGCCCCTGTCCGATTACATAGGCAACTATTGCGGAAAGACGGGTTGCGTTTACGTCCCTGTCGACAAAAGATGATTAGATCGGCTTGGAGGAAGGGTGAGGGTATGAGAAAAAAAGGTTTTGCGGCGCGGAAGTCGCCGCCCACAGCGGAAAAGGGGGTGAATAAGATGAGAACAAGGGCTATAAGACATACAGCAAGACTGATGAAGATTCAGTCCGTAAATCCATATACAGAAGAGGTGATGAAAGAGTATCCGCTTCTCAGACAGCGCGAGCTGGATATGATAATCGAATCCTCGCGCACGGCGTTCAACGCATGGCGGGACACGTCCATAGCCGAGAGGGCAGGGCTCGTAAAAAGGCTTGGGGAGCACCTTCGGACCGAGAAGAGAAGGTATGCAGAGCTCATCACAAAGGAGATGGGCAAGCCCATAAAGGACTCCCTGGCGGAGATAGAGAAATGCGCATGGCTCTGCGACTATTATGCTGACAACGCAGAGAGGTTTCTCGCTCCTGAAAATGTTCAGACCGAGGCGAAGAGGAGTTATGTCGCATTTGAACCTCTGGGGGTAGTGCTTGCGATCATGCCCTGGAACTTCCCGTTCTGGCAGGCGTTCAGATTCGGGGTGCCCGCGGTGGCGGCAGGCAATGTCGTGCTCCTCAAACATGCCTCGAACGTGCCGACGACGGCCATAGCAATCGAGGAGGCGTTCCGCTCGGCAGGCTTCCCGGAGAACGTGATGAAGACAGTGTTGATCGATCCGGAAATGGCCTTGAGGCTTGTGGATGAGGACAAGGTGGACGCGGTCTCTCTTACAGGGAGCAACAAGGCCGGCGAGCAGGTGGGCGCCGCGGCGGGCGGCAGGATAAAGCCCTTTGTGCTCGAGCTCGGCGGATCCGACGCATTCATCGTGCTTGATGATGCGGACATAGAAAAGGCCGCGAGGACGGCCGCCAGGGCGCGCATGATAAACACGGGCCAGAGCTGCATCGCTGCAAAGCGGTTCATCGTGATGGAGTCTGTCGCAGAGGAATTCAAGAAACACTTCATAGAGCAGCTCAAAGAGCTCAAGATCGGGGACCCGATGGACGAGACAACCGATATCGGGCCTGTGGCGAAGAGGGAGATACTCAATACTTTGAGGGAGCAGCTCCGCGATGCCCAGGCGAAGGGAGGCCAGGTCATCCGGCTCGAATACGCCTCTAAGAAGGGTTACTTCTTCCCGCCTGCTGTCGTGCTCAATCCTAAACCCGGCATGAAGATAATGACAGAGGAGGTATTCGGGCCGATCGCGCCGATAATCACTGTGAAAGACGAAGATGAAGCGGTGCGAGTCGCGAACGATACCGAATACGGACTCGGGGCGGCGATCTGGAGCAGGGACACGGAGCGTGCAGAGAGGCTCGCCAAGAGGATCGAGGCGGGCTTCATTGCGGTCAACGATATGGTTAGGTCTGATCCAAGACTGCCGTTTGGAGGCGTCAAGAAGTCAGGCATAGGAAGGGAACTTTCCCACTACGGGCTCAAGGAGTTCGTGAACATCAAGAGTGTGGTGGTGAAGTAGTAAGCAGGGCAGGCCGCCTGAAACAGATATGGTTGAAGGTGCAGGGAATCAAGAATAATCACTTCACAGAGAGGCTTGATCGCGCATGAAGGCATCCGACCTGTTCGTAAGACAGCTCGAGGAAGAAGGGGTTGAGTACATATTCGGCCTTCCGGGGGAAGAGACGCTCGACCTCCTCGAGTCGCTCCGTACATCCAAGATAAAGGTGATCATCACTCGGCACGAACAGGCAGCAGCCTTCATGGCGGCCACATACGGAAGGCTCACGCGCAGGGCGGGAGTATGCTTCTCGACACTCGGCCCGGGCGCCACCAATCTCGTCACAGGCATTGCACATGCTCAGCTCGTAGGCGCACCGCTCGTTGCTATCACCGGCCAAAAGGCCTTGAGACACAACTGGCAGGCCAGGTTCCAGCTCGTGGATGTCGTTGGCCTCATGAAGCCGATCGTCAAGAAGAGTGTATCCATCTCGGATCCGGACACGATCCCCACTGTAGTACGGAATGCATTCAAGCTGAGCCAGGCGGAGAGACCGGGTGCCGTTCACATAGAGCTTCCGGAGGACGTTGCTGAGTCTGATACAGCAGCGCAGATACAGCAAAGGGGCTCTGTCCGCAGAGCCGTCCCTGATCATGGGGCAATTGAGCAGGCGGCGATTTTGATAAACAATTCGAAGCACCCTCTTGTAATGCTCTGCTCCGGTGCGAACCGCAACCTCGTCACGAGAGAGATAACCGGGTTTCTCGATGCAACTGGACTGTATGCCGTACACACGCAGATGGGCAAAGGCGTGCTCAGCGATGCGTCAGAGCGAAGCCTGTTTGCAACAGGCATACACAGGCACGATTACGTAAACTGCGGCATAGACCGCGCGGACCTCGTTATCACGATCGGCTACAGCGTTGTAGAATATCCTCCATATGTTTGGAACAGGAATCTCGACAAGAAGATCGTGCATATCGACTTCACCGAGGCGGAGTGCGACAGGTACTATAATCCCGCTGTAGAGGTCATAGGCGACATAGCATCCGCGCTCCAGGCCCTGTCAGCCAAGATAAAGAAGAAAGACATCGCCTACTTCGAGTCCATCCGCCGGTTTTTGATCAAGAAGCTGTTCATATCCCCGACCGAGAGGCACCCTCCTCTGCCGCAGGACGTAGTTTGGCATGTGCGTAATGTACTGTCCGAAGACGACATCCTCACCCTCGACAATGGCATCTACAAACTCTGGTTTTCGAGACTGTACAAGACCTTCAGGCCCAATACCTTCCTGCTCGACAACGCACTCGCAACCATGGGAGCAGGGCTCCCTGCTGCGATCGCCGCGAAGATGCTCAATCCGGCCAAAAAGGTGCTTGCAGTGGTCGGAGACGGAGGCTTTATGATGAGTTCGCAGGAGCTCGAGACCGCACTCAGACGGAATATACCGGTCGTCGTCCTGATCCTGAACGACAACTCCTACGGATTCGTCAAATGGGAGCAGCAGGCGAAAGGCTTTCCGTCGTTCTGCCTCGACTACGGCAATCCGGATTTCGCACGCTACGCAGAAAGCTTCGGATGCCTGGGGATGAAGCTTAAGGAGGGAGACGATCTCTCGAAGCTCCTTTGCAAGGCATTCGATGAAAAAAGGCCTGCCGTCATAGAATGCCCCATCGACTACAGCGTCAATTACGAGACCTTCTCAAAAGAGATCGCAAATATGGTATGCGAGATCTGAGCGCTTCGAAGGCTTCCGCATACCGTTGTTGCAGCATGTCGCAACATGCAAGGGAAAAATACCTTGACAATTAAAAAAATGTAGCACATAATTTTCTTGATTCGCAGATAATCATGCTATAATCATTCTGTAGATGTTTTCCGTCGCAGCAGCGCTTTTTAAGGCCCTTGGAGGTATCATATGCTTCGCTTGGCATACCTTATTATCATCCTGCTCTGCCTGTCCATCCTCGCGGTTCCTGCATTTTCCTATCAGCAAATAGAGTTTATTAAAGAGATCGGCGAATATGGGAGGCCTGCAGGGCAACGGCTCATGAACGGGCCGAGGGGGATTGTAGTCACACACGGCAGACTCTATATTGCGGATACGGACGCAAACCGCATACTCGTCCTGGACAGAAACGGAAAGACGATCCAGAGTTGGGGTTCTAAGGGGGATAGGAACGGCCAGTTCAAGGCGCCGTCCGGGATCGCCGTTGACGAAGACGGCATGGTGTATGTAGCGGACAGCGGAAATAGCCGTATACAGGTCTTTACTCAAGACGGAGCATTCATCAGGAGCATCGGCGGGAAAGGCTCAGGCCCCAAGCAATTCAGCAATCCATCCGGCATAGACGTGTCCAAGGGCATTCTGTATGTTGCGGATACCGATAATGAAAGGGTGCAGACCCTCACTGTTGACGGCATATACCTAGGCGAGATTACTTTCCGAACAAAGACGGACGTGATGAAAGGGCCGATAGATGTCGCTGTGGACCGGCAGAACAGGATATATGTACTCGATTCCAAGGCCGGACGCGTGCGTATATTCGACGCCTCCGGAGGCCAGATCAACTCCTTCGGAACGAAGGGCAATGGGACGGACGGATTCAACGAGCCCTCGGGTATTGCGGTCGATATATACGGACGGATATTCGTTTCTGATACGGAGAATTTCAAGCTCAAGAAGTTCGATTTCCAGGGAAGGCTCCTTGGCTCGCTCGGCACGGAAGGAGACGGACCGGGCCAGTTCCGCGAGCCTCGTGGCATAGACGTTGATGAGGAGGCCAATGTCTATGTGCTCGATTCCAGAAAAAATACGCTCCAGATATTCGCATGCGAGAAGGGCGATGCTGTGCCTCTATCGAAGGCTTCGCCGCTTGCATCCGTGGGGCTGTTGAAGGAGATCCCATTGCCGCACGGAGGGATAAGCGGCATCGCATTCGAAAAGAGGGCGTGGGGGATAGTCGAAGATGCACTCGTTGCAGTGGGTGTGATTGACGGCAGAAAGATAGGCCAGACAGGCTCAGAACCCGGCCGCCTCAGAAAGCCTCACGGAATCGCTGTGGACGGTAGGGGCAATTTCTGGGTGGCGGATACCGGCAATGACAGGCTTCAGAAATTCAGCCTCGAGGGAAACCTCCTTCAGGTAATCGGAAAGCCCGGAACAGGCGAGGGAGAGTTCGAATCTCCCTGGGCCGTTGCAATCAGTCCGAGGGGAAATATCTGCGTTGCAGATACAGGCAACAGACGCATCCAGGTGTTTAGCCCGAAGGGCATGTTCCTAGGCGCATTCGGTAAGCCCGGCAGACTTACTGGTCAGTTGTGGGAGCCTGTTGATCTTGCAGTGGATGCGCATGAGAATATATATGTCGTCGATCGCGGCAACGACCGTATTGCGAAATACGACGACACAGGGGTGCTCTTGTGGGAGGTCGGAAAGACCGGCAGCGGTCCAGGCCAGTTCGATAAACCCGAGAGTATAATAGTCTCCGCCGACGATGAGATATATGTCCTCGATTCTGGGAATTCTCGGATACAGGTCTTCGATGCGACGACCGGAAAGTACTTGAGAAAATTCGGGAGCAGAGGCAAGGGACCGGGCGAATTCCGCTCTCCGCGCGGCATGGCGCTCGAAGAAGGGATAAGACTGTATGTTGGAGACAGCGGGAACAACCGCGTCCAGGTATTCATCCTTAGGCATACTCCATCCGTGCCGCAAGGTGTCGCTGCCCAGGGTAGGGTGAACGAGATACAATTGAGCTGGAGGCCGAATCAGGAGACATATCTCGAGCAATACAGGATCTTTCGCGCGGAATCACCCGGAGATGAATTCAGGCTTATTGCAACGAGTACAGAGCCGTTCTATATAGACAGAAACCTTCCTAGCAACCGCGCCTTTCACTATAGAATAAGCAGCAAGGCCTCTTCGGGAAACGAGAGCGCCTTGTCCGAAACCGTATCCGCTGTCACCCCGAGGCTCGTTCCCTCTTCGCCGAAGAAACCCCAGATACAGGCGACAGAAAAACAGATTACACTGGCATGGCTGCCGAATACAGAGCCGTTTGTAAGCCACTATAATATCTACAGGACCAGGCAGCTTTCGTCGGGATTCGAGCTTTTGCAGAAGTCTGACAAGACAGTGTTCGTGGACAGCCCTCTGGCGGACGAGACCCTCTATTACTACCAGATAACGGCCGTCGGCAAAGAAGGAGACGAGAGCCAGCCGAGCGAGGTGGTCTTCGCAACCACGCCGAAGGCATCCCTTACAGTACCGCCTCTTGAGATCGCAAAGGTTGAGATGGGTGAGATATTCGCCTCTGCATACAAGCACTATGAGGTAAGGCCCCTCGGAAGGGTCGCCATAAGGAACAATACAGACAGTGTCTATCCCAAGGTGAAGCTCGGTTTCACCATAAAAAGGATAATGGATTACCCGACAGAGATAGAAATAGAGCAGATTCCGCCTAAGCAGGAGATGGTCTTCGACATCAAGCCGGTATTCTGCAACCGCATTCTCGACATAACGGAGAACACATCGGTCCAAAGCGAGATATCTCTGACATATCACGTTGCAGGCGAGCCGCGCACAGTTGCCCGCTCATTTCCGATAACCCTTTATGAGCGGCATGCCATGACGTGGGACAGGAAGGAAAAGGCGGCGGCATTCGTGACCCCGCGCGACCCCATAGTAGCGGACTTCAGCAGGTCAGTGGTACAGCAGTATGTGGATGCATATCCGAACCTGCACGCCAACATCGTCTACGGACGCGCGTTGTTCGCAGCCCTCGGGATCTATGGGTTGTCGTATATCGTGGATCCCACGAGTCCGTATCAGGAATTTTCCGAGAATACGGCCCGCGTGGATTATTTGCAATACCCGAGGGACACGATAAACAGAAAGAGCGGAGACTGCGATGACCTGTCGGTCCTGTTCGCCGCTGCACTGGAGAACATCGGTATTGCTGCTGCGCTTGTTGACGTGCCCGGCCATGTATTCGTTATCTTCAATACCGGCGTCACGGAGGCCGAAAAGAAGACGCTCGGCTTCCCTGATGAAAGACTGGTCGTGCACAGAGGATTCGTATGGATACCTGTGGAGATGACGCTTGTGGGCTCATCGTTCACAAAGGCATGGCAGAAAGGAGCGGAGCAGTATAGAGATTGGTCCGCAAAGAAGGGGCTCGAGATAATAGAGATACAGAAGGCCTGGGAGGAGTTCAAGCCCGTCACGCTCCCCGGCGCAGAAAGCAGAGCCATCAAGGTTACTCGGCAGGAGATCGAGGCGAGGTTCAAGGGAGAGCTCGAGTCACTGGCGAGACAGAGGCTTTCCTATCTTTCTGCCGAATACACAGAGGCGCTCAAGAAGAACCCAGATGACATCCATGCCCTGGGTCAGCTCGGCATACTCTACGGAGAGAACGGCCTCTACACAGAGGCGCTCGAGCAGTTCCAGAGGATGCTTTCCATAGACAAGACTAATCCGATTGCACTGAACAATATCGGCAATATCAGCCTGCTTCAAGAAAGGCTCGATGACGCAAGACAGGCGTACGAGTCCGCGCTCAAGTCTTCTCTTGACGACCCTGGCATTATGTGCAATCTCGCCAGGGTCCTTATGCTGATGGGCAAAAAGGAAGAGGCGAAAAAAGTATTCCTCCAGGCGGCTGACATAGATCCGAGGGTCTTGAGACAGTACACAGATCTGACTACAGGCCTTGGGGTCGGCAAGTGATCGAGGAGATGCGTCTGCTCTCGATGTGTAGTTCAAAGAGAGGGAGGTGGCTTATATGATAAGAAAACTGACTATCCTTGGCGTTGTTGTCGCCTTCTGCGGGGCTGCCTTTGCAGAAGACCAGCAACAGCATGGCCAGGGGGCTGCTATCTCGGAGTGGCTGAAGGCCCTTCAGAAGAAGATAGAGCAGATTATGCCCAAGAAGTCGCTTCATGTCACAACAGGTGTCGCAGGTGTAAGGGGAGCGAAAGAGGATGGCCAGGTCAAGCTCTACTGGAAGGGGAAAAAGGGAGAGGAGGTAGTTACCGAAGAGGAGCTCAGTAAGTTCAAGAAAGCAGTGGACATCGCCGCTTCAGGCGACAGCGCCTCTGCGGTCAAAGAGCTCGAAGAATTCATGAAGCAGTATCCGGATAGCGGCCTGATCCCGGATGCCAAAAAGACCCTTGACCTCGTAAAGACAGAGGCGAAATAACACACCCAGTTTGAGACAGGCGGTTTGATGAAAAAGCAGGTGGAATACCTCCAGAGACTGTTCTATGACATTTGGAATGACTTCGGCTCTGTCTATATACTCGTGAAGTACTCTGACAGGACGGTCATCGGCAAGCGTGGTTTTTCTAACGAAGAAAAACAACGGGGCCTCGTTTTGGTCTTCAACAACAGGACGAACAACAAGCTCGATTGGGATGAAGAAGGAAACATGTCGTGCGTGCTCGCCTTTGGCGCCAGAAGGGAAGACGTATTCATTCACCACGATGATATAGTGTCCGTATTCTCGCCCGAGGCGAGTGTGCAGTTCGTGAGGACGGACATGGGGCAGGCTCCGGTGCATATTGATCAAGAGGGGGATCAAGATAGCACAGGCGCACAGGTCGTGTCGCTTAACGGATTCAGACAGAAGAAGTTCGGCAGACACGACACATAGCGTGGCTGTCACACAGGACGAAACCTTTCCAGTTTATTGAAAGATAAAAGCGTTGTCGCGACCGGACAAGCAAAAAGCCGAGGTGGTACAATTATAGATATGATGAAGATGCTGTACTTCATATCAGCCCTGCTGCTCCTTTTCGGCTGCGCTCCGGTCTTGAGCAGTCAGGCCATGAGGGAGGCACATCGGGACGTTTCGCTTTCTCAGCTCAGGGAATCGCCGGAGGCATGGAAGGGCAGGCTTTTCGTGCTGGGCGGAATGATCGTGGAGACGAAGGTCACTGAAAAGGGTTCACTCATCGAGGCATTGGCAGTAGAGGTCGACCGCTATGGCTATCTCAGGTATGACAGGCCGTACGAGGGCAGGGTGCTGGCGCTTTATTCAAAGGATAAAGGTTTGCTCGACCCAGTCATCTACAGAAAAGGGCGCGAGATTACATTTGCGGGCGTCTTCGTGGAGCTGAGAAAAGGCAAGATAGACGAGATGGAATATGTCTATCCTGTCTTCGAGATCTCCGAGCTCTATCTATGGGAAGAGCACAGGGACTATTACCCGTACCCTCCATATCCCTGGTACTACAGATACCCTCCATGGTGGTACGACCCATGGTGGGACACGAGATGGAGACTCTATCCGCCGCCCTATGCGTGGTAGGCGGTTTCTTATGCAGACCGCCCAATCAGTGGCATTTATAAATATGCCGGACTACCTTGTTATATTCTTATTATCAAAATCTTTCGTCGCAGACACGAAATTCGCCCAGTTAACTGAGCTCACAAGCTAAACCGATCGATTTTCTTTGTCGCCATGAAGCGGCTCGACAAAGCACCCTGAAGTTCTTTGTGGCAAACTTTTGATTTAGCGCCGGATAATATTACCTTGACAGTACCGCTGGATTTGCTATATTCTGACCATGTTTTTTAACTTAAAAAAAGAAAGGAGATTTCCATGAAGAAGCTTCTGGTTTTGTCGGTACTGGCAGCAGCGCTCATCGCCACCCCGGCGATGGCGAAGGAGGGGGTGTATCTGGGGGCTGATCTGGTATATAATACAATTCAAGGGTCGGATTTTGATTATTACGATTCAGCAGGTGGTCTTGGAATAAAGGTTGGTTATAATTTCGGCTCTATAGCAATTGAGGGAAATATTTTCAAGTCAACACATTCGGCAACCGGTTATATAGATGTCGATTTATCAGGTGCTTCTGTGGATGCGAGGATATCCTTTTCCCAGACCAATGATCCGGATCAAGTATATGCATTGATAGGCCTCGGGGCGTATACCTTAGAAGATCCTTCAGCCAAATTGACGGGCAGCGGGTTTAATCTTGGAGTGGGACTTGAGCATTTCTTCAATCAACAAGTAGCGTTGAATCTTGCCGGTATCTATCGTTTCATCAGCTATGACGAAACAGAGACGGGTGGTGTGACTTATACACTCAGCCCTAAACTGGATGGGGACGTGTTAACAGTTGCTGCGGGTTTGAATCTATATTTTTGAGATATTAGACTGGGCCGTGCCTGGTCTCGGAATATCGAAACCAGGCATGGCCGTCTCTCAGGCCGTTTCATCTTCCTTTTCGGTCTCTGTTGGGCGCCTTCCTTGTTTCTCGATGCAGCTCTTAGGTTGTGTCTTTAAGAGTTTCTTCAGATGAAATACAGCCTTCCACTTCAGGATATGCAGCGATGAAACAAAGAAACGCTCATTGCGTCATCTCTCGTCTTCCCTTGATAAAAAAAAGACTATGAGAGGACCTGAATCGTATCTCAATTTTGTCTTGACGATGTACTCCAAGGGCCTTGACTCAGCGGAAGGTTTTAGTTATAATTTTTTTGTGAGAGCGCTGCGGCTGTGGATTTATTCAAAGAAATAAAAGGATGTTAGCTTGCGGCGCTGGGCGCGGAATCTTTTCATGAACAGGGTGGATGGGGAAATGTTTATTCATGTGCTTAGACATGCAGTCCTTCTATTGACTATTGTTTGCGTCGGTCTCTGGCCAGGTGTCTCCTCGGGTGATAGCAATAAGCAGCTTAGGCAGCTTACTGAAGAGCTAAGGCGGAGTCCTGATGATATTGCACTCAGAGAGAAGATCATAAAGACCGCACTCAAAATGAAACCTGCACCCACTATCTCCGAGGAAGCGGAGCGGCATATTGTAAGAGGGGTTGCCTTCTTTACGAAGGCGACTGATGCAACGGCCTACAAGAAGGCTATTGACGAGTTCCAGGCGGCTGCGGATGCAGCGCCTTGGCTTGCGACCGCATATTACAACCTCGGTGTTGCGCAAGAAAAGGCAGGGCTCTATGCCGAGGCGATTCAGAGCCTGAAGCTCTATCTTTTAGCCGCTCCCAATGCGAAGAACGCACGGGAAGTGAAAAACCAGATATATGCACTTGAGGTGGATGTGGAAGAGGTTGCAGCAGGCCGTGCTTCGCAGGCAGTGGCCGCGAAGGAGCAGACACCTGGCCTTCCAAGGCTCTCGATAGAACCCGTCAAGAGGCTCAAGATCGCTGCAATTCCTACGGAGCTCAAGGCAAAGGCTGCGAGCCTCGAAGGGGCATGGTACTATAAGGATGAGCTGAGGGGCGAGACCGTCACGGTGCATGCATTCACCATTTCCAAAAATGAAAATGGCGACCTTGTGGCGGCGCCGCCTAAGCGCGGGGCTGATACAGAGGCCACGATCCCTGAATTCGTCGTTACAGACCGTAAGGTGAAACTCACTCTCGACTGGCGGATGACTACTGTTACCAGATATTGGAAGGTCGAGACCTATGACCTTTCTCTGTCCGATGACGGTAGGACACTTGCAGGCTCTTACACGCAGAAGAGCAATAGCGGCAGGAATGTCTATCTGGACAGGACCCTCTTCAGGCAATAAATCACTCTGCGGACTTCTTCTTTTCTATGCCGAGTATCTTTCTGATCTCCTCGCCTTCCAAGGTCTCCTTTTCGAGCAGCACCGCGGCCAGAGACCTAAGCTTGTCCTGATTCGCCGTGAGCATCTCCTTCACTCGCCTGTACGAATCTTCGATGAACCGCCTCACTTCTTCGTCTATCTGTCGGGCGGTCTCCTCGCTGTATTCCTTGGGTCCCGAAGGAAGGCCCACGTCGAGGAATAAAGGTCTCCGCTCCTTTTCGAAGGTCAGGGGTCCGAAGCGCTCGCTCATGCCGTATTCCGTGACCATGCTACGCGCTATGTCTGTAGCCCTCTGTAGGTCGTTCTGCGCGCCTGTGGACACCTCGTTGAATATAATCTCTTCTGCGACGCGGCCGCTTAGCATTACGCACAGCTTGTCCAGAAGTTCCGTCCTGGTCATGAGGTGCCTGTCTTCTGTCGGGAGTTGGAGCGTGTATCCGAGTGCGGCAATGCCCCTCTGTACAATAGAGACCCTGTGCACCGGGTCGGTCGTTGGCAGCAGCTCTGCGATGATCGTGTGGCCGCTTTCATGGAAGGCGACGATCTCCTTTTCACGTTTGCTCATCACCCGGCGCTTCTTCTCGAGGCCCGCCACTATGCGGTCGATGGCCGCCTCGAAGTCCGACATCTCCACCTCGTTCTTGTTCTTCCTGGCCGCCAGAAGGGCCGCCTCATTCACCATGTTTGCAAGGTCGGCCCCTACGAATCCTGGCGTCCTCGCAGCGAGAACGGACAGGTCCACGTTCTTTGACAGCTTCACCCCACGGGTATGAATCTTCAATATGTCTTCCCGGTCCTTGATATTCGGCCTGTCGACAAGCACATGCCGGTCGAACCTTCCGGGTCTGAGCAGCGCGGGATCTAATATCTCGGGCCTGTTTGTCGCAGCCATGATTATCACGCCCTTTTTGGGGTCGAACCCGTCCATCTCGGCAAGGAGCTGATTCAGCGTCTGCTCACGCTCCTCATGGCCTCCTGCGATGCCTATTCCACGGGCGCGGCCGAGGGCATCGAGCTCGTCTATGAATATTATGCACGGTGCCTTCTGTACAGCCTGCTGAAAAAGGTCGCGCACCCGCGATGCGCCCACACCCACGAACATCTCGACGAATTCAGAGCCGCTCATCGAGAAGAACGGCACCTTCGCTTCGCCCGCCACAGCCCTTGCGAGAAGGGTCTTGCCTGTACCTGGAGGCCCTACGAGCAGCACACCCTTTGGTATTCTGCCGCCGAGCTTGGTGAATTTATCCGGATGCCGAAGGAACTCAACCACCTCGATCAATTCCTCTTTCGCCTCTTCAACGCCGGCCACATCGTTAAACGTCACCTTTACATCGCTCTCTCCGTATATCTTCGCCCTGGACTTGCCGAAGCTCATGAACATCTCGCCCGGGCCGCCTGCGCCCATCCGCCTGAAGATGAAACTCCATATGGCCAAGAGGAGTATGAGCGGAAGTATCCATGTAAGGAGAAAGTCCCTGAACCAGTTGCTCGTAACCTCTCCTTTGTACGTGATGCCCGCGGCCTCGAGCGACTTCACGAGATCAACGTCGTCCACGCGCACCACTTTGAAGGCCTTCTCTTTCGCTTGGTCGCCTTCAGGCAGCATGGTCCCTCGGATCAGCTCGGGGGTGATCACAATGTCCTTCACTTTCTTTTCAGCTATGAGCAACTTGAACTTGCTGTAGGGTATCTCCTCCTCGACTGGGACGGAGAAGAGCCTGAACATGCTAATCAATGCGATAAACAGCATCAGATAGAAGAATACTTGAGTGCCTTTTTTCATAAAATCCTCGTTGTTTCGTCTCGGAATTGACCGGCTCGCAGCCGATGTCTTACAGCGCGCGCCACACACCTATTCCTATATGGAAGCTCGGCCCCCTATACGGCTCCCACAGATGAACGGCCTTCGCAATTATATATGGATAGCGATACTGGACTTCTCCGAGCAATTGCATCCTCTGGCCTGCAACCTCTCCTATGACTGTGATCCGCCTGCCCCTGTGATAGATGGCGGCATCCAGGAACTCTTTTGTGAACACGATGAATCTGCCCTCTGTCTCGTCCGATTCCACAGGCCTGGCCTGTGAGTCGAGCCTGCGCTGAAGTATCTCGACATATGTGCCTTCCTTCGAGTTCCGCGTCTCGATTACCACACCGCCCAATAGCACGATGCTGCCCATGAATCTCTCTGGATCCTCTTTCAACTCCTTGAAAGATATGCCTCGATCTACATCTCTGAGCATCTCTTTCGGAAACGGCGGTGCGCAGGCCGCTGCGACCAGCGCGGAAATAAACGCTATGTACCACACCGCTTTTTTCATGCCTGAGACCTCTATATTGCCGTAGTGTCAAAAACTAACCCCAGAGCCCACAAAGAAAGACATAAACGAAAATATAAAATTCGTCGGCGTCCTTGCTCCGCCTCTCCTCTTTTCCTTTATCATCCCTGTCTCTTTTTACCTTGTATCAAAAAATCCATGAGAATGTGGAGCATTCTACTCAAGCAATTACCTCTATGGCGTCTGTGGTTCCACTTCTTATCCTCTTTTTTTGAAACTTTTAACATTACCTATGTGCTATTATAAATATTTTACACCGAAATGGGCCGGACCGAAAGCAGGTTTATCGATTATTATTGTAAGGTCTTGTCGGTTCGAATCTCTAAAACCCAAGGGAAAAGCCTACTGTTTTTTGAGTGCTGCTTCTCAGCGAGGCCTGATGCAAGACCAGATCTCGCAGGTTTTCGTCATAAGTCGGAGGGCCGTATTTACCAGCCTGGCCTGCCGGAGCCGGCAGGGTCATAGAGCGGATCCAACCAGGCAGGCCTTTCAGAAGCGCGCTCCACCGGCCATATCCTTATCTCTAAGGGCCGAAGCACAGGATACGGCCCGGTGCCGTCGATGCCCTTGCCGGACCCTATCACTTCACCCGCGACTACGATCTCCTGTTTAAAAACGTAGCCTTCGGAGGCCGTGCGAATCAGCACCAGAAACCTTCCGCCTGTTCTATAGGTGTTTCGCGGCCTCCCCCAGTAATCGAGTTCTTTCTGTATGACCTCGAGCAGTGTCCCCTGCTCGGTCTGCGCCGCCCTGACGATAGTGCCGCCCAAAATCAAAACCTTTCCTTTGTAGTCATCAGGGGTGCTGACGAGTTTTTCAAATTGGATAGAAGTGTCCGCCTTGACAACTACAGATTTGGAGATGGAGTATGGGCATGCATTGAGCATGAGCGCCATGCATGATATAAGGATGAACCGGCTCATAGAATGCCCTGTTGTAGATGAACAGACCGCCCGAAATCAAATAAAACGAGCTTCGCTCATCCCCGGCGTCCTGCCTCGAACATTATCCTCTTTCGCACTTTTTCAGGGATGTCAAGGCCATTCAAGTCGAAGGCGGCAAGCTCCCTGGCGAGGATGCTCGCCTTTTCGGAGGCGGGCAGGCGTTTGTTGATTATTATCCTGTGTGTTTCCATCACCCTGCAAGAGCCCCCTCTCGACGTCCTCAGATCGTCATAGGTCACCTTGACCTGGAGGCTCTGTGCGACTTGTTCGAGATCATCGAGCGTGACCTTCATAACGCTGTTTTCGCCGCCTAATAAGAGTATAATATATCGTTCCAGCTGTGGGACTTATCATGCAGCCGGTTGTACGAAAAAGCCTTACGATTTTAAAAGCTAAGCCTCTTCCTTATGGATTTCCAGGATGCTGATCACATTTATGTTCGCATCCTTGAGCGCCTTCTGAACATCCGCGAGCTTTGCATCTTGCACCTTGAGTATGAAATTCGTCTTCGTGGCCATCATCCGCCTCCTTGTGAAATAAAATAGCTGCTTCAACAGACGCGGTCCGTCGAATCGTCGCATAAATTAACATAAATCGGATACGCAAGTCAACTCAGAAAAAGGTCCATCGTGAGCAGTCATCCAGCCACAAAAAGTTTTTTAAAATTTTGCTTGCTATTTTTGCGGAGAATGGATATACTTTAAACGAAAATTGCGGCATATCTGCCACGGCAGTCGAAATAACATTCTCATTTCATCATTCAAGGAGGAAAGTTTATGGCAAAAGCCATGACAAAGTCCCAGATTGCGGACTACCTGGCGAAGAAGGTGGACATCAAGAAAAAGGTGGCTGTCCAGTTTCTCGAGGAGCTGGCAAACCTTGCTTACAAGGAGGCCAAGAACGCCTTCACGCTTCCCGGCCTCGGGAAACTCGTCCTCGTAAACCGCAAGGCGCGCATGGGCAGGAACCCCCAGACCGGCGAGGCCATCAAGATACCCGCGAAGAAGGTGGTCAAGTTCCGCGTCGCCAAGGCTGCCAAAGAGGCGATTCTCGGTAAGAAATAGACAATACAGCGGATTCATTAATGCTGCTGGTATAAGGCATCCCCATGATACGGGATGCCTTTTTAGTCTTCGCCTGTTATGGAAATAATCATTCCCTTTCTCTACTGCGCCGCGATGTACAGGCCGCGGTTGGTCGTTGTCGGACTTCTACTGCATGCAGTCGCAATCGCACAAAGTGCCGTAGAATACGGCCGCATACCTCTTGTCGGTCTTCATGATACCTTGGGCTTTCTCACCTTTGCCCTTGCTGCAGTCTATGCAGTATTTGCCTGGAGACGCAGGCGCGATCTATTCACCTACATCTCCGTCCCTCTCATTCTGGCGCTTCTTGTGTTCTCAGCATACGCGCCGCAGATGCAGGCTCCGCTGCCGCCGGTCTTGAAAACGTTATGGTTCGAGCTGCACGTCGTATTGACTTTCGTAGCATATGCGCTCTTCGGCATCGCCGCTGTCTGGGGTCTGTTGCATCTCTGTGGAAACGAGCAAAACTCCGAGCGGAACCAGTACCGCCTCATCCTGGTCGGTTATGTCATATTCTCGGTCGGGATGATATTCGGCGGCATATGGGCGCATCTTGCCTGGGGGACCTACTGGCTCTGGACACCCAAGGAGCTCTGGACGACTATTGTTTGGTTATGGTACAGCCTCTATCTTCATGCAAGGCTCATAAAGGGGTGGAGTGGGCGTCCTGTCTCCTGGATGGGCATAGCGGGCTTCGTTATAGTCATGTTTCTTTATGCGGGAGTCGGGCTTTTGATGAAGAGCTCGCATGAGTTCTATCCGTAGATGTGAGGAGAGACAGGCATGTAACAGCTAGGGTCCGTTACCGCTCATTGTTCGCTCCGGGGGTCATCGAGCCCGCTGGTGACAAAAAAGTCCGCGTCATATTCGATTAGTCAGTCAGCGGCTGAGTCCATGGAAATGACATGTCGCCGCGCTTTGGACATCGAGGATTCCATTAACCGCCAGGCCGAAAAACCCTTTGCGGAACTTGCCACAGGATGCAAGTGGTAGGTAGCGGACAGGTGCCTGAGGCGGGGGAACGAGCAATCGATCTGCTCTGGAAGTTCCATAACGATTTAAAGAGATTTCTCGCGCATAAGCAAATAAGACTGCTTGTCATACTCATACAAAAAAGGAGACGATCATGAAGAGAGCGTTGCCGGTACTGATTATACTGGCAGCATCAACATGCGCGGCCCTTACAGAACAGCCGAGAATCCGCTGCGCTTCGACGACGAGCACGCAGAATTCGGGGTTGTTTGATTACATCCTGCCGCTATTCGAAAAGAAAACTGGCATCAGAGTGGACCTGATCGCCGTGGGTACGGGCGCGGCCATCGAGATCGGTAAGCGTGGCGACGCAGACGTTGTCCTGGTCCATGCGAAGGAGCAGGAGCTCAAGGCTGTGGAGGAGGGCTGGTTTGTGGACCGGCACGACGTGATGTACAATGACTTCGTGATCATCGGCCCGCCGCATGACCCCGCGAAGCTCAAAAGCGCAACGACGGCAGTAGATGCGCTCCGGAAGATCGCGAGAGCAGGTGCGCTATTCGTTTCCCGCGGCGACAAATCAGGCACCCACACGAAAGAGCTTACCCTCTGGAAGGCTGCAGGGATTGATCCTGCGGGTCAGAAGTGGTATCTTGAGGCCGGCCAGGGAATGGAGAAGACTCAGCGGATCGCCGATGAAAAGCGGGCCTACACGCTCACGGACCGCGGCACATGGCTTGCCACGAAGGACAAGCTCGATATGGTCATGGTTTTCGAGGGTGCCCCTTCGCTCTTCAATCAGTACGGCGTAATGGTTGTGAACCCGGCGAAGCACAAGCACGTGAAGTACAAGGAAGCTAGGGAGTTCGTGAACTGGCTCGTCTCGAAGGAAGGCCAGACGGCCATTGCGTCGTTCAAGGACAAAAACGGAATCGTGCTGTTCAAGCCGAACGCAAAGTGATTTATTTATCACGTATGAACACGGATGAATTCGCATGACAGACTGACATGGAGTATTGAAATTTTTTATCCATGTGAATCTGCGTACATCAGCGGTTAAAATGAAGTTTTTATGGACTCCATCACCCAGGGCTTCATAAAGGCCTTCGGCCTGATTGTTCACCTTGACGCCGAGCTCATCGGGATCATTCTGCTCACCTTCGAGGTCTCGGGCGTCGCGCTCCTCCTGTCCGTCATCGGCGGGGTCCCTGCGGGAGCGGCGACGGGGCTGGCGCGGTTCCCGGGCCGAGGCTTCGTCATCAGCGTCATGAACACACTCACCGGCCTTCCGCCTGTCGTCGTGGGGCTCTTCGTCTACCTGCTTCTTTCGAGGAGCGGGCCTCTGGGTTTTATGGGACTTCTCTATACGCCGTCGGCCATGGTCATCGCCCAGACCGTCCTTGCCTTGCCCATCGTCGCGGCCCTTTGCCATTCTGCCGTTGTCGCCGTGGATCAGGCGGTTAGACAGGCCGCGGTCTCTCTCGGGGCAACTCCCTTCCAGACCATAATAACGATTATCAGGGAAGCGCGGTATGGGATTTTGTCGGCGGTGATCGCAGCCTTCGGCAGGGTCATGGCCGAGGTGGGCGCGATCCTGATCGTGGGCGGTAACATTGCAGGCTCCACACGGGTGATGACCACGACGATCGCCCTCGAGACGGACAAGGGGAATTTCGAACTTGCCCTAGCGCTCGGGACCATCCTTCTCGCGCTATCGTTTGCGATCAATGCGGTGCTGCACATCGTCCAGAGAAGGGGAGGAGTGCACGCGTAATCATGAGCCTGAGACTGATTGCATCCCAAATCTCGAAGAGCTACGGCGGCAGACCCGTGCTGCGTGGCTGTTCCTTTTCCTTCGAGGGAGGAACGACATATGTGCTCACTGGGCCTAACGGGAGCGGCAAGTCAACGTTCCTCAGGATATGCGCGCTCCTCGAGCAACAGGACGGGGGAGAGGTGCGGTATTTTTCCGGCGATCAGGAGATGCCGAGGGACATGGCGCTCCGCCGCAGGATCACTCTCGTGCTGCCGCAGGTCGGCGTGTTCAACACCACAGTGTTTAAGAACGTCGCATATGGTCTTGCCGTACGCGGAACTAAAAGACATGAACTGAAAGAGCGGACAATGAATGCACTCGCCTTCGTCGGTCTCGATACGAAGCGGGACCAGCGGGCGCTGACCCTCTCGAGCGGCGAGACCAAGAGGCTCGGCATCGCACGGGCGCTGGCCATCGAACCGGAAATCCTTTTCCTCGACGAGCCTACGGCCTCGGTAGATCAGGAGAACACGGAGATCATCGAAGGCATAATCACGAGGCTCAAGCAACAGCACGGCCGTACCATCATTATTACAACCCACGACGCAGGTCAGGCCGATCGGCTCGCCGATCGGAAGCTCGTCATGAAGAACGGGAAGATCGAGGAATATGCAAAGAAGTGACAATTCCTCTTACGCTCATCCTCTCCCCCGGCAGGGAGAGGGCAATGTATAGGGCGCTGTCTCGAACCGTTGGTGTCCGTCATATGCCACGAAGCATTTCTCGGGTTGCTGTTTTTCCGCAGTTCGTGTAAGATTCAATAAGCCGTGTTGTACTACATCCGGGAAAGAATCCTTATATCCGAGGCGGTCGTCTTATTTCATGGATGGGCATCTCTGGTTTCATTATCGTCATGTTTCTATGCGCGGGTGTCTGGCTTTTGATGAAAACTCGCATGAGTTTTAAGGGACGGCAAATGACATTGAGCAGAGAGCATAGCGTAAAAACAGAGCTCTCTGCCCCGTGCAATATGCCTATCGATTTATCATGAAGGACTTCTTCATCTCCCTCAAGACTACGGTCTGGACGCTCGTGGCGCTCATTGCCCTTTTTTTCATCGGCTCGTACATGATGCCCGCGTACCGCGAGGTCTTTGGCCCCATGAACAGCGCCCTGCTCTTTGAGTGGGCTGCCGAGGCGGGCGCGAGGCACCTGTGGCAGACTTGGTGGTTCTTCGCCTCCGTCGCCGCTCTTGTCATTCTTACCATCAACACTCTCGTCTGCAGCATCCAGACTGTAAAGGGCCGGTGGACACGAAGGGACTTTCTTCTCCGCATTTCGCCTCAAATCATCCACATCGGGTTCCTGTTCATCCTTCTTGCACACCTCATGGGGGCGGTGTGGGGATACCGTCTCTCCGGCGTCATGCCCGAGGGCGCCTTCGCGCGGCTGCCAGAAGACCGGGGGCTCTACCTCCGCGAGATCCGCGCGAAGGTGGACGACGCGGGTTATCTTACGGACTGGTCCGCCGAGGTATATGTGTTCGAAGACGGCAAGAGGGTGAAGGCGGGCATGCTCGGGCCGAACAGCCCGCTCTTCTACAAGGGGACGGGCGTGTATCTTAAAAGCCTTGCCTTCGAGGCCGGGCCTTCCGCCGTCCTCATGGTCAACAAAGACCCCGGAGCAATCTGGGCGCTCGTGGGTGCGGTCCTCTTTGCTGCCGGCTCGGTCATCCTCCTTGTCATTAAGTGGGAAAAAGCTTAAAATGATAAACAATCTTTTACCACTGTTGCATACGGATAAACACGGATAAGAAGCGGCCTTTGGGGCTGGGAATATTGATGAACTCGTAAAAAGTTCGATTTACCGCAGAGATCGCGGAGAGCGCCGAGAGCCCATTCAAAAGATAGACGTTTTTCTCCGTGCCCTCGGCGCTCTCGGCGGTGCAAATGCTTTTTTACGAGCTTGTCAATCTTGTCCCCGAAGATTTCCGCGTCCATCCATGCTGATTCGTAGCTGTCGAGTATCTTGCATGACCATGCGTGTTCTAATTGCAATGAGCGGCGGGGTTGACAGTTCAGCGACCGCGGCGCTCCTCAAACAGCAGGGCCTCGATGTGGCCGGGGTCACTATGAAGCTCGCCGCTGGCGTGTGCTGCGACATCGCCTCCGCAATGGCGGTGTGCGAACACCTCGGCATTCCCCACATGATTCTCGATGTGCAGGATGCCTTCGAGCGGGAGATCATAGATAACTTCGTCTCAGAGTATCGCATCGGCCGCACGCCCAACCCATGCATAAGGTGCAATGACATCGTGAAATTCCGGCTGCTGCTCGATTATGCAGTCGAGCATGGTTTCGATAGGCTTGCCACAGGCCACTATGCCCGCATTGAACGCGATGAAAAGACCGGACGTGCCCTACTCAAAAGGGGCATTGATGAGGCCAAGGACCAGAGCTATTTTCTCTACCGCATGACCCAGGACCAGATGAAGCATGTGCTCTTCCCGCTGGGGGGGTATAAAAAGGCGGATGTGCGCAGACTCGCAAGAGGCAGGAACCTGCCTACGGCGGAGAGGCCCGATAGCCAAGAGGTCTGCTTTATACCTGGCAACGACTATCGCGCCTTCCTCAAGGAATATGCACCTGAGGCGCTCATGCCCGGCGAGATGGTAATGGTGGGCGGCACTGTTGTGGGAAGGCACGAGGGTGTAGCCTTCTTCACCATAGGCCAGAGGAGAAAACTCCGCGTCTCGGCGGGATCGAGACTTTACGTGGTGCGCATCGAAGCGGAGACGAACAGGGTGGTGCTCGGCAGGTACGACGACCTCTTAACATCAGAGGCCTTTGCTGCAGATGCCTGCTTTATTCCGTTCGACGAACTGAAAGAACGTATGCATGTTACAGTCAAGATCCGCTACCGATCTCCGTTCGTTCCGGCGGTCATCGAGCCTGTGGGAAAGAGGAGGGTCCGCATCGTCTTCGACCATCCTGTCTCCGGCGTCTGTCCCGGCCAGGCCGCTGTGTTCTATGACGGCGATATGGTCGTAGGAGGGGGGATAATTGAATCAGCCGTTTGAAACACATCCGGAATTCAATGCATCTTCTCCTATTATATCTTCACGACTTGACCTTCCGCAGAGATTAAAAAAGGCGCGGATATTCTATGTACCTCTGCGCCCTCTTGCGGATCTAACAGGCTTCTATCAAGGCATCAAGCCGGCTTTACCAACGATTCCAGGAACCGCTGCATCTTTTCGGGCGCCATCTCTCCCTCTGGGATACCCGCATCTATCTGGCATGCATTGAGCACAGACTGGATGAGGTCTCGCGCGCTGAAATTAAGAATATCCTGTACATCTTCGTAGGACGCGCCCTCGATCAAAAGCGGGCTCTCCTGATACCAGCCGTCGCCGCGTCCGATTTCATGCGGACATTCCGCATCCGCTCTTTGCGTCTTCATCCCGCGCGAGATAGCATAATGAGAGACATTTGCACGCATAAGCTGCAGCCCCTTGAATGCAGGATTGGAGCATATGCCCGTCTTTCTCCAACAGAGGGGGTTGAACATGGGGATGCTGACACCGCTGCAGAAGATGAAACTGCCGGGCTTCTCCTCATGCTCGCGAATTACAATCGAAAAGAAATCGTTCTTGTATTCCCAAATAGCCGCCGCCGCTGTATTCATGCCGTAGTCCTCCTCAAACTGTCAGTGATATAACACCGGATTAGTCCGGTTTTTATCTAGTATACACTACCGAGGCAGCGCTGTCAATCTGGAGTCGAGCGGTCCGTTTTGCTCAGCTTCTGGGTATGCCCAACAGGGGACGAACACCCTTCCTAAAATTTAGGCCGCGTCGATAAAGAGGGGGGTGAAACCGTTTGGAGCACCGCCCCAGGCTTGAACAATCTTTTCATTTTGCCGCCTTTCAACCACTTGACAAGCGGGCCGAGTAATGATACATTTTTACCGTCGTCTGCCTACATTATAACCAATTGCTGACTTTGCTCAGAGCAAACCCAGGGAAACCTGGGGACGCAGAGCTTCGAGGCTACATAAAACAGGAATCTGTGATTGCCGCGCCTAAGAGGGGCGGATTTCTGTTTTATACGCCGGTCGGGCCGCCAAAGATTCAGTATATAGGGAAAAATTCTCCATATACATGCACTTTGGCGGTTTTTTCATTTATGGACTCTGGATTAGCCTAAAAAATACACCTGCTCGAAAGATTTTATGCTAAGATTCCTGTGTGGATATAGCCCTATACCATTCTGACGCCGGAGGGGGATACATTATGAATATCAAACGGAATCTTCTACTATGCGCCGTCGCAGTGCTGCTTGCTGCATGCTCACCCAAGATATACGGGACAGTGCAGCTCGTGGATCTCAACATGCAGCCGATTCCAGCCACGAAGGACAATCCTCAAGGGACGGTAGTAAACATGATCAACACCACTTCGACTATCGAACAGGCCTCTCACGCCGTGACAGTGGATGCCGAAGGAAAATTCGAGTCGCAAAAAGACAGGATCACGCCGGGCATCTACAAGGTCGAGGCAAACCGAATCGGATATATGACCGAGACGCAGACAGTGGAGATCAAGAAGTTCACGCGCAAGAAGGTGGACTTCAAGCTCAAGAAGATACGGGAAGGAAAGCGCAAGACCATCGAAGGCTCCAAATCGGATGAGGACAAGATCATAAATCCGGGAGAGGTGAATATCCAACCGCCGACCATGTAAGGCGGTTCAGACATGTCCATAGTCAATCCGCACCTTTTTTATGCTGTGTGCAAGGAGGCGCTTATGTACAAGCGTGTGATGCCTATAATCTTGTTGCTGTTTTCGTCGCTTATGCTCTCCGCCTGCGGTGAGAAGCTCGAGCTCGAGGTGAAGGCGCGTATGGACGGTGGGCCCGCCGCCGATGCAAAGGTGGTCGTGGACGGAAAGGAGCTCGGCGTCACTGATACGAACGGCGTATTCAATAAGATAATCCGTAAAAAGCCAGGGGCCGACGTGGAGATTGTCGTTACGAAGGAGATGCCGGGGTACAGGATCCAGCCCTGGAAGGGCTCTTTCTTGATGAAGCTGCCAAAAAAGAACATGGACAAGTATTCATTCGACGCAGAGCTTATCGCATCAAGATATGTCACCATTGTGGCGACTGAAAAGGGCGCTCCCGTGCCTGATGCAGAGGTCAAGGCATTCAATAAGGAGGTCGGAAAGACCGATGCAAAGGGAGAGTTCGTGTATGAATACAAAGACCTCCCGAAAGGAGGGGCGGATCTCGTCGTCACGAAGAGCGGATACACCACATGGAAGAAGACAGGGGAACTGACGCCTGGCGATAGGATCGAGGCTTCCTTGTCGAAGCGCATATTGATCGATGTTGCAGCGCTTACAGAAGAATATGGAAAGGAGAGCGGCCTGCCCGGCGTCACCGTAAGCATAGACAAGAAGGTCGTGGGCAGGACAGACCAGAAGGGCCTATATACATACAGCTATGACGGCGAGCCTGGCAAGAAGATCTCCTTGGCGCTGTCCGCGCCGGGATATATACCCTCGAGCTGGAAGACCCAGGTGACCCTAGAAGGCGGGGTGAACATCCAGCGCTATTTCTATCCCACGACCCCGAAGCCTATAAGGACAGGGATATACCGATTCATCGGCAATACACCGGGCGTGGACCTCAAAGACGTAGTCAGTCAGACGGAATCGGCGCTCGAGAATCACCTGTTCAAGTTCGGCGCATTTAAACGCGTGCCGAGCGACGCGCTCCAGGCGGAGGTAAAGAGGGCGCGGATCAGCATCGAGAAGGCGGTGGCGAAGGGCTGGAGGGATACGTCTTTGCAGAGGACGGTCGATATGATAGTCATGGGCAGTGTAGCCAAGGATGAAAAGGGCTTCCTCATAGAGACCAAGTTCTATACCTCTTCCGGCAGGCTGATCTTGAGCCATATCACTCGTGCGAGAGGCATGGGCGACATCAACAGCGCGGCAAAGGAGATCGCTGCAGCGGTAAAGGAGAAGTTCCCCTTCGAAGGCACTGTGCTCGCTAAAGAGGATGAGAGGGTTCAGATAAACATCGGCAAGGCGGATTACGGCATCAGGAAGGGAACGGACTTCATTCTCATGGCTGCGCGTCTCGACGAATCGGGGAAAATAGCGGGTTACAGAGAGACGGGGAGGCTCAAGGTGAGGAAGGTCGAGGCGTCTGCTTCGTGGCTCGAGGTGGAGGACCTGAAGAAAGGCGAGAGGGTGAATATCGGCGATCGTGTAGTGAGGCACATATATCGTGAGGGCGAAGCCGAAGGCCAGCAGAACTTCTTCATCCTCTCTGCGAAGGGGGGCGTCCCTCCTGATGTCTCTCCTCTTGCAGGCGTGAATATCTATCTCAATGAAGAATGGATCGGCTCTACCGGCTCCAACGGCCAGGCAGAGGTGCCTGTTAGGCTCGGCAAGAATTATAATCTTGTCCTCTATCGCCACGGATACCAGCAGGTGAGCGAAAAGGTGAAGGCGGATAAGAGGGGAGATGTGAAGGAATATGTGCTCCAGGTCAATAATGCACTCTTCAAGATGGAATCCACGCCGTCTTCCGCTGAGGTCTATATTGACGGAGAAAAAAGCGGCAAGACGCCCATTACCGACAAGCTCGTGCCTCTCGGTTTCCACACAGTAAGGGTGAGCGTGGGCGGCGACTATCGAGACTGGGAAGAGGTGATGGAGTTCGCATCCAAAGTGGAGGATCGCACAGGCGACAGGAAGATCGTGCTCCAGAAGGACTATCTCAAGATAGGCGAGCGGGCCGAGCAGAATGGCGACATAGAAGGCGCGATAAAGGCCTACGCGAGCACGGAGAAAGGGCACCCTGACTATTCAGAGGCGCACCATAGACTTGCCCAGATATATCTCGACGAGAAAGAGGACTACGACGCTGCCATCAGAGAGTTCGAGAATGTGCTCTCGCTCCCCGAGAACCAACAGCTCATATACAAACAGTATGCAGTGGCTTTCACCAACCTCGGCCATGCATATTACGAAAAGGGTAATACCCTCGTACAGAAGGACAAGGACGCCGCCGCCCAGAGTTTTGCAAAGGCGATCCAGAACCTTCAGGCCGCCAAGCAGAACACGCGCTTCTTCCCGAACCTGCACTATGACGAGGCAGTGCACGATACCTACTACTATCTGGCCCTGTCATATCACAAGCTCTATCTCATAACCAAGAAGTCTCAGATATTAAACAGCGCCAATCTTGCGTGGAGGGATTATTTCGATTTCTTCCCGAAGAAGCTCGAGGGCAAGGCGACCTATGAGCAGAGCAGAGATGCGGCTCAGAAGTACTGGGATCAGATAAAAGACCTGATGTAGAATGGGAGGGTTCAGTGGATTTCAGACGGTATATTTTTGTCTCCGCGGTCTTTGTTTCGGCCTCGGGCATTTCGAGTGTATACGGGCAGCAGCCCCCCGTCGTTGACACCCCAGCCGCTCAGATCGAGCAGAGGCAGGAAGAAGGGCAGGCTGCGGTAGAAAAAGAAGAGAAGGAGAGACCAGAGATAGAGCCCGTGTTCATCAGGCCGCTGCTTAAGATAGAGGCCGGCAGGAACGACTCGAATCCCACTTGGTCGCCTTCGGGCCGGCTCATCGCATTCGAGCGCAGCAAGGGAGACAAGAAGGAGATTATCATTACTAATCCCGAAGGCGCCGTGGTCCAGACCATATATTATCAGCTATCAGAAGACAAGGGTGAGATGAAATTCTTCTTTCCCGGCGTGTTCGAGGAAGTAAGCTACAATGCAGGCATGAGCTGGGCGCCGAGCGGAGACCGCTTTGTATTCATGAGCAACGGCGGAGAGGGAAACTATGACTTGTATCTGCGCGAACTCGGGGGGAAGACTACCACGAGGCTCACGGACCACAAGGAAAAAGACGGCCAGGCCCATTGGTCTCCTGTCGGCAATACGATAGCCTTTGTCTCCGGTCGCACAGCCAAGGGAGATGTGTACCTGATGGACGTGATCACACGCGGCCTCACCAGGCTCACTCAGGGAGGCAGGCCGTATCTGTATCCCCAGTGGTCGCCGGACGGAAAGAGGATCGCGGTTATGCACGGCACGAACGAAAATCATGATATATACGTAATCAACGATGTCTCGAAGCCTGCCGAGTCCATGAAACAACTGACTTCTTGGACCGCAGACGACCTTAGGCCCATCTGGTCTCCAGACGGGAAGAAGATCGCCTTCTATACGAACTACAATCAGGTGGGAGACCCTAAGATCTGGTCCATCGCCGTGGTCTCCGCAGATGGCTCCGATCCTGTGGGCGGAGAAGGCCTTGCTTCTAAAATAGTCGCTTCTGACGTCATTCCGGATGTGGAGCGCGGCCCTGCGTGGATGCCGGACAGCAACCGTATCGTCTATGTGAAGAACGACAAGCATGAGTATAATCCTATCTATGTTGTAGATGTGAACTCACACACGTCCCTGCTGCTCAAGACAAACACCAAGATGAACCACGATGTATCTTGCTCATCCGAGGGCACGATTGTGTTCAGGGCGCAGGTGGAGCAGTGGGACCAGATATTCATCGCAGGGCTGAAATGACTTGCAGGAAAGCCGGCGGATTTCAAGATAGAGGGGATATGTATGATACGCTTTGTCTTTATAGCAGTGATGGTCCTTGCGGCAGGCGTTGCGCAGCCTGCCGAAGACCCAGTTGCACGCGCCATGAAACTGTATGAAAGGCACAGATATGCAGATGCCGCAGCCCTTTTGCGCTCGGAGATGCCGTCCATTGATGCATCGAGGCTGTCTGACGCCCGTCTTACGCTTGGTATGAACTACCTTAAGAATGCAGAGCTCCACAAGAGGCTCTATCGCATGTCCTCTTCCGTCTATGCGGACTACCTCGGCAGGCTCTCTTCGAGGGGCGGTAAGAGCAGGAGCAAACTGGCGGATATGTATCTCGGAGAGATTTTCATCGAGGTTGGAAAGACCGATCTCGCTGTATCGGCTCTGGAGAGGTTTATTGCCGACCCCGCTGCGCCGGAACGCGAGAAGGCATTTGCAAAGATAGACCTCGGTCTCGTGCATGCATTGAAGGGTGACGCCCCGAGGGCGGAGGAGATGTGGTCAGGCGTGGAACGGTCAGCCCTCGAGATAAAGGCGCAGCTTGCTGCTGCTTATGCGAAGGCCAGGATGATGGACAGAAACCCTGTTGCTCTCGTGGACGAGGCCTTGGCAGAGGCGAAGAAGACAGGCAGGCCTTTATCCATGCGGCTTATCAAGAATGCACTCTCTGTTTATGTTATGGCGGGACTCACCGAGAAAGGGATTGCCTTGGCAGGCAGCGCGGACCTGAAGGCGTTTTCCTACAGAGAGTCCATAGGCAGGAGCAAGGTTATAAATTTTTATGATCTGTCTTTGCTTTCCGATTTGGCGGACCTGTATCTCCAGGCGGCGGTTAAGGAGATAGAGAAGGCTGCAGCCGACGCGCGTCTCAAGGATACCGCCAACTTCTATCTCGGAGAGGCGCTGGCGCTGGCAGGCAGAATAGAGCAGTCCATAAAGGTCACGGCGGCATTCATCTCGCAGACCCGGATGCCGCAGCAGCTCAGAGACAGGGCGTCCGCCAGGCAGGCCGCAAGCCACTATCAGCGCGGCAATCGGATCGATGCCATTTCCGTGTGGGACGAGCTCTCTCAGAAACAGCCTCAAGACCCCGAGGTCATCGCCGATGTTCTCTTTTCTTGCAGCAGGATCAGGGTGGACTGCCCCAAGGTGGCGAACAAGGCTGCAGCCCTGGCAGAGGCCGGCGAAGGCAGGAAGTATGCGATACTCAATATCGCGTTGGGCTCATACCATCTCTCAAAGAGGGACTACTCGAAGGCCGTATTTTATCTCGAGGCGGGCAGGGACAAGGGGAACAAGAACCGTATCGAATTCAACGACCCTGCCATGCTCGTCGACCTCGCGGAGGCGTACTACAGGACGAAGAAATTCTCCGAGGCGCTCGAGATATTCTTCGAGATGAGCAAACAGTTCCCGGAGGTGCGCCAGTTGCAGGAGGCGCTGCAGGGCGTATATTCCATGGAGCACAAGAGCGCTGGAGACGTGAAGATATTCTGATGGCCGGGTCGTTCGGGAATTATCATATATATCCGGTATGTTCTCAGCGCCCTGTGGTCTTATGGAGTTGAATGCGAAACAGAAGCAAACGGAGCGTTGATGAGAGGCGGCGGAGGCGACGCGATGACACCGAGGGGTTTTGTTCCTTTATTCAGGTCCTTCTCTGCGAGCTCCGTGGTTGGTTCTTGAGAATACGAACAGCGTCTAAGGGAGGGCAATTATGAAACGGATATTGCAGATTCTCGTCATAGCGGCTATTACAGCGGTCCTTACGCTTCCTGCATGGGCCGCCAGAAAGAAGGACGGAAGGCCGGACGGCGGCGTATTGAGCTACGGAGAGTACGGCAGGCCGGCTACGCTCGATCCCATTACGAGCAATGAGATGATATCATTGCGGATCACCGAGCTGATATTCAACGGCCTGGTCGGTATAAACGAAAAGCAGGAGATAGTGCCCGAGCTGGCAGAGCGCTGGGAGGTCTCCCCCGACGGCCGGACGTACACGTTCTTTCTGAGAAAAGACGTCACATGGCATGCCAGGGAAGGCGAGGAGCCGAAGCCCTTCACGGCCGATGATGTGATATTCACATACAAGATAATGATGCACCCGAAGACCATCACCCCGCTCAAGGTGAGGTACGAATTCATCGAAGGCGTGGAGAAGATAGACGACTATGCCGTGAAGTTCACATTGAAGAGGCCGATACTGAATGCCCTTGCAAAGTTCAGCTTCAAGATCATCCCGCGCCACGGCCCGGCCAATCCGCTCTATCTTACGAGGGAGGATCCATTCGTCCAGAACCCCATAGGCACCGGACCGTTTATGCTGAAGAACATCACGGCGGACAGGGAGATCATACTCGTGGCGAACGAAAACTACTTCAAGGGCAGGCCGCACATAGACAAGTTCATATCGAAGCCCTTCGCGGACCAGAACATCATGACCCAGGCCCTCATGTTCAATGCCATCGACATGATCGTGCTCGTGAACCCGCGCGACATCCCCGAGATAGAGGGAGACAAGAGATTCATTTTGCAGCCGTACAATGCGCTTTCCTATTCCTTCTTCGGGTACAACCTGCGCAATCCCCTTCTTTCGGACAAGAGGGTGAGGAAGGCGTTCACTTATGCGGTGAACAGGCAGGAGATGCTCGAGTCCTTCTTCAATAACCGGGGAACCGTCATCTCAGGGCCGTTCGCACCAGGTTCATGGGCGTATAACCTGGATGTGCAGCCGCTTCCGTTCGATCCGCAGAAGGCCAAAGCCCTTCTCGCAGAGGCGGGCTTCACCCCCGGGCCGGACGGCATCATGCAGAAGGCTGGGCAGAGGCTTTCGCTCTCTCTCAAGGTCCCGATAGAGAAAGAGAGCGAGGCGGTGAAGCGCGTGGTGCTTGCATTCAAGAACTATCTTAAGAATGTGGGTGTTGACATACGCGTCGAGTTCAAAGAATGGCAGGCGTGGAAGGAGGACGTGTTCCTGGAGCACGACTTCGACGTTGTCTTCGCCTCCTGGGTATTCGATGACTCGGCCGACATCTCCTCGCTCTTCCACTCTGGAGAGATAGGGCCGTGGAAGAACAATTTCATCGGTTATTCCAACCCGGAGGTGGACGGCCTCATAAATGAGAGCAAGCTCACGCTCGACCACGAAAAGAGGAGGACCATAAACAGGAAGCTCCATGCCCTGCTCGCAGACGAGAATCCGTATACGTTCCTATGGACGCTCACGAACTACGCCGCTTATCACAAGAAGGTGAGGCGGGTGGCGATCCATCCGTACAAGTTCTTCTCTTTTGCAGATGAGTGGTTTATTCCGGAAGGAGACCAGAAATAGCATGGACTCGCAACGCCTTAGCCATGCACGCGGATTATGAAACTTGCCGGACTTCGTTCCATAGCCCTCATGATCGCGAGGGAGACCACGATAACGCTGCTGTTGCTCATCGGGGTGAGCTTCGTGGTGTTCGTGATCTTGTATCTCTCGCCTGGAGATCCTTTCAGCGTCCTGCTCGAGGGCCAGATGTCTCCGTCCGAGGCGCAGGCAGGCATACGCGAAGCTCTCGATGTGCCCAGGGCATGGTACCTGCAGTATCTATCCTGGCTCGGCAACATGGCACGGGGGAATTTCGGCTCATCCATCAGGACGGGCCTGCCTGTGGCGGGCGAGCTCGTCAGGGTGGGGCTCAATACGCTTGCGCTCACTTTGAGCTCCCTGCTCGTCACCCTCGCGATCGCCATACCGATCGCGGTGTATTCCGCGAGGAGGGGCGCATCGGGCATCACGTGGGCGCTCACCATGTTCGCCTACGTGGTCTCTGCGCTGCCGATCTTTTGGTTCGGGTATATCGTCATCTATTTCTTCATGCACAGTTTTGGGGTGTTCCCCGTCTTCTCCGGCATCGGTCATAAGGCGAGCCTTCTATCATCGCTCCTTCCGGTGTTCGTCCTGGGCGTGGGCAACGGCACCATAAGCGAGGTCATACGTTTTCTGCGAGACGAGATGGGCAGGGTCATGTCCGAAGACTATATACGCACGGCCAGGGCTAAGGGTGCGTCCATATGGAAGCATTCATTCAAAGAAGGGCTGCTCATACCGGTTACCGAGATCGTCGCATCAAAGATCCCCTTCATACTCGGAGGGGCGGTCATTGTGGAGCAGGTGTTCAATTGGCCCGGCATGGGCAGGATGGCCTGGCAGGCTGCGCAGGACAGGGATTACCCTGTAATAATGGGCATCGCCATCTTGGCGGCTGTATTCGTGCGCATGGGCGGCATGTTCCAGAAGGTGGTGTATGTCATAGTGAACCCGAGGGCGTCGAAGGAGTGAGAGAATAGGGCATAGCTTGCGGCAGCACCATCTGCCACATGACCGGTGTCCTTTCAGATTATGAATTCCTATACGCAGATAACCGGAGAGATAGGCGAGTTTTCGGACCTTCCGTTCTGGAAGAAGGTGGGCATCGCGGACCTCCTATATGTCGCTTATGGAGGCCTCATCGTCACGCTGGTCATAGCCTCGTACATACTGGGCGCATTGAATCTCCTTAAATGGGATCCTCAGGCAATAGACCTCGAGCTCATGATGGCGCCTCCGGGCACCGCAGGCCACATACTCGGCACCGACTTCATGGGAAGGGACATCCTGTCGCGGCTGATCGTCGGCATACAGGCATATTTCCTGCCGGGGATATTGGCTGTATCCATCTCCCTTTTTACAGGCAGCATATTGGGCGTGCTCGCGGGCTACAGGGGCGGGAGATGGGAGACCGCGATAACATACTTCACCAATCTTGTTGACTCCTTTCCCAGGCTCGTGCTTATCCTCCTTGTGATCGCCGCCTTCAAGCCCGACATCTACTATATCATGATCGTCGTGGGGCTTACGAATGTGCCTGTCGTCACCTCGCTTATCAAGGGCAAGATACAATTTTTGCGCCAGAAGAACTTCGTCGAGGCGGCGGAGGCACTGGGGTTGCCTGCAAGGACCATCATCCTCAAGCACATCCTCTGGTACAACTGCCGCTCTCTGCTCATCATCCAGGCCACGCTCGGCATGGCAGAGGCCATCCTTATGGAGACCTCCCTCTCCTATCTGGGCTTCGGCGTCCAGGAGCCGGCTCCGTCATGGGGCAACATGGTCCAGGCGGGCGCCAATTATTTTATGCAGGGCAAGTTCTGGCCCTCTACGGCGCCTGCGCTGGCCATACTCTTTACGATCCTCGGATTCCACCTGCTCGGCGACGGCCTGAACAACATGCTCGAGGGCAGAAGGGGAAGATGATGGAAGGGCCTCTGCTCAAGATAAACGACCTAAGGACATACTTCTATTCGCGAAGCAAGCAGGCGTTCATCCGCTCTGTGGACGGGGTTCGGCTCGAGGTCAGAAAGGGCGAGACTCTCGGCATCGTGGGCGAGAGCGGCAGCGGAAAGAGCGTCACCGCCTTGTCGGTAATGGGCCTTGTCACGGGAGGCCCGGGCGTCATCACAGGCTCGATAGAATTCATGACGAACAGCGATAGGAAGAACCTGCTCGATGGCCTTCAGGACTTCGTGGAAATAACGCAGGAGAACGGCAGGATAATGTCCGTGAAGAAAGATGTCATCGGATGGGAGCGGCGCTCAGAGGAGATCATGCAGGGTATCAGGGGTGGAGAGATATCGATGATCTTCCAGAACCCCAAGGCCGCCCTGAACCCCTTTATGACAGTTGGCGGGCAGATTACCGAGGCAATCATGCTCCACACCGGCATAAAAGACCGGAAGGAGGCGGAGGAGAGGGCGGTTTACTGGCTCAAGCGCGTCAAGATAGACTCTCCAAGACTGAGGTTCGGCAACTACCCCTACGGCCTTTCAGGAGGCATGTGTCAGCGTGCGATGATAGCAATGGCTCTGGCATCCGAGCCCGATCTCCTCATTGCGGATGAGCCGACCACCGGCCTCGATGCGACCATACAGTCAAAGATCGTGGATCTCCTGCTCGAGCTGAAGCACGAACTCGGCACGACCACGATGCTCATCAGCCATGACATAAGCATCATTTCCAGGCTTTCCGACAGCGTTGCGGTGATGTACGGCGGGACCGTAGTCGAAACAGGCCCGGCAAAGGACATACTTTCATCATCCACGTCATCGAAGCATCCATATACTGCTGCGCTGCTTGCATCCATACCCGACGACTATCACATCAGGGAGAAGATACCCCTCCAGGCGATAGAGGGGGATGTCCTCGATACGATAAACATACCGCCGGGCTGCCGTTTCTACGGACGCTGCAACCGTGTGACAGAGAAGATACGCAAGAGGTGCGAATCCGAAGAACCGGACCTCCGAGAGATTGCAGTAGGCCGCAATGTTAGGTGTTGGCTGTATTATGAATAACGATTATGCCCGGCGGCAAACTCGTTTTTTTACGATTTGATTATCGCGTGGAGGTTTTTGATCGGTATCCAAAGCATATGCCTAAGACCATACTCGAAGTCATAGATCTGAAAAAGTACTTCACACAACGCAGGCGGCTGTTTTCTGCATTCAAGTCCGACATTCGCACGATCCCTGCTGTGGACGGGGTCTCTTTCTATCTCAAAGAGAACGAGACGGTCGGCCTTGTGGGAGAGTCTGGATGCGGAAAGACCACCATCGGAAAGACCATTCTGCGGCTCGAAAATCCTACTTCCGGCAGGGTTATCTTCGACGGCAAGGACATAACAGCCATGTCCAGGGAGGAGCTCCGCAGGCTTAGGAGCCGAATGCAGATGATATTCCAGGACCTCGATGCAGCGCTCAACCCCAAGATGAGGATCAAAGACATCCTTCGCGAGGCGATACGCGTGCACCATGATGTGAGCGACGAGGAGGTCGACAAGAGGATTTCGGAGCTCCTGGAGCAGGTCAATCTGAAGAAGAGCAAGCTCTCGAATTTTCCGCATGAGCTCTCGGGAGGCGAAAAGAGGAGGGTGGGCGTGGCCAGGGTGCTCTCCGTCGGCGCGAAGTTCATCGTGGCGGATGAGCCCACGAGCGCACTCGATGTCTCGATACAAGCGCAGGTTGTGAACCTTTTGCGAGACCTCCAGGATCAGCTCGGGCTGTCGTACCTGTTCATCTCTCACGACCTCAGGGTGGTGGAGCTCATAAGCCACAAGGTCGCAGTCATGTACCTCGGAAAGATAGTAGAGATGGGCCTGTCATCCAAGATAGCCCATGCGCCCCGCCATCCATATACCCACATCCTCTGGTCATCCCTCGTTGAGAAGCAGAGCAGAGAGTCTTCGAGCGCCGCGAAGAACGTCCAGTCTGGCATTTGGGGTGTGTTCGACTTCGAGCGCCCCTACTCAGGCTGCCGCTTCGCCCCCCGGTGCCCGGTGTTCGAGTCGAAGGGCAGGCCTGCGGTCTGCACTGACCCGCAATCCGAGCCGAAGCTCATAGATGTAGGATCCGGCCACCAGGTCGCATGCCACTTCCCTCTATGAGCGGAAAAGGCACCTAAAACAGGTATAATATTCATCGCGTTCTAAAAGTCATGAAGGCATGCCCTGTTAGGCTTTATCTGAAATTGTAATTTGCACCATTATACGCGATGAGACCGTTTTTTGCAGGCACACTCTGCCGGCCTTTCGGAAATCATAATTTGCACAATGATGCGCGATGAGCCTCATATTTACCCCTCTCAGGGCTTTCTGAGAATTGTCCTTTTTCTCCACTCACGGCCCCTTGTCGGAAAGTCGCTTCTGTAATGTGCGCCTACGCTGCCCTCTCTCGTGAGCGCGGACCTGGCAATGAGCATTGAGACCAAAAGCATGTTCTTAAGTTCCAGGCAGTTGCGCTCTGCCGGAGATGTCCTGAGAATCCTGTCCCACTGTCTGAATTGTCTAAGGGCGCTCCGGAGCCCTTTTCCGTGCCTCACGACTCCCACGTCAGTCCACATGATACGCCTCAGGGATGTCTTGATACCGTCTATTTCTCCGACGGGAAGACAGCGTACAGCCTCTTTTATCGTCCGCGACCGGATGTTTCCTGCAGGCCTGATTCTGGCTGCATATCTGGCTGCGGCGAGTCCCGCCCTCCGACCGAAGACAAGGCCTTCCAGAAGAGAATTGCTCGCAAGCCTGTTCGCGCCGTGCACGCCGGTACAGGCCGTCTCTCCGGCGGCATACAGCCCGTCGATCGTTGTCCTGCCCCAGATGTCAGTCTTCACCCCGCCCATGATATAATGCGCCGCTGGAGATACCGGAATCGGTTCAACGGCGATGTTAACGCCGTATCTCCCGCATGTCTCGTATATGCGGGGAAACCGGCGCCTTATATAATCGGCATTGAGGTGCGTCATGTCGAGATATACATGGTCGGCCTTTGTGGTGGCCATCTCGGCACGGATAGCGCGTGTCACAATGTCTCTGGGTGCGAGTTCGAGTGCAGGGTGGTAGTCTTTCATGAACCGCCTTCCGTGGATGTTCTTGAGCATCCCGCCCTCGCCTCGCATGGCCTCGGAGAGGAGGAATTGCGGCGCCCCTTCCTTGAAGAGCGCGGTAGGATGGAACTGGACGAATTCCATGTCGATGATCTCCGCCCCTGCCCGATAGGCCATCGCCATGCCGTCGCCTGTGGCCACAGCAGGGTTCGTGGTCCTTTCGTATAGCTGTCCGGCGCCCCCGGTGGCAAGCACCACCGCACGGGCCGAGATGTATATCATCTTCCGTTCACTCTCCTTCATGACAAGGGCGCCTACGCATCTGCCGTCACGCATCAATAATTCCGTGGTAAAGGCATAATCCAGCTTGGATACCCTGCCGTCCGATCTTATCCTGTCTATGAGCACACGCATGATCTCGCGGCCTGTGGAGTCTCCGTGGGCATGCAGTATCCTGCGTTTCGAATGGGCGGCCTCTTGCGTGAAGGCGAGCTTCGAGCCCTCTTTGTCGAATTGGGCCCCCCAGGATATGAGCTCTCTGATGCGAGAAGGACCTTCTTCAACAAGCACGCCCACGGCCTTGCGCAGGCAGAGTCCGTCTCCAGCCCTGATGGTGTCTTCGAAGTGGATGGATATCTCGTCTTCGTCTGACAGGGCGACCGCGACGCCGCCCTGGGCATACTCGCTGCTGCTCTCTGTAGGCGCATCCTTCGTGACTACGAGGACTCTGCCGTGCTCCATGAGCGCGATGGCGGCCCTCAGACCGGCGACACCGCCTCCGATGACGAGAAAATCGGTCTCCATATGTTCAGCAGCGAAGGACATGGATTGTGCATCCCTCGATAAAGGATACGGGGCATATCGGGCCATCTATCGGGCCGCTTGCTATCCGCCGTGTTCACTGATTCTTTTCAACAGGTATGAAGGGGTTTCTGCCCTCGATCGCCTTCAGCAGATCCCCCTTTTTATCGAATACAAACGTCACCCTTCCCCCGTCCTTGAGAGTCTTAGACCCCTTCTGCCACTCTGCATCCCAGGTGAAGGAGACCTTAGGCCCTGTCTTCTCATCTATCATCATGAGCATCTTCGTGTGCTGGATGGAGAATCTGATGGTATCATATCTATCCATGACCCAGGACAGCGAACGCCGTAATTGATCGCGTTCTGCAAAGTCCCGCGATATGCCGGACATGAAGGCATCGAGGTCTTTCTTTTCATAGGCGGCGGCTATCGAGCGAAGGGACGAGAGCACCTCCCCTCCGATGAGCGCAGGAGGCTGTGGCGGTTTCTTCGAGCATGCTGCAGAGAAAACAACCAGCGAAAGCAATAGGAAGATTAGAAAAATTCTTTGCATCGGCGTTCCTCCGTTTCCGTTCAAATGGGTTCACCTTGCGACCTGCAATATCTTTTTCAAAAACTGCCCAGTATATGAACCCTTTGTCTTGGCGACATCTTCGGGCGTCCCCTGGGCGACGATCATGCCTCCGCGTTCTCCGCCTTCCGGTCCTAAGTCTATTATCCAGTCCGCTGTCTTTATGACGTCGAGATTGTGCTCGATCACGATGACCGTATTTCCGCTGTCGACGAGCCGATTGAGCATGTCCAGCAGCCTGCGGACGTCCGCAAAGTGGAGCCCCGTCGTGGGCTCGTCGAGTATGTAGAGGGTGCGGCCCGTGGCCCGCCTCGAGAGCTCTTTGGAAAGCTTCACCCTCTGGGATTCGCCGCCGGATAAGGTCGTGGCGGACTGGCCGAGCGCTATATAGCCGAGCCCCACATCCATGAGCGTCTGGAGCCTGGACTTTATGACCGGCACGTGTTGGAAGAATTCGTAGGCCTGCTCCACTGTCATTGCCAGGATATCGGCGATGTTCTTCCCCTTGTAGCGGATATCGAGGGTCTCTCTGTTATAGCGGCTGCCTTGGCATACATCGCATGTGACATAGACATCCGGCAAAAAGTGCATCTCTATCTTGATTAGCCCGTCGCCCTCGCAGGCTTCGCAACGTCCACCCTTGACATTGAAGCTGTAGCGGCCTGGCTTGTAGCCCCGCATGCGCGACTCGGGAAGCTGGGCGAAGAGGTCCCTGATAGGGCCGAATACTCCGGTATATGTGGCAGGGTTGGAGCGCGGCGTCCTGCCAATGGGCGATTGGTCTATGTCGATAACCTTGTCTATGTGCTCGAGCCCTTTTATGTCATCGTGCAGTCCGGCCCGCTCTGTAGAGCGGTAGAGCCTCTGCGAGAGGGCCCTGTAGAGTATATCTACCACGAGGGTGCTCTTTCCCGACCCGGATACGCCGGTCACGCAGGTGAAGACACCGAGTGGAAAGCTGACATCTATCTTCTTCAGATTGTTTTCAGCCGCACCCACGACTGTTATGGCAGTATTGTGCCTGCGCCTGCCTTTGGGCACCGGGATCGTATCCTTGCCGGAGAGGAACCGCCCTGTCAGGGAATGCGGGCTTGCCTCTATCTGTGCCGGCGTCCCCTGGGCCACCACCTCGCCTCCGTGTATGCCTGCGCCGGGTCCCATGTCTATCACGTGGTCTGCGGAGCGGATCGTCTCTTCGTCGTGTTCCACAACTAGAACCGTGTTGCCGAGGTCGCGCAGCCTGATGAGCGTGTCGAGCAGCCTGCGGTTGTCCCTCTGGTGGAGACCGATGGAAGGTTCATCGAGTATGTAGAGCACGCCTGTGAGCGACGAGCCTATCTGCGTGGCAAGCCTTATCCTCTGGCCCTCCCCGCCCGAGAGGGTCGCAGCCGCCCTGTCGAGCGTGAGGTAATCCAGACCCACATGAACCATGAATCCCAGCCGCGCCCGTATCTCCTTCAGTATTCTCTTCGAAATCTGCGTCTCCTTCGGCGTAAGCTCCATCTTCTCGAAAAATTCGAGCGCCTTCGAGATGCTCATGCGGGTCACGTCATAGATGCTCATGCCGGAAATCTTTACGGCGAGCGACTCTTTTCTCAGCCTGCTGCCTTTGCAGTCCGGGCATGGCTGGTAATTCATGTACTGCTCGAGCTCCCACTGGGTAACGAAGGAGTCCGTCTGCTCATACTGATCTCTCAATATCTTTATTACGCCCTTGAACGGCTTGCAACCGGACCTGTCTGCACTGTCTTCCGTGCCGAAAAGAAGCGCCCTCTGTTGAGAGGGCCTCAGCTCTCTAAACGGCGTGTTCATGTCGAAACCGCACGAGTCCGCGATGTTCTGGAGTACCTGAAAGTGATGTATGGACTGGCGCTTCGCCCAGGGCCTTATTGCACCCTCTCTCAGCGAGAGATTTTTGTTGGGGACTATCAGCTCCGGATCGAATTCCAGGAGCCCGCCTATGCCGTCGCAGGTGGGGCAGGCGCCCTGGGGGCTGTTGAAAGAGAATGTGTTGGGTGCTATCTCCGGATAGCTTATGCCGTCTATGATGCAGGCGAGCCGCTCGCTGTAGAGCAGGTCCTGTTTCTTCTCGACGAGGTTTATCATGACTAGGCCGTCCGCGAGCTTGAGCGCGGCCTCGACGCTCTCTGCGAGCCTCCTTTCTATGCCCGGCCTTATGACGAGCCGGTCGACGACTATTTCTATGTCGTGCTTCTTCTTCTTGTCCATTGTGATGGGCTCGGACAATTCGCGGATCGTCCCATCTATCCTGGCCCGCACATAGCCCTGTCTCTGCGCATCTTGGAGCTCTTTTTTGTATTCTCCCTTTCTGCCGCGGACTATGGGCGCAAGCACCTGGATGCGCGTCTCGGAAGGCAATGCCATGGCGGAGTCTGTGATTTGCTGTACTGTCTGGGCGGTTATCTCCCTTCCGCACTTGTAGCAATATGGCTTGCCTATTCTCGCGAACAGCAGCCTAAGATAGTCGTATATCTCTGTCACCGTGCCGACTGTCGAGCGAGGATTTTTGCTTGTCGTTTTCTGCTCTATGGCGATCGCGGGAGAAAGGCCTTCGATCGAATCCACATCAGGCTTGTCCATCTGCACTAGGAACTGCCGGGCATAGGCGGAAAGGCTCTCTACATACCTGCGCTGGCCCTCTGCGTAGATGGTGTCGAAGGCGAGGGATGATTTTCCTGAGCCGGACAGACCCGTGATCACCACCAGCCTGTCCCTAGGGATTTCGAGATCGATGTTCTTCAGATTGTGCTGTCTGCAGCCCTTGATTATGATCTTTTCCATAGCGCGGGAGAAAGACGCCTGCCGAGGCTCGAATGTTCACTATACCACTCGAAAAAGTGGTAGTAAAGATATTTATAATTCAGGCCTCGGGCATATCGAGGTGCACTGCATCTACACGAGGCATGGAACTAGCCCCTGCCCTCCGTCGTCCTGTTTCCAGCAGGCTTAGTGATGTGGTCTGCGTCTGCACCGAAATGCTTTGGTATCGACTCTTGATGCAAGTGCCTAAAGGTTGGGGCTCATCCCGATCTGATTCGGCACCCTCCATCCATTCTGTTTAATGTATAACGAAAAGCTTTTTTTCCATTTATATTATTTATAGGCAAAATTCTTGACAATACCCCCTGCATTGTGATAGGTTGCTCGGCATTCGAAGGGTCAAAACAACTGTTTCTCGAGTCTTGCGAGGCCGGTCCGAAATGATAGACATAAATTACACACTTCTTATACAGCTCGCCAACTTCATCGTGCTGCTCTTGGCGCTCAACTACATACTTTTCAGACCTCTAAGGAGCGCAATGGAAGAAAGGGAGCAGAACATCAGCTCTGCATTCGGAGATGCAAAGGCGGCCCAGGAGAAGGTCCAGCAACTCCTCGAGAAATACAATGCGGCACTCGCAGAGGCGAAGCAGAAGGCGGCTTCAGTATACAATGCCCTGTATCAGGAGGGTCTCGATAGCCAGCGCGATATGATTTCTGCGGAGAGGGCGAAGGCGGCGGAGCTTCTCGACAAGGCGAGGGAGGAGATATCAAAGGCGGCGGCAGAGGCCAGGGCGGATCTCAGGAAAGAGGCCGAGAGGCTGTCGCAGGAGATAGCCGCAAAGATGCTGGGCAGGGCCGTGTAGCCGAAGGAGCCATGAATACTACATCGGTACAGAACATGAAAAAGACGATAGCTATAGCAGCGATAATAATGCTCTATGCAGCAATGGCCTTTGCCGAGACCGGCGGCCACGAAGAAGGTTATACCTTTATCGGGGACTGGCTGCCGAGGATCATCAATTTCGCCATACTCGCAGCGGTGCTCATAATATTCACGCGGAAGCCCGTGCGCGACGCATTCAAGGCCCGCACCGCAGAGATTGCAAGGTCCATCCAGGAGTCCAGGGAGGCGCGTGAGAGGGCGAATAAGGCCCTTGCCGAGATGGAGCAGAAGCTGAAAGACCTCCAGGCCGAGACGGATCGCATGCTGGCCGAGGCGCGCGCAAGGGGCGAAAAGGATAAGGAGGCGCTCGTAGCAGAGGGCAGGAAGATCGCCGCCGACATTCAGGCCCAGGTCAAGGCGACTATCGACATCGAGGTGCAGAAGGCGAAGACAGGCCTTGCAGTCGAGGCATCGCTTCTTTCCATAGACCTCGCCGAAGGAAGGATCAAGAACACCATAAATGCGCAGGACCATGAGCGCATCCTGAAGGAATATATAGATAAGATGGGAGGCCGCGGTTGATCAGGGTGATTGCAAAAAGATATGCCAAGGCTCTTGTGGAGCTTGCCGAGGGACAGAACCTCGCGGAAAATGCGCGGCAGGACCTCATTGCGTTCATAGAGGCGATGGACGGCCAGCCTGCAGTGGAGAGGCTCTTCAGGAATCCGGCGATCACCCCTGAGGACAAAAGGGCGGTCATCCGCGAGATCGCGCAGAGGCTGGGCCTCAAGCCCCTTACGACCAGATTCATGGAATTTTTGGCTGAAAACAACAGGGTGAGGTACATCCGGGACGTTCAGCAGGCCTATGAAGACTTGCTTGCAGAGCGTCAGAACAGGGTGTCCGTGGAGGTCGTGTCAGCATCGCCGTTGAACAACGGCTATGTGTCCGACATCAAGAAGCGGCTCGAGGTCGTGACGGGCAAGAATGTCGATATAAAATCCCTCGTCGATCCGGCCCTTATAGGCGGGGTCAGGGCGAGGATCGGCAGCGTCATATACGACGGCTCCATAAAAAACCAGCTCGACAAGATGCGCGAGCGTATGGCGAAATAATCGGTCAGGGACCGGACCCGCGCATCGAGCGGACTGCGGTCCCGGACTAACGGCTTTTGACTCTCGAAATACAATAATGAGGTGTTCCGATGCAGATCAAGGCACAGGAAATCAGCGAAATCATCAAAAAGAAGATCTCTGAGTTCGAAAAGACAGTGGAGGTCGCCGAGGTCGGTACCGTCATAACCGTCGGAGACGGTATCGCTAAGGTCTTCGGCCTCGACAACGTCATGGCCGGCGAGCTCCTCGAGTTCCCGGGCGGCATCCTGGGCATGGCGCTCAACCTCGAGGAAGAGAGCGTGGGCGTGGTCCTCATGGGCGACGACTCCAAGATACGAGAGGGCGATCTGGTGAAGCGCACGAAGCGCATTGCAGAGGTCCCCGTGGGAGACGCCATCGTGGGCCGCGTCGTGGACGGCATAGGCCAGCCTATAGACGGCAAAGGCCCCATCCCTTCCAAGGAATTCAGGAAGATAGAGGTCATCGCGCCAGGCATCGTGAAGCGCCAGTCTGTCCGTGAGCCCCTCCAGACAGGCATAAAGGCGGTGGATGCCATGATCCCTATCGGCCGTGGTCAGCGTGAGCTCATCATCGGAGACAGGCAGACCGGAAAGACTGCGCTCGCCATAGACACCATCATCAATCAGAAGGGCCAGAATGTCATATGCATTTATGTGGCAATCGGCCAGAAGCGCTCTACAGTTGCCCAGGTCATTAAGACCCTCGAAGAGCACGGTGCCATGGGCTACACCATCATCGTATCGGCGACTGCATCCGATCCGGCTCCGCTCCAGTTCATTGCGCCGTACACCGGCTGCGCCATAGGAGAGTATTTCAGGGACAACGGCAGGCATGCTCTCATCGTATATGACGATCTTTCCAAGCAGGCGGCTGCATATCGCCAGCTTTCGCTGCTGCTCCGTCGTCCTCCCGGACGCGAGGCATACCCAGGCGATGTTTTCTATCTCCACTCGAGACTGCTCGAGCGCGCGGCAAAGCTCTCGGACAAACTCGGCGGCGGCTCGCTGACAGCCCTGCCCATCATCGAGACGCAGGCCGGAGACGTGTCGGCGTATATCCCCACGAACGTCATCTCTATCACCGACGGTCAGATATTCCTCGAGTCGGATCTCTTCTACGCAGGCGTGAGGCCCGCCATCAACGTGGGTATATCCGTGTCCCGCGTCGGCGGAAGTGCCCAGATCAAGGCTATGAAGCAGGTTGCAGGCACGCTCAGACTGGACCTTGCGCAGTATAGGGAGCTTGCGGCGTTTGCCCAGTTCGGCTCAGACCTCGACAAGGCGACTCTCGCGCAGCTCAACAGGGGCCAGCGCATGGTGGAGCTCTTGAAACAGGACCAATACGTCCCCATGCCGGTCGAGCAGCAGATATTCGTGATATTCGCGGGCACAAACGGGTATGTGGACGACGTGCCGGTGAATGCGGTGAGAAGATTCGAACAGGAGCTCCTCAGGTTCGCTACGAGCAAGTATGCAGATCTCTTGAAAGAGATTGCGACGAAGAAGCAGCTCGACGATGACCTCAAAGCGAGGTGCAAGTCCGTCATCGAAGAGTTCAAGAAGACCTTTACCGCTTGACGGCGAAGACGGGATCAAAAGTAGGTATAAATCGGTTAAAAATTCCTGATTAATAAAGGTTCGTATGCCGAGCTTAAGAGACATAAAGCGCAAGATAACGAGCGTGAAGAAGACCCAGCAGATCACTAAGGCCATGAAGATGGTGGCTGCCGCGAAACTGAGGAGGGCGCAGGACCGCGTCATCGCTGCGAGGCCATACTCTCGCAAGATGCTTGCGGTCATCGCCAATCTGGCGGCCAGGGTGGAGAGGGCGCAGCACCCGCTTCTGGCCAAGAGAGAGCCGAAGCGCGTGAAGCTCGTGGTGCTCACATCCGACCGGGGTCTGTGCGGCGCATACAATACCAATATTCTCAGGAAGGCCGTCGAGACCATAAAACAGTTTAAGGCCGATGGCAAAGAGGTGCGCGTCAATGTCGTGGGCAGGAAAGGCAGGGACTTCTTCAGAAAGCGCGGATACAACCTCGGCCAGGTATGGGTGGACATAGGCATGGTGGACTACGACAAGGCAGCTGTAATAGGCAAGAACATAGTCGAGAGGTTCACTACCGAAGAGACGGACGAGGTCTATCTCCTCTACAATGAATTCAAGAGCGTCATCCAGCAGAGGGTGACCTTGGAGAAGCTCCTGCCGGTCGAGCCGCCGGCAGAGAGGGACCCGTTTGCGGCTGCAATAGATTATCTATATGAGCCGTCCGCGGAGTCTATCTTGGGCTCCATACTGCCGAAGCACGTCGAGGTGCAGGTCTATAGGGCGCTTCTCGAGAGCCAGGCGAGCGAGATGGGCGCAAGGATGACAGCGATGGACGCGGCCACGAGAAATGCGAAGGAAATGATAGAAAAGCTTACTCTCAAGTTCAACAAGACCAGGCAGGCCACGATCACAAAAGAGATATCAGAGATCGTGGGCGGCGCAGAGGCGCTTAAATAGGGATTATGAAGGCATAGCAATTTCGAATTCCGGATTTCAACTTCGAAGCTGTCTCGATAAGAGGGGGTTTGTGATGAGCACTGGAAAGATAGTTCAGGTGATGGGAGCAGTGGTGGACTGCGAGTTCCCTGTCGGACACCTGCCGCAGCTTATGAATGCGCTTCGCATAGATCAGTCGGAGGACAAGGGCCTCGGTACACCTGAGATACATCTCACCCTCGAGGTGGCGCAGCACCTCGGAGAGAACCGCGTGAGAACGGTCGCCATGTCCTCAACCGACGGTCTCATGAGGGGCATGAAGGTGACAGATACAGGAAGGCCTATATCCATGCCTGTAGGCAAGGAAGTCCTCGGTAGGATCATGAACGTCATCGGAGAGCCGGTGGATGAGATGGGGCCGATAAATACATCCGATACGCTGCCCATACATAGGCCTGCGCCCATGCTCGAAGACCTCGACCCGACCAAGCAGCTCTTCGAGACCGGCATCAAGGTCATCGACCTTCTGGCGCCTTACACAAAGGGTGGCAAGACAGGCCTGTTCGGCGGCGCCGGCGTGGGCAAGACAGTGCTCATCATGGAGCTCATCAACAACGTCGCCAAGCAGCACGGAGGATATTCCGTGTTCGCGGGAGTGGGAGAGCGTACACGCGAGGGTAACGACCTATGGGTAGAGATGAAGGAATCGGGCGTCATCAGCCGTACCGCGCTCATCTATGGGCAGATGAACGAGCCGCCCGGCGCGCGTCTGCGGGTCGGTCTTTCGGCCCTCACCGTGGCGGAGTATTTCCGCGACGTCATGGGTCAGGACGTGCTCCTGTTCATAGACAATATATTCAGATTTACCCAGGCAGGCTCTGAGGTGTCGGCTCTTCTCGGACGTATGCCTTCCGCGGTGGGCTATCAGCCGACTCTGGGTACAGAGATGGGTGCGCTCCAGGAGCGTATCACATCCACGAAGAAGGGCTCCATTACCTCTGTGCAGGCCATCTATGTGCCCGCCGACGACCTTACAGATCCTGCGCCTGCTACAGCGTTCGCGCACCTCGATGCGACGACGGTGCTCTCGCGCCAGATAGCAGAGCTCGGCATATACCCTGCAGTGGATCCTCTCGACTCCACGTCGCGCATCATGGATCCACATGTCATAGGCGAGGAGCATTATACAGTCGCACGCAGGGTCCAGCAGATTCTCCAGAGGTATAAGGAGCTCCAGGACATCATCGCCATCCTCGGAATGGACGAGCTCTCTGATGAAGACAAACTCATCGTTGCGAGGGCCAGAAAGATTCAGCGCTTTCTGTCGCAACCGTTCCAGGTCGCCGAGGCGTTCACAGGCACGCCGGGCAAGTATGTGCCTCTCAAAGAGACCATAAAGGGATTCAAGGAGATCGTGGACGGCAGAATGGACGACATACCGGAGCAGGCATTCTATATGGTCGGCCCGATCGAGGAAGTATTCGAGAAGGCGGAGCGACTGGGCTATAAGCGCTCTTGATCGCCGGTTGAGCAATGAAAGAATCCGAAATCGACTCGGCCGCAACACAAACCATAAGGGACAGGAAGACGAAAATGGTTGCAGAAAAGGGAAAGATGCTGCTCGAGATAGTCGCGCCGAGCAGGCAGGTGGTGCGTTCGGAGAGGGTGGACGAGGTGATCGCGCCGGGCTCGGAGGGAGAGTTCGGCGTGCTCCCGGGCCATACGCCTTTTCTTACGACTCTCAAGGTCGGAGTTCTATCATATAGAGAGGGTGAAGAATGGCACCACCTTGCAGTGGACTGGGGTTACGCAGAGGTGGAGTCGGACAAGGTGACGATCCTTGCAGAGGGAGCTGACAGGGCGGCGGAGATCGATATTGCAGAGGCGAGGCTGGCCAAGGAGCGCGCTGAGAAGGCCTTGATGGAAAAGCTTGACAAGACGGATTATGAAAAGGCCCGGGTTGAGCTCATGCGCGCCCTCATCAGGATACAGGTGGCTGAGAAACACGGACAAAAATAGAGATCGGACGCATTTATATCCGTACAAAGTCCTGAGATAGAAGCATGCCGCATGACAGTAACACCCTACTACGGAGAGCGGAAAGAGAAAAAGTTGGATAGGCAGTCCTAAAGGGGCTGCCTTTTTTCGTTTGCGCCGGGTTCATCCTTTCCTGTCGGGAGGGGAAGGGGGCTTGACAGGGAGACGCTTTTAATTTATAATGGTTCTAAACCATACAGATGAAGCGAGAGACAAGGTCAGATACGACTCATATAACAGGGCTCAAGCGCACACCGCAGCGGATGGCGATTCTGGAATTTCTCGAAGGCAACACATCTCACCCCTCGGCGGAGGAGGTGTATCGCGCGGTCTCGAAGAAATATCCATCCATGTCCTTCGCCACGGTCTATAACACCCTGAACGCCCTCGTGAAGCATGGGGCTGTAAGGGATCTGTCCATAGATCCCGAGCGGAGACGTTTCGACCCGAACACTACGCCGCATCACCATCTGGTCTGCCTGGGTTGCAAGAAGATAGTGGATGTTTGGGATGAGCTGGATGTATCCCTTCCGCGTTCGAGTGCAAAAGAGTTCACAGTAGTTGGGAACCATATAGAATTTTACGGATATTGTTCCCGATGCAGCAGGAAACAGAAATAGCCTTTCCTTTACCTCTCGTTTGTCTTTTTGGAGAGGCCGTTTTTTTAGTATGTCATAGATCACCGAAAACGGGGGTTCATATGGGAGCTGTTGAGATAAAACCTGGCGTCTATTGGGTAGGGGCCGTGGACTGGGCGGTCCGGGATTTTCACGGCTATATCACGCCGAACGGCACAAGCTACAACAACTATCTGATTCTCGACAAACACGTGACCCTGGTCGATACCGTAAAGCAGGACTTTGCGGACTATACTATCGATAATATCAAGGGCCTAGTGGATCCTGCCAAGATAGAGAATGTCGTCATAAACCATATCGAGAACGACCATGTGACGAGCCTCGACCGCATCATGGAATTGGCGCCGAATGCCGTCATATACATCACTGATCGCGGCAAGAAAGGGCTCGACCGCTTCTTCGACACCTCGAAGTGGCAGTTCAAAATCGTAAAGACCGGCGACACCCTTTCGACCGGCTCGAAGACCATCATGTTTATCGAGACGCCGATGCTCCACTGGCCTGATTCCATGATGAGCTACGTAAAAGAAGACCGTCTGCTTATCAGCCAGGACGCCTTCGGCCAGCATATCGCCACGTCTGCGAGGTTCGACGACGAATACTGCGACAGGTGCTCCGTCGTCGAGCTCGAGCATGCGGTAAGGGACTACTATGCTAACATCCTGATGCCGTTCGGCCAGCTCATAAAGGCGAAGATAGCGGAGCTACAGAAGCTCGGGCTCGAAATAGACATGATTGCGCCCGATCATGGAGTGATTTGGCGCCGCGACCCGGGCAGGATAATCCAGATGTACCTCGATATGGCGAACGGAAAGGCGGCGCTCAAGGTTGTGATCGTGTATGACACCATGTGGCACAGCACGGAGAGGATGGCGTCCCCCATTTCAAGTGGGATACGCGCTGCAGGCGTGGATGTGGAGGTCATAAAACTGCGCTCGACTCCGTTGAGCATAGCAGTAAAAAAGTTCTGGGAGTCGCGCGGCATACTCGTGGGCACACCCACCTTGAACAACATCATGTTCCCCACTATCGCCGAGTTTCTCACATACCTGAGGGGGCTCAGGCCGAAGAACAGGCTGGCTGGCGCATTCGGCAGTTTCGGCTGGGGCGGAGGCGCTGTCAAAGAGGTCTATGAGGAATTCAAGAAGATGGGGCTGAATGTCGTGGAGCCGGGGGTGGAGTCTCTGTATCGGCCCGGACATGAAGAGGAGCGGAAGTGCTTCGATTTCGGCAGGTCTTTCGCCGAGAAGGTGATCGAATATCACAAAAAATTCTGAGTGTGCACCACGGGCTATGACCGGCATCGAATAGATGATGGGGTATGTCGTGGCCGGGGCATGAGATTCTATATCCCAAGTTCATTCAGAGGCCGGAACTCGGGATATCGAGCTTTTTTTAAGAGGAGGCGTTATGTGGCGTTGTGCTGTATGCGGTTATGTATATGATGAGACGAAGGAGGGGACGAAATTCGAAGACCTGCCTGCGGATTGGAAGTGTCCTGTATGCAATGCGCCCAAAGAGGCGTTCGTCAAGATATAGTTTCTTGAGCAGCGGCTGATTTAGCCGCCTTTTTATTTGACAAGCCCTCCCTCTTGTCACTATAATCCTATCCATTACATCTTGCCTTGATTATCATCTTTCCGGAGGCCGCTATGCCGGACCAGAGACCGAGGGGTGTAAAGTATTGGCCTGAAGACGAGCGTCCGAGAGAAAGGCTTCTCAAGTTCGGCGCCGCCTCGCTTTCCGATGCCCAGCTTCTCGCAATAATAATAAGGAGCGGGGAAGGGGGCAGGAGCGCGGTCGACTTGGGACGCGAACTGATCGATAGATTCGGAGGCCTCGGCGGAATAGAGCAGGCAGGTACAAGCGAGCTCTGCGGGGTTGCCGGCATCGGGCCTGCAAAGGCAGCGGAGATAAAGGCCGCGATAGAGCTCGGCAGGCGGTTTCAGAGACCGAGCCTCGCCGGCGCGTCATTCTGTACGAGCCATGATGTAGCCGAGTATTACAAGCCGCGCTTGCGGCATGCAAAGCAGGAGGAGTTCAGGTGCGCGCTTCTCGACTCCAAGAACAGGATCATCAAAGAAGAAGTCGTATCTCGGGGAAGCCTTACCGCCAGTATCGTCCATCCGCGGGATAGTTTCAAGGCTGCGGTGAGGGAATCCGCCTCTGCCGTCATATTCATTCACAACCATCCGAGCGGCGACATCCGTCCGAGCCAGGAGGACATTCTTCTTACGCGCAGGCTCGTCCAGGCTGGAGAGGTGCTCGGCATCCAGGTGCTCGACCATATCATAGTGGGAGACGGCGGTCACTTCAGCTTCCGCGACAACGGGATGCTCTCTCGCGCCCCTTAGCAGGCCCTCATGCATGAGCATACAGTGTTCATAGACGCCCACGTCCACCTGAATAGCTTAGAGGCCGTATCAGATATATTGCATGCCTGTGTAGCAGCTGTCCGCGACGCCGGTATTAAAACGAATGCGGTGTCGGGCCGATTGCCGCCCAGGCTTCACCCTTCAGGCCTCACTATACATTCCGCCGGATGGGCGATATACAAAGCCGGGGGCTACGGCTCCATGCTCGGCGTCCCTGTTGAAACAAGACAGGACATCAAAAAAGAGATTTTGAGACTTAAGACGGCAGGCGCTGCTATAATTAAGGTCGTGGGCTCTGGTATCGTCGATCTGGGCCGCCCCTTCGGATTGACTCGAGGCGGTTTTGAAGAAGACGAGCTCCGGCTCATCATAGAGTTTGCTGCTGAGGAAGGGCTGGATGTCATGGTGCATGCGAATGGAGATGAGGCCGTCCTCGCGGCGGCAAAGGCAGGCGCCCGCTCCATCGAGCACGGCTTTTTTATGACAGAAAGGGCGATAGATCTCTTGGCGGAGAGGCGCATATTCTGGGTGCCTACGGTCGGTGCCCTTGTGAGGGTGGCAGAGGCGCGGGGAGAGAAAGATTTTATCGACCATGTGCGGCTTATCATAGACGGGCATCTAAAGATGATAAAAAAGGCCTTTGACCGCGGCGTCCCGCTCGCCGTCGGAACAGACTGCGTTCTTCCGGAGAGAAGATACAATGAGTATTATCGGGCGGAGCTCGGATATCTCGAGTCTGCAGGGCTTTCCCGTCAGGATGTTCTCGCGGTTGCAGCAGAAGGCGGCAGGAGGCTGCTCGGCATATGATTATACATGTCATGGCTGGATGCATAGGGCGGTACATCCTGACATGGTTTATCATTCATAAAAGCGGTCGGCGTAATCAGGCGATCTTTTAGGCAAGCTTAAAAATACGGAGGCGTGTATGAAAATCGGCATACTTTCAGGCGGCGGAGATGCACCAGGGCTCAATGCCGTGATACGGGCCGTTGTGAAGACGGCGGTCAATAAATATAGCTGGGAGGTCGTGGGTATATTCGACGGCTTCGAGGGGCTGCTCACCCCTGTGAGGGCGAGGGAACTCACTCCCTGGAACACGCGCGGCATACTGTTCCTCGGAGGCACGATCCTGGGTACTACGAACAGAGGTAACCCCTTTGCGGTCAAGAAGGTGGTGGACGGCAAGGAGATAGTGAGCGATGAATCCAACACCGTCGTCAAGAACATAAAGGACATGGGGCTCGACGCCCTTATAGTCATAGGCGGAGACGGCTCCCTGAAAATTGCGCATGGGCTCCAGAAGCTCGGGGTGAATGTGATAGGCGTACCGAAGACCATAGACAACGACCTCTCCGCCACCTATGTAACTTTCGGTTTCCAGACCGCTGTCGACACCGCCACAGAGGCGCTCGACAAGCTTCATACTACAGCAGAGAGCCACCAGCGCGTGATCGTGCTCGAGGTCATGGGCAGATATGCGGGCTGGATCGCGCTCGAGGCGGGCATTGCCGGAGGCGCGGATGTGATCCTTATACCAGAGATCCCGTTCGATATGAAGAAGGTGGCGGAGAA
>JBBIMH010000013.1:10871-34393 GCA_037444505.1 Nitrospirota bacterium | reverse complement strand
GGCGGTTCGGCAGGATGGTCTCTTTCCAGCCGCCTGACATTTCATCCGTACCTCTCGAGAGTGCGATTGCTAATCTCAGGCTTGTGGACCCGGATGGAGAGCTGGTCAAGATAGCGGAAGGGATGGGGGTGAGCTTCGGGAGATGAGGCTTTTCTTAATCGTTTTTTTTACCATATACGGCGGGATGCATCTATACCTTTTTCTTAAGATCCGCTCTGCATTCGCGCCGGGCGTATATGCATCCATTATGCTCGGCCTGCTCATGCTCCTGATGACATCAGCGCCGGTTCTTATTAGAATGCTTGTCCATGAGGAGCATGAAATACCGGCGCGGCTTCTTGCCTATATCGGCTATACCTGGATGGCCGCGATATTTCTGTATTTCTGCATCTCCATTTCTATCGATATATTCAACGCGATCCCGCGCGTCATCGGACTGTTTATCAATATGGATCTATTGCCGTTCATGGCAAGGCCGAGGCCGGCCTTTATCATAAGCTCCCTGCTGTCCCTCGCGATATGTACCTACGGTTACTTCGAGGCGAGAGACATCCGCATAGAGCGGCTTGCGGTCGAGACATCCAAGCTCCCCCCTGGAGCAGAGAGGCTCAGGATTGTTCAGATATCCGATGTGCACCTGGGCCTCATCGTTCGGGAAGACAGGCTAAGACGCATCGTCGAAATCGTAAAGTCGGAGAAGCCGGATATCTTAGTCTCTACAGGCGACCTTGTGGACGCCCAGTTGAACAATTTATCAGGCCTTGCGGATATACTGACCGGCGTCAAGCCCCGATACGGGAAATTTGCAATAACAGGCAATCATGAATACTATGCAGGAGTGGAAAGCGCTCTTGAATTCACGCGCCAGGCGGGCTTTACCATATTGAGGAACGAGGCGGTTAAGGGAATCATTACAATCATAGGCGTGATCGATCCCGAAGGCGTTCGGATGGGGATAGGGACCCCGATTGATGAGGCAGGACTTTTGAGGGGCGTCGGTCGCGACGGATTCAGGATCCTTCTCAAACACCGTCCTGTCATAGTACGGGAAAGCCTCGGTCTGTTCGATCTCCAGCTCTCAGGCCATACGCACAGGGGGCAGATATTCCCCTTCAGATATCTAAGCGCCATATCATATCCCATGTCCGGAGGCAGGTACGACCTTCCGAAAGGCTCTGTTTTGTATGTGAGCCGGGGTACAGGGACTTGGGGCCCTGCCATCAGATTCCTGGCCAGACCTGAGGTCACCGTGATCGACCTCGTCAGGAAGTCCTAAAAAGAGACCTTCACAGCCCCGAAATCCGCTTAAAGCTCTCGGCACAGGCAGAGAAAAAGGCATTAGCAAAGAAACATAGCCGAGCGCCGCCTTGACAAATCACACCAGATGTGATAGTTTAATATTAAATAAATCGATATTGAACTATGGGTACGAAATACAGAGGCACTGCGGAAGAGGTGAGGGCCCTCAATGCCTTCATAAAGCTGATCAGGGCGGCTGAGTCGGTCTCTACACGGGTGGAGGGGCGCTTGAGCGAAATCGGGCTTTCAGTGAGCCAATTCGGGGTTATGGAGGCCCTGCTCCACCTCGGACCACTTCATCAAAAGGAGCTCGCAAAGAAGATATTGAAGAGCGGCGGCAACATCACGATGGTAGTGGACAATCTCGAGAAAAGGGGTTTGGTGGAGCGTTTAAGGGATGAGGAAGACAGGAGGCGCTTCTTTGTTAGGCTTACCGATAAGGGGAAGAGGCTGATCAAGAAGTTCTTTCCCGGGCATGTCGAGCGGATCACCAAAGAGATGTCCATATTGACTGGTAAAGAGCAGGAAGAGCTTGGAATGCTCTGCAAAAAACTCGGGCTGCGCATAAGAGAGTGAAGGGTCAGGCACGATTTATATAAATCCATAAATAGAGGAGGCGGCTATGTTGAAGGGGATTATCAAAAGGCTCGTTCAGACCGATGATGACGTCGCAGGCCTTGTATTGAGGCTGATGCTTGCCGTGGTCTTTTTTCCGCACGGCGCACAAAAGGTCATGGGCTGGTTCGGCGGCCCCGGCTTCGCCGGTCAGATACAGGCGTTCCAGCAGTATCTAGGTATCCCCCCTGTGCTCGGCGTCTTGGCGATACTCGCCGAGTTCCTGGGCCCGATAGCGCTTGTAGCAGGCCTGGTCACGAGGATCGCCGCTCTCGGGATCATGACGAACATGGTGGTGGCCGTATTTCTGATCCATCTTAAGTTCGGGTTCTTCATGAACTGGTTCGGCAAGCAGGCTGGAGAAGGATTTGAATATCATCTCCTTGCAATAGCAATCGCCCTTGCATTGATCATAAAGGGCGGGGGGAGATGGTCTCTCGACCGGCTCCTCGCGAAAAGGCTTTCCTGAGACACGATAGCCGGGTTTACCGCATAATGCGGACACGAGGATCAAGATATACACGCCTGCACCCCGGTCCGGGGTGCAGGCAAGCCCTCCTTTTACTCCGTCCTTACGAGATCCTCGAATTTGATATCGACGCCGAAGACTCCGATTATCTCTTCTGTATCGAGCGAGCGTATAGGGGCCGATACTGTGATACACAGGGCGCCTGTGATCTTGGATGAATAGAAGTCCGAGACGTAGCTCTTGCCGTTTTTCATCGGATTTATGAACCACGGCCTGTCGGTGAAGTTGTCCCCAAGGCCGGATGTCTCGTACTGCGCCTTGTATTGGATCTGTGTAATGTTCTTCGTGATCTTCTTGCCTTCCATGTTCACCACATAGGCGAACTGGATGAACGGATTCTCATCGAGCAGTTTCTGCAAAGCCGTCTCCTGCCAGGCACGGTCCATGGTGCGCATCTCCTTGCGCTCCACCATGTCCTCGACGAGGTGCAGTGCGATGTCCTGCGCCTTTTTCTTGAGCTTGTCGAGGTCCGAGACGAAAAATTCGGGAAGATATTTCTTGGCCTTCTCGAGCAGTTCCTCGTTCGATATGCTGGTTGTGCGGCCTTGTTCGTACTGCTCCATGACCCACTTGTGGATCTTCGCAAGCCCCGGATGGCGCTTGTCTATCTTCCGGTCTCCGGTCAGACCGATATGGCTGTTCACCCAGTGGGCTATGCCTGCAATGCCCGACTTGTCCGTGATAATCACGCCCATGGGCCGCTTCAATATCTTGGTGGTGTCGAAGATGTTGTATATCTCCTCGTTCTTCATCATGCCGTCGGCGTGTATGCCTGCGCTCGTGGAATTGAATTCAGAGCCGACGAAGGGGTAATTCGACGAAATGACCACCCTGAGCTCGCGCTGGAAATACTCAGCGACATCGGTTATCGCGGTCGTATCTATGCCGGCATCATTACCGGTCAGGCTGATATAGTCTATAATCAAGGCCTCTACTGGTGTATTTCCGGTGCGCTCGCCGAATCCGAGCAGGGCGCCGTTCACCGCGCACGCGCCGTACAGCCATGCAGCGACGCCGTTGACAAGCCCCTTGTGGAAGTCGTTGTGTCCATGCCATTCGAGCTGCTCAGACGGCACGCCTGCCTCGTGTATGAGCGCATAGAATATCTCTGGTACGCCCCGGGGAAGGGCGGCGCCGGGGAAGGGGAAGCCGTAGCCCAGGGTATCGCAGGCCCTTATCTTTACGGGTATCTTCGCGGCCTGTGAGAGTTTCATCAAATCCTGTACGAACGGGATGACAAATCCATAGAAGTCCGCGCGAGTGATGTCCTCGAGGTGGCAGCGAGGTACGATGCCGTTCTCAAGCGCTGTCGCGACAATGTCCAGGTACGCATTAAGCGCCTCTTTTCTCGTGACGCCCAGCTTGAGAAATATATGGTAGTCCGAGCAGGATGTCAAAATGCCCGTTTCTTTAAGCCCCATCTCCCTTACGAGCTTGAAGTCGTTCTTGTTCGCCCTGATCCAGCCGGTTATTTCAGGATAGCGATAGCCCTTCTCCATACAGAGCTGGACGGCCTCCCGGTCCTTGGCAGAATACAAAAAAAACTCCGACTGCCTGATCACGCCGTTGGGCCCGCTGAGACGGTGCAGGAAGTCGAATATCTCGGCAATCTGTTTTGCGGTATAGGGCGGCCGCGACTGCTGTCCGTCTCTGAAGGTCGTATCCGTGATCCAGATGTCCTTAGGCATCTTTACGGGAATGAGACGGTCCTCGAGTACTACGCGCGGCACAGATGTATATGGGAATATATCTCTATATAGCTCGGGTTGCTTTATGTCCTTGAGTTCGAACCTTTTTCTGCTGACCTGTTTGTTCAACGACACCTCATTGCCTCCTGTTATTCTGATTTCGCTTCCACCGTCATGACGCTGTACCGACTAATCCTGCAATAACGTCGTGCTTATCCCCCTCTGATACCCCTGACCGCTGCTGCATAATCCTTCGCACCGAATACAGCGGAGCCTGCGACCAGGATGTCGGCGCCCGCAGCGGCTATCTCTGCTGCATTCTCGGGCTTGATGCCTCCGTCAACCTCTATCTCCACCCTCAGCCCGACCTCGTCTATGCGCCTGCGAAGCCGCTTGATCTTCTCTATGGCAGACGGGATGAACGCCTGTCCGCCGAAACCGGGATTGACAGACATGATCAGTACCATGTCTATCTCGGCAAGGATATAATCGAGCGTCTCGAGCGGCGTCGCCGGGTTCAATGACACGCCAGGCCTTACGCCCTTGTGCGCCCTTATCGCTTGGACGAGACGATTGAGATGGTTGGTCGCCTCGACATGAACTGTGAGATAGTCTGCGCCGGCACGCGCGAAGTCGTCTATGTACATCTCTGGCCTGCTGATCATAAGATGCACATCCAGAGGGAGCCGGGTCGCTTTTCTTGCTGCCTCCACGACGAGCGGGCCGATGGTGATATTAGGCACGAAGTGTCCGTCCATCACATCCACATGTATGATGTCCGCGCCTGCAGCCTCAACAGCCCTTATTTCCTCGGCCAGCCGCGAAAAATCCGCTGATAGTATGGACGGCGCCACCTTGATTTTTCTCATTATCTGTATCCTCTGGTGCGTTAATTACATCATACGATGACTATGCAGGCCTCTCGGTGCGCGTTGTCACCTGCTTACAGTCAGCTCCACAATAGAATCTGCGCGAACAGGAGAGCCATACCCGGGCCTCTGGCCGGTGACAGTACGGGATGCCTCGGGCTTGCCCCCTGCCTTGTATGCCACTCTATACTGGAGCCCGAACCTCTCCAAGATGCGGACAGCCTCCTCCGCCTTCCTGCCTGTCAATTTTGGCATAATGAGTACCTCAGGCCTCCTGCCTGCGCTGACCAGCAGATTGATCACGCCGCCTTTTTCGAGCGGTGAACCCGGGGCGGGATCCTGTGCTATGACAGTATCGCGCACTGTTTCGTCCGAATATACCCGCGACACGCTGCCTACATAAAATCCGAGCCGCCGCAGCTCCATCTCAGCCTTTCTGAAGTGCTGACCTGCAAGGTCAGGCGCCTGCAGATCGCTCGGTCCGAGGCTCACGACTATCCGTACGGCCCGGCCTTTTTTGAGGCTGCCGCCGGGCAGAGGATCTTGGGAAATGACAGTGTCGCGCGGAATACTCGGATGAGGTTCCCTGCGCTCTACCTTCACCTGGAGCCCCTGTTGCGAGAGAATTTCGATGGCCGTGACGATGTCTCTTCCGGCTACCTCAGGCACGTGTACCTCCTGCTGTTTGAGAAGGATTGCAATGACAGCGAGGGAGCTCGCTACTCCGACGGCTATGAGGGCCAGGACAAGACCTATGGCCTTTAGAAAACCCTTCATGTATCTGCTTATTCTACCAGAGTTAAAAAAAGATGCAATAGTAAAGACATTTTCGCCCGCTTCGTGATACCATGTCCTGGACAGGCTGCTCCCTCGCACAGGCAGTTCATTATGAAATCTATCCTGAAAAAAGCCCTTTCTGCCTACTGGAAGATATTCATACATACTGCCTAAGTTGAAAAATCCCTTGACAATAGGGCACTTGTTCTATATATTGATAGTCTTTCATCGGGTATATATACGGATGTTTGAGTCACTTACAGCCAAACTCGAGGCGGTTTTCAAGAAGCTTCGCAGCAGGGGCGTCCTCAAGGAAGAGGATGTGAAGGATGCCTTGAGAGAGGTGAGGCTTGCGCTTCTCGAGGCCGATGTAAACTTCAAGGTTGTCAAGGAGTTCATCGGGAAGGTCCAGGAGCGGGCGGTCGGAGAAGAGATACTGCGGAGCCTCACACCCGGGCAGCAGGTCATCAAGATTGTTCACAACGAGCTGGTCGGGCTTCTGGGCGGCGGTCATGCCCGGCTTCATCTTGCACCGAATCCGCCCACTGTCATAATGCTTATGGGCCTACAGGGGTCGGGCAAAACCACGACTGCAGGCAAGCTCGGCAGGCTGTACAAAAAGGACGGCCGCAGGGTATTGCTCGTTCCGGCTGACACACGTAGGCCTGCAGCCGTGCAGCAGCTCATTACTCTTGCGAACCAAACCGGTCTCGATGCATTTACTTCATCCGAGCAGGATCCGGTCGCCATATGCAGGGCTGCAGTCGGCCATGCCCAGAAGTCTCTATACGAAATCGTGATTCTGGACACAGCCGGCAGGCTCCAAATAGACGAGCCCCTCATGGAGGAGCTCAAGGATATAAAGGCGGGAGTAAAGCCGCACCACGTACTGTTCGTGGCGGATGCCATGACCGGGCAGGAGGCCGTGAACATCGCGGAGAAGTTCAACCAGAGCGTCGGCTTCGACGGCGTGGTGCTCACGAAGCTCGATGGCGATGCCCGGGGCGGGGCTGCCCTCTCCATCCGGGCGGTCACAGGAAGGCCCATCGTATTCACCGGCACAGGCGAGAAGCTCGACGCCCTGGAGCCGTTCCATCCGGACCGGATGGCCTCGCGCATCCTCGGCATGGGGGACGTGCTGACGCTCATCGAGAAGGCCCAAGAGGCGGTCTCGCGTGAGGACGCCCAGGAGCTCGCGAAGAAGCTCAAGAAGAACTCCTTCGACCTCGAGGACTTCAAAAACCAGTTGCGCCAGGTAAGAAAGCTCGGCTCGCTGGAGCAGATTATAGGAATGATACCCGGGCTCAACAAGGCCGCCCTCGGGAATACGAGGATGGACGAGGGCGAACTCGTCAAGGTAGAGGCGATTATAAATTCCATGACCCCTAAGGAACGGGCCGACTATACGATAATAAACGGCAGCCGAAGGGCGCGCATCGCAAAGGGCAGCGGCACTCAGGTGCAGGACGTCAACAGGCTTTTGAAGCAGTTTGCGGAGATGAGGAAGATGATGAAGGCGATGTCCGGAGGCAAGATGAAGAACATCGGCCGGATGTTCGGAGGATTAAGATAGGGCATGCACCGAATGCCGAATAGGCAGGGATGGCATGATCGTATTTACATCAGAAAGAGGTGACACATGGCTGTAAGGATTAGACTCAAGAGGATGGGCTCTCACAAGAAGCCGTTCTACAGGGTGGTGGTGGCCGATTCCCGCTCCCCACGAGACGGACGCCATATCGACGAGCTCGGCACATACGATCCGCTCAAGAAGCCCCATGCCGTGAACATAGACCAGGCGAAGGCGCTCGACTGGCTGAAGAAGGGCGCGATCCCCTCTGATACGGCGAGGACGCTTCTTTCGATAGCCGGAATAATGAAACAGTTTGCAGAGGCGAAATAGTTTCGGGCACGTTCATTTGCTTTGCCTCGCTCGAGCCTGAATCTGGCAATGCGACCTCGGCGAGTTCCGGAATCGAGGGATGCTCATATCAGTCGGAAGGGTCATAAAACCCCGGGGCGTGAGGGGCGAGGTCAAGGTGGAGTCCTTGACCGATTTTCCCGAGAGATTCGAGAAGTTGGACTGGGTCTATCTGAAGTGGCCGTCCGGCCGCGTGCTCGAGTGCAGAGTGGACTCCGTGAGGTATAGAAAGGGGATCCCCTATCTCATCTTCGAAGGCTACGATACTCCTGAGAAGGCCCGTGAACTCTGCGGAAGCCTGATCCAAATCCCTGAGCAAGAGGCGATGCCGCTTCCGGACGGGAGCTTCTACTGGTTCGAGCTCATAGGCATGGAGGTCTTCACAGAAGATGGGAGACTGCTCGGTGTGATAGACGATATCCTCCGGACCGGCGGCAATGATGTGTATATAGTGAAGAAGGGGCGGAAGGAACATTACATCCCTGCAACAGAGGAGATAATAAGACAGGTGGACAAGGCCCGAAGGCGCATGGTGATACATGTGCTCGAGGGTATGCTCGACTGAGCCGAGGATCATTAAATGTCCGTACTGAACTTCGAGGTCCTCACCCTCTTTCCAGGCATGCTGGAAGGGCCCTTGAATGAGAGCATACTCAAGCGCGCCAGGGAAAAGGGATTGCTCAACGTGAGGGTCTGGAACATCAGGGACTATACGGAGGACAGGCACAGGACCGCGGACGACAGCCCTTACGGCGGCGGGGCAGGCATGGTGCTTAAGCCCGAGCCCATATTCAGGGCGATCGAGGCGGTAAAGGCGCAGCATCCGGATGAGGAGTTCCTGACGATTATGCTTTCGCCTCAGGGCAGGCTGCTGAACCATGAGCGGGCAGAGGGGCTTTCTAAGGAGTCGAGAAGGATAATCCTTCTCTGCGGACATTATGAGGCGATAGACGAAAGGGTGCGCGAGGCCCTTGTGGATGAGGAGCTCTCCATCGGAGACTATGTCCTTACCGGCGGTGAGCTCGCTGCCCTTGTGGTAATGGATGCATCGACGAGGCTCTTGCCGGGGGTGTTGGGAGACGAAGAGTCGGCATGGCTCGATTCTTTCAGGGACGGTCTGCTCGACTATCCGCATTACACGAGGCCGGCGGAGTATAGGGGCATGAAAGTGCCTGATGTACTGCTCTCGGGCGATCACGAACAGATACGAAGATGGCGGAGGAGGGAATCGCTCAGGGCCACCCTGCTCAAGAGGCCGGATCTGCTCGAGAAGGCGAGGCTCACGGATGAAGACAGGAAGATTATAGAGTCGCTAAAAAAAAGGCTCGAGGCGTGAGATTTCAGCCACTCTCACCCCGTGGGGTTGGAAAAAAATATGGCTCATCACGTTTTTTGGTGCAGGCCAGCAGAGTTGCCGGAATGACTTTTAGAGCGATATCTTAGGCGGAAATCAGCATGACAGACACAGCTCTAATCCATGAGGCCAAGGGTTAGTTCACAATACACAGATATGATATTCATCGGGTTCTAAAAGTCATGAAGGCATGCCCTGCCGGGCTTTATCTGAAATTATAATTTGCACTATTTCACGCGATTGGTCAAAATATGCTTTTGTCAGCCGGCTTACAGACCGTCCGGCACGGGCGGCTGAGGTTGATATAGATAATCGGGTTTTCGTTTTACACTCAGGAGGTTCGAAATGCAGAATATGATTATCAGCGCCGTGGAAAGGCCACAGATGAAAGAAGGGATACCCGGCTTCCGCGTCGGCGACACCATACGCGTGCATGCAAAGGTCGTCGAGGGAGATAAGGAGAGGATCCAGGTATTTGAAGGCGTCGTAATAGGCAGGAGCGGCACGGGCGCCCGCGAGACCGTCAGAGTGCGCAAGCTCTCGTACGGTGTGGGTGTGGAGCGCATATTCCCTCTTCACTCTCCCATGATCGAAAAGATAGAGCTTGCCAAGGAAGGAAAGGTAAGGAGGGCGAAGCTCTATTATCTGCGCGAGCTCAGGGGCAAGGCCTCTCGCATCAAGGAGAAGGGGCGCGGCTTTGTAGCCGTTGCCGGCTCGGAGCCGCAATCGAATGAGCCGCAGCAGTAGAGGGACATGCCCGGGATAATCGGCATTGTATCCCGAATATGCCCTGAAGGCTCGAACGGCTGGAGCCGATGGATTTTGGAGCAATGGCATTCCTGCAGCTTGCTGTATGGGCTTCTATTCGGGCTGTTTCCAATGGATGTTATTCGGGGTGCGTCCTCTATAGACTGAAATCTTCATTCTCGAGGTCTCCATGCCGCTCGGCCAGACCCAAAGGCGGGATACGGCGTCACGCAGCACGCGCGACCTGTTCGATATGGAGGCCGATCCCTTCTGCTTCGAGCAGGCGGCCTATTCATCCGGATACACGCGGGTGGCCGGCATCGACGAGGCAGGCAGGGGGCCTCTTGCAGGGCCTGTCGTCGCAGCAGCGGTGGTTATGCCTGTTGGTCTCGCGATTCCAGGGGTCAGGGACTCGAAGGATATACCTGAGCCCGAGCGGGAGCGGCTTGCAGAGCTCATACGCAGCCATGCTATTGCATATGGCATAGGCGTCGTGGACGAGAAGACCATCGACGAGGTAAACATATATCAGGCCACTATCCTTGCCATGAAACTGGCGCTGGATAAAATAGACCCGCCCGCCGACTATCTGCTCATAGACGCTGTATTCATTCCACATATCCCGATTCCGCAGAAGGCGATAATAAAAGGCGACTGCCGCAGCCATACTATCGCCGCCGCCTCCATACTTGCCAAGACGGAGCGGGACAGAATCATGCGCAGGCTAGATGAGCGGTATCCGCAGTATAATTTCGGACGACACAAGGGCTACGCGACGAAGGAGCACATCGCGCTTCTTAGAAGACACGGACCATGTCCAGCCCACAGGAGGAGTTTTAGGCCGGTGGCGGATATACTCAGAGGGTCGAACAGTTGAGCGCGGACAGGAAGAAGATAGGCGAAAAAGGCGAAGACCGAGCGGCGAGATTTCTCGCGAGGCAGGGCTACAGGATTCTCGATCGGAACTATCGGGTGCCGTACGGGGAGATAGACCTCATAGCCCTGGACAGGGGAGAGCTCGTATTCGTAGAGGTCAAGACCAGGACGAGCGATGTCTATGGCTCCCCGGAGCTCGCGGTCAACCCGAGAAAGCAGGCGCGGATGATCAGGGCCGCACTCGGTTATATCAAGTATAAAAGGCTGCATCAAATGCCCTGCCGTTTCGACGTTATCGCGATCAGCCCGACTAAGGAAAAGGAGATAGAGCACATCAGGCATGCCTTTGGCATCGACTGTCATGGATTTTAGCGGTATATGATTACAAACTATTTTTACGGAGGGAACATGAGGGATCTGCTCAAGAAGATAAGCCTGTTCGAAAGCCTGACCGACGACGAACTCGAAGAGGTGGAGAAGATCTGCAAGATAGAGCGGATAGCGAAGGACTCCGTCATATTCAGTGAGGGGAGCGCCGGAGACAAATGCTATGTGATAATAAAGGGCGAGGTGAGGATAAGCAAGATGATTCCGAACATAGGCGAGGAGGCGCTTGCTGTCCTGAAGCCAGGAGACTATTTCGGCGAGATGGCATTGATAGACAGCTTTCCACGCTCTGCGCACGCCATAACCAATACAGACGTCGAGCTGCTGGCCTTGTCAAAGGAGGATTTGGACAAGATACTCATAGCGGACCGCGAGATGGGCTACAAACTTCTGTGGGTATTCGTAAAGACTCTCTCGCGCCGGCTCAGAGAGACGAACGAGAAAATGGCAGGCTTCCTCGCCCTCTCAGGAGGGTTCTGAACCCATACCATCATCTTTTTCACACGGAAAGTCCAAGACATTGTCCGATAAACCATACAAGATAGGCATGATTAGCCTCGGCTGTCCAAAGAATCAGGTGGATGCGGAGCAGATGCTCGGGGTGCTCGTCTCGGACGGGTTTGAGATCACCCATGACCAAGCCGAGGCGGATTTGATCGTGGTCAATACCTGCGGATTCATTGAATCGGCCAAGAGAGAGGCGATCGAAGCCATACTGGACGCTGCTAAGATGAAGAAGGCCGGGAGGTGCAGGGGTGTCGTCGTTGCCGGCTGTCTTGCGCAGAGATACCGCGATGAGCTGCTCAAGGAACTGCCCGAGGCCGATGCGATCATCGGCACCGCAGGTATAGCGGATATAGCCGGCATATGCAGGTTGGTTCTTTCCAGCAATAAGCCGCGTGTGCGGGTCTCGGCGCCCGGCCTAGTGTACGGGCTCCCCCGCGTCAGCACCACCCCAAGACACTATCGTTATCTCAAGATCGCTGAGGGATGCAGCAATCGCTGCTCATATTGCGCGATCCCGCTTATCCGCGGCGGTTTCAAAAGCAGGCCTGCCGAGTCCATAATAAGCGAGGCGAGGTCGCTCGCCGAAGAAGGCGCCAGAGAACTCATCCTTCTCGCCCAGGACTCCACTGCATATCGGTATGGAGATACAGACCTTGCGTCTCTCATAAAGAGGCTATGTCGCATAGACGGCATAGAGCGGCTCAGGCTTATGTATGCATATCCCGGCAGGCTGAGCGATGAACTCATTGCGGTCATGGCAGATGAAGAGAAGGTATGCAAGTATCTCGACATACCTATTCAGCACATCGACGACAAGGTCCTCGAGGCGATGAACCGACGCGCCACCGCCGGCGATATAAAAAGGACAATTGAGGCCCTGCGCAAGCGGATACCGGACATCGCGCTCAGAACATCCCTCATAGTGGGCTTTCCTGGCGAGACGGATGCTGCATTCGAGAGGCTGCATGATTTCATAAAAGAGGCCGAATTCGAGCATCTGGGCGTCTTCACATATTCGCCGGAGGAGGGAACAGTCGCCTGGGGGCTCAGGCCGAGGGTGCCGAAGAAGGTCGCCGAAGAGAGAAGGAAAGTCATCATGAAATCCCAGGCCGGGATATCGCTGCGAAAGAACACGGGCCGCATAGGCAAGAGGCTGCGCGTGATCGTGGACGGAATGGAAGACATGCTCCTTATCGCTAGGACGGAGTTCCAGGCGCCGGAGATAGACGGAGTCGTCTATCTCTCCGAGACAGAGACCGGGCCGGGCGAGTTCGTGGATGTCGAGATTACGCAGGCCTCCGAATACGATCTAATCGCCAAAGCAGGCTGATACTGCATATTCCAATGAACGAGATTTCCTCCCGCATATTCCAGCAATTCGATATCCCCGGGGCATACGCGGGCTGCGAGCGTTTCGGCTCCGGCCTGATAAACGATACATGGCTTTTGAGGATGGTCCATGAAGGGCTGGAGCGCAGATACATCATCCAGCGCGTAAACACATCGGTCTTTACGGAGCCCATCCGTGTCATGGAGAACATAGAGACAGTTACGACGCACATCGCTTCGAGGCTCTGGAGAGAAGGCATCCAGGATCCGTTCAGCATTACCCCAGCGCTCGTTAGGACGAAAAAGGGGGCTTCGTATTTCATTGACGAGGAGGGCGGTTTCTGGAGGGCGTTCCACTTTATAGAGTTCTGCACAGTATATGACAGGGTGGACGAGCCCGCTCTCGCCCATGAGGTGGGCGCCGCGCTCGGAAGATTCCATACCCTGGTCTCGGATCTTCCGCCGCACAGTCTCCATGATACTCTGCCGGGATTTCATCATACACCTCGCTATCTAAGAGGGTTCGATGAGGCTGTAAAGGCGGATGCTGAACTGAGGGCCTCAGGGGCGGCCCGGGAGATAGATTTCGTGAATGGGCGCAGGAGATTGGCCCCCATCCTTGTGGATGCCGTGGATTCCGGCAGAATACCCCTGCGCGTCGTGCACAACGATCCCAAGGTGAACAATGTGCTCATACACTCCCTAACGAGGAAGGCTGTAGGCATGATAGACCTGGACACGGTGAAGCCCGGCATAGTCCATTTCGATTTCGGAGACTGCGCCCGCTCCGTGGCGAATCTAGGCGGCGAGGACGCCGAAGACCTTGCAACAGTGACGTTCGATCTGAACTTCTTCGAGGCGCTTGTAAGGGGATATATGAGCGAGGCCGGCGCATTCCTCACGCCGGATGAGATAGCCCTCCTGCCGGAGTCGGTGAAGGTCATCACATTCGAGCTCGGGCTGCGCTTCCTCGCAGACTATCTGCGCGGGGATGTATATTTCAAGATAAATTACCCAAGCCATAACCTCCACAGGGCGCGGGTGCAGTTCTCCTTGCTCGAGTGCATAGAGAAAAACGAAGAAAAGATAAAGGCTGTCATATCCAGCATGCGGAGGCAGGACGTTTGAACTCAGCCTGCCTTAGGCTCGCCGATCGGACAGAGTGCGGTGATAGAGACGGGCCCGAAAGAGCACGCAGGCGCTCTTCTAAATCTTTAAGTTTTCCCCGGATATGGGAGCGGCGGTCAGACACCGCCTATCTGCTATCTTCCTCTGATACGATATTGACGATAACGGCGACCACCTGGGGGGCTAACTGTTTCCCCGCCTCCCGCAACAGCTCAGTCCGTGCCTCTGCCGGTCTCATGGCGTCTCAGGCATCTGCAACGCAGAGTATCCTTGCCATCATTGGAATCTCGGCCTCTTTGAGGCCGAGGGGATACCCTGTTCCGTCGTATCTTTCGTGATGGTGCCGGATGATCGGGATCGCAGGTTTCAGAAAATGTATCGGCGACAATATACGCGCTCCATGTTCGGGATGCATCTTGACCTTGGCCTTTTCGATCTCGTCGAGATCCCGGCGTTTATAAAGTATCTCCCCCTCTATGCCGATCTTGCCGACGTCATGCAGAAGCGCGGCGAAATGGAGATGCTCCATCTCTTCTCCCTTGAGCCCAATGGCGCCGGCGATCGCAGCGGAGATGTTCGCCACACGGACTGAATGGCCCTTGGTATAGGGGTCCCGCGCCTCCATCGCATTCACGAGCGCGGCGACCGTCTGTATATAAGAGCCCTCGAGATTCCAGCAGAGGGTCTGTATCTTCTCTATATGCCGCCTTCTTTCATCGTCGTTGCGTTTGGGCGCGATGCTCATGCTGTTGAACGCATCCTCCATCTGCCTGACCTCGTCGCCCCTGCACTCCTGATAGACCCTGCATTTGAGACAGTTGTTCCTTTTCTCTGCGCAGCTGCAACCGGGATCGGCGCTTCCCTCGCTCCATTTTCTGCGCCAGCATGGTATGTTCTCGTCTCCATAGGAGGGGCAGTCTTTCTTTCCGCACTTCATCGCCACCCAGCAACGGACTCCTCTTCGATCGAGAAGGACATAATTCCCGCGTGCTATCTCGTACGACGCCTCTCTCAATCTCTTTATCGGGGTGACGATCAGTTTCCGTCCGAATATGATCAATAAAGCTGCCAGTACGCCGGCCGAGACAATCCCGAAAAAAACGACCCAGCAGACGAAGCTATTAAGGGGCTCTGTAGTCTCCGCAGTGGAAATACCGACTGAGATGACGCCGAGCATGGGTTGACCGCCCGCGTGGAGGGCCTGCATCTCTGCTCGTACATTATCGGCTTTAGGAATTCAATAAAGTTCCGACCGACATGCATAACCTTCGCCGTTCTTGAGCCGCCTCGAGGACTCGGTTTCCAATGGGACAGCGGCGCGGTAAAAACGAAGGCCGGGCTGCCGTCCTCTTTCAAGACGCCGAGACGATGCACGCCCGGCAGCTTCGAAAGCCCTCTGATGAACCTCTTTGCTTCCTCGGGCCTGCCCGAGAGCATGCTCTCCTTGATGGACGTGCCCAGGGAGAGGGCCAGTACCTCTGCGTTCTTCTTGGAATCATCCAACAGCAGCGTTGTTTCCCGGCAAATGATCAATCCGACCAAGAAGGCGATTGCGGTCATGACGCTCAAAATCACGACTAAAACGAATTTGCCGTTCAGGCTCAGCCTGCTGAGAGACCTATGGGTGATAAACTCCATTCTAATTGCACGATCCTTTTGAAGTTCTTCTGCCCCTGCATTTCTCTATTTCGGCTGACAGTTCTCCGATATTAAAGGGCTTCGTCATACAACGAATCGCGCCGACGGCAACTGCAGCAGCGGCCTCGCTGTCTGCTCCATGCGCTGTGAAGAGGATCGCAGGGATATCAGGGGAGACCTTCTTGATTATCCTCAGGGCATTGACGCCGTCGAGCTTCGGCATCCTGATGTCGAGCAGGACGAAGTCGTATCGCGTGTCCATGCTCTTTAGGACCGCCTCGACCCCGTCGCCTACATGATCCACCTTATGCGTCCGGGATTCGAGCTCGTTCTTGAGCACATAACCGAAGTTCCTGTCGTCCTCAGCTAAAAGGATATGCATATATCCTCCAGCCATCCCAGTGTCTCATCCGACGGCGCTGTCTTGGACTAAACCATCTTGATCTTCACGCCCCTGCGCCTGATTGCAGCGATGATCTCCGGAGTCTTCGGGAGATCCATAGAGACGGAAGGCGCCTTGAGCCCTTCGAAATAAATGACCTTGTCGAGGTCATAGCAGTCCAGGATATCGAGGCATTCCCTGCCTTTGGCCGAGCCGTAGCTGATATGCCTGCTCTCGCCTTGGTCGATATATATCCGGATCAGGTTCTCGCTGGTCTGCGCGACAGAGATATAGAACGCCCCTGTCTTCTTCGCGTTGTGGTGCTCCTCGAGCACATCCGCGAGCGGCCTTTCAGTAGTCATAGATACACCTCCAATCGAACAGGATCGACGAAATCTATTTCTTGGACTTCGCTCTCTCAATGCCGAGCCGCGTATGCGAGAACCCGGTTTCGGTCTCTTCTTCCTCTTTCTTCACTGCGTTCATGAAGTCGCACTTCCAGCAATTGAGGAGTTTCTCTGCATATGTGCCCTGCACCTTCCCTCCGCATAGAGAGCCTGCTACCACCCAGCACGCCCTGCCCGGAGCCTTGCCGCCGTGCCTTAATGACTGCGGGAATGACATTTTCATTTTCCAAATGGGCATACAGGGTATCTGCATTCCTTGCAATTAAGGCAAAGACCGCCGTGGCCGAGTTCGGCGAGCTCTTTTCTGCCTATCTTCTCGCCGGCGAGAATCCGCGGCAGTATCAGATCGAAGATGGTTATCCTGTGATACATACCGCAGGCCGGGATGCCGAGGATAGGGATCGGCGCTGGGGGCAGGCAGTCGGAATCAAGTTCATCTTTTCCCTGCCCCTTGCCCCTTGCCCCTTGCCCCTTTTCAATATACCCCACAAGAAACATCGCACCCGGCAGTACCGCGGAGCCATAGGTGATGTCAGCTGCGCCGAGATTTCTTATTGCGAACCGCGTTACATCGTCCGGATCGACTGACATGCCGCCTGTGGTTATGAGCAGGTCCGCGCCTGCCGCTATCAGCTCCCTGAGCCTCGACTCGATAAATGCTCGGTCATCAGGGGCGTAATATATGCCGGCTATCTCTCCTCCGAATGCCTCTATCTTTTTCGTGATGATCGGTGCGAAGGCGTCCTTTATCCTGCCGTAATAAACCTCGTTGCCTGTGATGACGATGCCGGCTCTGGGTTTCCGGAGCTCTTTTACTTCTATAACCCCTCTCGATTCAAGAGGGGGGTAACTCCCCTTGCCCCTTGCCCCTCGACCCTCCTGGGCTATCCTTACAGCTTCTTCGATCGTCTTTTTCTTGACCACCAGGGGAATGGCCCTCGTCCCTGCTACGACCTGACCTTTCTTGACGAGTGTGTTGTCGTGCAAGGTCGCGCACATGACCTCTCCGAGCATATTGAAGGCGAGTAGGGCGTCTTTATTTATCTTGAGGAGGCCGTCCCTCGAGGCGATGATATTGATCTTGCCTTCTTTCGGCTCTCCCTGGATCTCCACCCCTTCTCCCATCAACGCCTTTGCGATCGCATAGGCCGCATCGTTCTCGTGCATCTCGTCTTCTGCTATAGTAAGGACGAAGAGGTGCTCTTTGCCGAGCCGTTGGAGGTGGCAGACATCCTCTTCTCTGATGATGTGCCCTTTTTTGAATGCACGTCCTTTGAACTCACCCGCCCTGATCTCTGTTATGTCATGCGCCAGGACAGCGCCCACGGCCTGCGCGACCGGAATCGTCTTCATATCTGATGAACCGCTTTCGTGCATCTCGTCACACATAGGAACCTCCCTTGAATATGCTCCTAAATCGTTTATCCACGATCGACTGGATCCCCTTCTCCAGCTCCTCATATTTTTCCAAGAATCTCCGCGCTTCAGGGGTCAACACCGCGCCGCCGCCGTTTCTCCCGCCTGTCCGGCGCTCTACCAGCTTCACGCCGAGCCGGTCTTCCATGGCCTTGATGTAGCTCCATGCCTTGCGGAAGGAGATATCCACTTCCTGCGCCGCGCGGTTGATCGAGCCGTAGGAGTCTATCGCCTGGAGCAAAACGCGCCTCCCCCTTCCGAAGACAGGCTCTCCATCGACCTCGATCCATAGCTTTGATTTTATCTCCAGTTTCCCGCTCACCTGTTAACCTGCCGGTTATCCAACCGTTATGACTTTTTCGCATAACGCGCTTCGATAAGAGACGCCTTCACTTCATAGTAGCCGCCTGTTGCGCAGGGAACGCACAATACATTGCCGTCCTTCTGCACTTCGCGCATATCCTGGACATATTCCCCGCAACCGTCGCACCTGATCCTGCGAAGCGGTCTTCCAGGCATGTCCTGGGGCCGTAGTTTCACGACGACTTCCATTATGTCAAACAGCTCGTCATCGGGCATGATCTTGTATGCCTCGAGCTGGGCCCTGTACTTGTCTTCTATATCAGGAAACATCTCTTTCGCCCTGTCCCGCGCCTCTTCTTTGGCAATGATGCGCACCGCCCTGCCCGTGACGAGATTTACGAATGTGGCCGCCATCTTGCCATAGTCCATGAACTTCATGGTCCTGTGGCCGAGGCTGCAGCCTGTAACGGACTGGACCGCATCGGTTGCGCACCGGTCCATCTCGACGAAGACAATGATCTTTTTTCTATCCCTGCCATTTGGGTCGTCTATGCCGATCTCGCGCAGCCCCAGCATGGACATCCTCACACCCAGCACCTGGCCCGGGCAGAGGTGACCGTGAATCTTGACGGACTCGTCGAGGAGTTTTTCAAATTCCAATGTTACTTCATTCATTCTGTCAGTTCCTTAACCGTGCCAAGCAGATTAAAATCAAATGGTTATTCCAGAATAGCATCCATCTTCAGAAAGGAGTAATTCAAAATTAAAAAGGTGCTGTTCGCCTCCATATTTTTTACCTTCTTTGTTGCTTTGATTTCCAAGGGGCAGGGAATAATCCCTGCCCCTCAGCCGTTAAAATTCTAAACCTTCACGAGCTTTACCCTTGTGTCGTAGAACGAGGAACTGCCGCCGATCGGGTCGGTCATGCAGGAGTTCTTGAGTATTGGATCGACCTTCATCGCGGCATTGGGACAAAGTCCCGTGGTGCGCCGCTTGTCGCCCTTGATGGTCTTGCCGTCAATCACGGCGTCCGACGCGCCGTAACCCCAATGACCGAAGTGCCAGGAAACAGCGACCACTCCCGGCGCCATGCCCTCCACGGCCTTGATCTTGCCGACCATGTCCTTTGTTCCGAAGTTGGGCAGATGCCACTTGCCGTCCGGGTTCGTAGCGGACACTAGCCTCGCCTTGTCGCCGTCCTTGAAGCCGAGCTTGGCCGCGGTGCCGGCATTGATCAACAGGTAGTTCTCCGGCAGGATCGAGCTCATCCAATAGTTATTGGGAAGCGTGCGCGACTGACCTCCCAGGATATCTTTGTATGTGATGAGCTGAAGCGGCATATCCGTGTCGACAGCGACATTTCCGCCGGCATCTTTGGGAAGTTCGAACACGGCAACGCCGGAAAACCTTTTGCCGGTCAGCGAATGTTTTGCCTTTGCGACGTTTTCGGCATAGAGGTTCAATTGCTTGCCGTATTTCTTGTGGAGCATGCCCTTGCCATTGACAACCTCATCTGTCCAGTTGGCCCATCGGCCGCCTCTGTTAAGAACGGTAATCGTTCTTTTCCACTTATCAGCTCCTACCGCTTTTTCCCAGCGCTCCATGGAAAAAACAGAGGGTTTGAGATGTTTTCTGGCCTCGGTAAAGACCTTGATCTCGTCAAATGACGCTTCGGGCACGGAGTCGCCCTCTTTGTCCCCTACAGCAAAATTGGCCGCATTTTTCAGGTACCAGTCCTCCTGTCTGGTCAAGTCCCATCCTGGGCCGAAGGCATCCTTGCCGAATCCAGGGAGATTCAGCTTTTCCGCTATGGCAAGGACGACAGCCTCATACGAGCAATGGGTCTTCTCTCCATAGACGGTGACGACCTCGGTAAGCGGCGTGATCGTGGGCTGCCTGAACTTCGATACGGCCAGGGGAACGTCGGGCGAGGCATGAGGATTGCCGAAGCGCTCCCAGATGGCCGTATCGGGAAAAACATAATCCGCATACATGCTCGTCTCGCCGAGCACGATGTCCGTGGCGAAGAACAACGGGATTTTGTTCACATCGGCCAGGATAGGAAGCGTCGTATGACCGGCCGGCGACGCAAGAGCAGGGGTTCCCATGTGGAGCCAGAGGGCCTTGACGGGATAGGGATAGCCGTCCGCGGCTGAAGGCAGCGCCTCCTGATACACATTGCTCGTAAACGGCAGCCACGGCCTCTTCGCAGGGTAGCCCTTGAAGAGCGTGGACTTCTCGTAATGAGAGCCTTCCCTCGTTATCTTATGTCCGAAGGCGGTGAGCTTGTTCGGCTGGGTCTTTTCGTGGTTGAACTGCTCTTTGTTCTTTCCGCTTGCATACTCGTGCCAGTGGCCGCCGCCGACGGACATGCCGCCCTTGTGGTCCGTATTGCCGATCAGGATATTCAGGGCGATGATGGCCTGGGCGTTGTAATATCCATTCGTGTGCTGGACAGGCCCGCGGTAGAACTCCGCTCCTGCCTTCTTCCCGTGAGAGGTGAATTCTCTTGCCACGTCTTCTATGTCTTTGACTGGAATACCGGTTATCTCGGACCACTCCGCCATGCTCCTTGAATAAGCCTCTTCCTTAAGGAGGGTAAATGCGGTCTTTACCTTGATGCCTTTAATTTCGCCGCTATAGTCGAGATCGCCTGTTACGGCATTCTTATCATCATCTGCCTTAACAGCAACAGGAGCTCCATTTTTCACGACAACAAACGTATCTTTGTCTCCAATTTCGATATCCGACGCCCTAAGCAGCGCGCCGGGACCGTCTTTTTCGATCTTGACGAGATGGGTCGCGTTGGACCAGGTCGTTTCGCCACCCGCCTTTGCCGCGGCCTTATTGGCGTTCGCCAGATACGCAGCGTCGTATCTCTTGTTCTCGATCATCCATCGGATCATGGCAAGAGCCAGTGCCGCGTCGGTTGAGGGTTTGATCGGCAGCCATTTCCATGCCCGTGACGCGGACTTGGACATTCTTGGGTCAACCACGGCAACTTTCAACCTGCCTGAAGCCAGGCCGTCCGTAACCTTTTCACACATGGCCGGAGGTCCGAAATTGGCTTCCACGAACCCGGTCCCGAAGTAGATGATGAACTCGGCGTTGAAGGAATCCGGCTTCATATGCGTGATGCCGCCCGACCACTTGCCGTCCTTATATTGATGCGTCGCCTCTTTGTAAGCGATATGGTGAGACTGCTCGCAGATCGTCGTATGCTCGATCAGGTTTTGCGAGCCGAACCCTCCGTACATAAACCGCTTGCCTAACTCGATCCTGCCGTGCTCGATCCTCCCCCACATCGCAAGGAGTTGATTGTTTTTGGGCCCGAGGTCAGGATGGTCCGGATCGATAAGCTTATCAAGATGGGCTGCGTATTTTGCCTTGAAATCTGCAACCTTCATCTTCCCTTCAGCCACGTCCTTTGCATCCTTAGCCATGTCGGCCGAGAGCTTCGAGTCGGTCAATGTCCGAATCTCTTTCAGGCCAGGTACATGCCTGTTTTCGCCGATGGAGGCGAACAACTTCCCGCCGTTGACAATTTCATCAATTGCCTGGTTAAAAGGAATGACCTTCCACTTATTCGAGCCCCTCGGCCCGTTCCTCTTCAAGACCTTGACGATTCGGTAGGGGTCATAGAGACTCTGGATGCCTGCCTGTCCCTTAGGACACACCTTCGCATCGATCTTCGCGGCCTTCGACAAAGGGGTGGAATAATCAAGATTCGGAATCATATTCTCGCTGTATGGGTTGCCGTCGATCTTCACGGCCACGCCGTTGAGTATCTTTACCTTTATCGGGCAGGCTGTATGGCATTGCAGGCATACGGAATAGATGACGCTGGTTGCCTTGGAAAGAGGGTAATCACCGGCGGTCACGCCTCCGGAGGCCTCGGCTTCGCGCAGGAGGCTGAAGGCCCCTTCCATCTGACTTAACACCAATGCCGAGCCGCCGAGCAGCGCGGCCGACTTGAGAAGAGTCCTTCTCGTCATACCATTCTGCGGGAGCGTATTGATATATTCCTCAAGCTTGCACATCTTGTCTTTATCTTTTTCAGCCATGACAGCACCCCCTTATTGATGACATGCCGTGCAGGATGCCGGCGTGCCTATTGAAATCTTTGTTCTGTCTTCATACCCAATGTAGTAAACCCTCGGCTTCGTGCCGAGCCCCGCCTTAAGGTTCCAGACCTTCTCTTTTTCTATGAGCTCGGACACAAGGCTCTTCGGGTCGTTCTTGTCCCCGAAATACATCGCCCTGCCGATGCAGGTCGAAACGCAGGCAGGGAGCATGCCGCTATCGAGACGGTGGGCGCAGAAGGTGCATTTTCTGATTGACCCCTTGGTATCGCCTTTTTTGCGGTTCAGCTTTTTGTCGTATTCGTAGAAGTCCCGCGTCTCGTAAGGTTCGAGGACCGGCGTTCCACTTGTATAATATCCCCCCTTGTCATCAACGATCGCGTAATACGGGCAGGCCTTCTTGGCGGCAGCCGAGGCCTTCGGGCTTTTCGCCAGTTTTGCATAATCGAAGACCACGATGCCGTCGGGCCGTTTCAGTATGGCCCCCTTCACGATCCCGTTTGCCGCCTTCATGCACGGCGCATTGTCGCAGTGCTGGCAGTTTGCCGGCATGAAAAACCGGTCGAGGTCCGGAAAGCTTTTATACTCGGTCTCGAACACTTTCCTGTATGACGTTTCGGGCGGGCAGACGTTTTCCGCCATGCAGGAGACCGCGCATGCATGGTCTCCGACACACTTCCTGATGTCAATGACCATAATCCACGACCTCTCGGACACGTCTTTTTTGAGCGCTCGTTCGAGGTCGTCGTGCATCCGTACTATCTCGTTCAATGCCATTTTTCAACCTCCTTGTATGAAATAAAAACCCTTCTTAAGCATATAGCATTGACCAACAAGGGCTAGCCTAATTTTTCATCGGCTTCTTTTCCTGCTATCGCTTTCTTGAATCCCCCGATTGCCTCGCCAAGCCCCTTGCCGAGGCCGGGCAGACGGGACGGCCCGAAGATCAAAAGCGCGATCACGAGGATGACCGTTATCTCTATGGTTCCGAGTCCGAACATGATTCACCTCCCTTCTCGTAATGTTAAGAACTAACCACTGAGCTCACAAAAAAAGACCTGAATGAAGGAGCTAAACTTCTCGGCGTTTTCGCTCCTCCTCTGCCTCATTTCATTACCGGTGCTATTTGTTTCTGCCCTTTATTTAACAACATGAGAACATCGAGCATCTTAACTGAAGCGAGTCCTCAATGGGCTCTGTGGTTTGATTCTTTGTTTCTCTTTTCATGAAACTTTCGGTGATATTTATAAACTGCAATGTTTTGCAAT
>JBBIMH010000013.1:6715-10771 GCA_037444505.1 Nitrospirota bacterium | reverse complement strand
GGAGAGCCTTTTTCAGCCGCCCTCTTCGGATCCACATAGTAATGCGGAGGCAGGAGGTTGAGTGCAAGCGCCGCTATATCGCATATGCACCTCGGGCATCCACATAATATAGCGCCATTCCGCTCCTTTAGTAATCTGTGGATAACCACCCAGACGCGCTCGATGTTCGCGTTTTTGACCTCGCACTTAGCCAACCGCCCCCCCATAAATCAAAGCTGATATGAGATGCACAATCTTTTATTCAAAGCCGCATAGTTACGCCTCTTCTTTTATGCAAGATTGATACCTGCTGTATCTTGCGATAAAAAAGGGGATATTTTTTGTATATGTTACGGCTTGGAAACATTGAAGCCGGACATGTAGCGATAAAACTAAATATTACAAGGCGTTATCTTGTTCGTACTGAAATAGTGTCATGGTTACGGCTTTGTAACACTTCCTCTCTTTGGAAGCTCGATGTCTTTATAATCCGCGCGATTTTACAGCATATTTGCGGTTTTATATGGTAATAAAGGCGCCGTGCTGTCGGAAGAGAGGCATTTAAATTGCAAGTTATTCCATATTGTGAGAAATACTGTCCGACAAATCGTCTAAAATGGAGGTGAATATGGCTGAACCAAAGACAACAATCATTTTGCTCATGCTTTTCGCTCTTCTGATCCCTCTCCGCATCTTCGCAGAGTACTACCAGTTGGTTGTCTACGGCTCAACGACATGCATCAGTAGTTTTCTGGAACCCGGTGCAGCGGAGCTTGAGCGCGAGACAGGGATACGCATTAGGACGGTGGGCGTGGGTACAGGGCAGGGGTTCTTCGGGCTCATAAAGGGTATGACAGAGGTGAGCGCGGCATCCGAGCCGCTGGAGGAGGCCATAGAGTCTGCAAAAAAATAAATCTATCCATAACGCGCAACCTCCGGTTTCATAAGATCATGGATGACGAAGTCATCGTCATCGTGCACAAGTACAGTCCTGTGACGCATCTCACATGGAAGCAGTTGAAGGGGCTCAATACAGGCGCGATAAAGAACTGGAAAGAGGTGGGCGGCCCTGACCTACCTGTCAAGGTCGTAACAAGCCACTCAGGCAGCGCTACCAGGCTGTTTTTCCAGAAGACGGTGATGGAGGGGGCGCCGTACGCTCCCGGCGCTATAACCGTGTGGCCCACCGCCAGAGAGATAGAAGAGGTCTCGGCGAACAAGGGGGCCATCGGCGCGGTAAGCCTGGTGTTCTATGTAAAGTTTCCCCAGAACACTAAGGCTGTGAGCACTGAGCGGATCATAAGGCCGCTCGGCCTGATCACACGCGGAGAGCCGTCGGAAAAGGTGCAGAAGGTGATCAGTTTTTTCACGAAGGGGACCGGCCAAAAATATACCCAGAGGCCCAAGGGGAGGTAGGGGCATTAATACGCGAGGGTCGCTGAAGAGAAAGGAGGATATGATGAGTGCGCTTATCGACAGGCAGTTGTATGACACGGCAAACAGCTATCATCAAGCAGCATTGGTCCTGATGCATAACAAGATGTCGTCGGATACTCCGGCGACAGGGGTAGATCTTACGCATCCAGCGGTCTTCTGCGCGGCAGTGTCGCTGAAGCTCTATCTTGCGAGTCTTTCGGTGCTCGGAGAAAGAGGGCGGGGTATGCCTGCTTGTCTATCGGATTTGTACGAGAGCTTGGATGATACAACCAAGAACCGTCTTATCGAAAAGTTCGACGAGTATTCGAATACAGCATCGACCTCAGTGGATCTGGCAGGCCGCCTGAGAATGTTGGATGATGCTGTCATTACCTGGAGATATTTTCTCGGAGAGGCGGAGGCCGTAAATCTCGACGAGCTCGACGAAATGATATTGGCGACGAAGGCGACAATTGAGGAATTGGGACCTGAGCTTCGATAGGTCTTATAGCGGACATCATCGCCCGCTGGGCCAAACGGCTCTCTTGGAAAGAGACCGCTGATATATTCAGGACAAGCTGGGACAGCGTGCTCCGTGCCGTAAAGTATGTCGTAGAATACGGCCTCGCCCACCGGAATCTGGACGGCATTGAGCAGATCGGTGTGGACGAGATCAAGGCTTACAGCAAGGGAAAGAAGTTTCTCACCCTGGTATATCAGCTCGATAAGCACGCCAAGCGGCTTTTATGGAGCGGTCCCAAGCACCGGGTAAAGACCCTGCTGCGGTTCTTCCTGGAGTTCGGCAAGGAGCGGTGTGCTCGGCTCAAGTATGTGTGCAGCGATATGTGGGCGCCCTATCTCAAGGTGATCAGGAAGAAGGCGCCTCAGGCCATTCACATACTGGATCGTTTCCACATCATGAAGAACATCAACGACGCCATCGATACGGTGCGGCGCGATGAAGCCAAAAGATACAAGGGGACTGAACTGGTCCCGGGCTCACGGCGAAATTTCAACAGGTGCCGTGGAGGGTTTTAACCTCAAAGCGAAACTGACTATGAGAAAAGCATACGGGTTTCGGTCATTGGATCACCTGCAAATCGCCTTATATCATACACTTGGCGATTTGCCGGAACCGGAATCCATCCACAGATTCTGCTGAAGAGCCAAATTACGAAAGAGGGGGCTTTCAGATGCCGTAGGCGTTCATCTTCTCCCACAGCGTCTTTCTGCTGATGCCTAGCAACTCCGCAGCCCTGGTCTTGTTGCCTTCCGTTGATTTTAGTACGCGCAGGATGTGATTCTTCTCCGCCTCTGCAACGACGTCCGCGAGGGACAGGCCGGCTGTCTGGACATGCCCTTTATTCAGTGCTGCGGGCAGGTCTTCTTTTTCTATGATGCCGGATGACGAGAGGATAGCCGCCCTCTCGATTATATTCTCGAGCTCCCTTACATTCCCGGGGTAATCGTAGCCCATCAGTATATCCACTGCCTCCCGGGATATTTTGACGTCCTTGGAGAGCCTCTCCCTGCATTTGCCGAGGATGTGCTCTATGAGGCCGGGTATGTCTTCCCGCCTCTCCCTGAGAGGCGGGAGGGTTATGGGGATGACATTGAGCCTGTAGTAGAGGTCTTCCCTGAACCTCCCATCCCGTACCTCGGCCTGGAGGTCCTTGTTGGTCGCTGCGATGATCCTCACATCCACATTCACCGTCTCTGTGCCGCCTACCCTCTCGAACGACCTCTCTTGTATGACGCGGAGGAGTTTCACCTGCGTTGATGGAGGGATGTCTGCGACCTCGTCCAGGAATATGGTGCCTCCACTGGCGAGTTCGAATCTGCCTGGTTTGCGCCTCAGGGCGCCGGTGAAGGCGCCCTTCTCATGCCCGAAGAGCTCGCTCTCTATCAGCCCTTCTGGCAGGGCGGCGCAATTCACCTTTATCAGGGGCCCGCTCTTTCTCCTGCCCTGATAGTGTATGGTCGTGGCGATGAGCTCCTTGCCGGTGCCGCTCTCTCCCAAGATGAGGATGTTCGAATCCGTGTCGGCTACCTTCTCTACGAGATAGAAAACATGCTTCATCGCCGGGCTGATTCCGATGATGTTCGGAGCGCAGTAGCACCTGCCGAGGTCTTTTCTGAGCCTGATATTCTCTTCTTTAAGCCTCTGCACCTCGAGGGCGCGCTCCACGAGCAGCATAAACTCATCCAGGGCGAAGGGCTTCGTGATGTAGTCGAAGGCCCCGAGCTTCATCGCCTTCACTGCGTCCTTTATCGTTCCGAAGGCCGTCATCACTATCACAGGCGCGATATTCCTCTGGACGATCAACTTCACTACCTCGAAGCCGTTCATATCGGGAAGGCGCACGTCTGTCACGACGATGTCCACTGCGTCGCCCTCTGCCGCGGCCAGGCCCGCACTTCCTGTCTCGAAGGAGCTCACATTATAGCCTGCCGCCTTGAGCGCGTCCTCGAGCGTGACCCGCATTATCTTTTCATCTTCTATAAGTAATATGGTGTGCCGCATATCTACAATCGCCTGCCGACCGCCTCGGCGAGGGGGAAGCGCAGTATGAATCTGCTGCCTGCGCCCTCTCTGCTCTCGACCGATATCTCTCCTCCGTAGTTCCTCACGATTTCGTAGGTAAGCCAGAGCCCCAGACC
>JBBIMH010000013.1:0-6615 GCA_037444505.1 Nitrospirota bacterium | reverse complement strand
TATTCGAGAAAGGCATAAACGCTCTCCGCGGCATTACGAACATTGACCGCCACCGGCTCGTGCACCCCCTTCCTCGACATCCAGAGAAGCTTGTTGACAGTACTCTCTATCCTGTCTAGCCCTTCGCTCATGAGCGACAGATATTTCTCTCTCGCCTGGGGATTACAGTCGTTTTCCCTCAGCATCCGGATGCAGTTTATTATCCCACCCAGGGGGTTGTTTATTTCGTGTGCGACGCCCGCGGCGAGAATGCCGATGGATGCGAGTTTTTCGGACTGGATCAGTTTTTCATGCGTACGCCGGAGCTCTTCATTTGCCTGTCTGATGCGGTCGAGCATGCTGTTGAACCTCTCGCCCAAGGTCGCAAGCTCATCATGGCCTTTTATCTCCACGCGTACATCGAGAAGATCCCCTCCTGTCTTCTCCATGGTCGCTGCGAGCTGTGTGATGGGGCTTATGAATCTCCTGCTCAGAAAGATGATGCCCGCGAAACCCACCAGCAAGAATACGACGGTCGCAGCGACGATGTTCTTGACGGTTTCGATGATCTCGCGTTCGGCCTTCTCCATAGAAACGCCGAACTTGAGAGTGCCCCAGCGTTTTTTGCCAATGGCGAGCGGTACCCCGAAGTCAAGCGCACCGTGCTCGAGTCCGGTGATCCGCTGAACCGTCACCCTGTCGGAGGCAAGCGCCTCTACGGTGAGAGGATCAGCATAGACCTTGCCGTATTCTGTGATGTCGTTGTGGGATATGACCTTCCCGTTCACGTCGAGAATTGCGATATAAAGGAGATTGACGTCTTTGCGGTTGAATATCTCCATTACATAGTTGTCCAGAAGTCCGCCTTCCTCCACGAGGCCTAGCCGCTCGTATATAAGATCGTTTATGATAGGGATCGCTATGGTCTCCCCAAGAAGCCGGCCCTGCCTCTCCACTTCAGAGGAGAGGAGGGCGCGCTCGCGTTTTACCGCGAGGTAGCCTATGGTTGTCACTATTGCGAGGATCGCGCATGCGGTGATGAGGATGAATTTCTGCTGCAACCCCAGTCTTGCGAATATCGAAGCCAATCGTCCAATCATAATCGTGATCAGTCCGTGTAACTCAGAGTTTTATATTCGGATGGCAGCCCCTGCCGCATGTCTTTGGGACGGCGTTTATCTTCCGCCTGATCTCTTCGTAATCCTTATCCGACGCCTCTGTGAACCCGCCGCGGAATTCCTCGTCGAGCCGGTTCAATATCCGTTGCGAGTCCGGGACCGCCGGGTCGAGCGCCAGGAGCGCCTTCTTGATATGCTCTATCATCGCATAGGGCGTACTGGGGCCGGCGACGAGGGGGCCGTTCGGAATCGGCTCCGAGGATGCCATAATGCTGAGCCCGAGCTTCTCGTACTTCCTGGCCACCGAGTCGCGCACCGCGCCTGCATCGTATTGCCCTTTCAGAACTGCCTTTACCACTGAATCGTGATAGTCGAAGTTCGCATACTCTGCGAGATCGCTCAGATGGAGTCCTGCGGTCGCAAGCAGATAACGCGGGATCAGGTTGCCCGATGTGGACCTTGAAGAGGCGAAGGCCACCTTTCTGTCTTTGAGTTCCGAGAGGGATTTGAGGGCGGTGTCGGCCTTCTTGATGATCACGCTTCTGTAGCGCGGGGAGCGGTCAGTCCCGACCGACTTCAAGATGCAGACCGCGCCGTATTTCGCCTTGGCCTCGAGATAGGTGAGCGGACCGAGCAGGGCTATATCTACCTCTCCTGTGCCGAGGGCGGCGACCGTCTCGTCATATTTTTTCTTGAGCACGAGCTCATATGTATATGGAGTCTTCTCAGCGAGGTAATCCAGAAGGGGCTGATATTTCTCGTACATGATCCGCGGATTGTCGCGGGGTATGACCCCGAAATACACCACCCTTCTATCGGGAGACCTGTTCTTACTGCGGCTGGTCTCGGCTGTCACCCTGTCTATGGCGCGGATGGAGTCGTAGTTCTCGTCCGAAGCCTCGACGAAGCCGTCTATCATCATGGCATCCAGGATATGCCTGGCCTTCTCATCCCTGCGCATGCCGAGGAAGGCGTATTTGAGGGCGGCCTTGAGCCCTGGCTCTATATCGCTCGTGACCACGACCGGAGGCATGCCGTACGGAGGCGACCGCTTTATAACCCTGGTCTGACCTGCATACGGAGAGCCTTTTTTCAACATATGTTCATAGACTATGCTCTCCACGGCGGCTGCGTCCACGAGCCTCTTTGCGACCATCTCAACTGATTTGTTATGGCTGTAGCTATAGACCGAGCGGCTGAAAAACCCCTCTGCCGTATATCCCATGGTCTTTAGAAGATATGCAGGGTAGAGCCTCCCGCTGTTAGACCTCGGGTCAGTAAAGGCGAAGGACCTGCCTTTGAGCTCCGGGAAGGATTTAATAGGGCTGTCTTTGTGGACGATGATATAGGACTGATAGGTGGTTTTGCCGTTGACGCTCGGCACAGCAAGGAGCTCCACCCCGAATTTCTCCCTGTTCCTCACATACGGCAGGGAGCAGATGAAGGCGACTTTCACATCTCCCCTCTCGAGCAGCCTGTCCATCTCCTCGTATGTCCTGCGATGGATCATCTGCACGGGTCTTCCGATCCGCCCGCCGATATAGTCTATGATATCCTGATAGTATTTCACTGCGTCCACAGGCGTTATCATGGATGCCACGCCTATCTTGATGGGCGGGCCCTGCTCTTCAGCCGTTGCAGGAGAGGCCGCTGTAGATATGAAGAGGGCTGCTATGATTATGCGAGGGGTATATCGTTTCATCTTGAATATCTCTGCAATCCCTTTAGTAATGTCAAAAGTTATCCCCCCCTCAAGCCTTGGGGGAGGGTTTTGTCTATTTTACCATATACTACAGAACTGTTTTTCATAAAATTTTTGACACTATCAGCCCTTTCATAACAGCCTTAGACCGTTGTTTATCTCCATCCAGGTAAAGGTGGGGGACGAGGGGGGATCAAGCAAGGTTGCAAACGTTATAACACGCCGTTTTAGCGACTATCAAGACAAAATATATATTGTCTTTCAAGGGGGAATGGCCGCTCGTACGAAAAAAAAATTGATTTTTCGGCACAGCGCTGGTATGCTACTGCCTGTACGATTGTACGATCCTCTGCCGATCAGGAGGCGCCAGGCATATGGACAGAATTCTATTCATTACACCGCCTTATCACTGCGGGGTGGTGGAGGTGGCTGGTAGATGGGTCCCGCTCTCTTTCGCATACCTTGCTGCTTCTGCCGAAAAGGCTGGTTATGAGCCCATTATATATGACGCCATGACAAAGGGGGTGGGCATTCAGGAAATAGAGCGGAAGATAATAGAGACCGCGCCGGCCTGTGTTGCCGTGACAGCCATCACCTCCACGACGCCTGACGGGCTCGAGGTGCTCCGTATGGCAAAGAAGATCGATTCTGAAATCATCACTATAATGGGCGGTGTACATCCCACATTCATGTACAAAGAGGTGCTCGGCAGCGGGGTGGTCGATTATGTCGTGAGGGGAGAAGGCGAGGAGACGCTCGCCGAGCTTCTCATGGCGATCAAGGCCGGCGACAGCGTGGAGAAGATACGGGGGCTGGCATATCGCCTGGGCCACAGGGTCATCGCTACAGAGCCCAGGCCTTTCATAGATGACCTGGATGCCATAAACCCCCGCTGGGATCTAATAGAGTGGAAGGACTACCGCTACTTCGTCATCCCCGGCAGCAGGCTCGGCGCGGTCAGTACATCTCGAGGGTGCAGCCACAACTGCACCTTCTGCTCGCAGCAGAAATTCTGGCACCAGACCTGGCGGGGCAGGAGACCCGAGCATGTCGTATCCGAGATGGAGCATCTACTCAAGACATACGGAGTCAATGTGATACTCATCCCCGACGAGTACCCTACGAGCGACAGACCTCGCTGGGAGAGCATCCTTGATCTACTCATCCAGAAAGACCTCGGCATCCACCTCCTTATGGAGACCAGGGCGGAGGATATTCTCAGGGACAGGGACATCCTCTGGAAGTACAGGAAGGCAGGGGTCATCCATATCTACATCGGCGTCGAGGCAACTAATCAGGCGACCCTCGACCTGATAAAGAAGGACATAAAAGTAGAGACAGGCATAGAGGCGATAAGGCTCATCCATGAGCACGGCATGATAACAGAGACGAGCTTCATCCTGGGCTTTCAGCATGAGACCGCTGATACCATCAAGACCACCATCTCCCTCGCTAAGGTGTATAACCCGGACTTCGCCCACTTCTTGGCGCTCGCGCCCTGGCCCTATGCGGATATGTACAGGGAGATGGAGCCGTATATCGTCACGAAAGATTACCGAAAATATAATCTCATAGACCCCGTGATAAAACCCAGGGAGATGACGACAGCCGAGGTAGACCGCGCGATAATCAACTGCTACCAGCAGTTTTACATGGGCAAGCTGAGCGAGATCATCTCCATGCAGGACGCCTTCAAGAAGGACTATCTTTTGCGTTCCATGAAGCTCATGATGTCGAGCTCTTTCATCAGGGACAAGCTCGGCGCGATGGGCGCAGTCCCGCCGAAGGTTCAATCCCTGCTCAAGAAGGTGGAGGCGGTCCAAGCTGGAGCGGTCGGGCAAAGGCAGGACCATGTCTCTCTGGTTTCACGTTCTATAAATATCGACGCACCTGTGGAGCATGTCTTCGGGATAGTGTCGAATCCCGCAAATTGGTCCCTGTTTATAGCGGGTCTTGATATTGCCACCGGTAGCAATGATGGAAAGATAAAGAAGGGCGCGGGATTCGAATGGACATATCGTATAAAGGGCTTCACGCTGAGGGGAGAAGGCAGGGTAGAGGAATTGGAGGAGAACAGACTACTCGTCCTCCGGATGCACAGTATAATGCCGCTTCAGAAGATAATCAGGCTCGAGGGCACAGCCGAGGGAACGCTACTATCCGTGGATGTGGGCTACCGCTCGCCCGGCAAGGTAATGAGCATGCTGTTCAATATAATCAGGAAGGCCGTGAACATCATGGAGGCGGATGCAGTGCTCCATAATATCAAGAATATCTGCGAAGGTGTGAAGTCGAGCAGCCTTGCAGCCCCGAAAAAAGAGCGCCGGATGTAGAGGGATCCAAAAGCCATCGGGGTGAGCATGAAACATAGAGTGATAGAAAGCTCGGTATTGTTCGTCAGCATAGTGAAGTGGATATTGCTTGCGTCATGTGCCGGCATTCTCGTCGGACTCTCTACTACTGTATTCCTAAAGGCGCTCGGACTGGGCATACAGACCGCATCTGCATACAGATATTACTATTTGCTGCTTCCGGCGGCCATGTTCCTCTCCGCCCTTATCGTCAGGCACCTGGCTCCGGACGCCGAGGGGCACGGCACCGAGAAGATTATCGAAGCGGTTCACAAGCGCTCGGGCAGGATCAAATTGTCTGTGGTCCCTGTGAAGCTCATGGCCACTGTCATCACGATTGCGTCCGGGGGTTCCGCCGGCAAAGAAGGCCCGGCCGCTCAGATAGGCGCGGCTGTCACCTCCGCCTTTTCCGACCTCCTGAGGTTCGATGACAGGGATCGGAAGAAACTAGTTGTATGCGGGATCAGCGCCGGCTTCGCCACGGTATTCGGCACGCCCATCGCAGGCGCTATATTCGGTGTGGAGGTCCTGTTCATAGGCGGGATGCTCTACGAGGTGCTCCTGCCCTCGTTCGTATCGGGGATCGTGGCATTCCAGGTCTCTTCGAATCTGGGGATATCCTATTTTCATGAACCAATCAAGTTCGTCCCGATGTTCAGCGGCCTGTTCTTCCTCAAGGTCTGCGCCGCGGGGATCTTCTTCGGCCTGTGCTCGCTGTTGCTGATAGAGATCATGCGTTTCTTCGAGGACCTTTCCCGGCGCCTTTCACTCTGGCCGCCCCTCAAGGGATTGATCGCCGGTTCTTTCCTCGTCATGCTCACCTTTCCGCTTTCGACCCGCTATTTAGGCCTCGGTCTCGACACCATAAAGGATGCCCTCGAGGGCTCCGTCGTCCCTAGGGCGGCGTTGCTCTGGAAGATGATCTTCACCTCGATTACCCTCGGCTTCGGAGGCAGCGGCGGTATCATCACCCCCATCTTCTTCATCGGTGCAGGCGCGGGAAATCTCTTCGGCGATTTGCTTGGTTATGATTTGGCGGTGTTCTCTGCGATAGGCATGACGGCCCTCCTTGCCGGCGCGGCGAATACACCTATTTCGTCCAGCATCATGGCCATGGAGCTCTTCGGTCCGGCCATCGGACCGTATGCAGCGGTTGCATGCGTAATCAGCTTCTTGATGACGGGCCACAGAAGCGTCTATCCGAGTCAGATACTGTCCCTCGCGAAGTCGTCTTCACTGAGCGTCGCCCACGGCTCGGAGATAAGGCATATCAGGGGTGCGGAGTATGTACCCAGGCAGAGGGGCATAATCAATGCGATCCTGAGATGGATAGGCAGACCGTCGGGGAAGTAGCGGTATGTTTCGCAATTTCACGGCGAGAGGGGAGGCCCGTGCCTATGGAGGTCAGTGTGCTCATGCAGGGGCCTTCGGGCCTTCGAGCAGGATGAAGCGGTAGTATTTATAC
>JBBIMH010000012.1:0-3231 GCA_037444505.1 Nitrospirota bacterium | reverse complement strand
TGTGCCGCTCTTTCCGCCGCTCTTTCTGAGGAGCCTGATGTCCGTTATCACTACGCCCTTGTCGACAGCCTTGCACATATCATATACAGTGAGGCCTGCCACAGCCGCAGCCGTCATTGCCTCCATCTCGACCCCTGTCCTGTCCGTAGTCCTTGCGCAGGCAGTTATGCGCACTCTGCTTGCGGCCTCATCAGGCTCGAATACAATCTCGATGGATGTGATGGATAGCGGATGGCACAAGGGGATAAGCTCAGCAGTCCTCTTTGCAGCCATGATCCCGGCCACACGAGCTACGCCGAACACATCCCCCTTGGTGAGTTTCCTGTCGAGGATGAGCCGTAATGTCTCGGGTCTCATCGCCACGCTGCATCCGGCGACTGCCTCACGAGCGGTCTCGGCCTTGGCGGAGACATCCACCATCCGCGCAGCGCCTTCATCATCGAAATGAGTGAGCTTGTCCACTCTACTTACCTCACCCGCCGATCTTGGACATGGTCCTCTGATAGCACGCCGCAGGCCCCTCACTGAGGCCAATGTAATGCCTATCCGGTTTTATCTCGAGGGCCAGCATGAGAAGCCTTTCGATCTCACGGTCGTCGCAACCGCCGCGTATCGGCGATTTGATATCTATTTCTGTATCGGACATGAGGCAGGGCCTTATCTTTCCGTCCGCGGTCAGCCTCAACCGTCTGCAGGAACCGCAAAAGTGCTTCGTAATCGGGCTGATGAAGCCTATGACACCTCGTGCGCCCTCGGCCCGATAATTGTCGGACGGTCCCGCGCCTTTGGTCTTCGTAACAGGCGAGAGCGGACCGAGCCCTTGCTCTATTATCTGTCTGACCTCAGTCGATGCAATGCAAGACTCCCTATGCCAGCGGTCGGCTGCGCCGATAGGCATAAATTCAATGAATCGCACATGTAGCCGTCTTTCGAGCGTGAGCCTTGCGAATTCTGATATTTCATCGTCATTCACACCCCGGATGGGGACGACGTTTATCTTTATGGGATCGAACCCGAGTTCTTCGGCCTTAGCTATACCACGCCACACCCGCTCCCATGCGGCAGCGCCTGTTATCTCCCGGAATCTCTCGGGCTTGAGGGAATCGAGGCTGATGTTTATTCGCGTGATGCCAGCCTTTTTAAGATCCTCGGCCATATCCTCGAGCAGCACACCGTTCGTGGTAAGGCTTATATCATCTATGCCCTGGATTTTCGAAAGCTCCTTGATGAACTCGACGACTCCGCGTCTCATGAGCGGCTCGCCTCCTGTTACGCGGATATGGGAAATCCCCAAGGGCACAACCACCCGTGCCAGACGTATGATCTCTTCGTAGCTCAAAATGTCTCCATGCGGGAGCATCTTGAACCCCGCCCGCGGCTTGCAATACAGGCACGACAGATTGCATCTATCCGTAATCGATATACGGAGATAATCAATGCGGCGGTTGAGCGGATCCTGGAGGGACATACGAAAAATCTACCACAGCAGGGATGCGACTGCAAGGGAATTATCGCCTTGACCGAATCGGCGTTTGCCGCTATACTATTAGCGATTGCCTTCACGAAAGCGCATCCCGGGTCGATCCGGAGCGAATGAGGGGGGATGTACACTATGACAACGGGCAAAAGAATGGTGGTCGCGAAAGGGAAAGGCTATCTTAGCGCAGCAGGCCCTCAAGCGAGATTCATCGTCTTTCTATTAATAGTGCTGATCTCATTCACGCTCCTACTCAGGGTCTTCCAAAAGCTCTCGGAAATACTTCAGTTTCCGTTGTTTCTGCCTATCTCGCTCGTCACGCTCTTCATCTTCATCGCAATAGTAGGCACGCTCTATTCCCACCGCTTCCTCGGCCCTGTTGCGCGCATCAGACGGGCGATGGAGCAGATGGCGACTGGAGATTTCACCGTCTGTCTGCGGCTCAGAGAGTCGGACGATCCAATGCTCAAAGACCTTGCGAACGCACTCACTGGGATCTGCGATCACACGAGGAATGCATACGGTCTGATACAGGATGCTGCATCCGATTTATTCAATGAAATAGGCGCCCTCCGGGAGATAATAACGCGGGGCGCAGAGGCCGCCGAGATCAAGCAGCGGCTCGAATCCATAAGGACGAAGCAGGAGGTGCTGGACAGGGCAATCAAGGCCTTTCGCAAGGCATAGCAGGGCATGACGCCCCGTCCAAGAAAAATATAATGGCGGAAGGCGCATTCAAGGGAAAGGGCATGAAGGCGGTGGCCAACGATGTGGCGGAAGGCCTCATCACGGTGAACCCCCTCTTCCTGAAAAAATTCGACAAGGATATGATCACGGGCCTCAATGAACATCTGAGCAAGGCCATGACTTCTATCAGAAACGAAAAGGTCGCATTCCACGATCCTGTCGCGCTCAGAAAGAGAAACTTGAAGCTCCAACGTCTGAACAACGCCCTCATCATCCTGAAGAACGTAGCACGGGAGAAGAAGATCCCGCTGTAGGAACCGCTCCGGACCAGATTTGCTGGAAAGCGCTTTCTTTTTAGACCGCCACCGAAAATCTCGCCTTGAATTCCTCCGGAGTCATCCTCGCAGTCGCGGCGAGTTTTGAAAGCTGTTCGCCTTCGAGGTCTTCTTTCTCGAGACGTATCATGTAGCGACGGGCCATGTGATAGTCGTCCGAATCCACATCGACCATCCGGATCCGTGTCTTGCCCGTCTTTGGATCGAGTATGTCCGAGAATTTTATCGGGATGCTCTTGCCATCTTTGAGCATGATCATCGCGCCGGTCCCGCCGCCTACGAGGAACTTGACAGCGCTGTAACCGAGATAGCGCGTGTACTCCCGGTCGAAGGATATGGGAGGATGGCACCTGAGCTCGTATCCGATCTCCTTAGCGATGATGGTGGTCTTGATGCCCATCTTCGCCAGATCTTCGATGACGCGCTTCTTGAGCATATCTCCCAAGGGTATCTCCGCGAGTCTGATATTGCCAAAGTCGTCCCTCGGCACGTCCTTCAGTATGGTCAGCTCTTCGGGGTCCAGCCTGATCGCCACGCCTTCTGCTATAACCGCGACTCCATGGTTTCTGCCGTAGGCCAGGCGCTTGATGATGGCGCCTTCGAGGATCGAAACGACCTTCTGGAGCGAAATCTTGTTGCCCAGTTCTTCAGGGATCAGGGTGAGCGTGGCGCCTGCGCCCATGCCCATCCCAAGGGCGAGGTGGCCTGCAGAGCGTCCCATGGCGATTACAA
>JBBIMH010000011.1:2949-3368 GCA_037444505.1 Nitrospirota bacterium | reverse complement strand
TTGTTTCAGGATGCGGATGCCCGATTGCAACGGCCCATCCGCGCTTCGCGGCAATAAAGGCGCTAAGAATCTGGCTCAAGGAGGGAGGGGCCTCGGGCATCAAGATTGTCCCGGTGTCCAAGCTCGTCCAATAGAAAAAACGCGAGCGAAACGCGCCCTCAAACGACAACCGGGGGCTCGGCCGCACAGCCCTTTGGAAAGCTTCCTGCCGCTCCGTCAAAAACATATGCTTACACTCGGAATAGAAACATCCTGTGACGAGACTGCCGCCGCTGTCATCGAAGGAACGCGGATTCATTCGAGCGTAGTCGCCTCTCAGGTGAAGCTTCATGAAAAGTACGGGGGCGTAGTGCCTGAACTCGCATCCCGCGAGCACCTCAAAAATATTCTGCCTGTTGTGCGGAGCGCGCTTCGTTCCG
>JBBIMH010000011.1:289-2933 GCA_037444505.1 Nitrospirota bacterium | reverse complement strand
ATCCAAGACATTGGATGATATAGGGCTCATTGCAGTAACATATGCGCCCGGCCTCATCGGCGCTCTTCTCGTGGGCGTATCCGTCGCCAAGGCCCTCGCCTATGCCAGGGGCATACCGCTTATCGGCGTGCACCATGGAGAGGGCCACATCCTTTCTGCTCATATCGAGCATCCGGAAATAGGTTTTCCCTTCATAGCGCTCCTCGTCTCCGGCGCGCACACTGCCATATATCATGCCACTGGCGTGGGCGAGTACAGGCTACTCGGCCAGACGCGGGACGACGCTGCCGGCGAGGCCTTCGACAAGGTGGCGAAGATGCTGGAGTTGCCGTATCCAGGTGGGCCTGTAATCGACAGGCTTGCCAAAGAGGGAAATCCAGAGGCCATATCGTTTCCCAGGCCGCAGCGCTCGGGCTATGACTTCAGCTTCAGCGGCATAAAGACCGCCGTGAGGAATCATATAGCCATGTTCAGAAGCGCTGACATGGGAATCGACCCTGCACTGAACATAAAGGACGTAGCTGCAAGCTTCCAAGCCGCTGTCGTTGACGTGCTGGTAGAAAAAACGATCCAGGCCGCCGTGGAGACAGGGGTAAGAAAGATCGTTCTCGGCGGCGGCGTCTCCGCAAACAGTCTTCTCAGGAAGAGGATGGGAGCGGAAGCCGAGAAGAGAAGTCTGTCGTTGTTCCTCCCGAGCCTGGGCCTGGCCATTGACAACGCCGCCATGATCGCCTATGCAGGACAGTTGCATTATAGTCTCGGGGCAAGGGCAGGGCTTGACCTCAATCCCCTCGCGCACAAGCCGCTCTAATTTTACCGCTTGTGTTCACCCCCTCTGCCTCCGCTCTTAGAAAGGCATCCTATTGTAATGTTTGTACGGCTGTGCCATAATGTAATAGGCGCGGCTCATGGGTATCTATTCATCCACCTAGCACAGAGGATTGAGCGAGGTTGAAAATGCAGGTCGCCGAAAAAACCGCGAACAGGCGCATAAACTTCGGTTCATCATGGATGGTCTTCTTGCTTATAATCTGTACGCTCATGCTCTCTTCATGTTCCGGAGGAGGAGCAGGCGGCACGATAAGGCCGGCAGTGCCTGTCGTGACTGCTGCGGCGGTCCAGAAGTCCATGCCCATTGTTATCCGCGCGATAGGCGCCATTGAACCCCTCCTCCACAGTAGAGATAAAATCTCAGGTCAACGGCGTGCTGTCAAGGGTGCATTTCATTCCGAAGACAGATCCGCAGGCTGCTCGGCAAACGGCGTCGAAGCGTTGACGCCCAATAGAGCGGCCGCGGAAAGTTGTCAACAGAGCAGCACCCTGTTGAAATATATATACGCTTCAAACATCAATACAAGGGTGGGTGGAGAGGCCTATGCGGCGCATGATTATATTTCTGGTTCTTTTCGGCATTTCGTCCAATGGGATGGCCGACGACATCATAAAGCCGGGCGAGACCATCAAGCTCGAGCAGGCCATAGAGATAGCCCTCAGGCATAACCCGAATGTTCTCGCAGCGGAAAACTCGGTCGAGGCGGGCAAAAGCAGGGTGGGCCAGGCGCGTGCCAGCTACTTTCCGCATATCGAGCTCTCGGCTGGATACACTAAATACGACCCTGCGCCGGGGACCGCTTTTTTGCCTCCCGGCACCGGAAGACCTCCGTTCGACAGGTACTCTGCCGCAGCCTCGCTCAATCAGACCATTTTCGACTTCGGAAAGACCGCGAATCAGGTATCTGTTCAGAGGCATAGTCTCGACGCGCTGCGTGAAGATCTCAAAGCGACGGCGAACGACGTGGCATTCAATGTCAAGCAGGCGTATTTAGGCGTGGCGCGCGCGGAGCGCAACAGAAAAGTCGCTGAAGAGACAGTCAGGCTATACGAGCAGCATCTCGAGCGTGCAGAAGGGTTCTTTAAGGCGGGAGTGAGTTCCAAGTTCGATGTGACCAAGGCCAGAGTGGATCTGAGCAATGCGAGGCTCGATTTGATCCGGGCGGAGAACGCCTTGAAGCTCGCAATAGTCAATCTCAACAATGCGATGGGTATGCCGAATGCGCCCGCATATACAGTGGAAGACATCCTGTCGTATCAGAAATACGAGGTCACATTCGAAGAAGCCCTGGAGCGGGCATACAAAAATAGACCGGAACTGAACGCCCTTTCGGCACGCAAGGAGGCGTCTGACAAGTCTGTCTCACTCGCCCGCAAGGGATTCTTTCCCGTTCTGTCTGGCAATGCATCCTACAATTGGGCTGGCGAGGAGTTTCCGCTCGAAAGCGGCTGGAGCGCAACCATAACGCTGACCTTTCCGCTCTTCAGAGGTTTTTTGACCTATCATCAGGTCGGCGAGGCAAAGGCGAATCTGGGGATACTCGCGGCGAATGAAGAGGCTCTCAAGCAGACGGTGCTTCTCGAAGTCAATCAGTCATATCTCAACCTTCTCGAGGCGGAGGAACGGATAGCTGCAGCGGAACTCGCTGTCCAGCAGGCAAGAGAGAATCTCGATATAGCCAACGGAAGATATCAGGCGGGCGTGGGGAGCCCGATAGAGGTGGCTGATGCGGAGGTCGCATACTCATCGGCCCAAATGAATTATATCCAGGCCCTGTATGACTATCGTATCGCCCAGGCGAGCATGGAGCGC
>JBBIMH010000011.1:0-255 GCA_037444505.1 Nitrospirota bacterium | reverse complement strand
ACCCGCTTTAACGTCGGCGGTACCCTTTTCCTTTCCAACCCAATAAGGGCTCGTGATGTCCTCGAATGCGCTCATCGCCGCGGTCGAGCCCTGGGCTACGGCCACCACAATCTGCTTTGCGCCGCCCGTAATGTCTCCGGCAGCATAGACATGGGGCACGCCTGTGCGCATGTTCATGTCTGTCTTTACATAGCCCTCGTCGTCGAGCTTGAGGCCCAACTGTTTTGCAAGCTGATTGTTCGGCTCGTATCCCAC
>JBBIMH010000010.1:0-3590 GCA_037444505.1 Nitrospirota bacterium | reverse complement strand
CAAACAGCGCCCTTGAACTCGTGAAGGAGTTCGACGAGACCGCCGCCGTCATTGTGAAGCACAACAATCCGTGCGGAGCGGCGATAGGCTCGAGTCTTGCGGATGCATATCGCAAGGCGAGGGACTGCGATCCCGTCTCGGCATTCGGCGGCGTGATCGCCTTCAACAGGATGGTTGACCTCGAGACCGCGCAGGAGCTTACAGCCACCTTCGTGGAGGTGGTGATCGCACCTGAGTTCTCGCCCGATGCGCTGGAAGAGCTCAAGAAGAAAAAGGACCTCCGGCTGCTCGATATCGGCCCCAACTTCAAGGCCGCGCCGGAGGGCATGGACATGAAGAAAGTGGTGGGCGGGCTCATCTATCAGGATAGGGACCTCGGGAGGATAGAAGACATAACTGCCCTGAGGGTGGTCACGAGGCGCAGGCCGACTGATGGAGAATACTGTGCCATGTCCTTTGCATGGAAGGTGTGCAAGCATGTCAAATCAAATGCCATTGTGTTCACTGCAACGGACCGCACGATAGGCATCGGAGCCGGCCAGATGAGCAGGCTCGACTCGGTTCGGATTGCTGTCATGAAGGCGAGGTCTTCTCTCAAGGGAGCCGTCCTCGCTTCCGATGCCTTCTTCCCTTTTAGGGACGGGCTCGATGAGGCGGCCAAGGCAGGTGCGACCGCAGTCATACAGCCGGGCGGCTCTGTGAAAGACGAAGAGGTGATAAAGGCGGCGGACGAACATGGAATGGCCATGATATTCACCGGTATGAGACACTTCAGACACTGATGGGCTTGATGAAAAATGTATAGGTGCGGCGTAATAGCAGCGGCATTTGTGATGGTGGTCGCGGGATGCTCGCCGAGCGGGCAGGATACAGCCGGAGAAGGAAATCATCCGCACGCGGCTTCGGAGCAGCAGTCTCCATACTACTATGGACTCATCGATGAATACAAGAGGCTGCTCGCAGCGGACCCTCATAATCTCGCTGCGCTCATCGCCATTGGCAATGCATACTACGACAGCGGACATTGGAAAGAGGCAGCGACCTATTACGACCGCGCGCTGCGGCTGGATCCGGGAAACGCGGATGTGCGGACGGATATGGGCAGCGCCTTTCGCAATATGGGAATGCCCGAGAGGGCGCTTGCCGAGTACAAGAAGGCGCTCGAATATAATCCCGGCCACCAGAATGCGAGATACAACATGGGCGTTGTCTATGCCTATGACAAGCGAGACTACCGCGCGGCGATCCGGATTTGGGAAGACCTCCTGAAGATTTCTCCCAACCATCCCCAGTCCGAGCAGATGCGCTCGTACATCGTAACGTTCAAAAAAGCGGTAAGCAAGGAAGACAGATGATTCGGAATATTCTTGTTTTCACGTTGTTGTTGCTTGTGTACAAGGCGGTGAAGACGGTGGTTCGGTCTGCTACGGCCGCCTATAATAAGAGGGAAGACATCAGCGGCGACGCAATAGGCGAGGAGATGGTGCTCGACCCCAACTGCAAGACATATCTTCCGAAGAGCCGTGCAATCAAGAGGAGCATCAACGGCAGACCGACCTACTTCTGCAGTTCGTCCTGCGCCGCGTCCTACGAAGAGCGGGCCGGAAGGTGAATGTACGGCTCGCAAGATGATGTTCGGTATTATGCTATATCTGAGGCTCATCATCCTCGTTTCTTTGGTAAGCATGCTTTCGCCCCTTCCCGAGACGAGAAGACCGGAGCAGTCCGAGTTCGTTTCCAAGATACTCTCCATCCCCGGAGAGCTCAAGGTGGTCATTCAGAAGTCAAGGAACGTGCTTACCCTCTACAAGGGGATGACGCCTGTGAAGAGCTATTGGGCTGTCTTTGGAAAGGGACATTCGAGGGGAGACAAGAGAAGGAAAGGGGACAAGCGCACTCCCGAGGGCGAGTTCTATATATGCACTTTGAACCACAGCGAGAGGTTCTATAAATTCATGGGTATAAGCTATCCCGGTTTGAAGCATGCCGAGAAGGGGTTCAGGCAGGGCATGATAACGCAGTCCGAGTATCAGGAGATCCTGAAGGCGCACAGAGAGAGAAGACAGCCGCCGTGGGAGACAGAACTGGGCGGTGCGATCGGCATTCACGGCAGGATGCTCGGCGCGGCGGTCAGGCCCGGCGCAAGGCTTGAGAACTGGACGGACGGCTGCATCGCCCTAAACAACGAGGATGTGGACGAGATTTACAGCGTTGTGTCGCTTGGCACACCCGTGATAATAATGCCGTAAATCGGTGAAACCGGTCCGAATTCGTATGGAGACGGAGATGTCTCGAAGTGCGCGCCTGTCCGTGGATTCTCGAGCGGGCGCATTCCCCCCAGCCCGCTGCAGGGACTTCGATGTCAACGGTCCGTATCAGCGTCCTTGAATGGTTGTCTGTTGTGAAAGGGAAAAAGTTGCCGGAAGATCATCTGATGAAAGAAGTCGCCCGCTGCGTGCGCTGCGGGGCATGCCGCGCCGTCTGCCTGTCTTACATACACGGAAACGGCGAATCCTTCTCGCCGCGTGGGAGGATTGCGATTATCAAGGCTGCGCTCGAAGGCAAGCTGCCGTTCTCCGAAATATACCGAGACAGGCTCGCAACCTGTCTGGGTTGCCTTTCCTGCGATACAATATGCCCTGCGGGCGTTCCGGCGTCGGGCATCATCCGTGCTGCCAGGGAGCGGGCATACGCTGATGAAGGGCCGCGGCTCGCGGAGCGGCTCGTCGCAGGGGTATTCAAGCATATAGCCGTGATGCGCTCGCTCGCTTGGCTGGCGCCGTTCGTTCTACGTTTCAGGCCGGACGCAATCAGCGAGTCGGGCGGTGCGCTCATCCGCACATTCCCGAGTGAGTCAGTGAAGGGGCGGGCCGGGAAAGGGACGGACAGGGTGGTCTTTTTCCCGGGCTGCGGACTACAGCACCTTCAGCAGGATGTCTTATCGGCTTCCATTGAAGTCCTTACTGCGATAGGTTATGATGTGTATGTGCCTGAAAGGGCCGTCTGCTGCGGCCACCCCCTGCTTTCTCTCGGCGACCGCAGCGGCGCAGAAAAGTTCGGCAGGACGAACGCGGAGATCTTTGCGGAGCTCGGCGCGGATACGGTGATAACCGCCTGCGCCACTTGCGGCTTGACTTTCAAGAAAGAATATCCTAAACTCCTGCCGCCGGGAATCGGTATCCCGAAGGTCATGGACATACATGAAGCGCTTATGAACAGGCTTCCCCGCGACCTGAAGATCGATCCGATCCACGTCACTGTCCATGATCCATGCCATCTCGGCAGGGGCCAGGGGCTTTCTGATGTACTCCGGAGCGTGCTGCGGTCTGTCGGCGGTGTCACTGTCGTGGAGATGGTTCGCCCGGACAGGTGCTGCGGCTTCGGAGGGGTGATGCGGGCTGGGCATAAAGCCCTCTCTGCAAGGATCGGCGCGGCAAAGGCGGAAGACATTGCAAAAACAGGCGCAGAGGCGGTTGTCACAGGCTGTCCAGGCTGCCGAATGCAGATTGCTGATTCCCTCAGGCGGGCGGGCCTCGACACCCCTGTCCTTCACACGGTCCAGGTCGTCGCAAGGGCATTGAGAGAACGAG
>JBBIMH010000009.1:0-3648 GCA_037444505.1 Nitrospirota bacterium | reverse complement strand
CCCCTCTTAGTATCGCCGCCCTGGCGTCTTGATCGAACATAAGCTGCTTTGCCATTTGGTCTCCTCCGTTTGTGATGTGGACTTTGATATTCGGTTTCGAGGCTCTAAGATTAGCTCAAGATACCGAGCACATCCTCCTCTTTGATAATCAGATATTCCGAGTTATCGAACGTTATCTTCGAGCCGGAATAACGATCGAACAGAATTGTGTCTCCGACCTTGATCTGCTTCACTTCCTCTCCGACCGCTTCCACCTTGCCGCTCTGAGGCTTCTCCTTCGCGGACTCCGGAATATACAGCCCTCCGGCTGTCTTTTCGAGCTCAGGTGTGTAGCTCACAAACACCCTGTCTTTGAGTGGCCTTAACTTGGCTCCCATACAATACTCCTTTCTTTAATGAGGTATTATGCCTTAGCACTCTTTTTGGGCGAGTGCTAATAATAGGGGTTGGCTTCACAAAATGCAAACCCTATTTCAGGTTTTTTCAGGCGATATTAAGCGAACTGAGACGATATTTTACTGGAAATCGACGGAAATCTCCATATCTTAGAACCCTTGTTATCGAGAATGAAAACATCAAGATGGGGACCTCGCGGCATCAGCCTCTTACACCCCGGTACGTGCGGCTCGGCTGACATCTCCCTTCTTCAGAGCCCTTAGAGGATTTGCACCTCCTTTGTGAGTGCGCCCTGCCTGGCGCACCAAATAAAAAGCAGGGATTTTGCTCCCTGCTTCTTAGAATGCCTCTATCAGCCGCAGTATATGCAGCCTAATTTTTTTCGTCCTTTGAAAGGAGCGAAAGCTGCCTGAACGGATCGCCTCCTTTCAGGAGCTCAATGGCCTTCTGAAGTTGAGTGTCCTCCTTCTCGTCCTTGGGGATCATCTCCATAGCGAACTCTTCGTCCTCGGGCTTCTTCTTGCCGTCTTCTTTGATGGACTCGTTCTTCAGGTGGCGTTCGAGGTCTTTTTCGCGCACGACTACATGGACATCTCCGTCTTTAGAGGAGTCCTTCACCGCCGGAAGCTTTACAATCAGGTCCGGCGTAATCCCGATGCTCTGGATCGAACGGCCTTTCGGGGTGTAATACTTCGCCGTAGTCAGCCTCAGGCCTGTGCCCACGTCGAGCGAGAATATTGTCTGGACAGAGCCCTTGCCGAATGTCTGGGTGCCCACGATAACCGCGCGTCTGGAATCTTGGAGAGCACCAGCCACAATTTCAGAAGCAGACGCAGAGCCTGCATTCACGAGTACGACGAGGGGCAAATCCTGATACGGCCCTGAGAATGAGCTCTTGAAGTCCTTGCGATCCGAGGGGTTTCTGCCTTGCAGATATACAACAAGAGAGTCCTTCGGCAAAAACAGGCTGCTCACATCTACAGAGGCGTCGAGCACGCCGCCCGGATCGTTTCTCAGGTCTATCACGAGCTTCTTCATGCCCTTGTCCCTGAGCTTGGAGATGTGGCGCTCGAGGTCCTGAGCGGTCTGGCCCTGGAACTGCGTTATCCTCACGTATCCGATGTCTCCCTCGAGCATTTTGGACTTTACGCTCTGTACCTTGATGACATCCCTCACGATCGGGAACTCCTTGGGCTTCTGCCATCCCTCTCTCAGTATGAGCAACCGCACCTTTGTCCCTTTAGGCCCACGCATCCTGTCCACTGCATCCTCGATGGACATGTCCTTTGTCCATGCATCGTCTATCCTCAATATCTTGTCTCCTGCGGCCAGGCCTGCCCTGTCTGCAGGCGTGTCCTCTATTGGCGCGATGATGGTGAGCTGCTGCTCCTTGATGCCTATCTGGATACCCACACCCTGGAACTCTCCCCGGATATCAAGGTCCATCTCCTTGAACGCCCGTTCGTTCATAAAGGAAGAATGGGGATCCAGGCTCGAGACCATGCCCTTGATTGCGCCCTGGATCAAGGTCCTCGTGTCCGGCTCTTCTACATAGTGCCTTCTTATGAGCTCGAGCGCCTGCGTAAAGGATTTGAGCTCCTCGTATGTGTCGGCCCCGGCCAGGGCGCTCACTTGACCGATCATGAATCCTATGAAGAGCACAAGAAAGAGCAGCACGGACAACTGGATATAGAATCTCTTCTTATTGATCTTGAACATGTGATAATCCTCCACAAATTGAGGCATATTCAGGCTCCGACCGAACAGAAAGATACGTCTTCCGCCGCTGTATATTCATCGTCGGCATAACAACGGCAATATACATAAAAATCATCTCATATCAACCGCCCCGGAAAACCTCTCAAGGTCCGACCCGACTCTTGACCAGCCATTTTAAAGGATCCTGGACCTGGCCGTCGGCACGCACCTCGAAATAGAGCTTCGCTCCGCCGGCCCCGCCGGTGTCTCCGACGCTCCCTATCACCTGGCCTCTGCGCACCTGCTCGTCTTTGCCCGCATCCAGCCTGGACAGATAGCCGTACAGTGTATAGAAGCCTTCTGCATGCCTTATGATCATGAGCCTGCCGTAGCCCTTCTGCCAATCCGCATACGCCACGACTCCGTCCTCCGCAGCCTTCACCTCCGAGCCGGGCCTGGCCTCTATCTCTATGCCGCGTCTGAATACAACTGTTCCGAACTGCGGATGGCGCTGCACTCCATACGGGGTAATGATTCTGCCCTCCGCAGGCCATGCAAGGCCCCTGCCTGTTTTATGCGACGGCCCAGCGACCGGCTTTCCGGGGTGTCCAGCAGCTGACTTCTTCTTCTCCTCCGCCTGTTTTACAGCCGCCCATAGAGAAGCGGAAGACTCTTCAAGCTCTTTCAGCGTCTGCTCATAGAGCAACTTTTCGGTGCGCACAGCCGTAAGCAGCCCCGCCTTCTGTCGCTTTTTTTGCTCGAGCTCCTTTTTTCTCTGTGCAATCGCCTCGCTCTGTCGGCGAATCTCGTCCCTTTTCTTGATCACCTCGGCCTGCCTGGCCTGATAGCTTGACAGGGCGTCCGCATATTGCTTTATCACCTGGCGATCCATCTGGGCGATGATGCCCAGATACTTCACCTTTCTCGCGACGGATCCATCGCTGCCCACCGGGATCAGGGCCGTAAGATATGCGCTTCTGCCCGCCTTGTAAAGCGCCCTCACACGCTGCCTGTAGATGTCCTTCAGCCGTTCAAGCTCGCGGAGCTTATCGGCGCTGCCTGTCTGGAGCTCCTTCAATGAGCGCTCTGTTTCTTCCAGTCGCGCTATCTGTTTTGCAAGCTCTGTCTCTCCCGCTTGAATGGCCCTGTCTATCGCCTCTATCTCGGAGAGTATGGAGCGTTCTTTTTTGTCCGCCTTCTTTATCTCCTGTTTCTTCTGCTCGATCTCCTGTTTGATGCGCCTGAGTTCCTTCTTCTTGTGCACTGCCTCGTCGGCGGATAGAGGCATCGCGTACGCAGACAGCAACAAGAGCGCCGAAAAGATCACAGAGGCTGCCTTGAAGGCCGTCATCTTATGCCGTTGAAAGGGACTCAGATCTACTCCAGAAACTTTCCGACGGAGATCAGTCCGCCGGCCAGGCCCAATAGACCGCTGCCGATAATTACATATATTACCACCGGGAGAGGCAGAAAATCCAGGCCTTGGAGGCTCGAAAAAAACGGCGCCGCTGCATCCGGCAATGAATAGAACAGGCCTGCCAGAATGCCCATCGC
>JBBIMH010000008.1:2206-4078 GCA_037444505.1 Nitrospirota bacterium | reverse complement strand
CCCGTGATTTTTAAGAATTGTCTCCTGTCCATGCTCATGATTTCGCCTCCTCCTTTTCCTCGGGCTGAATATGGCAGTCCCAACAGAACGGCTTCACCGCCATGTAATTATGGCACTCGTCGCAAAACTTCTTCTTGTTGGAGTGGCACTTCAAGCAGCCGTTCTGAAGGCTCATGTTCCAGCGCTTTTTGTTCGTATCGCTTATATATCCTCTGTTGTAATCCCTCACTACAGAGTCGCGCCAGTGATTCAGAAGAACCATATGCTCCGCACGCATCCATTCCTTTGACTCGACACACTCCTTCTTTCCGTACTTCTGCTCCCATTCCATTATCGCAGGCGTGTCGGTCTTCGGGTCCGGCTTTGTATGGGCCTTGCCTAAGTTGTACCAGAAAGGAAAGGATGCAATCGCTATGAATATGGCAAGGCCTATCAGTATTTTTCCGCCATCATATAGTCTCATGCCTTTTCCTCCTTCTTTTGGGCGCTCGGAAGCGGCTCGCCGCGCAGGTCGGTCGTGCGCTCCTTTTCGCCTTTCATCACAAGGGCATTGGCCACGAGCTCATGAAGACCGGTGACCTTCACGCCCGGCACCCAGTAATCCATGAGGGCCGGAAGCGCCGCCCTGTCGATGGCGCATATGTTGCCGAGCATATTGACGCCATAGTGATCGCGTACGAACTTCACGGCATTCGCCCGCGGGAATCCGCCCTTCATGCGGAGCTCCATATCTTCGGATGCATTGAGACCGGAGCCGCTGCCGCAGCAGAATGTCTTCTCTCGAATCGTGTCCTCAGGCATTTCGTAGAAGTGGTTCACCACATTTCGGAGGACATACCTCGGTTCCTCAAAAAAGCCCATTCCGCGCGATGTGTTGCATGAGTCATGCCATGTGACACGCAGATGGTCGTTCCTGCTCGGATCGAGCTTGAGTTTTCCGTGCCTGATGAGGTCCGCGGTGAATTCCACGATATGTATCATCTTCGTGGACTTTGCATGCTCGAACACAGTGCCTGTAATCGGAGACTTGGGCACCTCGAGGAAATCCGCCGGTCCGTTCCACGTGTCCATGTACTGATGGATGACGCGCCACATATGGCCGCATTCTCCGCCAATGATGTACTTTACGCCGAGCCTCTTCGCCTCTGCATATATCTTGGCATTGAGGCGCTTCGCCATCTCATTCGAGGTAAAGAACCCGAAGTTTCCGCCCTCGGATGCATATGTGCTCCAAGTATAGTCGAGGCCCAATTCATGGAAGAGCATGAGATAGCCCATGGCGGTATATGTACCCGGATCCGCAAAGAGGTCGCCCGAAGGGGTCACGAATAGTATCTCCGCACCCTTTCTATTGAAAGTGGGCTTGATCCTTATCCCGGTGATATTCTCTATATCATCGAGCATGTACTCGAGGTTGCCTGTGATCGTATGAGGCTCGAGCCCGAGATGGTTCCCTTTCATGTAACAGTTCGCCACAGGCCCTGCGATCCATTCTATGTTCAGGCCGAGCAGGTTCAAAAGCTCCCTGCCTATGATGGTTATCTCCGCCTGGTCTATGCCGTACGGGCAGAAGACGGAGCAGCGGCGGCACTCCGTGCACTGGTAGAAGTAATACCACCACTCCTTGAGAACATCGAGAGTGAGGTCTCTGGCCCCTGCCATCCTGCCCAGGATCTTGCCTGCCGTAGTGAATTCCTTTCTGTATACGGAGCGGATGAGCTCGGCCCTGAGAACAGGCATGTTCTTCGGATCGCCGGTGCCTATGAAGAAGTGGCATTTGTCCGCACATGCTCCGCAGCGCACGCAGATGTCCATGAAGAGCCTGAAGGAGCGGTATCTCTCGAGCCTCTCGGCGATGCCCTGGAGTATTAT
>JBBIMH010000008.1:0-2196 GCA_037444505.1 Nitrospirota bacterium | reverse complement strand
CAGCTTCCAGTCGGCATCGGCAGGCCGCCAGTCCCTCGGATTCGGGAAGCCCACTGTCTCGAGGCTCTTCGGCTTCGCGCCGTGGCAGTACATGCCCTCCTTGAAAACGACCGGCGTATCCATCCAGCCGGTCTTCGGCGGTTTGTAGTCTATCTTCGCGAGTTCTTCTGGTTTGGGTAGTTTGGCCATGGCTACTCCTTTTCTACCGGAATTCCGGCGGCTTTCATCTTCTCCCTGAACTCGTTCTCGTACTCCTCATAGGTGTGCACATGTACAGGATAGTTCCAGGGATTCACATGGCGCTTGGCGCGGCTGTTGTTCGCCAAGTTCCTCGTAGGGCTCATGAACACGCCTCCGAGGTGCATAATCTTGCTCATGGGGATATAGGCGAACAGGAACGAGATCAGAAACAGGTGGATGTAGAAGATGACCCCGATCCCTTTGGGCACCTCAGGGGCGAATGTCAAAAGTCCCATGACGAGTATCTTTACACTTACGACGTCGGTCTTGGTGAAATAGCGCATGAGCACGCCGGTGACTGCTATCGCAAGGATCAGAAAAAGCGGAAAATAGTCGTTAACCAACGATATGTATCTGACCTGAGGGATGAACACCCTCCTCAGGAAGAGATAGGTCACTGCGGAAATTAGTATGACGTCGGTTATGTATAGAAGTGGCGTCCCTATCTGCAGAAAACTGTCCAGCCCCTCGATCAACTGTATGGAGGCAGGCACATCTTGTATGAAGAAGCGGAAGTGGCGCACCAGGACGATCAGAAAAGACCAGTGGAAGGCGAGGCCTGCAAGCCACAACCATTTCGCCTCGCCATATACAATGCGTCCGCCCTCCGCCGTCTGCATCTTGAGATTTCTGAAAAGAGAGCGAAAGAAGAGGACCTCCAAGGCCATCCTGGCTATCACCCCAGGGGTGCCGAAGGGACTCTCGAGCTTGCTGTATTTTATCCAAGGGAGAGATTTCTGCTGGCCTGTCGTGGTAGTGATGCGGAAGGGAACAGGCGAGCTGCCCCACTTGAGCACCCTCCAGACCATGCCTGCAATGAAGATGACGACCGCGGCATAAGGGACTACGACGCCGAACAGGCTGTGCAGCCCTGCAACGCCGACACCCAGATACGCGATCGCAATCAGAAGAAGAACCGCGACAAGAGAAATGATGGCTCTCATATCACTACCTCGTTTCTTTTAGAAAGTGTGAGCGATCAAACTCACCAGCGCAGACCTATACGTCCTCGCCGGTGATGATGCGTGCCTTCTGAAGCAGCCGGAACGTAGCCTTCTGTGCCTCCCTCGCCTTTATATCGTACAGCTTCTCGCGGCACTTCATGTAGAGGTCGAAGGCATACAGGGCGAGGTCGTCGACAGCAGAGTCGAATTCGGCGAGTTCAGCTGCAAGGGCCCCGCCCCTTGGATCGTTCCGGAGTTCGTCCCTCACGATCCCCTTGAGTCTGAAGATAAAGGCCACCGCCTCCGAGGGCGCGAAGTCCTGTATGGCCCTGAGCCTCACTATGCCGTCGAGGAAGTCCGCCACTGCATCAGGGAGTAGACCTTTCACGAGGCCGTCGAACAGACCCTCGATGCCGTGGGCGAAGTTGTAGCCCATGGGATTCGTGAACTGCGCGGAGGTGTTCCTCATGAATGTCTTGACATCATCAGGGTAGGTCTCGACCACTGTCTCGTACCACTTCTTTACGAGGCCTTCCCTTTTCTCCGCCAGCAGTTGTCTCAGACTCTTTTCTATCGCGACCTGCTCCATAAATCCGCTTTAAGATAAGCCTCCGAACGGAGTTCCGTCTGCCTATGGCGTTTCATCAGAAGAAGAGCAGATGACCGGTATTCTCCATCTCCTTCTGGATGTCCGCGTAGGAGACGAACTTGGTCTTGAGCTCCGCGCCGAGGTCCTCTGCATCCGTGACCATATCCGCCTCTTTGAGGCCTAAGCGCTCCATGTCCTCTTTGCAAACCCATATCTGCATGTCGATGAGCAGCGAGTTCTTTATATGGCTCTCGGTGCTCGTGACGCCGTAGAGCTTCATTGCCTGCTGATTCTTGACTGCATTGAGGACGCCGTCGCCTACAAACGCCACGATCGGCACGACCGAGTCGCCCTCGTCCATATATATCTCCGCCGTCTGGCTCGCAATTGCATGTGTAAGCGCCAGCCTCGGATTCTCGCTCT
>JBBIMH010000007.1:0-4969 GCA_037444505.1 Nitrospirota bacterium | reverse complement strand
ATGACGCTCAATACTTTACGATCACGCCTCTTGCTGATACCTGGCGTGCTGGTAAAGTCTGACAACAGGCCGACACTGAAACTGCCGGCCACCTTCTGGTATCGCGAGGCGTTCGAGCACGCTGTTAAGAAAATTGCCCGGCTGAAAATCTGACCATTTTCACGCCGGATTCAGGTTGAATTTAGGAAGAGGCGAATCAGAAGTGATCGCCCTTGCAAGTGAAACAAGCATACGGGCGGTCATAGACGATGAGAAAGCCCGCAAGACGGCTGGGCGGTTGGGCGTAAAGGTCACTGGCACCATCGGAATATTGTTCAAACGGAGCGACTGGGGCTTATCCTGGATGCCTATGCTAAAGTAGTGGAGCTAAAAGAGAAAGGGTTCTTTGTCTCTTCTTTGCTGTTGGAGAAAATATCTCATTTCAGGAAATAATGTTCAGAATGGAATCTTAGGGTCACTTATCTTTACAGCGTGTAATATTGTTCTTGACTCTTTTCTTCCCGCCTTCTAAAATGGTGTGTCCTGAACATAGGCCGGACAGGATGTGGAGACAATAGACAAGAATGGTTCGATCCAAATAGAAAAGGTGCTCGCCAGGGGCGGCCTCGGAAAGGCGGATGTATATATCGCACGGCTGCGGGGCAGGCCGTATGTCGTGAAGGATTTCTCGTCCAAGGGCTTCTTGGAGAGGAATCTCATAGGCAGGCTGCTCATATCCCGCGAGGTCCGCGCCTACAGGGCGCTGGCAGGGACGGCCGGAGTCCCAGAAAGATTCGAGAGGCTGTCTCCTTTCGCCTTCGCTGTCGAGTACATCGATGCGAAAGACCTCGGGGCTGTGAACAGGGGTAAGATAGGTCCGGATGTAATCAGGCGCCTCGAGGATATAATAAACGGGATACATCGGGTGGGATGGGTGCACCTCGACCTTCAGAGAAGGACGAACATCCTCCTCGTAAATGGCGAGATCGTCGTCATAGATCTGGCGTCTGCGTTCAATCCCGGCCGTATTCCTGTAATAGGCAGGCTGCTCACGAGGCTGCTCGGTTTTTTTGACAGGCTGGCTCTCGTCAAGCTGAAGAAGCTCTATGTGCCGGACTCGCTCACGGATATGGAAAAGAGGTTGATCCGGCTGCGCAATCTCGTCATGCCCAGGAAGTGGTGAGGCCGTGCAATCGCGGACGGCTGCGAAATAAATTGAATTCGAATGGTTCGAGGAAAAACGAATGACGATCAAAGATACGCTCAGGTACAAACTTACGAAGATAACCACACGCACTGCGGCAGCGGGCGTGATAGGTCTCGTGCTCTTTCTTGTATCAGAGCCCGAGCCTGCCTGGTTCATCCCTGGGGCGTTTCTCGCGCTGGCCGGAGAATCGCTCAGACTGTGGGCCGCAGGCCATCTCCGGAAGAACAAGCAGCTCACGACCACAGGGCCCTACGCCTATGTGAAGAATCCTCTGTATCTAGGCACGCTGCTGATAACCACCGGTTACAGCGCGATGGCCAAGAACGTATATATAATGATAGCCGGCTTTGTCTGGTTTTTCATCTATTACGCCCCTTACAAAAAGAAGCAGGAGCATGAAAAGCTCATAGGCAGCTTCGGAGACAAGTGGCTCGAATACGACAAGGCGGTGCCTGATTACATCCCCCGTCTCACGCCCTATCCCGGCAGGACCAGAAACCGATGGAGCTGGAGTGTCGTCAAGGAGAATTCGGAACATGAGACCGCTGCCGCGGTCTTCATCGGATTCGCGGTGATGCTGTTCATGCTGCTCAGATGACATCCAATGCGCCCGAGCCTGCAGACGAACTCGGCCTGCTGCAGCGGGCACAGGCAGGCGATGATTCCGCCTTCGAAGAGATAGTCCTGCGCCATCAAGACGCCGTATACAACCTCTGTCGCCGCATTCTCGGAGATCCCCACGATGCAGAGGACGCGGCGCAGGAGGTGTTCGTGAAGGCGTACAAGGCCCTGCCTGGCTTCAGGCCGGAGGCCTCCCTCTCGACCTGGCTCCACCGAATCGCCGTCAATACCTGCATAGACTATAGAAGAAGACCCGTCTTTGAGCCGATAGCCGGAATGCCGGACGAAAATGTGGTCCATTATGAGCCTGTCTCCGAAGAGCCTTCTCCTGAGAGGCTTGCCGAGTCCAGACAGACGGCCCGTGCGCTCTGGCTGGCGATCGGAAGGCTTTCCGTGAAGCTCAGGGCGGCCATAATCCTGAGAGAATTGTACGGGCTTTCCTACGAAGAGATAGCGGAGACCCTGGATGTCTCTGTGGGGACGGTGAAGTCCAGGCTCGCACGGGCGCGCCTCGAAATCATAGACACGATGAAAAAAATCACGGAACAAAATTGAGCCTGCTGCGTTTAAACAGGCATAAGGAGCGAACATGGCATGTCCACGGGTCAGATATCTGTCACAGTATCTTGACGGCGCAGTCTCCGATAAACGTCGGAAGTCGATAGATGCGCATCTCGCATCTTGCCCTAAATGCGCCGGCATTCTCGAGGACATGAAGCGTCTCGGCGGTATGCTGAAAGAGTCCGGTCGATTTTCAGCGCCTTATGGATTCGATCGGCGTGTCATGGCGAGGGTGGAGTCTCTGGGCCGGCGGCGCAGAGGCGGATTCGTCCCTGCGTTCATATGGGCTGTGGAATTCGCTGTGGTGCTGCTCGTGCTCGTCATCGGCTCGGCAGCCGGATTGATAGCCGTTTCGGCCGTCCGGCAGGAGCCGAGGGGGCTGTCGTGGGTCCTGGACGTGTTCGACCCTGTGCCGCCGGATTCCATAGGCGCGATATACCTCTCTGCTGCGGAGGGCAGCCATGAAAAATAGGGGGCTCCTGAAATTCTTTCTCTTGCTCTCGGTGGTATTGAATATATCGTTTCTCTCCGCCGCTGCATACAGATATTACCGCCATTCGACCGAATGGGTTTCTCCTTTCGGGGCGAGGATGGCCGGTTATCATTTCCTGTTTGAGGAGCTTTCTCTCTCTCCAGAGCAGGTCGCGGCGCTCAGGGAGAAGGCTGTTCCATTTAGACGTGAGATAGATGCCCAAAGACGCGAGATCATAGACAAACGCAAAAGGCTGATCGGCCTGATGCGCTCTGATGCGCCGGATAGAAGAGCGATAGACGCGGCCGTCGCGGAGATCGGCGCCATGCAATTGGATATGCAGCGTAGGATAGTCGTGCATATGCTCGAGGTCAAGTCGTCGCTCGACAAAGAGCGGCAGCAGAAGTTCCTGGATCTCATCGAGCAGAGGATGGCCGCCGGAGGCATGGGCGGTTGTCCGGGGCCGGGCCAGGTTCCGTAAAGAGAATTCCGCATATATTTTGCAAAGAGCGGATGATGCTGGCCAGGTTATGAAAAGAGGCGGCTGAATGGAAATAATCTTAGCCACTTCTCTTCAGAACCTTCCTCGGCGCCCATTCCGGTTTGCTTCTCTGCACAGTCTGTAGATTGCATATAGGATGATCATGATGTCTATGCCCAAGAACACGCTCATTTTGTTGATTGTTGCTTGGCTCATGTCTGCGTCGGCGCTCAATTCTCAGGCGCAGGACAATGCCGCTGCTGGCTCTGTGCCTGTCAAGCTCACGCTCGGCCAGTGCATAGAATCGGCGCTCAAAAACAATCCCATGCTCCGCGCCGAAGAGGAGAAGATCGCGGAGCTCGAAAACGATTATCTGATCGCCCGCTCCGGGCTGTTTCCCAGGGTATCCTTGAGCGCGTCCTATACCAAGCTCGATGATACGCGGCTCGGAGTGCCCACAGGCATGTTCTACGAGGATGAAGCCCTCGCGCAGGTCAAGGCGAAGCAGCTCTTGTTCGACGGTGGCAGGACGAGAAACTCCGCACTGGCTGCGAAGCGGGCGAAAGAGGCGCAGGGAGAATCCTCTGAGGCTGCGCGGCTCGACACGATTTCATCGGTGAGCCAGGCGTACTTCCGGGTGCTCGAGGCGAGGGAGCTTTTGAGGACGGCCGAGGTCTCCCGCTCCCAACGAGAGGCCTTTTTTAAACTTACAGAGGCGTTCAAAAGGGTGGGAAAGGCCACTAAGATCGAGGCCTTGAGGGCCGAGGCGCAGCTCCATGATTCCGAGCGCAGCCTTATCCAGGCGCGCGAGGCGGTCCGGCTGAGCGAGTTGATCCTAAAGAGGCTCATCGGCATCGGGCTAGACGCAAAGATAGATATAGCAGATTCCATGCCGGAGGAGTTCTCCGGCCCGGGTGAGGAAGAGAGGCTGCTCCATGAGGCATTGAGCAATAATCCCGACCTGAAGAGGATCGGCCTTCTTAAACAGCAGGCCGCCGCCTCGCTCAGATCCGCTCGTGGCGCATATTTCCCCGAGATCAGCCTGCAGGCTGCATACGGCTACCGCGACAGGGATACTGCACCGCGCGGGGAAGATGAATGGACAGCAGGGGTATTTCTCGAGTGGTCCATATTCGAGGGCTGGCAGACCCGCGGCCAGGCAGGGAAGGCCGCGGCCAGGCTGAGGCAGCTCGAGTGGAACGAAAAGGCGTTGATGGATCAGATCAAGATAGATCTGAGCGAGGCTTTAGGAAACGTCCGCACCGCCTTGGCGGCGGTCGAGGCATCGAAGAGGCTTGCTACTGCTCAGGAAGAGGCATACAAGGCCGCAACCGAGTTCTATAAACATGGCAAGTCCACCTACATAGAAGTCCTGACATCGCAGGCGGAGCTTACGCAAGCGAAGGCCTCGTATATACGCGCTGTCGGAGACTATCACAGCGCCATGGCGAGGTTGAACAGGGTCATAGGCAAGCAATACGGGGCAGAAGAGAAGAAGTGATCTCCGCGATATCTGCGCGGAGGCGGAAGGAGGGAGGCGGAAGCCGTCATGAAGAAGAAAAACCTGGTCATCATCATATCCGGAATATTCCTGTCCGGTATCGCTGCGATATTTATAATCTTCGCGCTCGGCAAGGCGAAAGATAAG
>JBBIMH010000006.1:0-5186 GCA_037444505.1 Nitrospirota bacterium | reverse complement strand
CATGGATCGTGACCGCAGTCTGGTTGTCCGACGCCGTTGAAAATATCTGGCTCTTCTTCGTCGGGATCGTGGTGTTTCTCTCTATGAGCTTGGTCATTACCCCGCCCAAGGTCTCGATGCCCAAAGACAATGGGGTCACGTCCAACAGAAGCACATCCTTCACCTGGCCTGTGAGAACAGCACCCTGGATGGCGGCGCCGATGGCGACGACCTCGTCGGGATTGACCCCCCTGTGCGGCTCTTTGCCGAAGAATTCCTTGACGGTCTGGATCACCTTCGGCATGCGCGTCATGCCGCCCACGAGCACGGCCTCGTTGATGTCTTTGACGGTCTTCCCGGCGTCAGCGAGCGCCTTTCTGCAGGGCTCTATGCTCGCCTGTATAAGATCGTCTGTAAGCTGCTCGAGTTTGGAGCGAGAGAGCTTATACAGCAGATGCTTCGGCCCGCTCGCGTCGGCGGTGATGAACGGAAGGTTTATCTCCGTCTCCATCACCGTCGAAAGCTCTATCTTCGCTTTCTCCGCAGCCTCTTTGAGCCTCTGCAGGGCCATTTTGTCCTTGCGGAGGTCGATGCCCTGGTCCTTGAGGAACTGCTCAACGAGCCATTTGATAATCCTCTCGTCGAAATCGTCTCCGCCAAGGTAGGTGTTGCCGTTGGTGGATTTGACCTCGAACACACCCTCGCCGAGCTCAAGAATGGATATATCGAAAGTGCCGCCGCCCAGGTCATATACAGCGATGGTCTCGTCTTTCTTCTTGTCGAGACCGTAGGCAAGCGAAGCCGCTGTGGGTTCGTTGATTATACGGAGCACATTGAGGCCTGCGATCTGGCCTGCGTCCTTGGTCGCCTGTCGCTGGCTGTCGTTGAAGTATGCAGGCACCGTGATGACCGCATCCGTCACCTTCTCGCCGAGATAGTCCTCCGCCGTCTGGCGCATCTTCTGGAGGATCATGGCGGAGATCTCAGGAGGGCTGTAGGTCTTGCCCCGCACCTCCACATGAGCGTCTCCGTTCGGCGCCTTGACTATCTTGTAGGGAAGGTGCTTTTTCGCCTCCTGCACCTCCTGCGAGTCGAACTTCCTGCCCATCAATCTCTTGATGGAGAAGATCGTGTTCTCCGGATTGGTGATCGCCTGGCGCTTGGCTATCTGGCCCACGAGTCTCTCTCCGCTCTCCGTGAATGCGACAACGGAGGGGGTCGTCCTGCTTCCTTCGGAATTGGGTATCACAACAGGCTCGCCGCCTATCATTACCGCAACGCATGAATTCGTTGTTCCAAGATCAATACCGATGACTTTGCCCATGATATACCTCCTTAATGAATATGTCCCGTAGTGTCTTAGTTATAATACGCAAGCCGCAGAGACCCGCCGAGGGATGAATGAAATCCGCATCCCGCGGCCATCAGTCTCATTCGCCTTCGGTGTCCGTATGTCCTGTTACAGATTCGCCCTCTGTCTCGGGAGAGGGTTTCTTCGCAACCGCCACCTTTGCGTGCCTCAGCACCTTGTCATGATACATATAGCCTTCCTGGAACACCTTTGTGATGGTGTTCTCGGCCGCATCAGTGGACGTGTCCTGCATCAATGCGTCATGCCGCGAAGGATCGAACCTTTCTCCTAGAGACGAGAACGGCGTTATGCCGAACTTCTGCAGCACATCCTTGAGCTGCTTGTAAACGAGCTCAACGCCTTCGCGCAGGCCGCGATTGTTCTCTCCTGCATTCGAAGCGTGCTCTATCGCCAACGCAAGGTGATCGACGACCGACAGAAGCTCGAGCGCAATCTGCTCGTTTGCATACTTGCGCGCCTCCGCAAGCTCTTTCTGCATGCGCTTTCTGTAGTTGTCGAAGTCGGCATATGTGCGCACATACTTGTCGTGCGCATCCGCCGCCTCACGCTTCTTCTGCTCGAGCTCGGCTTTGAGTCTCGCGGTCTCGTCTTCCTCTTGCGCCTGCGCCTCGGCGGGAGGTGGCCATGCCACCGCCTCGGGTTCGGCCCTCTCGTTTTCATCTCTCGTCATAATCAATCATACCTCTCTGATAGCGTTCGCTCAGAAGCCTCGAAAGGAGCCTCGAAGTATAATCGACTACCTGGATCACCTGTCTGTACTGCATGCGCGTAGGACCGATAACCCCCAGCGTGCCGATGACTTCGCCGCCCGCCTTATAAGTCCCCACAACGAGGCTGCACCCCTGCATCTCGAAGAAAGGATTCTCCGAGCCAATGAAGACCTTGATGCCCTCGGCGGCAACGGCCCTGTCGAGAAGCCTTAGGAGTTTGTACTTGTCTTCGAATGCCCTGAACAGCGCACGCAGCTTTTCCATATCCGCAAACTCGGGGTTTTCTAGTATCTGCGATGCGCCGCCGATATAAACCTTCTCCTTGTCTTTTTCTCTCACCTCCACGCTCGCCCTGTAGGTCTCCTCCATCAATCTGAGGAAGGCGGCCCTATCCTCGTGCATGCGCTCGAGCAGCCGCTGCCTGATGTCTGCAAGCGTAGAGTGCTCCAGCTCCTGATCGAGGTACGCAGCAAAGGCATTCAGCTCGTGCTGAGAAAGCGTCTCATCGAGCCCTATCAGCTTGTTCTGGACAACTCCGCCTGAGGTCACGAATATTATCAGCACCTGCCGGCCCCTCAGACGCACGAATTCTATATGCTTGTAGCTCGACTCAGGCTCTGCCGGCGCGACCACCACCCCCGTATATCTCGACAGCCTGGCGAGCAACTGGCTCGCCTCTTCCATAAGATCCTCGATGTCCCCGCCATGAAGCTCAACAGGCCTCTGGAGCTGGCTGCTTATCTCATCGGTATTGCGCTCTATACTTATTAGACTGTCGATGTAATATCTATACCCCTTGTCCGTCGGCACTCGGCCTGCCGAGGTATGCGGATGGGTAAGCAGACCCATTTCCTCGAGCTCGGCCATTATGTTCCTTATCGTGGCAGGGCTTACGCCTAAACTGAATTTTTCTGAGATAAAACTCGAGCCTACTGGCGCGCCGGTTTGTATGTAACTGTCTATGACAGCCTGTAAGACCTTTTTATCCCTTTCGTCGAGTTCCATAGCCGGTTTATCCGAAATTTTAGCACTCTAACCATCTGAGTGCTAAGAAGTTAGCATACTGCATCTAAAGTGTCAAGCATTTAATTGCAGTCAATAAAAAAGGCCACCCTGCAACCCTGAAGGTGGCAGGATGGCCTTATGCTGCCTTCACAGCATGAGTGACAGGCTGCTTAGAGTCTTTCTTATGCCGCCTTCTTGGCCTCTGCCTCGATCTGCTTCGGCTCCTTGGTCTCTATCTCGATCTTTCTCGGTTTCGAAACCGCAGGCGCCGGCATGGTTATCTCTAGGATGCCGTTCGCGAATTTCGCCTTGAGGTCATCCGTCTTTACACCCTCAGGAAGCAGGAACCTGCGTTCGAATGCGCCATAGGAAATCTCTTTATAGAGATAATTCTCTTCTTTGGTGCCCTTCTCTGACTTGCGCTCGCCCTTGATCACGAGCTCCCTATCAGTAACACTTACATCGAGGTCCTTAGGGTCGACACCCGGAAGCTCCGTTCTCACAACCAGCTCGCCGTCTCTGGTGTAGCTTTCGATAGAGGGCACCCAGACAGAGACATGGCTAGTTCCAAGGGTCTCGCTCCCCAAAAACCGATCAAACAGCCTGTCCATCTCCCTCTGCATTCTGCGAAGCTCATCGAAAGGATCCCACCTGCTCATGATTTTGAAAGGATCCCAACGAATAAGGCTTTTCATATGTCATCCCTCCTTCTTAGTTTGCTCGGATTTTCAGGCCTCTCTTTCTGAGGCGTTGCGATCCGCCGTCATCAGGCTGGTGAGGCCTCCATTGCCCGGAAAGAGATATGGCCTTCTAAGTCTTTCGACTGCTCTAAGAACTAATCCCCGAAAACTCACCCGCATCACCTCCAGGCTCTGGTCTTTTTGCAGTTCCATATATAGCATAAAATTAGCACTCTGTCAAGTAGAGTGCTAAATCTGCAACAATTTGATTTTATTGAAATTTGGCTAAGAATGCGCAGATAGATGCAGGAAAAAAGTAAATTTGGGTACCGGCCGGCTTAAGGTGTGGGGGCTTTTCGCAATATTCAGTCCGGTGAGGTTTGCTACGGCCTGGAGTACGCCCCGCCTTCTATCACAAACCGCTCATTTATAATCCTTCGCAGACGAGGCGCATACACAAGATCGAATACATGCTCTCTTCCGGGAAATAGAATGGCCGCGGCATTCTTGGCGCCTGCGACGAGATCGAATGCCTCGCGCAGCGTAAGGTCCGCCTGCATGAGAACCGCCTGCGTAAGGTCCACTATAAACCTAAGCCTCCTGATTTTTTTCTCTTCCTCAATAAGACCGTCTTCCATCATCCCTCCCTCCGAACTCATTATCTAATAAAAAGGCGGGGCCTTTGCCCCGCCTCGATTTTTTTCAGTTCCAATGCTTCTTCTTGCCCTTGTGCTCTTCTCCACCCTTCCTTTGCCATTTTTCAATCCGGTCCTCTTTACTCTCCTGCTTATCCTCTTTCAGCACATCTCTCAGGCCCTTCTTGCCGTGTTTTTTCTCGTGCTCCGCCTTGATGATGTTTCTGAAGTGCTCGCCCCTGCTGCGCCTCGCCATTACATCTTCAGGCCTGTACCTATAGTAATCCGATACAAGCCTGAGCTGCACAAGATTCCTGATGTCGTCATCATCGAACAGAGGCCCCCGTCCCTTTGCAAAGACCTCTTGCTCAAGTGTCTTGCCATGCTTCCTTTTCTTGAAATAGCCGTAGGCCTTGCCGAACGGCGGGCCGGGCTGCACATGGTCCGGGATGGGCACATAGTACACGGTCACCGGATCGAGCCTGAGCCTCTCTGTTATCACCCACCACGACTCTCCCGCGAGACGCCACTTGAGTATAACCTCCGGCGCTACATGGGCACGCCCCGATAGAAACAAAAGAACGCTCATGTCATCCTCCGGAAGGCGTCTCTTTTCGAGGTCCACGATCACTGCGGGCTGGACTCGATAGTACTCGCTGTAGACAAACCCTATTTCCGTAATGCCTTCAGGCGTGGCCTTGAACCCGAACTCCATCACCTGAGCCCCTGCGCTGATTCCGAAGAGTATCCAGAGGCCGACTGCCATAAACCATGTCTTTTTCATATGTCCACCTCCCTCGCAACT
>JBBIMH010000005.1:0-5220 GCA_037444505.1 Nitrospirota bacterium | reverse complement strand
CGCATGGTCGAGGGCCTTTGCATTGGTAATCGCCTCCCCCATACCCATGTTCAGCACGATCTTGACGAGCCTCGGCACCTGCATCACGTTTTTGTAGTTGAACTGCTTCATGAGCGCAGGCACAACCGTCTTCTCGTACCGCTCCTTGAGCCTGGGCACGAGTTTCGGCTCCGCGGCCTTCGGCCTGGGCGCTGCGGTTGCGGCCTCTTTCTCAGCCGCCGCCTCCTTGGCCTTGGGTTTCGCAGACTCCTTCGGCTTGGCAGGCGCCTTCTTCGCTGTCTCCGCCTTTTTTGCTGTTGTCTTGTCTTTCTTCTCAGCCATATGTCCCTGAATATCCGCTGTGTATAAGCTGTTTATTTGAAATCTCCGCCGGGCTGGATCCCGGACGGTCTACCTCATGCACTATTGCGAGAGCTCATCAATCGATCGGCTCATTGCAGGCCTTGCACACCCTTATCCTTGCGCCTTCGCCCTCAGAGCGCCTCGTCACCCGTGTGGGTTTGTCGCACCTCGGGCAGACAAGCCTGACATTGGCTGCAGAGATAGGCGCCTCCTTCTCCACTATGCCGCCCTGCCTGAGCTGGGGGTTCGGTCTTGTATGGCGCTTGATTATATTAAGCTTCTCTACAACCAGCCTGTTCTGGCTCGGATAGACCGCTATCACCCTACCCCGCTTGCCCCTCTCTCTGCCGCTCGTTATTATGACCGTATCGTTCTTTCTTATCTGCATAATGAATACCCGCCGTCGATATCTCGTAAAAATTTCCTACTTGACGATGCCTACAGCACCTCCGGCGCAAGCGAAATAATCTTCATGAAATTCTTCTTGCGCAGCTCGCGCGCCACCGGGCCGAAGATGCGGGTGCCGATGGGCTCGTTCTGATTGTTGATGAGCACCGCCGCATTGTGATCGAATTTGATATAGGAGCCGTCCGGCCTCCTTACCTCCTTGGCGGTACGCACCACCACAGCCTTGGCTACAGTACCCTTCTTCACCTGGCCTTCTGGGATGGCGGCCTTTATGGCGACGACAATCACGTCGCCCAAGGTCGCATATCTCTTACGCGTGCCGCCCAGCACTTTGATGCACATTACCTTTTTCGCGCCGGAGTTGTCCGCAACATCGAGAACAGTCTGCTGCTGTATCATCTCTCATCCTTGAATTCAGTCATTTGTCTTGCGGCGGCGTTAGCCGCCGGATCTCTGCAGTCTATGCCCTATTCTGCCTGCCGGATCTCAAAGAGAAACGGCTATGGCGCCTTCTCAACTATCTCGAGCACCTTCCACCTTTTTTCTTTGGACAAAGGCCTCGTCTCGATGAACTTCACGACGTCGCCCACTTTGCATTCGTTCTTCTCATCATGGGCCTTGAACCTGGTGAGGCGCGTCACGGTCTTTTTATAGCGGGAGTGAGAAATCCTCCGCGCCACGGCCACCACCACCGTCTTGTCCATCTTGTCGCTTACGACCTGCCCTATGTAAAACTTCCTCTTTTTATGCTCGCCCATATTTTTCCCTTAGCACAGTTTTTGTCCTTGCTATCTCTTTCCTCAGAAGCCTCAGCCTCATCGGATTCTCGATCTGACCCATCGCCTGCTGAAATCTCAGGTTGAATAACTCCTTCTTGAGATCCTCCGTCTTTATGAGAAGCTCGTCTCGAGACAGGTCTCTGAGCTCCGAAACCTTATTCTTCATGCCTACTACCCCTCCCGCGATACGAATTTTGTAGCGATGGGAAGCTTGTATGCTGCAAGCCTGAACGCCTCGCGAGCTACCGACTCGTCCACACCGCCCATCTCATAGAGCACTCTTCCCGGCTTCACGACAGCCACCCAGTACTCTGGTGCGCCCTTCCCCTTGCCCATCCTGGTCTCTGCAGGCTTCTTGGTGATAGGCTTGTCCGGAAAGATGCGGATCCATATCTTGCCCCCGCGCTTCACATACCGGGTCATAGCGATTCTGGCCGCCTCTATCTGCCTGCTCGTGATCCAACCCGGCTCGAGCGCCTTTAGCCCGTACTCGCCGAAGCTCACATCGGCTCCCCGGTATGCGGTTCCCTTCATCCTGCCTTTCATCATCTTTCTGTATTTGACTCTCTTGGGTGCCAGCATTGTTCAATCCTTATGGTTGTAGACTCTATATCGCGGATCAGCGCTGCCTGTACTCAGACGCTATGCAGACGCCTGTTTGTCGAGTATCTCGCCCTTGTATATCCAGACCTTAACCCCTATCTGGCCCATTGTGGTCTTCGCCTCGAAGAATCCGTAGTTGATGTCCGCCCTGAGAGTATGGAGCGGCACACGCCCCTCCCTATACCACTCGGTCCTTGCGATCTCCGCCCCTGCAAGCCGGCCGGCGCAGGTTATCTTTATCCCCTGTGCGCCGAGACGGAGAGCCGAGGTGACCGCCTTTTTCATCGCCCTGCGGAAGGCGATCCTGCGCTCGAGCTGCAGGGCTATGTTCTCCGCAACGAGCTGGGCATCGAGCTCTGGTCTGCGGACCTCCTGAATGTTTATGAACATCTGCTTGCCGGTAAGGTTCTCGAGGTCCTTTTTAAGCTTGTCAACCTCAGCCCCCTTCTTGCCGATTATGATGCCTGGTCTCGCAGTATGTATGTTTATCTTCGCCTTCTGGCCCGCACGCTCTATCTCTATCTTGGATACGCCCGCATGTATCAGCCGCTCTTTTACAAGGGATCTGATCTTTATGTCTTCATGCAGAAGCTCGGCGTAGTTCTTTTTCGCAAACCACCTCGAGTCCCATGTCTTTATGACCCCTAGTCTGAAACCTGTAGGATGAACTTTCTGACCCATCATGCCTCCACAAAAAGTTGCTGAGACTATGCCGACAACACCAGCGTGATATGGCTAGTCCTCTTCCGTATTATATTCCCCCTGCCCATAGCCCTCGCCCGCATGCGCTTCATTGTGACGCCGGGGCTCACACTCGCCTCGACGATCTTCAGGGCGTCCAGGTCGCCTATCTTCTTGATCTCCGCATTCGCCACCGCCGAGTCGAGGACCTTCTTGACGATGCGTGCCGCATGAAGCGGGGTGAACATCAGTATGTTTTTCGCCTCGCCCACGTTCTTCCCGCGGATGAGATCAATCACCTGCCGCGCCTTTCTGGGGGTAATCCTAATATGTCTGGCAGTTGCGCTTGCTTCCATGACTTATATCCTCTACAAAGCCGCTCTCGAATTTGGTCCGGCCTATTTCTTCGCCGCCGGTGCAGGGGTGCTCGCCTTTTCAGCGGCCTTAGCGCCGCCATGGCCCTTGAACGTTCTCGTCGGCGAAAACTCGCCGAGCTTATGCCCAACCATGTTCTCCGTGATATAGACGGGGATGAACTTCTTCCCATTGTGGACCGCGAGTGTATGTCCCACGAATTCCGGTATTATTGTGGACCTGCGAGACCATGTCTTGAGCATCTTTTTCTCTCCGGATGCATTCATGGCTTCCACCTTCTTCAGAAGGTGCTCGTCTACAAACGGACCTTTTTTAACCGATCTCGGCACAATATCCTCCGTGCAAACTGAAACTCGAAATGTGCTTATTCAGACAGGGCTACCTGCTCTTCGTCCTTCTGCTGATGATATATTTTTCCGTAGCCTTATTCTTCCGCGTCTTTGTCCCGTCGGGCAGTCCCCACGGCGAGCAGCCGGGCCTTCCGCCGGATGATTTACCCTCCCCGCCCCCGAGCGGATGGTCGACAGGGTTCATGGCCACTCCGCGGACCCGAGGTCTCCTACCGAGCCAGCGCGACCTTCCCGCCTTTCCTATGCTGATATTTTCATGGTCGAGATTCCCCACCTGGCCCACGGTCGCCATGCAGTCCGTGCGCACCCTGCGTATCTCTCCGGAGTTGAGGCGGATCACCGCATAGTCGCCTTCCTTGCCTAGGAGCTGGACTGATGCACCTGCACTGCGTGCGAGCTGTCCGCCCGCGCCCTTTTTGAGCTCTACATTGTGCAGTACGGTGCCCACGGGTATCGCGCTGATCGGTAGGGCGTTGCCTGGTTTGATGTCGGCCTCTGGACCTGACATCACAGTGTCTCCCTGCTTGAGGCCGACCGGTGCCAGTATATAGCGCTTCTCCCCGTCCGCATAATGCAGAAGCGCTATCCGCGCAGTGCGGTTCGGATCATATTCTATATGCGCCACCGTTGCAGGCACGCCCGTCTTGTCGCGTCTGAAATCGATGATGCGGTATTTCTTTTTGTGCCAGCTGGCGCGATAGCGTACGGTTATCTTTCCGCGGTTGTTCCGGCCGCCCTTCTCAACGATCCTCATGAGAAGAGACTTCTCAGGCCTCGTACGCGTCACATCCTCGAACGTAGATACGGTCTGGAAGCGCCTGCCCGGCGATGTTGGATTGAATGATTTTACCGGCATTTAAGCACCCTCGAACATTTCTATCTTCTCGCCCGGTCTGAGCGTGACGTACGCCTTCTTCCAGTCCGGAAGCCTGCCCATTCTCTGCCCGAGCCTCTTCTTTTTGCCAGCCACATTGACTGTGGTCACATCGGCCACCTTTACCTTTAATATGGCCTCAATGGCCTTTCTCACCTGAACTTTATTGGCATCGCGTCTCACCTCGAAGGTGATGACGTTGTTCCTTTCCTTGAGCCTGGTGCCTTTTTCCGTGATGCGGGGCATACGAACTATATCATAGATAGCCGGAGTCATACGCCGTATACCTCCTTCATCGCGCTGATTGCGTCCTCGGTAGTTATCAGATAACGGTACTTCAGCAGATCGTATACATTCAGATTCTGCGTCCTGAGCACCTTGACCGAGGGTATATTACGCGCCGCGAGCATGACGTTTCTGTTCTCCTGCGGCAACAGGAGCAGCGCATTTTCATTCACGCCTAGCCTCTCGAGGAGCTCTGCCATCAACCTTGTCTTGGGCTCTGCAAGCTCTATCTTGTCCAGCACTATGAGCCTGTTCTCGCTCACCTTCGCCGACAGAGCCGCGAGCATGGCGGAGCGCTTCTCCTTCTTTGGAATGCTGTAGGAGTAATCGCGTGGCACGGGACCGAATACCGTGCCTCCATGCCTCCAGAGCGGCGAGCGGATGCTGCCAGCGCGCGCCCTGCCAGTCCCCTTCTGCCTCCAGGGCTTCTTGCCGCCTCCGCTTACCAGCGCCTTGTTCTTGGTCGCTGCAGTGCCTGCGCGCTTATTGGCGAGCTGATTCACCACCGCCGTATGCAGCAGAT
>JBBIMH010000004.1:0-5440 GCA_037444505.1 Nitrospirota bacterium | reverse complement strand
ATAGGGCTTCGAAAGGTGCTCCTCTTCGATCTCCAGGCAAAAAGGCTCTTTGTCATAGGAGACGAAGGCGCTATACAGATGCCGTCGTCAGTGGCATTCGACCGCTCAGGTGTCATCTATGTCTCCGATGCGCAGGGAAAGAAGATTGTCGTCTACGACTCTACGGGCAGATACAGGACCGCTTTTCAGATGAAGGATGGAAAACCCGTAGCCGTGGCGATAGACGAAGTCAGGTCGCGGCTATATGTCGTGGACTCGATAGGCAACAAGGTGGTCGTGTTTGGGCTCGACGGGAAGAGGCTCTTTGACTTTGGAGGAGGCGGCAAGGAGAACGGAAAGTTCAATTTTCCGCTGGACATAGCCGTGGACAGAGAGGGGAGCGTGTATGTGCTCGATGCCAGGAATTTCAGGGTGCAGGTCTTTGATGAGAACGGCGGCTTCGTCACCGCCTTCGGCTCTGTTGGAGATGGCCCTGGGTTCCTGGCCAACCCCAAGGGGCTCGATATAGATTCCGAGGGGCATATATACGTCACTGATGCGGCATTCAGCAATTTTCAGGTCTTCAATAAACAAGGCGAGCCTCTCATCTTTGTTGGCGGCCTCGGTCCCAGGCCGGGAGAGATGCACCTGCCTGCGGGCATTTCCATCGACGAAGCCGACCGTATCTATGTCGCGGACCAGCTCAATTCAAGGGTAGAGGTGTTCCAGTACATAAGGCAATGACCCGAAAACCGCGCCGTCAGCTTTGACAGTTCCGGTCTGTTGTGCTACTTTTAATTACATGCGCGAAGAGATAGGCCGTGATGAGCATGCTTCGGCTGTCAACGAAACAGTTAGGGACATACTTTCCGCTATCAGGGCGGTCAGACTGTATCCGCCTAACAATCCGCTGTATGCACAGAGCATTTCTACTTCCCACAAGGCGATAGAAAGATTCCTCAAAACGGCGCCGAGCTTCAGTATAGCGATCCAGAAAACGGGTTTTTTCTGCGAACACAGGCCGTTGCATAAGGACTCCGGCCATGTGACGTCCCTCGCCTCAGACCTTTTCGGAAAGGGTATTAGGGAGATTGTGTTCATGCCCGGCGTTACAGAGCCGGAGCTCAGGGTGCTCTATGAGATTTTGGCGATACCCCTTGAAGTCTTGAGGCTCAAGGGCAGTGCAGCATCGCTCCTTTGGGAGAAAGGCGCCCCTCATATCAGACTGAGAGAGGCGGGGCTCGAGGACGTAGTAAGGGCATCCATTGATGCAGCCCCCGGTCCGGGCCGCGAGTCCTTGAAAGCGGCGAACATCGAGACGGTCAAAGAAACCATCAGGGGTGCGGAGCTCAATCTCTTCGGAAAGAGGCTCCTGCTCTCGCAGATCTTGGATGACCCGAAGCGCTTCGGCGCAGAGGCCCTCGAGCTTTCCATTTCAAAAGCAGGAAACGGCGTCTCTGCAGAGGCGATGCTCTTTGCCGCATATCGGGATGCAAGCCGAAGGGCGATCGAGTTGGGAGGACAGGCGTCTTCGCTTGTTATAGATGCGCTCGTGGATTCCATACTTTCTCTCGAGCAAGGATGGCGGGAAAGGCTCGTGGCGGGGATGATGTATCCTGCGCTCGACAGCATCATGCTCAAAGAACACATGGATGCATCAGGCGGACAGGCCGTGCATGACCTGCACGAGCTGCTTTCTGCGAGATTCGTGAAATCCTGGACAAGACAGCAGATATCAGGGCTCCTCATCAAAACTGCGTCCCATTCTGAAGATTCCGCTCCCAAAAAGACTGATACCCCACTCCCGGCGGAGATATTCGAACTTGCAAAACAGATGAGCGAGTATTCTCAAGAGGAGATGGCGGCGCTCAGGCAGCTGTCCGATTATGGGACGGAGATGGACATGCTCGATGCCAATGTCTTTACGCTCATACAGGCGATGCCTTATGCCCAGCGGGCAGCGTCTCCCGGCTCCGGTGAATCCGCTCTGGCGGGATTTTCGAGGATAGTTGGCATACTCGAAGACGCCTTGGTCCTCTATCTCGACAACCGGCAGTATACCCGGGCGGCGCTCGTTCTCAGGTCGTTCAAGATGCCTGTGGAGCCTATGTTCAGACAGCGGCTGTCCGAGGCGGTCAAGAAAGCCGCTGACAGAAGACGGCTACAAGGCCTTGTCGCCGACCTCAGGGATATACCGAAGGACTCGGAAGACTACAAAGCGGTTACTGCCTTCCTCTCCCTTCTAGACAGAGAGGCGACACCTGTGCTGCTCGAGATACTCGCAGAGGAGGACGACAGGTCGGTCAGGAAGACGCTGGTCAATATCCTAAAAGATCTCGGAAAGAACCAGATCGCCCTGCTCGGAGAACGGTTGTCGGATGAGAGATGGTACTTCGTCAGAAACATCGTGGGCATACTCGGCGAGAGCAGGAAAGAAGAGGCAGTAGAGTATCTTGCCGGCGTGGCAGGGCACAGGAACTTCCAGATACGGCAGGAGGTCGTACGGGCATTGATTACCATTGGCGGCAGCAGGGCTGCGCATATGCTCGTGAAGTTCTTGGATGACAGGGACATCGATATAAGATTCATGGCCACGCGCGGCATAGGCAGTCTGCAGATCGGCAGCGAGGCGATAGAACAAGCGCTCATCTCGCTCCTCAAGAGGCGCTGGCGTATGCCGCCGTCGCACGAGCTCAGGCTCGAGGCGATATCATCGCTCGGCAAGGCGGGCGGACCGAAGGCACGCGGATTTTTGGCGCGTCTTGCGAAGAGACCGTGGTGGAGCCGCAGCAGGACCCGGCTCGCCGTAAGCAGGGCTGCCTTGGCGGCGATCGCTGAGATGGAGAGGAGGGGAATCCATGCATGAAGACCGTTCCGACGCTCGGCAAGAACAGCGCCTCTCATTCTATTACCAGCAGCAGCTCATCGAGGCCGCCAAAATGGGATTCGTACAGTTCGCAGCGCTCCTCAAGAATGCATTTATATATCCGCCGGCCCACCCATTCCTCCTGGGCTCAGCAGAACAGCTCTTAAACACCCTCGAAGGGCTTTTTTCGAAGAGAAAAGAGGCCTCGTACTATTTCGTCTCGGGCGAGCTCTTCTTCGAGACGCTCTCCATCCCGCTCGAAGAGGCCCTTTCGCTCACTGTCGAGGACATTGCGGGCCGTGACATCGGCGGGATTGTATTCCAACCGGGCCTCGCGCGGGATGAGCTCGTAGCTTTTGCATATATATTGAAGAAGGATCGACTCGGCCTCGAACGGGAAGGCGGCATCACATCAATCATGAACAAGGCCAGTATCCGGCATATCACGGTGCACAGGCTCATGCCTCTCGAAAAGCGGAAGAAGGCCTTAGAGGGGTCGAAGGCGTCGGAAATATACATGGAAGCGATAGAGGTGGTAAAAGACATCGTTGCTTCCGCGCACGTAGGCAGGTCCATCAGCAGCAGCAGGCTTCATGGCATCGTCCATGCGATGGTGGACAGCATAATGGAGAATAGAGATGCGCTCATAGGCCTGACGAGCATAAAGCTCTATGACGAATATACCTTCGCCCATTCCGTGAATGTGGCCATACTCTGCGCAGCGGTCGGCGCGTATCTATCATTTGACAGGCCGAGGGCGGCGGCGCTCAGCATTGCAGGCATGTTGCACGACATAGGAAAGGTGAGGATACCTATTGAAATAATAAACAAGCCGGGCGCGCTCACTGAGGCTGAGTGGGAGATAGTGCAACGACATCCGGCAGAAGGGGCGGTGATACTCTCGGGGCTTCCGGGCGTAGGCAGGCTCGCGGCTGTCGCCGCCTTCGAGCACCACAAACATCACGACCTCACAGGCTATCCCAGATATGGCGCGGAGCTGTTCGGTATGCATCCGTTTTCCAAGATAGTAGAGATCGCAGACGCATATGACGCCCTCACCTCTGCAAGGGTCTATTATCATGCGGTCCATGAGCCGTACGATGCAATGAGGACCATCATCGCCAAACGCGGGACCGCATTCGATCCCGTACTGGTCAAGGTATTCGTGAACGTGATTGGCATCTTCCCTATCGGCACACTGCTAAGACTTGATACAGGGGAGATCGGACTTGTGGTCAATCAGACGGCGGATCTGATGCGGCCGAGGGTGCTGCTGCTCAGGAGCTTCGACGTCAAAGAGACGGAAGAGGTGAGTCTTCTCGAAAGAGAGGGCGGCAGATACAAGCGCACGCCTGTCGCAACCGTCGATCCCAACGCGCTGAAGATAGATATCAAGCCCTATCTGTCCTGAAAATAGCGGTTATTACTCTGCACAAAATAGTATTGATATAAGCATAAATATATGATATAAAGGGGGCATGAAAAAGAACGATGCCCGCAGGTTAAACCACAAAACCCTTACAGAATTGCGCAAGCGCGCGATTTCCAGCGTACAAGAGGGAGAAAGTCCCGAGGTTGTCGCCCGAGCACTGGGCATTAACCGCGTTACGATTTATGGCTGGCTTGCTCGCTATCGGGATGGCGGATGGGGCGCGTTGGACGCCAAGAAAAGAGGCGGCCGACCGCCAAAGCTGGATGGAAAGGCCTTCAGATGGATTTATCGGACTGTAACGAGAAAGAACCCGAAACAGATGAATTTCCCGTTCGCCTTGTGGACAACCGCCATGATCTCGACTTTGATTTATCGTAAATTCAGGATAAAGGTTTCCCGCTGGTCGGTCGGACGCCTGCTCAATCAGTTGGGGCTCACTGTTCAAAGGCCGATGTGGCGAGCCTACCAGCAAAACCCCAAGGAAGTGGAGCGGTGGCTCAGCGAGGAATATCCCAAAATAGCGGCGAAGGCAAAACGCCTGAAAGCTCGCATATTTTTTGGAGATGAAGCGGGTATACGCTCTGATTTTCACGCGGGAACCACGTGGGGGGTGCGCGGTCGGACGCCTATCGTATCCACGACAGGGCAACGTTTCGGCTGCAATATGATTTCGGCTGTGTCCGCTCGCGGAGACCTTCGATTCATGGTTGCCAAAGGGCGTGTAGGCGCAAAGGTGTTCATCGAGTTCCTCAGACGATTGCTTCATGATGTTCCAGGGCGAATTTTCTTTATCGTGGACGGTCATCCCGCGCATAAGGCCAAGCTGGTTAAAACCTTCATTGAATCTAAGAAGGTAAAGGGTCGGCTTCAATTGTTCTTTCTCCCGCCCTACTCGCCGGAGCTCAATCCTGACGAGTGGGTGTGGAACGATTTGAAGAATAACGGCATAGGCCGCAAAATAATCACATCCAAAGATCAGATGAAGAAGGAAGTCGTATCGCATCTGCGTAGGCTGCAGAAGACATCGGATAAGGTGCGTTCCTTCTTTCAAGCACCCACAACAAAATACGCGGCCTAATTTATGTTAATATTATTCTGCTCAGCTTAATAACTCCCTCCTGCCCACCCTCTTATATAAGAGGGCGAACTTTGCCTCCCCTTAA
>JBBIMH010000003.1:0-5517 GCA_037444505.1 Nitrospirota bacterium | reverse complement strand
GTCTTTCGGACCTCGAAAAAGAGATACGTGTGCTCCACACCGTAGTCGAGGTACAGGCTGTTGGCGCTGCTCGGGTCCATGCCGTCGAGCAGTATCTGGATGCCGACCTTGGCAAAATTGCCGTCTGCATAGCCCCTTGCCGTGCTCTGCGATTCTATCTTCTCTCTGTAGTAGATACGCGTCCATCCTCCCCCTACATATGGGACGAGCCACTGCCTCTCCGAAAGAACGAGCCTGAAAAGAACGAACATGTTAAGTGGGAATAGCTCATAGGTGACGCTGCCGGAGTACACAGGCAACCCTGCATCCGCCGAGTGGCCGGGCGCAAGACCCCTGCCTTTGTCTTTGATGTAGCCGGCCTCTAAGCCTATATCCATCTGTCTGAATATCTTGTACGCCAGGGAAGCTGCGTATTGGCCTGTATTTCTGTCTCCGTAATACGCCTTCCAGTCCTCTATCTCGGGATAGAACAGACCTCCCTTGAGCTCGAAAGACCAATGAGGCCTGTCCATGACCTCGGCGGCATGACCGGCTCCGGATATAACCAAAAATATCATTGCGAACATGAGCCTTCTCATGGCCTTTGACCTCTTCTCCAAGCCTTCATCAGAAATACGAACAAAAGCGCAATTATGCCGAATGCGCCCAGTCTGATCAACGGCGTCGTCGTTGTCATGAACATCGCTGCCCAGACAACAGGCATGAGCCCGGCCCGCACGAGCGGCTTGAGTCCTGGATGACTGTTGATATGGGCAGCGATCTTCGGGCTGACAAGGTAGTACCATGCCACGAAGGCCCTGCCGAAAGAGTTGGTCATTAAATACCTGTCGCGAAAGAGCCTCAAGGCCTGGACCTCTTCAGAGGAATAATACCCGTATGCAGCGGTTGCGATGAAGCAGCCTGTGCTCGGTAGATCAGGGTTGGCCACAATGGGTTCAGGATAATCCCTGATCACGGCTGACTTGTCGCTCTCGAGCATGGAGCCCACGCCGACCGAGACCTCATTTGAGTACTGGACAGCCTCCGTAGAAGAATCAGAATAATAGGGCCTTACCGCGATATAATATGTTGTCTGGGCATAGGCGGATACCGCAATGCAGTAACAATGAGGATCCGGGTCCGGGTTCTCCAGCCCGTAGAGGGTTATAGAATTGGTGCTGACAGACGCCGCCTTTGTCGAGGGCTCGGTGCAGGATGAGGCGCAGTCACCGGGCTCTGCATAGACATTATAGCCTGTCGCGCCGGATACTGGATTCCAGAACAGCCTCAGACTGCTGTTCAAGGGCTCTGATGCGAGCCCGGTCGGCGCAGCAGGCTTCGTTACGGACGGGTCTAAGTTCGCTATTGTGTATTGGGTCACGTTTCCCGCGTCTATGGGCGAAGGGAGCGCGTTCCCTGCGCCGTCATCCGAATCCGCGCCTTCATACGGCGGCCCGGATCGGTCGGAATCGTAATAGACCTTGTAACCGGCTGTGAGATAACACCTGTTCGGGCCCCATGATACCGTCACAGAGTTGTCTGTCTTGGATATGACACTCAGGTCTGAAACTGGAAAAGGTATCGTATCCGTGTCCGGGCCTCCGTATGCCCCCATGTCGCTCCGCACATCCGGATAGAAACTCGGATCGGATATGCTCGGAGAGCCTGTATCTATGCACGGCGAGCCTGTTTGAAGATGGAAGTCTCCATTGTCCGGATTTACGAACTTCGGGTCAGGGTCGGGATGGTCTTGATCTGGTATATAATAGCTTCCATTAGGCTCGCTCGCAGCCGGGTGGAAACAGTTGTAGGAAATATTGGATTCATCCGTAAGTCCCGCCTGGGATATATTCGTTGAGTTGAGGGAGAAGATGTTGTTGACTATCTCGATCGAGGCCGAGTCCCTCGATATCGCCGTCGCATTTCCATAGAATGTGTTGTTGATGATTCGGGTGGATGGGGACGATTGCACGATGACCCCCGTCCCTGATGAGCCGAGCCGGAAGATGTTGTTCTTTATCTCGACGGAGGACATGGCATTCACGACCCGTATTCCTGTGCCGCCTGTCATGAAGGTGATGCGTTTTATACCGACAGAAGACCCAGTGGAATTTATGGTAAGGGCAGGAGACGAGCCTTGTGCATAGAAACGCACCTGCGCGGTCTCTGTGCCTGAAATGGAGACCGCCTTGTTCAAAACGAAGTTTCCGACATAGTCACCGGGATATACGATTATTATGTCTCCTGTTCCTGCATCGGAGTTGTCTATGGCGGTCTGGATGTTGGTGTAACAGAGGCAGGGGTCGTCTGAAACTGAATCGCAGACGGCATTGCAGTCGGCAATGGTGGGTGCTACATAACGGTTCGCAGCAAGGCTACGGCCCTGCAAAACGAAGAGAAATAGCAAAGCGAAAATGGTTAAATGTATGATCCGTACGCTCTTAACCATATCTCCTCCGGTCACGCCGAGGACTCTATCAAATCGGCAGTCGGTTGTCAACTGATAAAGATGCACTTCGAGGCGATATTAAATCAAACAGTCTCGTCCATTTCGATGACATTTTTCAGTTTTATCTTGACCCAGGGCTGATTGGAATATATACTTAGTAAATGATTCGGGAGCTCTCCTTACAATCCATCCGCAATCATTAGCCATTCGAGGAGGTGCTCTATGTCAGACTTCTATCAAACAGGCGTGATCGCGACATTTCACAGGCTGGGCAGGCAGGATCTCGAGAGGATAGAGTCCGAGCTTTCTGTGTATGCCGCCCAAAGGCCAATAGCCCTTGTGCTCCCCTCTTTATACTCAGAGCTCCAGGCAGAGGCGCTCAAGGGAATCGTAAGAGAGCTCCAGGCTGTAAAGTATATCAGGCAGATCGTGGTGGCGCTTGGGCCGTGCAATGACGATGAATTCAAGCACGCCAAGGACTTCTTTTCAGCGCTGCCGCAAGAGACTCACATCATCTGGAACAGCGGCCCCAGGATGGTCGAGATTTACCGCGCCCTCGACGAGCACGGCCTTTCCGCAGGCCCGGACGGCAAAGGCAAGTCCGCCTGGATGGCCTACGGCTATATCCTGGCATCGGGCAAGGCCGATGTGATAGCGCTTCACGACTGCGACATCCTTACATACTCCAGGGACCTGCTTGCGCGGCTCGTATATCCGGTCGTGAGCCCGAATACTCGCGGTCACGATGGCGCTCGAGCAACTCGGCATAGGCAGGGGCGCCATCACAGTCGCATTCGCCATACTCTTCGGCGGGGTGGTGCTTGCCCTCGCGCTCGCATTTGGCCTCGGGGGGAAGGATATCGCCAGGGAATATCTCGAAAAGAAGATAAAGGGCGGAGACAAAGAGAACGGGATAGAACACATGTAGAATTTTGCTCATCACGTTCTAAAAGTCATGAAGGCATGCCCTGCCAGTATAATTTGCACCATTATAAGCGATGGGCAGGAATTTTAGACGGAAAGCGAGGTGAAACGGTATGTCGTGCGGCAAGAGCCACAAGTCAGCCTGCGGGTCCAAGAAAGCGACCAAGAAAAAATCTTCGAAAAAAAAGTAGTCTCGGAAAAGCGGCGCCATCCATCGCCGCTTTTTCTATGCTCCGGCCTCCACGGACTTGATATAGAGCATGCGCAGGGAGTAGAGCGTGTCTTCGATCATGGCAGCCTCATCAGGCGAGAGGTTCCCCTTTGTCTTCTCCTTGAGCATCGCGATGATGTCTATCATCTGCTTAGCCGCCTGGAGGTTCTTTGCGGGCAGTTTGGTCTCCGGATTCGGGATGACGCCGAGGGATACATGGGCGGATGCTGCGAGGGACAGTATGAACGAAGAGAAGTCAAGGGGCGGCAAGGCCGCAGACGCCTGCTCGGCCTGATTGCCTTTCTCTTGAGCAGATGTCTTGTCTTTTTCCTCTTTCTCCGGCGCCTCCTCCCTGGCCTTGCCCTCTTGCGAGAATATCCTCCTGTCTCTGACAGCGAAACCCTCCTCTTTCCTCTCTTCCATACAACACCTCCGCATTATCGGCAACGGATGTCCATCCATTATAAATCTTATTATCCCGCTATGTCGCGTATGTCAATAAAAAATTGACTTTTGGCGTGTGCTGTGATAGAAACAGCAATCTCGAGTCGAGGAGCGGCATGAAGACCGCCGTCATCATTCTCTTTCATGGGAGCGCAGCCCGAGGCTCTGCTGACGCCGCCTTGCGTATTGCGGAGGCCGTCAAGCTCCGCGGTGGCTTTGAAATCGTCGAGACGGCCTTCCTGATACATCAGAGTCCGACGTTGTCTGCAGCGATAGAGTCCGCTGTCAAGGCGGGCGCGCGGAGGATCGCGGTGGTGCCGTTCTTTATGCAACCTGGGGGCCACGTGACGATAGATGTCCCCCGCCTCATAAATGAAGCGCAAAAAAGCCACCCCGGGCTCGAGGTCATCTTGACGGATCATGTGGGGTCACACCCGCTGGTTGTGGATATAGTACTGGATCTGGTCGGAAAGAGGTTTTAGGACATGCTCTCAGCCAAACAGCAGCTCGCCATTATCAAACGGGGCGCAGTGGAGATAATCGTCGAAGACGAACTGCTCAAGAAACTCGAGCGCTCCGTCTCCACTGGCAGGCCGCTCCGCATCAAGGCGGGTTTCGATCCCACTGCCCCGGATATCCATCTCGGCCATACAGTGCTCCTGAACAAGATGCGCCAGTTTCAGGAATTAGGGCATGAGGTGATATTCCTCATAGGCGACTTCACCGGCATGATAGGTGATCCAACAGGCAAGTCCGAGACGCGTAGGCACCTCACACGGAAAGAGGTGGTTGAGAATGCGAAGACCTATCAGGCCCAGATATATAAGATACTTGATCCTGTGAAGACCAGGATTGCATTTAACAGCGAGTGGCTCTCGAGACTCGGTGCAGAGGACATAGTCCAGCTTGCGGCGAAATATACAGTAGCGCGTATGCTCGAGCGGGAGGACTTCCACAAACGCTATGAGGCCGAGCTGCCCATAAGCATCCATGAGTTTCTATATCCCCTGATCCAAGGCTACGATTCCGTGGCGCTCAAGGCGGACGTGGAGCTCGGCGGTACGGACCAGAAGTTCAACCTGCTTGTGGGCCGGGAGCTCCAGAAGGAATACGGCCAGGAGCCGCAGTGCCTTGTGCTCATGCCGCTTCTCGAGGGCCTCGACGGCGTGAACAAGATGAGCAAGAGCCTCGGAAACTACATCGGCATCAATGAGCCGCCGAAGGAGATCTTCGGCAAGGTGATGTCCATAAGCGATGAGCTGATGCTCCGATATTATGAGCTCCTGAGCACCATTTCGATCGATGAGCTCGAGCGGCTCAAGGCCGGGCTCGAGACAGGCACGCTCCATCCGATGGAGGCGAAGAAGCGGCTTGCCTTCGAGATGGTGGAACGCTTTCATTCCAGAGATGCGGCGCAGAGGGCGCGTGAGGAGTTCGAGAGGGTCTTTAGCGGCAGAAGGCTTCCGGACGAGATCTCCTTGTTCGAGATAGAGTGGGACGGCGAGAGGAT
>JBBIMH010000002.1:0-6997 GCA_037444505.1 Nitrospirota bacterium | reverse complement strand
TTCGTCACTTTTTTGAAAAAAATTTCTTCACGATGAATGCGAAACTTTAAAGTCTAGCTTAAATTTCAACTAATAATAGCATACTCTCAAATTCGGGGTACAAGTCAAGGATTTTTTCGAAAACATAATGGCTATTAAATTTCGGTAAAAAGTTGTCGTTCCGCGAAACTTATGCTATCATCGGACGCAATGCCTCGGCTGTCGGCACACAAAGGTGAGAAAAGTTCGAATACCATTTTCAGGGCGCTTTAAGCGGGTTTCGTACGGATGTACTGCAGGCCTGACCGGTTCGAAAAAATCTAACTCTATGAGGAGGGGCATGATGTTCAAAAAAATACGGCTCTACCAATCAGCATTGCTCGTGCTTCTTTTAGCCTTCCCGGCAGGCTCAGGCCTTGCCAAAGAGCAGTCCACCCGATCTTTTTCCAAGACGTCGCAGAGGCTCACCATAGACATAGACAAGACATCGCTTGAAAACGGCGGCAGCCTCACTGTCACCGGCAAGGCGCCCAAGGGAAGCAAGGTGTATCTCGAGGTCTGGTCGGAAGAGAAGGTCAGGGCATCGAGGTTCGATGCAGATCCGGACAAAAAGACGGGCAAAAGACCGTATATTCTCTATATGACCGATGAAATGCCCGCCTACTACAAGATATTCGCTCCGAAGGATCAGGCGGACGTCATTGCAATGATCAAGAAAGCGGGCAAGGCATGGTCGTTTTCGAAGGCCATCAAGGACATCGGCGCGGAGGCGGTATACTCTGTACCTGCGAAGATAAGGATAGACCGTCATCAGGCCTCTCTCACGGGCAGCATCATAGGCTCGAGGGGGAAATTGCTTTCCGGCATGGACGACAAGGAGAATAAGAAACGCTCGATGCAGCTCGTAAAGGCCCGCTTCCGCTCTGTTGATAAAGTACTGGCAGCGGCGGTGGATGTAGCTCCGGACGGGGCGTACAAGGCGCAGATAAATATCAGAAAGGGACTCGCGCCGGGCAAATACACCGTCGTCGCCGCAACAGACAAGGAGACAAGGAGCGAGCCGAAGACATTTACGAACGTGATAAAGTTCCCTCTCGTCTACCTCGGCAATGCAGGCACCAGCGTGAACCTCTTCGGCCCCTTCTTCCTTACCCTGGCAATCGCCGTATTCGGGGTGCTGATGGGAGCCGGCGGCGGATTCATACTGAACCCGCTTTTGGTCTCCATCTGGCTCCTTCCACATACAGTGGTTGCAGGGACTGTGATGCCCACTGTGCTATTCTCGCAGGCGAGCGGCATCTACAACTATTCCAAGATAAAATTCATCAATTGGAAACTGGGGGTGACGGTAGGCCTTTCGATGGTCGCCGGAGGCTTCATCGGGCCCAAGCTCACTGAGCTCATTACGCTCGAGCAGTTCAAATTCATCTTCGGATGGATATTGATAATCCTGGCGGCGCTCATGTTCTGGCAGACAACTCCGAAGTATCTGGAGCGGAACAAGAAGGAGCAGGCGATTTTAAACGAATTCAAGAAGAAGGCCGAGGCCTCTGCAAAGGCGGGGGGAAAATAGCCTCTCAGGGGATCCTCCAGCGGTTGCTGTGGTAAGACCGATGCAACGCCCCCTGAACCGACATCAGGGGAAGAGACCAAATTCAAGGAGAACAGCCATGATAGTCAATTTCTGGGGTCACGAGTTCAAGGTGAATATAATAGTGGGCTGCCTGGGCGGTTTTCTGATCGCCATCATCTCATCCATGTTCGGTTTCGGCGGCGGGCCTTTCATGGTACCGCTGATGACGGTCGTGCTGGGCCTCCCGATGTATGTGGTCGTGGGAAGCTCGCTCCTCGCCATATTCTTCAATACGCTGATGGGGACGATGCGCCACTATCAATTCGGCAACTTCGACGGGATTTTCTTCCTCATCATGTTTCCGGCTGCGATACTCGGCGGATACATCGCCCCGCAGATAGCCAAGAGGGTAAGCCCCATCACTGTGAAGCGCATAGCAGCGGCCGGTCTGCTGCTTCTGGCGCTGAATCTGCTGGGGGTGTATTAAACAAAGGCGATGGGACGCGAGGGGCACCGCTCCCTGCCCTATGCCTTATGACCATTTATAAAGGAGGGCTTGATGATCGATTCGATGCTCATGCTGGACGACGCGGCCTTTGCGAAGGCCATGCTCGAAAAAAAGAACCTTTCCAATGCAGACATAGTATTCTGCCTCAGAAACCTCCTTAGGATGAAGTACTATCCCGTAGCAGTGAAGTTCTTTTATGACCGGAAAGAGCTGGACGACTTCAAAGGCAAGGGGCTGCACAAGGTCTCTGCGCATCCATTCACCTTCTGCCATTATCTTGCGGCCTCGCGGCAGCGGGGCGACATTCTGCTTGCAGAGCTCAAGGGGATGGGTTGCACCAATGCCCAGTATATATTCGGCTGGAAGGAGTATGACGAGGGAGAGGTGAAGAGCCATTTCAAGTACACCAAGGACAAGGCGCAGGCGGAGCGTTTTGTAAAGACGAAAAAGAGGCTGAAGCCCGGTCTGCTCGCCTTTGCGACCGCGCCGTTGCACAAGGCGCCGTACAGACCGGACGTGATCCACGGCATGAGCGACGTCCTGCAGTCATATCACCTCGGAAACGACTGGTGCGCCGCCATGGACATACACCCTTTCGAGATGACTATGACCATGAACAGCTCTGCGTGCCACGGTGTGGCAGCCGTTTTTCTAACGAACAAACCCAACATAACGCCCATGTGCAGCGGAAGCTACACAGCGGGAAAGACGGAGCAGGGAGAGATAAACTGGATATGGCCGGCAGACCAGCTCGAGCCGACTGTGAGATGGACCCTGGAGAGGACCGTGCGAGACGGCGGGGTGTCATTCCCAAGGACAGGCGAGACCTATCCCGGCTTCAACATGTGCAAACTCTGCCCGTTTTTGGTCTGGACGAAGCCGAGAGAGTGAAAGATCCTTCGGTAGAGGGCGGCACGTCTCTCTCAACTCGTCCGCCCTCTCGGCCCAGAGCCTATTCGCTCGGGGAGAAGGCTCGGCAGACCTCCTTTTTCTATCGCCCCTGACATCCGCTCAAAAAAAGAGCCTGAGAATCTTCCGAACTCTCAGGCTCTTCATCAACGCTGTGCTGCATGATCCCGCACACGGCGGATCGCTTCACGCGCCTCAGCCACCGCCCCAGGAAAAACCTCCACTGGGGCTGCAGACAGAGCCGCTCCCATAAGACGAGAACTTAGAGACGACCTTCTTCGCTTTCTTCGCATCGCAATACGGGCATACTGTATCTTCGGCCTTCGCGTTCATGGACTGCAGCAGCACGAAGTCCTTTCCGCAGGCCTCGCATATATATTCATAGAACGGCATTTGAGAATCTCCTTTCAGCACTTGCAGCGCTCTCTCGCGCCCAGAGCGTAGAGGATAATACTCATTGGGCAGAAGCCTGTCAAGGCAAAAATAATCAGCATCAGACCGACGAATCCCGTAAAATAGAAGAACCCGGGATGCACGAACATCCCGAGCAGCACGCTGCCAAGGACGAAGATGCCCCCTATCAGCCTGATGAGCCTCTCGAGATACCACGTCTTCGTATCCGCTATATACATATGTCACCTCCAAAAAATATATGGTCATTGCGGAGCGGGCGGACGGCATGAAGAGGACTTCCTGCTCATGCGCTGCGCCGTCCGATCGCCTGACCTTTTTATAGTCTTTCCCACTGCCTTGTGTCGGGATTGAAAGCCTCGCCGAAGGCGGCGACTTCCTGCCTGAGGCCTGTGTCATATCCTTCGCTCAGGCCGAAGTTCACGAGCATCTTCACTGAGCGCAGGGCGCTCAGGCTGTTGCCCGCTATTCTCACCGCAAGCCTCTCCGCCTCCTCATCCAGCGCATCCGGCGGCACGACCATGTTCACAAGCCCGATCCTCTGCGCCTCTTCCGCATCCACAGTCCTGCCTGTAAACAAGAGCTCCTTTGCGCGGCCTATGCCCACTGTCTTGTAGAGCCGCTGTGAAGAGCCGAATATAGGGGGCAGGCCTATCCTCGTCTCGGGAAAAGAGAAGACTGCATCGCTCGATGCTATGCGAATGTCGGCGGCCAGCGCCAGACCCAGCCCGGCGCCGGTAGTCTCACCCTTGAGCGCGGCGATGACAGGCACCGGAAGGCCCTCTATCTGCTTGAGCAGCCTGTAGCCCTGCTCTGCAAAACCAGCGGCCTCCTCCTTCTTCCATCTCGTGAACTTCGAATAGTCTATGCCTGTGGAGAAATTCCTGCCCGTTGCCCTGAGCAGCACCACCCGCAGCTCCGTTTCCTGAGACAAAAGCCCGCCCACTGCCTTGTTGAGCCTTGCAAGAAGATCTCTGTCGATCTCATTGTGAGGCGGATTATCTATGGTCACGGTGCTGATACAGTCTTTGCATTGAATTATTATTTCAGACATGACGCTTTCCTCCCTCGTGGCGCAAATCAGGATCTTAGATGCACGCCCCTCATTCCACAGATGAGGGACCTTCGCAGCAATCCGTGTTTATTCCCGGCTAAATAAGTCTTTACGCCTGCTGCCAGTGCTTCCTCTCCACGATATAGTAGAAGAGCGGTATGACCACCAACGTGAGCGCGGTCGACGCCACCATGCCGAATATCAGGGCGAGCGCAAGACCTGACCAGACCGGATCCGCCACGATCACCGCCGAGCCGAGGATCGCCGCCGCCGCAGTGAGCACAATGGGCCGAAGCCTGATCGCACCCGCCTCTATCAAGGCCTGCTCGAGCGGCATGCCCTCGTGCTTCTTGTCGAGAATGAACTCCAACAGCACGATGGAGTTTCTGACAACGATGCCCGCCAGGGCTATGACGCCTATCATCGAGGTGGCGCTGAAGTACACCCCCGTGATTGCGAAGCCGGGCATTATCCCGATCATGGAGAGCGGAATCGCCGCCATGATGATAATAGGGGTCGTGAACGAGCGGAACCTGCCCACGAGCAGGAGGTATATCGCGATAAGAGCGACCGCCATCGCAGCCCCCAGGTCGCGGAACACGTCCAGCGTGAGCTTCATTTCGCCGTCCCACTTCACCCTGTAGCCTTCCGGAGGTGGATCCTTCCAGAGCTGCCTTACCATGTCCAGGACAGCATACACCTGGCTCCTTCCTGCCATCTCTCCGTACACATATGTCACGGGCTTCAAGTTCTTATGATATATCGGTCTGTCCACCTCAGAGGGGACGACATTCACGAGCGCGGACAACGGAACCTGATTGCCTTGAGGTCCCGTAACATATATCCGGTCGAGGTCTGCGAGTCCGGAGCGACCTCCCTTCGGCAGCCTGAGGAAGATCGCTATGGGGCTTTTCGACTCCGGCACATGGAGGGTGGACACAGCCATGCCCGCCACAGACATCCTGAGGGTATGGACTATCTGCTCCGTGGATATGCCCGCGAGAGCCGCCTTCTCTTTGTCCACGATAAGCCGGTACTTCTCCTGCTTCTCCTCCAGGCTGTCGTCTATATCCACGACCCCTTCTGTCTTGGCGAAGAGCTCTTTTATCCTACCCGCGATCTCCCGATGTTTTACATAATCCGGCCCGTATATCTCGGCCACGACCGTAGCACGCACTGGAGGCCCCGGCGGGTCCTCGACGATCTTTATGTTCGCGCCGTGCGTCTCCGCTATCTTGGCGATGTCCGGCCTAATGCGCAGCACTATCTGCTCGCTCGACGCCTTACGCTCCTCCTTGTCTATGAGGTTCACGCGTATGTCCGCGAAGTGGCTCGCCTCTCTGAATGCGCCGCCACGCAAAAGACCATTGAAGTCTATTACAGAGCCTGTACCCACGAAGGTCTCGTAGTCCTTCACCTCCGGCAATTTTCTTATATAGTCGCCAACAGTCCGTGCAACCCTGTCGGTAGCCTCGAGCACAGTGCCTGCCGGCATGTCTATGGTCACGAGGAACGTGTTCTTGTTCGCCTTAGGCAGCATCCTGAACTTGACCCACTGAAACAATGGGAACGACATGGTGATAACGAATACAGCTGCAACCGCAGCGAGAAACACCTTTCTCTTTCGCGGCTCGACGAGGAGCGGGGCGAGTATCCTCTTGTATATCTGATACACACGCGACTCCTCGATAGGCTTCGGCCTCTCATTGCCGTGCTCGGCCTTCATGAACCTGTAGCTCGCCCACGGCGTCACTACGAATGCAACCAATAGAGAGGTGATCATCGCAACAGGCACGTTAAAGGGGATCGGCCTCATGTACGGCCCCATCATACCCGTCACGAAGGCCATCGGGATGAATGCGAGCACCACGGTGAATGTGGCGAGTATCGTGGGCATGCCTATCTCGTTCACCGCTAAAATTGCGGCCTGGAGCCTAGATTGTTGCTGGAGTTTGTAGTGCCTGTGGATGTTCTCCACCACCACAATGGCGTCGTCCACCAGAAGGCCGAGCGACAGGATGAGCGCGAACAGCGTAATCCTGTTTATGGTCTGGCCTGCAATCATACCCACTGCGAGCGTGATGAACAGCGTTAGCGGTATGGCCAGGGCGACGATCGCAGCCTCGCGCCATCCCAGCGTAAAGTACAAGAGGGCGATGACGATCACTATTGAGACCGCAAGATGGAACACGAGCTCATTGACCGCATCGTTGGCGGTCTTTCCGTCATTGCGCGTAATGGTCACATCCACGCCGGGCGGTATTATCTCCTTCTTGAGAGCATCGAACCTCGACAGTATCTGCTCAGAGATTTTGACCGCATTCAGCTTCTGGCGCTTTGCGAGAGCCACAGTGACCGCAGGCCGCTCGATCGAGCCCTCCTTTCCGGCGTAATGCACGCCGAAACCTATCCTCGTGAGCCGCTGGGTCTCTTCGAAGCCGTCGGAGACGTCTGCCACATCCCCCAGGTACACAGGCCTTCCATTGTGCACGCCGACGACCGCCTTCTCGACGTCTGAGGCCTTCTCGAAGAATCCGCCGGTCTCGAGCATCATCTTCCTCGT
>JBBIMH010000001.1:0-9075 GCA_037444505.1 Nitrospirota bacterium | reverse complement strand
CAGAGCACGCAGAAAAAATGCGTTTTAATTCAGAACCTTTCTCGGCGATCTCGGCTACCTCTGCGGTGAAATGGGACTTTTTACGAGTTCATCACTAGTTAAATTTGCAAAATCCTTCAATTTCCGGCTGAGAGCTCCCGCAGGCCCGCCACGAACTCATTATTCTCTTCAGGCGTGCCGATGCTCACTCTGAGACAGTTTTTGAGCGGCCCGGGTCTGTCGAGGTTCTTGATAAGTATGCCGCGATGCTTCAACCCTTCATGAATGCGCGCGGCGCTGGTTTTCGTCCTGAACAGAATGAAATTCGTCTCCGACGGATAAGGCCGGACGCCCTCTATTTTAGTCAGTTCATTATAAAGTCTTCCGCGTTCAGAAATCAACATCGAAATCTGCCTGTCGATTGCCTCTCTGCGGCTGAGCGAAATCTCAGCCACTATCTGCGAGAGGACATTGATATTGTACGGAAGCCTCACCTTGTTCAGCTCCTCTATCACCTTCCGAGACGCGGTCAAGACGCCGACACGCAGCCCAGCCAGCCCGATCTTGGAAAGCGTCCTGAGAATAAGCAGGTTGGGATAGTCCCTGAGGCTGGGCAGCCATGTCTTTCCGGAAAAGCTGTAATACGCCTCGTCTATCACCACGGCCGCACTCACTCTTTCTAAGATCATCCGGATGGACTCATCGCTGAACCTGTTTCCTGTCGGGTTGTTCGGACATGCAAGAAAGATCACCCTTGCGCGGGCCCGGCCGGCGCTTTTTAGGAGCCTGTCCGGATCGAGCGCAAAGTCCTTATCAAGGGGCACCGGCACCACCTTCTGAGACAAGGCCTTCGCGGTTATTTCGTACATGGCGAATGAAGGCACAGGTGTTACCACCGGACCGCCGAAGGCGAGGATGAGCATCTGGATGAGCTCGTCGGAGCCGTTTCCGAGCAGCATGGAATTCGGCTCCATGCCCCAGTATTCCGCTATCTTGAGCTTCAGCCTGCCGGCTGACGGATCAGGGTAGCGGTTGATCTTCGCATTCCGGCATGCAAGGCCGATCTCCGTGCGCAGATCCTCCGGCAGGGTGAAGGGGTTCTCCATGGCATCGAGCTTCACCCTGACGGCTGAATCATCCACATGATAGGCCTCGAGCCTGCGGATGGAAGGACTGATGAGACCTTTTATATCCCTGAGCTTTGCAGACATTGCGCCATAGAATATACAGGAAACCGCGCCCGGGTACAAGAAAAATGTCCAGGCCGGCTGTAAAAAAAGGCGTCTCGACGGGCTTTCGCGATTTCAGGGAATGACCTTGTTCAGAGGATATTCTACGATCCCTGTCGCGCCGCGGCGCTTGAGCCTCGGAATGAGGTCGCGCGACTCCTTTTCATCCAGCATCACCTCGAGGCTCACCCATTCCGGGTCGGCTTGATGTGATATGGTCGGCGAGTGCATGGCGGGTAGGATGCCGCAGACCTCCTTGAGGGCCTTCTTGGGGACATTCATCTTTAGCCCCACCTTCTGCTCTGCAGCGAGCGCTCCCTGGAGGAGCATCGCCATGTTCTCTATCTTCTTCTTCTTCCACGGATCCTTCCATGCCTTCTTGTTCGCGATGACCCTCGTGGTGGACTCGAGCATCACCTCCACTATGCGGAGCTTGTTCGCCCTCAAAGAACTCCCTGTCTCCGTAAGCTCGACGATGGCGTCTGCGAGCCTCGGCGGCTTCACTTCTGTAGCTCCCCATGAGAACTCGATTTCCGCCTCTATGCCCTTCGACTTTAGATAACGCTTCGTATATCCTACGAGCTCGGTTGCGATGCGCTTTCCTTTCAGGTCCTTTATGGTCTTGATCGGAGAGTCCTCGGGCACTGCAACCACCCAGCGGACCGGGTTCAGCCCGCCCTTGGCGTATCTGAGCTCGGCCACCTCCACCACATCCGCATTTTGCTCGAGTATCCAGTCCTTGCCTGTGATGCCCACATCGAATATGCCGTTGTCCACGTAGCGGGCCATCTCCTGTGCCCTGACCATGATGCATTCTATGTCGGGATCGTCTATGGTCGGATAGTAGCTCCGGGAGCCTACCTGTATTCTATAGCCTGCCTTGTCGAAAAGCTTGAAGGTGGATTCCTGTAGGCTGCCCTTGGGAAGGCCGAGGCGGAGCCTGCCTTCGGTCCGGGTGTCCGGCGTCTTGGATTTTGTCGGCATATGTTTCTCCTTTAAAAATCTTGTACAACGCGAGAATTATTCGGATTCAGGCGTCGCCTTTCGCCATTCTCACTTTGATCGTATTGCCATGCGCCTCGAGCCCCTCTACATCCGCAATCTGCATCACTGCCTCGCCTACTTTGTCCAGCCCGACCTTTGTATAGAAGATGAGACTCGACTTCTTTATGAAATCCTCTGTCGATAGCGGCGATGAAAACCTAGCAGTACCTCCTGTGGGCAGGACATGGTTCGGGCCTGCTATATAGTCTCCGACCGGCTCCGGCGTATAGTGACCCAGGAATATCGCGCCTGCGTTTTTTATCATACCCAAGAGCTCGAACGGCTTTTCCACCGCAAGCTCGAGATGCTCGGGCGCAATGGAGTTCGAGACTTCCGCCGCCTGTTCCAAGGTCTCCACCACCACTATCATGCCGAACTTGTCAATGGCCTTTCTGGCGATCTCCTTCCTGGAAAGCAGCGCAAGCTGCCTCTCCACTTCCGCGTCCACCCTTTCTGCAATCGTCTTCGACGTCGTTACAAGTATGGATGACGCGAGCTCATCATGCTCGGCCTGCGAAAGCAAATCAGCGGCGACGTACTCGGGATCAGCGGAGTTGTCTGCGATGACGAGTATCTCGCTTGGTCCCGCGATCATGTCTATGTCCACCTGGCCGAAGACAAAGCGCTTCGCAGTCGCAACGTAGATATTGCCAGGCCCAACTATCTTGTCCACCCGGGGTATAGTGGCTGTGCCGTAGGCCATGGCTGCGACCGCCTGCGCACCGCCGATCTTATATATCTCGTCCATGCCTGCTATGTCCGCTGCAACGAGTATGTAAGGATTGAGATTGCCTCCGGGCGCCGGCGAGCACATCACGAGCTGCTGTACCCCAGCCACCTTTGCAGGGATGGTGTTCATCAACACGGATGACGGATAGCATGCCTTGCCGCCGGGGACGTAAATGCCTGCGCTCGACAGCGGCCTTACGAGTTGGCCGAGGATCACGCCGTCGGCCTCTTGGCTCACCCATGAACTTATCTTCTGCTTTTCGTGAAACATCCGGATATTATTTGCCGCGAGCCTCAGGGCCTCAACCTTCTTGGGCTCCACTCTGTTATAGGCGTCGTTGATCTCTTCCCGGGACACCCTAATGTCTTTGAGCGTGAGGGCCACCCGATCGAACTTCTCTGTATACTCGAGCACTGCCGGGTCTCCCTCCTTGCGCACGCGCTCCACGACTTCCTTCACTATGGCGGCCACCTCTTCTGTGGCGGTCTCGCCGCGGCTCATGATGCGCCTAAGCTCTGTAGCAATGTCCTGCTGCCTCGAATCTATGATCTTCATCAAAACCTCACACCCTCTTTATATCCGCTCCCAGTGCAGAGAGCTTCCGCTCTATATGCTCATAACCTCGGTCGAGATGATATATACGAGACACCACAGTCTCGCCCTCGGCGGCCAGACCCGCGAGTATGAGCGAGGCGCTCGCTCTCAGGTCCGTCGCCATCACAGGGGCTCCGGAGAGGCCTTCCACGCCTTTCACCACGGCGCTCCTGCCCTCGGTCTGGATGTCCGCCCCCAACCTCCTGAGCTCCGCAACATGCGTGAAACGGTTCTCAAATATCGTTTCATGGATGACGCTCGTGCCGTCTGCAACAGCCATGAGGCTCATGAACTGGGCCTGCATGTCGGTCGGAAAACCTGGATAGGGGAGGGTTTTGATGTTGACCGCCTTTATCCGATTCCCGCCGGAGACCCGTATTACATCACCTTCCGCCTTTATATCAGCTCCGGCCTCTTGGAGCTTGGAAAGCACAGCATCCAGATGGGCAGGAACGCAGTTTCTGACGGCCACCCTGCCTCCGGTGATCGCCGCTGCAATGACAAAGGTGCCTGCCTCTATCCTGTCGGGCATTACAGAGTAGTCCATCGGCGAGAGCTCATTTACTCCTCGTATCTTTATAATGTCGGTGCCGGCGCCTTCGATCTTGGCGCCCATGCGGTTGAGCGCATTCGCAAGGTCGACCACCTCGGGCTCGCGTGCGGCATTCTCGAGGATGGTCTCGCCCTCTGCGAGGACCGCCGCCATCATCAGATTCTCCGTGCCTGTCACTGTGACCGTGTCGAAGTAGATATGGCTTCCCCTGAGCCTGTTTGCCTTTGCGATTACGTAGCCGTGCTCTATCTCTATGTCCGCGCCCATCTTCTCGAGACCCATGAGGTGCAGGTTTATGGGCCTCGCACCGATGGCGCAACCGCCTGGGAGCGACACACGCGCCCTTCCGGTCCTTGCAACAAGCGGACCGAGTACGAGCACAGACGCCCTCATCGTTCTTACAAGGTCATAGGGGGCCTCGGGATTCGAAAGCCCTGAGGCGTCGAGGCTCACCACATTCCCGCTCATGGAAAAAGACACGCCCATATTGCCGAGGATCATGCCTAAGGTCTTCACGTCAGCGAGGTCAGGCACATTGAATATCTTGTGCCTGCCGCTGCAGAGCAGCCCGGCGGTGATGATGGGCAGGGCGGCGTTCTTTGCGCCGCTTATATATACCTCGCCCTCGAGCCTTCTGCCGCCTCTTATTACAATGGTCTTCATAAGATAGTGCACAACGCATAGAGCATGGCGCAAGGGGTTTAAGCTCTGCTCTCTGCGCTTTGAGCCCTGCGTAATTAACGTTTCTTCGCCACGATCACCCGTTCGATCCCTGCGAGGTCTTTCAGGACCTTCGGGCAGTCGAATACTCCAGTTCGGCCCAGCATCTGAGTCAGCGCTTCCGCCTGACACAGGCCCATCTCCATGACAAGCAGGCCGCCGCCCTTCAGAAAATCCGGCGCGGCCTCTATGATCCTTTGCTGTATCTCGGTTCCCTTTGGTCCTGCAGCGAGGGCCTGCCGGGGTTCATAGTCCCTGACCTCCGGCTGAAGGCCTGCTATATCGCCTTCCGAAATATAAGGCGGATTGGATGCCACCACATCCACCATGCCCTTTATCGAGAGCTCGGCGAGCGGCCCGAACAGGTCTCCCTCCATAAATCTTATGCTTCCAGATACGCCGTGCCTTCGGCTGTTCTCTATGGCGGTCTCGAGCGCCATTGGAGATATATCCGTTGCAAATACACGGGCGCCTTTATGCTCCTTGGCGATGCTTACCGCAATGCAGCCCGAGCCAGTGCATAAATCTATCACGATGGGGGCCGCCTTATCTTTGATTGCTTCGAGCACCGTCTCTACGACGAGCTCTGTCTCAGGCCTTGGAATGAGCACATCCCTTGTCACCGCGAAATCGAGCCCCCAGAACTCCTGGCTGCCGATTATATACTGAAGGGGCTCCCGCGATGCCCTGCGCGAGACAGCGGCCTTGAATGCCCTTATGCCGTCCTCATCCATGTCATCATCGCGGTGGGCGATGACCCACGCCCTGTCTCTGCCCAATATATGCCTGAGCAGAAGCTCGGCATCGAAGGCAGGCGCGGGCACGCCCGCATCTGCCAGCCTTCGGGCTGCGCTGCCTATGGCTTCGGAGATCTTCACTATATCTTATAGATTCTTGAGCCTCTCTGCGTTGTCATGCGCAGTCAGGGCGTCGATGAACTCGTCTAAGTCCCCGTCCATAACGGCATCAATGCGATATACGGACATGCCTATGCGATGGTCCGTCACCCTGCTCTGCGGGAAATTGTAGGTACGTATCTTTTCGCTCCTCTCGCCGGTGCCTACCTGCGATTTCCGCTCCTGGGCTAGCTCCGCCTCTTTCTTCTGGCGCTCCTTCTCCAGCAGCCTGGACTTGAGTATCTTCATGGCCTTTTCTCTGTTCTTGAGCTGAGACCTCTCGTCCTGGCAGGCTACCACCTCTCCTGTGGGGATATGGGTTATCCTGACAGCAGAATATGTGGTGTTCACGCTCTGGCCGCCGGGGCCTGATGAGCAGTACGTGTCTATCCTCAGGTCCTTGGGATCGATCTGGATATCGACGTCCTCCGCCTCTGGCAGCACCGCGACAGTGGCAGTGGAGGTATGTATCCTTCCGCTTGCCTCCGTCGCAGGCACGCGCTGCACCCTGTGCACGCCGCTTTCGTATTTGAGCCTGCTGTATACGCCCTTGCCCTGTATCTGCGCGATCACCTCTTTCACGCCGCCCACTCCGGTTGTGGTCATATCAAGGACGGTCACCTTCCAGCGCCTCTTTTCTGCATAGCGCGAATACATTCGGAACAGCTCCGCAGCGAAGAGGCCTGCCTCGTCCCCGCCCGCGCCCGCGCGTATCTCGAGGAATATGTTCTTTTCGTCCCTGGGATCCTTCGGAACGAGCATCAGCCTCAGTTCCTGCTCCATCCGCTCGAGCCTCGGCTGCAGCTCCTTGAGCTCCGCCTCCGCCATGTCCTTAAGCTCGGGGTCGGCGGCCTTGTCTCTGATGATCTCCTCCGCATCCTCTATCTGCTTCAATACCCCCAGATAGGCGCGATAGTGGAGCACCACGTCCTCGATCTCAGCCCGCTCCTTCGAGAGCCTCTGGTACTTCTGATGATCAGAGGCGACTGTAGGGTCTTCGAGCTGCCGGGAGAGTTCATCGTATTTTTCAGCGACTGCGTCTAATTTTTTAAGCATAGTCAAAGCATATCGTTAGCGTAAAAGAGAATATCCGCGGACCGCTCCGCTTCTCCGTTGCGGTCGACGGGTATTTGTACGGTTCCTTGTGGGACACGGGGTTTAAGAGTCATGACAATATTCCGAGAAATCTGAATAAAAAACCCCGCCTCAGCGGGGTTCCAGGGCCAGGGCCTCGGTAAGCGCCTTCAGCGCTATTTCTATCTGATCATCCGAGGGCTCCTTGGTAGTGAGCCGCTGCAGCCAGAGGCCCGGGAGAATGAGGGCCTCGAACAACGGCCGTCCCCGCTTTCTCGCCGACAGCTTTATGAATTCATACGACAGGCCGGCTATCACAGGCAGCAACATTAGCCGCGACAGCCCCTTCGCCCACAAGGGCCATTCCGCCGGTATAAATGAAAAAACGGCTATGGACAGGACGATGACGACGAGCAGAAAACTGGTGCCGCAGCGAGGATGAATCTTCGGGAACCTCCGGGCATTCTCTACAGTGAGCTCAACGCCCGCTTCCCATGCCGCTATGGCCTTGTGCTCCGCTCCGTGATACTCGAAGACCCTTCTGATGTCTTTCATAAACGAAATCGCCGAGACATAGCCGAGAAATATCCCTATCCTAAATGCTCCGTCCGTCAGATTGAAGGCCAGGCTGTTTGCAGCCATGTGTTCGTATCTCGCGCCGAGAAGGTTCGTGAGCAGGAGCGGAACAACCAGAAAGAGTCCAATGCCGAGGCCGACGGCTAAAAGCAGCGTCCCCGCCATTGCAAGCGGCCCAATCTCCTCCTTTTTTCCGTTCTGGGACTCGAACGCTTCGTTGGCAGAGAAGTTGAGCGCCCTGATCCCCAGCCACATGGCCTCGAACAGGACCACAGTGCCACGAACGAACTTCATCTTGAGCAGAGGGTAGCGCTCTCCAATCGGCCGAAGCCCCTCTTTTAAAAGCGCTATCTCTCCGTCGGGTCTGCCGCCGCGCCTCACAGCGACCGTAAAACTGTGGGGAGAGCGCATCATCACGCCCTCGAGCACAGCCTGACCGCCTATGTCCAACCGTCCAGCCAAAATGCAGATCTCCGCTCATGCGGCAAACAGCAGACGCAGGTTTCGCTCTTGCGCCGCCTGCCTCTCGAAGCTATGCCTTTTTGTACTTCTTCTTGAATTTGTCGATACGGCCCTCGGTGTCGATGAGCTTCTGCTTGCCTGTGAAAAACGGATGACAGGCGGAGCATATGTCGAGCCTGATGGTCTCCTTGGTGGACCGCGTCTGGAACGTCTCGCCGCAGGCGCAGGCGACAGTGGCGATCTTATACTCCGGATGGGTTCCCTGTTTCATGATTTCCTCCTAAAATAAAAACCACAGATAATACCTGCTTATCCGTGGTCGCGCAGTCGAGGCATAAATATTATACTAACTTCTCCAAAAATACAAGCGGAAAAATCAGGAAATCGGCAGCGCCCATTCCATATAAATAATTAGGACGGGCGCATCACCTGTTCATGGAGTCGAGAAATTCCCGATTGGTCTTGGTCTGTTTGAGCTTTTCGAGCAGGAACTCCATGCTCTCGACCGTGGAAAGGGGGTTCAGTACCTTTCTGAGCACCCACATGCGGTTCAGGTCGTCCTTGTCCACGAGTAGCTCTTCCTTGCGGGTGCCGGATGCATTTATGTCTATGGCAGGGAAGACCCTCTTGTCTACCAGCTTCCTGTCTAAATGGAGCTCCATGTTGCCAGTGCCCTTGAATTCTTCGAATATGACGTCGTCCATGCGGCTTCCGGTGTCGATAAGGGCGGTAGCGAGGATCGTGAGGCTTCCTCCGCCTTCGATGTTCCTGGCGGCGCCGAAGAACCTCTTGGGCCTCTGAAGCGCGTTTGCATCGAGACCTCCAGACAGGACCTTGCCCGAGGCTGGGATGATGGCGTTATGCGCCCTTGCAAGACGGGTGATGCTGTCAAGCAAAATTACGACGTCCTTCTTATGCTCAACGAGCCTTTTGGCCCGCTCGATCACCATATCTGCCACCTGAACGTGTCTCTGCGGCGGCTCGTCAAATGTGGAGCTTATGATCTCGGCCTTTACCTGGCGCTGCCAGTCGGTCACCTCTTCAGGCCTTTCGTCTATGAGCAGCACTATCAGCTTTATCTCGGCGTGGTTCTTCAATATGGCTTTTGCGATGGCCTGGAGCAACATGGTCTTTCCAGTTCTGGGCGGGGCAACGATCATGCCTCGCTGACCCTTGCCTATGGGGGTGATAAGATCCATAGCCCTGGTGGTGTAGTCC